>CAIFEX010000026.1 GCA_903789665.1 uncultured Clostridium sp.
AGTATATTGCAGGGAAAGTCTGTAGCTTTTTAACCTACAGTAAATTGACACGATCGACACGATCAGTATATATTTATATAATGAATTGCATATGCTATAATTATAAATATGAAGGGGTGAGGCTTGTGGAGAAAAGGGATTTAGAACAAATAGCCGATTTACTGGATACAAAATTAGATAAGAAGTTAGAACCTATTAAATCCCAGGTAGATGAAAATACGCGAATATTAAAAGCATTGGTACATAGTTCCGAAGTATCCAAAGCAAAGATGGATAAAATGAGTATTGACATATCACATATACAAGGAGACATAGAACATATTGAGAAAAATATATCGAATGTAGATGAAAATATAAATGTTATTAAATCTATGCTAGGGCACCATGAAGTGGATATAGGAGTGCTGAAAAATAAGATGATATATAAAAAGTAGAGGCTTAACGGCCTTTATTTTTTTATAGACAATATTAAAAAGTAACGTTCATTTCAATATTATCTGTTCTGCTCCACCATTTTAAGTCTTATCTTAATTTCCTTTTAACAGTTAGTTTATAATACATTAAAAGTAGTGTGTCACACTAGGGGTATATGAAAAATTATATTAATTTTTAAAGGAAGGTAATTTGTATTATGTACAGGATAGCAGTGGCAGGTACAGGTTATGTGGGACTTGTGGCGGGAGTCTGCTTTGCAGAAGTCGGCCATCAGGTTACCTGTGTGGATATTGATGAAGATAAAATAAGAACGATGGAGCAGGGTATTTCTCCGATTTATGAAGCCGATTTGGAAGAATTGATGAGAAAAAATTATGCAGAGGGCAGGCTCAATTACACGACGGATTACAGATCAGCTTATAGAGATGCGGATGCTATTTTTATTGGTGTTGGAACTCCTGAACAGCCGGATGGTTCTGCAGATCTTGCACATATAGCCACAGCTGCGAGGCAAATAGCTGAAACTGTGGAAAAAGATTGTCTTGTGGTGGTGAAATCCACTGTACCTGTTGGCACCAACGACAAGGTGGAACAGTTCATAAAAGATTTTCTGCCCCGTGACGGTGAAATCTGTACTGGAAATGGTGCGGGCTGCGGCAGGAAAATAAAAGTGGAGGTGGCCTCCAATCCTGAATTCCTGGCACAGGGCTCCGCAGTTCACGATACCCTCCATTCGGCCAGAATTGTAATAGGTACTGAAAGCAGTTGGGCAGAGAAAATACTTGTGGGTATCTACAGGCCATTTAATCTTCCAATAGTGTCTGTGAGCAGGCGATCTGCCGAAATGATAAAGTATGCGTCAAATGATTTTTTAGCCCTTAAGATATCCTATATGAATGATATCGCCAATCTCTGCGAGAGGGTGGGTGCCGATATTAGGGACGTGGCCAGGGGAATGAGTTTTGACGAGCGTATTGGCAGAAAATTTTTGAATGCAGGCATAGGCTACGGTGGTTCATGCTTTCCCAAAGATACAAAAGCCCTCGAGTACCTGGCAAGGCAGAACGGATATGAGCTTAGGACTGTCAGGGCGGCCATCGATGTGAACAGGGATCAGAAGACCATGTTGTATAAAAAGGCCTGCAGGCGTCTCATTACCTTCAGCGGGCTCAAAGTGGCAGTCCTCGGGCTTACCTTTAAACCCGGCACTGATGATTTGAGGGAGGCGCCTTCCCTTGACAATGTGCCCCTGCTTTTAAGCCACGGGGCACAGGTATGTGCTTACGATCCTGCGGGAATGGAAAACTTTAAAAGAAAATTTCCCGAAGATAGAATTGGACAGGGGTCCATAAGGTACATGAAAAATGCCGGAGAAGCTTTGCTTGATGCCAATGTATGTTTTATTTTTACTGAATGGAGCGAGATCAAGGCAGTCAGGCCGGAAACTTATAAGAAACTTATGAAAACTCCTCTGGTGTATGACGGGAGAAATTTATACGATGTTGGGGAAATGAAAAAGGCGGTAGTGGAGTACCATTCCATTGGGAGGCCGTGCACTGAAACTTCAGGTTCAATTTTTGAAATTGCGGCGGCAGAGAGCTGATTGTGTATTGAAATTTACAGATATTTTAAGTGGGGGGACGTTGAATTGGGATATAGGTCGTTGGATACGGATAAAACATATCTTGTTACGGGAGCTGCAGGTTTTATCGGATTTTATCTGTCCAGAAAGCTGCTTGAAAAAGACTGCCGTGTAATTGGGATTGACAATATGAATGATTACTATGATGTAGATCTTAAATATGCCAGGCTGGGTGGACTTGAACTTTTTGACAAGTTTACTTTTGCCAGGGGAGATATTTCAGACAAGTTTCTGGTTATGAAGGTTTTTAAAGAATATAAGCCCCATATAGTCGTAAATCTGGCTGCCCATGCTGGAGTAAGATATTCCATGGAAAATCCCGATATATATATACGGAACAATATTATGGGGTTTTTTAACATACTTGAAGGGTGCAGACATAATCCCGTAGATCATCTTGTATATGCATCTTCAAGTTCCGTTTACGGTTCCGGCAAAAAGGTGCCTTTTGAAGAATCTGATTTTGTGGACAGCCCATTGTCCCTATATGCAGCTTCCAAAAGATCCAATGAACTTATGGCCTACGCTTACAGCCATCTGTACGGGATTCCTTCTACAGGTCTCAGATTTTTTACAGTTTACGGGCCCATGGGAAGACCTGATATGGTATATTTCAGATTTGCAGATGAATATTTTGCAGGAGAGCCTGTCAGGATATTCAACAACGGAGGTTTTGAATATGATCTGTACAGGGATTTTACGTATATAGATGATACCGTAGAGGGAATTTTGAGGCTTTTAAACAATCCACCTGGAAGTGAGGAATACAGCAGGATTTTCAATATAGGCAGCGGCAGACCCGAAAAGTTGATGGTATTTGTAGATAATCTGGAGAGAGCCTTGAGCAGTGCACTGGGTAAAAAAGTGGTGTCCCGTAAAATTTTTGAGCCCATGAAACCGGAGGATGTGCCTGTGACATACGCTTCCACCGATATGCTTCAAAAAGCTGTGGGTTTCAAGCCCTCCACTACAATAGAAGAGGGACTGCAGAAATTTGCCGACTGGTACGTGAAATACAATAAAATTGTATAATGTTGTCATTTTACTCATAACACTGAAAAATATGCTTCTGAGTGTTACAATATAACTGTTGATCTAGGATTTTATAGGCAGGAGGAGATTGCAGTGGATTATGAAGGTATTGTATACAGACCTCCCAGTGAGGCGGGGAGTTTTATAATTCAGGTTATTATAGGCTGTGCACACAACAGGTGTACTTTTTGTGATATGTACAAGAAAAAGAAATTCAGAATGAGAAGTATGGAGGAAATATACGCAGATTTAAAAGAAGCGAGAGAAGTATACGGACATGTTGACAGAATATTTTTGGCAGATGGAGATGCACTTGTACTTCCAATGGACAAGCTGAGAGGTATATTGCTTAAAATAAAATCACTTTTCCCGGAATGCAACAGAATTTCATCCTACGCCGCTCCGGGAGACGTGCTTGCAAAATCCCAGGACAATATGAGTGAATTAAAGACCCTGGGGCTTAAAATGCTGTACATGGGTGTGGAAAGCGGAAGTGATGAAATATTGAAAAAGATAAAAAAAGGAGCTGATTCCAGGCAGATAATAGAGGCAGGCAAAAAGATCAGAAACAGCGGGATAAAACTTTCGACTACTTTTATTTCCGGAATAGGCGGAAAGAAAAATTGGGAACAAAATGCAGTGGAATCGGCAAAAGTTATAAATTCCATGAAGCCTGACTATGTCGGCCTTCTGACTCTCATGGTTGAGGATGGAACGGAGCTGTCGAAAGATGTGGAAAGTGGGAAGTTTGAACTCTTAAATCCCAGAGAAGTCATGCTGGAAACCAGGGAGCTCATTAAGGATATCGACATAGACAATTGCATTTTTAGAAGCAACCACGCCTCCAACTATGTGGCTTTAGGCGGTACCCTCTCTCAGGACAGGCAAAAGCTGCTTAATATAATTGACAAAATTTTAAAAGGCAATTACGGATATAAGTCTGAGGAATTCAGAATGCTTTGATTGCATTTAATCTTTATACAAGCTTTTTGGTCTAATTAAGTTCAATATGGTAATATGTATATAAATAATAGAGTTGTAGAACTAGAGAAGATTATGCTACACAAGAATGAGAATATAATAACAGGAAGGGGCATCAAGGAATTTTTTAAAGATATAAAGGGGGCAGCAGGGCGATTATTTCATATTGTAGAAAAGAAAATGAACTTATACTGGAAAATTTAAATGAAGTTGATAAAAGGGATGAAATATTCAATTGCATCAAAAATTCTTCTGAGGCATATAGTAAAATAGTACAGTTGTCAGAATTTAATTTTGATGATGAAAAGTGGAGCCAGATTTATGAGCTTGCAAAAGACTTTGCAGTTGTCCCTGATTTTGACAATATTTTATCCAAAAATATCATAAGAGACATGAATTTATTTGATTACCAGGTGAGAACAGTTAAAGAAGTACTTAAAAAATTTAGAGGTCGGGCGCTCCTTTGCGACGAAGTTGGGCTTGGGAAAACTATAGAAGCCTGTACTGTCATGATGGAATATATTATAAGAGGATTTGCAAGGAGAATATTGATACTTGTCCCGCCATCTCTTGTGAATCAGTGGAGTGATGAATTGAGAAGAAAGTTCAATCAGAATTTTATAACCAGCGATGATCCTAGATTTAAAGATATGGGAGATGAAGCACATCACCTGAAGAACAGAAAAACTGTTGCCTGGAATTTTGTCAAATCAGGGGAATTGATGGAGCCTAAAAACATTGAAAAATTGAGAGCATTGGTGTCTGATGTAATGGTTAGAAATAAGAGAAGCGATGTAGATATAAAATTTACTAAAAGATACGCCGAGACTATAGTATTTACAAAATATAAGACTACAGTTAAATTTCTGGAAAAATTATTGAAACAGAATGGATATAAAACTGCCGTATTTTATGGAGGAATGACAAGAAGAGAAAAGGACGGTCAAATTGAAAACTTTAGAAATGAATCCCAGATCCTTTTAAGCACTGAAACCGGATATTCACTTATATATGTGGTCATACCCTATGAGCGCAAGGATATATTTGGAAAAACCGAACTGAAGCTGTGTTTTGACAGCGATTTTTCCAAAAACTTAAGCAGAATATTTTATGATGTCAAACCCCAATATGATTATCCTGTGAATTGTGACGTGAATTTTTTGGCAGGTTTTAAAAAAGCAGTAGAGCAGATAAAAATTGTCGGCAGTTCCAGAATGGGCAATTTTAAAAATATACCAGCTGAAAGTAAGGAAGTAAAGAGAATTGACAGATATTATGCATCGTTGAAGGCAGAAGCTGAAAAAAGGATGAAGAGAAAAAATCTGAGTGAGGGTAAGGTAAATGAATATAAACATAAAATAAATCTATATGATGTTGAAAAAAATAGGCAGATTAATGAAATTAAAGAGAGATGCAGCGTGAAATTGGAAATCATTTTCCAGAATACAGTGGTTTATGCAGTACCAATCATATATTTCAAATATAAATCGATTTACAAAAATAAATTGGAAAACGAGCTTGGAGAGTGCTGTTTCAACAAAATAACCGGGCAGATTGTAGGAATTGGCCCATAACATAAAAGTAAAAAAAACATAAGGAGGATGAATGAATAAAATATGCAGAAATCGAAACTGATCAATAATGCCACTTTAACGGCTATCACTGTCTTTTCTACTGCTTTTATCTACTTCTGTATCAATTACTCACATACATTTTTACATAATGCCAAATACCTGCTTTACAATTTATTTTATAACCGTATATCCTATATACTGATAGACAATAAAATCGTAATATTTCTTGTGGAGATGTCATGGCTGTTTACACTGTACATGATGGTGAGAAAATATGCCAGGGCAAAGTTCTTTTTTGCCGCAACGGTTATTGCATTTAACTTGATTTACATAATATGGAGAATAAAATATACCATACCTACAACCAGCAAAATAGGAATGACCATTGGTATCATACTTATATCATCAGAATTACTTGGATTTTTTCAATCAACGATATACAGCATATTATTCTATAAACCGTACAAGCTTAAAGAGATGAAGATGGACGATCTGAGCAAACTTCCGACAATAGATGTCATGATAATGACATACAATGAACCTTCCTATGTTCTGAGAAAAACCATTGCAGGGTGCCTGAATATTGAATACCCGGATAATCTGCTTAATATCTATATATGTGATGACGGACACAGAGAGGAGATCAGAAAACTAGCAGAGTTCTTTGGAATACATTACGTAACCAGGGGAAATAATGATTTTGCAAAGGCCGGCAATATAAACAACGCCCTGTCCAATTATTGCAGGGGAGAATTGTTTTCAGTGCTGGATGCTGACATGATTCCGAAGCCCGATTATTTAAAAAAGATGGTGGGCTATTTTAAGGAAAGCAATGTAGGTTTTGTCCAGTCACCCCAGGTTTTTTACAATCCCGATCCGTTCCAATATAATTTGAATCTGGACGACAGGATTCCGAACGAGCAGGATTTTTTCATGAGAGAAGTACAGGCCGGAAGGGCAAGGTACAATGCTCTGTTTCACGTGGGAACAAATGCACTGTTCAGCAGGAAGGCGATAGACAGTATTGGCGGCATACCCACCGGCAGCATAACTGAAGACATGGCAACCGGAATGCTGCTGCAGGCCAAAGGATATAAGTCAATATTTGTGAACAAAGTACTTGCAGTTGGATTGTCCGCCGAGTATTATAAGGATTTTGCAAAACAGCGTAAGAGGTGGTGCAGGGGAAACATACAGGTATCAAAGAAATGGAACCCCCTGACTATCAAGGGGCTTACGCCTATCCAGAGGCTGCTGTATTTCAGCGGAATTTTGTATTGGTATTCGGGTGTGTCCAAGATGATCTATATTTTGTGCCCCATAATATACCTTATATTTGGCACTCTCATAATAAAAGCCAGTGCAATACAGCTCCTTCAGTTTTTCGTACCTTCGTATTTGTCCTATATTCTGATGTTTAAGTCACATTCCTCCAGATACAGATCTTTAATTCTAAATCATATATATGAATGTGCCACATCTCCATTTCTGGCACTGGCTTCTTTGTCGGAACTCATATTTGCAAGGGAATTGAAATTTAACGTAACACTGAAGGGCCACATAAGGAAAAATATCTTTGTAAGCTGGAATCTGCTGATGCCGCAGCTTGTATTGTTTATAATGACGATACTGGGATTTGGAATAAGTTTAAATAAAATTTTCGCTTCTAGTTCAACGGAACTCAAGGAGTCCATAGTTATCAACATTATATGGGCAAGTTACAACCTTATCGGCATAGTGATGATAATGCTGCTGTCGCTGGAAAAACCCAGATACAGAAGGTCAGAGAGGAGAATGGTCGACTGCAAGAGCAGCCTTACCCTTTCTGATTCAAGGGTACTCAATTGTACTATAAACGATATGAGTGATTCTGGAATAGGAATCAGCATCAACCGCAATAAACTGGGCGATCTCGACGTAGGTGACGTCATAAAGATAAAGATAGGCGGCAGCGATGCATTCTGCAGGGTTTTAAGATGCCAGGACAATAATTTCGGGTGCAGATTCATCAGTTTATCCAAGGAACAGTATCTCAATATTATAAAATATGAATTTCACAATGAAAATGGATATTACAGTGCTGAAAACAAGGCTCTTGTTTACAACAAACTGGAAGATGAGGCCGATAATAAATTGGAAACCCAGGATGATATATTCAGCGATAATACTGCCGCCAGCTCCTTCGCCAAATTAAACGTGGTGAAAGAGGTAGGAGAGGAATCCACTGAATCGAACTACACTGCCGCCCGACCAATTGAAAATACGATTGAGAATAAAGATATAGTGAAAAAACGGGATAACATTAAAATTGGATATTATGCAAACATGCCGGAAGATGTAATTTTAAAAGATGTGGCAAAATTGAACGACTCGCAGATTACGATAATAAAAATGTACAGGGAAATTACCGAGCTAAAGGAACAGCTAAAAAAAGACCATGAAGAAAAGCCCTCAAACGCCTATAAACAAAGGGAAATATAAAAAATTCACCCGAACATTTTTTCAACGATTTTTCTGCAGCCGGCCCCGATCCCAGCCAAAGTGATTTTGCCGGTGAATGATTCATCAATAAATATAGAATACATATGATAAAGGCGAAAACGGCATTTAAAAAATGAACAGTTAAAATTTGAAATTAATGCTAAAGAAAATGAAGGTGTTTTGGACAATTCCTGAAATGAAAATTATATTATAATTGTAATGAAAATCCCCGCAGCGATAACCCTGCCGCTGTCTTAAGTTTTGCAGATTAGGCACTGAAACTTCAATTTGACGCGGATGTTTTGATATAGATAAAGGAAAAGTGGAATTCACAATGATTTAACTGAAAGCCCGTCAGTTCCAGCCGTGGAATAAATGCTTATCCCATGCCTGAAATTGATTTTAACTGCTTTTTATTAGATGTTTAGACACCTATTTATGAATTAATTCAACTATTTAAAGACGAGAGCAGACATATGAAGACGGAGTCAGCAATATATTGAGATAAAAATATCCTAAATTAAAAAGCAGAATTGGGTCAGAAATTATTTTTGCTGTGTAATTTGCGGCAGCACATCTGGAAAACTATTAAAAAATATTCAAAATACAGAATACATAAAAAGATTTTGAGGCGAGCCTTATACTATCTTCAGTGGATTTGCTGCAGTCCCTGCAGTGAAAGTCTTTGGAAAAGCAGCAAGACTCTATATATCTCTTAAGATATACAGGAAGTTATGTTCCTAAGGGATACACTGATTTTAACTGGCTGGAGTCTCAGTAACATTGATAAACTCTATCCAAGTTCAAGAATCAGTTAATTTTTGATAATAAGATAATTTTCCAGGCTTAATAATAAAGTAAATCGGCATAAAGTATTGATTTTTAGTACTTTATGCCGATTTTTTATATTAATTTCGTAAAATTAAGATCAGCTGGAAAATTTTCAAGAAAACTCTTTATTTGTGCGGCCTTAAGTCATATAATGAAAATAGAGAATGGCTAATTTACATTAGTTGAACCGTAACATGAGATGTATTTAAATCAAAGTTGCCCCAGAAACTATCATAATCATTTTGCCGTTGAACCGTAACATGAGATGTATTTAAATGGGAATTCTTCCTCAGCACCGTCATTAAGCAATTCATGTTGAACCGTAACATGAGATGTATTTAAATATCTTGGCGAGGACTTCCTTTTCCACCTTGGCGGAAAGTTGAACCGTAACATGAGATGTATTTAAATTAATTCTTTACTTATGTTCCAGAGCCTCTCCCACGGAAGTTGAACCGTAACATGAGATGTATTTAAATAGAATTGCAAACCCACATGAAGGGTCTGTCTGACTCGTTGAACCGTAACATGAGATGTATTTAAATTTATTATGCTTGTAGAAGCAGAGTAAACCGCTTTCGTTGAACCGTAACATGAGATGTATTTAAATTGCGGCCATAACTATCGGCTTTGCTCTTCAGCGTGTTGAACCGTAACATGAGATGTATTTAAATCAGTGTATTTTTTGTGCATTATTATTTTCTTTTTTCGTTGAACCGTAACATGAGATGTATTTAAATGCAGTCATGGCACCTGCAATATTATTTGCAGTATCAACGTTGAACCGTAACATGAGATGTATTTAAATGTAATGGAGAGCTTATCAGTGCCTTTTTTCTTATGTGTTGAACCGTAACATGAGATGTATTTAAATAAGCATTCTGCCAATTCTTGAGAAGCTGTATACTACGTTGAACCGTAACATGAGATGTATTTAAATTGGCGTTAAGGCGTTGCTGTGGTGTACCTTGTATGTGTTGAACCGTAACATGAGATGTATTTAAATTTAGAAATACAATTGATTCTATGTTGAATCCATTTAGTTGAACCGTAACATGAGATGTATTTAAATGAAAAAGAGAAACATTTACTTGAAAAACAGAAAAATGTTGAACCGTAACATGAGATGTATTTAAATTGCATATGTGTTGAATTTTAGCATGATAATATCGGTGTAAATTAAATGTTTTAGGACAATTTTTTTATATATTATCAGAAAACTAATAGAATATTTTTACAAATAGCTTGATTAATTTTGTGATGTCGACCCTCAATAGAGTAAAAATTGTCGGGGGTCGACGATTTTTATATTTATAGTTAATTGGCGGCCTAGGATTGATTTTTGAAATTCTTTCGAAGATTTTCCTGCATATTGCAATTTTGGACAGGCTGGTGTATTCTGTATTTGATGAGTTTTAGAATACCTAATGAGGAATTGAAACAAAAGCTATCGGAAGAAACAGGAGTTTCAATTACTGTTTTAGAATACCTAATGAGGAATTGAAACGATTCAAGCTACTGAAATACCTGCACCCGGATAAGGGTTTTAGAATACCTAATGAGGAATTGAAACCGAAGTTTAAAACTAGCGCATCCTTCCATGTTTTTTGTTTTAGAATACCTAATGAGGAATTGAAACGACTCCCCGCGTGCCCCAGCTGTTCTGCCGCCTTGACGTTTTAGAATACCTAATGAGGAATTGAAACTGGAAGTAATAAATGGAACAATAGTTACCGGAGCCAGGTTTTAGAATACCTAATGAGGAATTGAAACACGCCGCCATGGTTGCAGGGCCTGCTACGCCGTCCACGTTTTAGAATACCTAATGAGGAATTGAAACTACGAAAGGAGGTGATGAAAAATGGCAAGTATAGAGTTTTAGAATACCTAATGAGGAATTGAAACCCCGTTTGACCCAGAGAGCAACGAAGTTGAGCTCAACGTTTTAGAATACCTAATGAGGAATTGAAACGAATATCCATATAAATTCAAGATTATCAAAGGCTCAAAGTTTTAGAATACCTAATGAGGAATTGAAACTCTAATATCTGTTGGTGTATACTATCTATTGTTTTGTTTTAGAATACCTAATGAGGAATTGAAACATTCTGCTTTTGATATTGAATGGCTGCATATACGACGTTTTAGAATACCTAATGAGGAATTGAAACAAGGAGGTAGAAGATATAATGGTTGAGCTGAAGGGTTCGTTTTAGAATACCTAATGAGGAATTGAAACTCTGCCAGCTTTACAGCCAACTTGAAGTCCTTGTTTGTTTTAGAATACCTAATGAGGAATTGAAACACGCTTTGATTTTGTGCTTTTTCAAAGCCCTCCCGTTTTAGAATACCTAATGAGGAATTGAAACTCGTTCTCTATATGGTAGTAAGAAAGCCGTTTTTCAGTTTTAGAATACCTAATGAGGAATTGAAACCACCGTAATAGCTGCTTATCTCTTCATCACTAACAGTTTTAGAATACCTAATGAGGAATTGAAACTCACCCGGATGAATCGGGCATCTATTGTGCCGGCGGTGGTTTTAGAATACCTAATGAGGAATTGAAACGTGTACCATATCATTAATACAAAATCAAGGAGGTGTTAGTTTTAGAATACCTAATGAGGAATTGAAACATTTCAGCTACTTTTATTGACCTGTTAAGGTCATTACGTTTTAGAATACCTAATGAGGAATTGAAACCATTTATGATCATACCGTCTTCCCTTTCTTTTATAGTTTTAGAATACCTAATGAGGAATTGAAACTAGACCTGCAATAACTCATTTGCGGGTCTTCCCCTTGTTTTAGAATACCTAATGAGGAATTGAAACTACAAGACACCAAATGGAAAATACTACCTAAAAGAGTTTTAGAATACCTAATGAGGAATTGAAACTTTTTCGGAAGATAAAAGTTGTCTTCACTTTGACTGTGTTTTAGAATACCTAATGAGGAATTGAAACTTCATTATATTTTATTTCATTAATATCGTTTTTGTAGTTTTAGAATACCTAATGAGGAATTGAAACTATAACTTTGAAGCACTGTGAGGATCAGCGTCAAAAGTTTTAGAATACCTAATGAGGAATTGAAACAACTATCCTTGCTCTACAAATACAAAGCAGTTGTCGTTTTAGAATACCTAATGAGGAATTGAAACTCAAGATGGAGGCGACGCTAAAAACGTCACAGAAACGTTTTAGAATACCTAATGAGGAATTGAAACTAGGAGTACAATTTGGAAAAAGAATTTTTATGGAAGCAGGTTTTAGAATACCTAATGAGGAATTGAAACTGTTGCGGACAGGGCATTTAAACATATGCTGGAGTTTAGTTTTAGAATACCTAATGAGGAATTGAAACCCGAAAATTAATATCACAGGTCCAAGACCAGCAACTAGTTTTAGAATACCTAATGAGGAATTGAAACGGTATATGTGGAATGGTATGAATCAAGGAAAGTCAAGTTTTAGAATACCTAATGAGGAATTGAAACTTGAAGCTGATGCAGAAGTTCAAGGAAGTATTCCCGTTTTAGAATACCTAATGAGGAATTGAAACTATAAATTCTATTTCATTTCTGGATTGTTTTTCTATGTTTTAGAATACCTAATGAGGAATTGAAACATAAAGCATGATTTCAAGCGCGACAGCGGCACAAAAAGTGTTTTAGAATACCTAATGAGGAATTGAAACGGATGTTGGATAGTAGTTGCAGAGTGGTTCAGAAGGTTTTAGAATACCTAATGAGGAATTGAAACAAAACAATGGCAGCGGGGATTGTTTTGGGGGCCGGAGGTTTTAGAATACCTAATGAGGAATTGAAACGCTATTTGTTCAACAGTTATTTTCGATCCTGTATTTCGTTTTAGAATACCTAATGAGGAATTGAAACCAATTTTTGAGGCCTTTTTCAAGCTTTCTAAACTTTGTTTTAGAATACCTAGTGAGGAATTGAAATCTTTTATATGGAACAAAAAGTGTTTTTATGAAGATAAATTTTAGAATACCTGCGAGGAATTAAAACTTGGCTATCATTTCGTAACCTTTTTTAGTAACTAAAGATTTTAGAATACTTATAAAGAAAAAATAAAATGTTTGAAGGGAACTTAGATGAGAAAACGACATTATTATAAAGGTGAAGCAATGGATATGTTACATACGGTAGCATTTAAAGAGATGTACCCTATTATTTCCTGTATGGTGAAATTATCTTCGCCTATTAACGTCAATCGTCTTAAGAAAGCCGTAGAACTTACAAGTGTGCAAGTTCCCGAAATTTTATGCCATTATCAACCCGAGAAAAATCGGTGGCTTTATTCATCAAAATTGAAGCACACAATAGTTGTCCAATTGGGAGAAAATGATGATCCTCTACAGCAGCCAATTGATTTTCTTAGAGATACCCAACTTAAAATTTTTATAAAAAATGTATCGGAACCTAAACCTATAATGTACATAGTGATGAGTCATATATTTACAGATGGTTCAGGTTTTAAAGAATTTCTTTATCTGCTGGCTAATAATTACAACCATAACAAATTAATCTCAAATTTTCATAATCAGCGTTCAGGTGAATCTATTATTGAGACACTGCTCGGCAATAATGGAGAATATAAATCGAAAATGGATTTGCCTGATCATATTTTAACTGTGCCATTTACAAATGAAGATCCTATTTTGGGGAAATTCGTTGATTACATTGAAATTTCAAGAGATAAATTTTTAAAAATCAATCAAAGAGCTAAAAAATATTGCCTAACTATTAATGATGTAATTATGGCTGCGTATATTATTACTTTATCACGAAAAACAAAACTGACGAAAATATCGCTTCCATGTCCAATTGACTTGAGGCAATTTTCTTCTTCTCAATCACTGCGTATTGCCAATTTGACAGGAGAATATGGATTGATAATTTCAGTTGAAAGTAATGATGATATTTTTACCATTGCTAAAAAATTCACAATCAGATAAGGGATTTGAAGAGTAAAAAGACATTTTTACAGTCAATTCCAGAGCTGCAGTCAATTTATCACAAATTGCCCGTTTTCTTTGTTCACTGGATAATTTCAAAATATTATCATATTCAGTCAGTTTCTTATACTAATTTTGGTATTTTTGACCGGCAATTCTATTTTGAAGATAATACAATTTTGCATTGTCTGTTAACAGGTAGCTTTAGAAAAGTTCCACAATTTCAGCTGGCTGTTTCTACATATTCTGGAGTATGTACTTTGAGCTTTTGTATGATAGGAAGTTATCTAAATAAAAAAGAAGGACATGATATAGTAAAAAGTATAGTTACGTTACTGGAAAAATGGAGTTAATAATTAGATAGGTAGTTACGCATCTGATGGATAACGTTATAACTGCTTATAGGTTGGACCTTTGCCATACTGTGGATATAAGAGTGGAAAAAGGAAGCATAAACTGTTTGCACATTGAGTGTTTAAAATACAATATAATGTAATATTTTTGAAAGAAACCATTGTGGTTTTCAAATTGTATATAAATTTTTTTAGTTGATTAAAATGTGTTTTGTGAGAACTAATCTTAATTTTTTAGAATCCGAATCCTTATCATTGTTGATATTCATAAAAAATTCTTTATTACTGTTCTTAGAGCTATTCTTAATTTGGGAATAGCTTTTTTTTATAATTATTATAGTATAAATTTTAAGTATGAACCTATGCTGACAAATGGATTTGTATAAATAATATAAGAAGTATCGAAATTTTTCACTGTCAATTTAAATAAAACTGAAAAATTTTCCTCACTTTTAATTATTTAGGAGGATTTATATATTTTTTGTAGAAGTTCTCATAATAATGGAACATCAAAGGATAATAAAAGAAAAATATGGAAAATAAGCTTGAATTTAATTTTTTTATATCGTTAGCATGGGAAGAAGGGATGTTGATTGGAAAAAGCAGAAATTGAATTGGAAGTTTTAACTCCAATGTTTAGTTATGGCAATGAAGAAGTTGAATTTAGATTGACTGAGTTGAAATCACTTATGCGAAGTACTTTTAGAGAATTATATTATTTTAAGGATTTAAAGAATATGAAAGATACGGAAAAATGGTGCTTTGGAAGCACTGATGAAAAATCACCAGTAAGAAGATCACCAGTGTCTTTTGTAATTAAAAAAAATATTAATCCTGATAAAGATATAGACATAAAAAGTCCTTTGCCACATAAAAATTTTAAACCTATTAAATGTATTAAGAATTCAACTAAAATTTGCTTTTATATGATTTGCAAGGATGATTTTCGTTTGGATTTTTATGTTAATTTATTAATTCAATCCTCCATTATAGGGTCTATGGGAAGGTATTCCAGGAAAGGATTTGGTTCATTTAAAATCAATAAAATACAAATTGATGGAGATTATAAGTATGATGATTTACTCAGTAAATCTCCAATATGTATATTGAAGGAATTATCTCATAATAATCCAGAAAAGTTAAGACGAATTGAGCATGAAGATGTCGGAGAAAAAACAGTAAGTATAGAATTTTGTGAATATAAGGATAAATTGGATTACCCTTATATAAAAAAGTTAAGAGTATTGAAAATTAAAAATGAATATGGAGAATTAATAAAAGCTGTATCTCAATTGACCCATGATAGGTTATATAGTAAAAATAATAAGGATTTTATTGATGGTATAGAAAATAGAGAGATTATTAATAGAAATGTATTGGGAAATTGCAGAGGACAACGTAAAGAAATAAAGCGATTTGCATCTCCGATATGTGTTTCATTCTGGGAAAATAAATATAATAAATATATGATTATAAAGGAATTAAATTATAATTATATTTTTAATGAATTGAATATAAATACTCAGAAGGATAAAGAAGCTAATAAAGCTTATGTAGATAAGTATGTTAGGGAATTAATAAAGATAGGGGAAGGAAAATAAGTATGAGTTATTTATTAGGTGTGACAGTGGGACCTGTACAGACTTATATAGAAGAATCAAGAAAACTTTTGGATTTGTATAACAGTAGTAAAATCATATCTGATATTATGAAGAAAATAATGGAACTTATTAATAGTAAAAATGTAAAAAATAAATTGATATATCCTAACCATGAAGTTGGCGGTGCTGATTACTCAAATTATATGGTTATTAAAATAGAAAATAAAATTGACATGAAAGATATAGAAAATAGCGTATATGAGTATTTTAATGAATTTATGAAAAAGACGGTAAATGGTATAGATTTTAAATATGATATAAGGGAAATTTTTCATATGTTCTGGGCCATGAAAGAAATAAAAGGTGAAAAATATGGTGAAATTTATTCAAAATTAATGAGATTAATTAGAAGTTTAAAAAATACCTATGATTTTCATCAGAGGGAGCAGAATGGTGGTAGAAAATGTATTATATGCGGCAAATATAATATTTGTACTGAAGGATTTTCTTCTAAAAATAGACGTAAGTATAATTTAAGTCCAGATGAGGAATTATGTCCGTTTTGTTTATTCAAAAGAAAATATAATACAGAAAAATGTAATATGAAAAAGCTGGAGTCTGTTTATACAGTGGCTATAAAGATTTGGAAAGAAAAGAATATAGAAAATTTGAAAGATATAACTGAGACTCTAGAAAAGGTAATTGAAAAGGGAAAAGAAGATAGATATTATAGTAAGCCTCTTATTAAAAAGATAATTAAGATATCACAGATGCCGCAGATATCCCAAAATAAAAGCTGCAATAAAAAATTTATAAATGAAGTTAAAGATGATTTGAGAAAAGATCGCAAATCAGATTCAAAGGAAGATATTGAAATTTTTAAAGATATGAGAGATAAGATGGAAGAGCTTTATTATAATAATAATGAAATAAAAAGTCCAAACTATGAATATTGTTTTATCCAATTTGATATTGACAATTTGGGAAAATGGATAAGTGGTAAATATTTGGATGATAAGACAGAATTGGAAGAATATCAGGAGAACATATCAGGAAAAATAGTTGAGTTTGGTAAAAAATTAAAACAAAGATTGGAAGATGACTATTGTGATGTTATATACTCTGGTGGAGATGATTTTTTAGGTGCTTTACCTAATGAGGCAATTATAAGTGTTGTAGGAATTATTGATGATTTATTTAAAGAAGAAGTTCAGGATAAAATTAAAGGGTATAAGGGTATTGATAGAAAAATTACTTATTCCATGAGTATCACTATTGCACAATGTAAAGATCCTATGAGTTATTCTTTAAGAAAAACTAGGGAAGAACTTAAGAATGTTAAAAAAAGATATGAAGATGATTATATTCCTAAAGATGGAATTGCAATAAATTATATAATAAATAATGGAAAAGAGATAACTTGCTATTTAAAAAAGAGTAAATTGAAAGTTTTGTTTGATCTGGCTGAAAATTTTAATTGTATAAAAAATTATATTTCATTTTCTTATATAAATAACTTTGAAGATGAAATGCTGAAACTGGATGTCAATGATATAACTTTTGAAGAAATGGAAAATTTCTATAGCATAGCAAATTGCGAATTTAAACGGTTGGTTTCAAGAAGTATTGTAATTAAAAAGAACGATAGAAAAAAAGATAAAAGTGATTTAGAAAAGAAAATTGAAGTGTACGTAGAAAAGATACTTGATTTCTTTAATAGCATTGTTAATGGAAATTGTATTGAAGTTAAATCTAATGTGGAATATGTTGATTTTGAAAATATAATGAATATTTTGAAGATAAATAAAAAATTATCTTCAATTGAATTTAAATAGTTATAGGTGGCGATAAAGTGGGACTTTTAAATATAAAACCTTGTGATAATACTTTTTTTGGAGATGGGAGTCAATTTAAATTTGGGATAAATAATTTCATAAAAAGCAAGAATATTCCATATTCATCTACATTTTTTGGAGCTGTGTTTACTGCAATTTTAAGTAAAAATGATTCCTTTAGGAAAATTTTTTTGGATAAGAAGGATAAAAATAGCTATGATCATGAAAAAATATTGAAGTTAGGCCAGGTATACCTGTATAATAATGTAACCTCAATGGCTTATATTCCTGCACCAAAGGATTTGTTTGTAAATTCCAAAGGCAGGAAAGCTTTTGGAAACTTTATAGAATTAAAAAAGAGTATGATTTCTATACCTTATGAGAGAATTTTACAATCACCCAGGGATAGTGATTATGAAATGGCAAATAACAAATATATAAATATAGAAGATATTTATAGTTTGTATTTGAATAGAATAAGTGATGATATAGAATTGGTGGATGAAAATCAGATATTTATAAAAAATAATAAAATAGGCATAAAATTGGACAAATCTACGGGATCGGTGGAAGAAAGTATGCTCTATAGAATTGAACAGACAGAGTTTTTGGATGATCTTAAAGAAAATAAAAACTGGTCTTATCTAGTAGAGTATAAGATTTGTAGAGATTATTTAAATAGATATTATGAGGGAATAAAAGTGGATGATCTTGATAGCGGATATTTAAAGCTTGGCGGTGAAAATAAGGTTTGCAGGTTTAAAAAAATGAAAGATAGTAGGGAATACAGGTGTATAGAAAATTTTAATGCCAAGAAAAAAGTAAAATTAAATGAAGGTATTTATAAAGTTATATTTACAAGTGATGCTTTTTTCGAGAGGGATATAGATGAGTCCTTTGGCAGTGACGTTAAGATTATTGGCATTGCAAATTATAAGCCAATTTATATTGGCGGATTTGATATGAAATCGGGGATAAGAAAGATGTACAAAGGTTATGCTGCAGGAACGGTTGTTTTAATGAAAGTATTAAGCCAAAGTGCAGAATTAAAGATAGAACCGCCAAATTCAAAAGGATTCAATAAGTATATAATTTTGGAAGAAGGTATATAAATGGAACATAAAATTAAAAATTTAGTTGTGTGTTCAACATTAAATCAAATAACCAATTTTATCATAATAGATATGTATAAACCTGAAAATATATTCAATATAACTTTTGATGATAATGCTGTAGAAAGATTTAATTTCAATATTAAACCTCGTAAATGGGATGAATATTTAAAAAAAGAGTGTGAAAATTTTAAATGCTCATGGAGCGATGTAAAACTCTCCATTGAATATATACATAATTTAGGGAAGCTAAAAAATAAATTGGAAATGCAGATAGTGAGAAAAGCTTGCGGAGAAATATATTGGCATGTTACAGGAGGACAGAGAACCATAGCTCTGGCGGTAAGTAAATTAATCGGAGATAAAGAAACTAAGCGTGAGAAAGACAAATTGATATATGTAGAGGGAAATACTGAAGAATTAATTGTCAATAACTGTGACGGTGAAATTATTCCAAATGGGAATTTGAATTATAGAAAAAAAGATCTTACATTTGAACAGGCATTGAATCTAACGGGCTTTGACACAAAAAATCTTGAAAGTACTATTGAATTTAAAAAGAAAGGTAATAAAATTCATGAAAATGATGTGAACTTTATAAAAGAACATAAATTTTATCAAAAATTATATAATTTTATTGTAGAAGACGAAAGTAAAAATAAAGGACATGAAATAATAAAATTTGAATCTGAAAATAGGAAATATGAAGGATCATTCAGAAACTTGCTTTTATATTCAAATAAAATTGAAAAAAGCACAAGCAGATATGAGTGTGTGGAAGAATTATTTAAGCAGTTTATGGAAAAACATAAAGATATAAAAGAAATCAAATATGATATATTGAGTTCTAAGGAAATCGAGGGATCTTATCCTGCAGGGTATGTATTTGAAAAGCTGGCGGCACACAGAATATATAATATTGTAAAAGATAACCCCAAGGTAATAGAAATGGTGAGAAGTCTTAAAACTTATTTTAATAAGAAAAATAAAGATGATAATAGTAGACATAATATTATTGATGAATTGGATGTTGTTTTATTGACAGATACCGGTAAGATAATAAATTTTGAGTGTAAATCAAGTGGCATGAAAAGTGACAATGCTAAGAGCAATAAGTATACTACTTATAGACTAGCTGGTGTATTTGGAATGCCTGTGTTGCTATCACCACTTTTGGAATATGAAATAAAGGATAATGAAAATTCAGATGATGATTTGAAGAGTCAAAAGAAAGCTGTTAGAGCTGCAAAGGCAGCGGAGCTGGAAGTTATGGGCCTGGATAAGCTAAATGAAGAAAATTTTGAAAAATTATTTAATATTTAATGTATAGATGTCAGGAGGGTTAAAAATGTATAGAGATAAGAAAATGGTATATATAAAGGCAATTACACCAATTCATGCTGGAGCCGGAGATGGACTTGGAAATGTGGACATGCCTATACAGCGGGAAAAACATTCCAATATACCTGAGATAGAAGCATCAAGCTTAAAGGGATCAATAAAACATAGTTTATACAGTAAATTTAAGGAAGATGAAGATGAAATACCCGAAGAATTAAAAAAAGAATTATATACGGTATTTGGACCGGAAGATGGAAATGACAACTATTCCAGTTCAATAGGCTTTACAGATGCAAAATTGCTGTTTTTCCCTGTTAGATCAGCTGAAGACATATTTAAATTAGTAACCTGCCCTTATATTTTAAAAAGGTGGATAGAAGAGTTGAAAATGATAAGTAAAAAGGTTGATGGAAATCTCGATATAAATGTAAATTCTGGCGAATATATTGATTGTAAAGAAAATGACAGCAAGGATGATAATGAAAAAATAATTTTGGAAGAGTATGTATTTGACAGGTTTAGTGGTGTAGATGAAAATTTAAAGGGTATAATTTCGTCTATCGAAGGGCTGGATATCGAAAAGGTAGTGATATTGAACAATTCTGATTTTATCGATTTGGTTACTATGTATACAGAGATAATTACTAGAAATAAAATAAGCGTTAAAACTGGAGCTGCTGAAAAGACTGGACTTTTTACAGAAGAATATTTACCAGCTGAAACTATAATGTATTTTATGGTTTTGAGTGCACCTTCTTTTAATGAAAATAATAAGAAGACTCCAAAAGATATAATAGATTATTTTAATACTAATGTAGATAAAGTATTTCAAGTTGGCGGAGATGCCACCATAGGGAAAGGTTTTGTAGAAAAATTGGAGAAAACAGGTGATGAAAATGCCTAATCTGAAAAATGTAAACCTTGATGTAGCAAATTTTGCTATGGAATGTGTAAAAAAAGTTAAAGGTACTTTTAATGATAAGAATAAAAAGCAATATAAAACCTTAGTGAGAAAAATGTCTGCATTGATTCAGAAAAATGGTTTTATAGGTACATTAGTTTTTAATTTATCTAAAGTTAAAGATGATTATCATAGAGAAGTTTTAAAGAATATAGTAGATTGGAATATATCGAATTACAAAATAAATGATATAAAGAATTTTAAAAATGATTATGAAAAATTACAAAAAGAAATAGATGATGAAAATGATTTGAATAGATTCACAAAATATATAGAATGGGCTACATCTTTAAATCAGGGAGAATACAGGTTTGTAACTAAAGAAATGATGAACTTGTTTGGTTGGATTAAAAGATTTGCGGATGGAATGATTGAAGGGGAAGAATAAAATGGAGGTTAAAATAATAGATGATATAAAAAAGAATAAAATAATCTTAAAAAAAGATTTTAATACTGACGTTAATTATGTGGAAAAACCTAATAACGATTTGGAATATAGGAAAAATGATGTTGTTTTTGTGGAAAGGTCAGATGATGGAAAATTACATATAGTAGATTATTTATATAAGTATAATATTCCACAAAATGGAAATACATTTAACAAATCACTTTCGGTGAACAAATTTACAAATATTTTTAATCTAGGTAAAGGGTATAATATGAATGAAAATGAAAATGAGAAAGTTATATTGAGAGATATAGAAGAAAGTAATAAAAAAATAAGTGATACTTTATATAAAAGATATTATTTTGTCAGTCTCAAGGTCAAGCTGAAAGATAAGTTAATAATTGGATTAGGAAATCAATCTGTATTTGAAACGGGTATTACACTGCATCATACTTATGGAATACCTTATATTCCTGGACAGGCTGTTAAGGGGGCTTTGAGAAATTATGTAATACGGGAATATTTTAATTCGTTAGAAAAAGATGCTATGGCAAACAAGCAATTTTTACTAATATTTGGTGGCAAAGATGAAGATGATAGTGATCTTAATACTTGCGGGAGAGTTATTTTTATGGATTCTTTTCCATGCAGTTGTAGTAATTTTAAATTAGAAAAGGATGTTATGACACCGCATTATGGTAATTATTATAAAGATGATAGTGGAAATAGCTTGCCTAATGATTCGGATACCCCCAACCCCATACCATTTTTGGTAGTAGAGAAAAATGGGAATGAGGATTTGAAATTTGAAATTAATATAGGAATAGATGAAAGTATTTTAAATAAGCCATGGGATGAAAATAACAAAATTACCATAAAAGAATTTCTCATAGATAATCTTGTTGATGCACTAGATTTTTATGGATTGGGTGCTAAGACTTCAGTTGGATATGGGTATTTTGATATAGATAAAAATGAAGCTCAGCAGCAAGATAAAAAAGCAGAATCAAATAGGAAAAAGAAATTAGAGAAAGAGAAAAATCTAAAGAGAAAATTACAAGCAGAAGAAAAATTTAAAAAGGCGATGGAAGGTAAAAGTGATCTTGAGAAGCAAGTATATAGATTTAAGTTAATGAAAGATGATAATAAAAAGAATGATGCAATAATGGGATTTTTTAGTAACAAAATTGATGATTTAGAAAATCCGGATAAAATAGTGCTTTCTATGTTTGTTATGAATTATTTAAAAGAAAAAAATGAATGGAAATATAAAATATCTAAAAAGGGCAAACCTAATAAAAAGGCAGAAAGGGTCAGAAAAATATGTGAAATTTTATCAATAAATTTACCTTGCAAAAAGTAAATGAAATTTTATTTTTTACCTTACCAATTAATAAAAACAGAATAAACTGTTAATTTATAAGATTTTGCTGCTATTTTATAGCAACTTGAATTTTATTATTTAATGTTAATGCTTTGTCGCCGACTTTCAATAGAATAAAAATTACCTTGGGTTGGTGATTTTTACTGTAGTTATTATTATATTGTATATGTTAAAAGATTGTAAGTTTAAATATAACTATATGATACGTATAAAAACCTGTGTATACAATGTAAATTGTCATATTATCTGAAGTATAAAATATTAAAAAAATATCTATATACTTTGGGGGAAATTCATACCGGCAGTAGTTGGATTGGACACCTTAGAGATGTAATGGTAGAATTCAATTAGAGGCTTTATTAGGAATTCGGTTGTTACCAGTAAGTGTTTTTATTTAAATTTCAGTAAACAGTTTTACTGAATATTTTCCAGATTGTCTTAAAATATAGATTTCATATGCTCAAATATGTAACTTTTACCGGTCGTATTGAAAAGTTCACGTCTTTATATATTATAAATTGAATTATTTTCTAAATTTTATATTTGAAACAATGTACTATTTGATTCGACTTCTAAATAATCTTTTTAATACGGATATTTTTACAAAATATAGGAAAACCATTTTAAATTTTAGCATTTAATATATTTTTTCGAGTGGATCAGTAGGTAAAGGCTATTTAAGTCTTTTATTTATGATGTTTTATACCAATTTTTTATATTAATTTCATGAAATTAAAATCAGCTGGAAATTTTCAAGAAAATTCTTTATTTATGCTGTCTTAAGTCCTATAATAAGAATAAAGAATGGCTGATTTACATTAGTTGAACCTTAACATGAGATGTATTTTGTGTTTATATTAGTACCAATTGTATTGTCAGAAAACTAATGAAGAATTGGAACTAGAGTAGTATGTAAAAGAAAAAATAAATATACTGGAAATTTAAAAAATATTTTAATATATATTTGTTTAGTTAAAATGAATAAGGGGATAATTTATGATTAATAATATAGATTTGCCTAAAGTGAAGCAAAGAATAATGTTTATGCAGGATAATCTTGAAAAATTAAATAAATTACGAAGAATTGATAAAGATGTATTTGTAAAAGATTTTAGAAATGTAGATAGTGCCAAATATTTATTACAGGTGACAATTGAGGCAATGCTCGATATAAGTAATCATATAATAGCTAGAAACAGGTGGGGAAGTCCGAAAACCAATAAGGAAAGCTTTGAGATACTTGCAGAGCGGGGTATTATTGAAAAAAGATATATAAATACCTATTTTACTATGGCAAAATTTAGAAATAGAATTGTTCATATGTATTTTGACATTAACAATGGGATGATCTATGAGATAATTCAAAATAATTTAAGGGATCTTGAAGCTTTTATTAAAACGATAGTTAAAAATATCAGCCTTTAATTGAATTCAAAAAAATATATTGAAAATTGGTGGTGATAATTTGCTGAATATAGAAAATAAAATAGAAGATTTAAAAAGATATTTTAGTAAGCAGCCTAATATTTTGGGGGTGTGGATAGTAGGGTCTTATGGAACTAAATATCAAAGAGAAGATAGTGACATTGACTTTGCTATACTTTTTGATAGAGATACAGATGATTTAGAAGAGATGAAATTTGCCTGTGATATTACAGAGATACTCAATATAGAAAATATCGACACTATAAATTTGAGAAAAGCACCAATCACTCTTCAATTTAAGGCTATAAAAGATGGCAGAAACTTATACGAGGCAGATTATATTAAAATATGTGATTATATAGAATATGTAATAGATAATTATGGAGACAGGAAATATTATTTGGATAAATTTGAGAGAGATTATTTTGCAGCTCTTTAAAGAAGTAAAATGAGTTTAAAAATTTATTGAAGATATGGGTTATACTGATAGAAAATTTACCAGAAGGCCACTGAATAAAGAAATCATAGTTTTAATGACATAATTAAGTAAAGTGAAATACTGTGGATGAAAAACCCGGTAATTTTATAGAGCTGGGGAGTGAGCTGAAAATTGTGGGGTATGCTTCAAAAGGTGATTTTAAAAGGAATGATCTTGCAGTGTAGAATTAAAAGCACTTACTAAGTAAAAATAGGTGGGTGCTTTTACTATACTTAAGTTTAAATAGTGAGATATTATATAGTCTGGCCAGCATGAGGAAAATTATATAGGTGTAAGGTGTACTGCTGGGAAAACTCTTGATAAAATTGCCGATAAAGTTCTTAAAGAAAATATTGAAGCTTTTAAAGGGGGCAGAAATATTTTTTAGTTTCTAAATAATATAAATAAAATATAAAAAAGTAAAATTAAGAAAGTATTGAATTTATATAAAATTAGTGTTAAAATAAAAATGTAAAATGAAATATTTTTATAGTATTATAAAAAAATTAAGGTATATAAATGTAGAATGTATATATTTCGGGTTATTTGTGAGAAATATTTTTTTAAAAAGAAGTTATAACTGTTACCGTGAGTTTAAAATGTAAGAGAATAATTTAACATAAATAAAATATAGAATGTTATACAATAAAATAAGTGGACAGAAATTACCATATATTATGGTAATAAATGGCTAAGGGGGTAAAGCATCATAACTGTAAACCACTTTCCAAATTTTATATCTTCTTCAATAAGGGATTACTATGGTGATTTTGTAGTAGAGGAAGTGACATATTGAGTGATAAATTAATGAATTTACTAATAATGGTATATCTCACATTGACATGTATTAGTGCTATGGTGATTATAGGGACATATTTTAAGGACAAATTAAAATTTAAAATGAAGGATTTAATTAAAGATGAAATGTCAATTATGATAAAAAAGGAAGATTCAGAAAAATAAAATGTACTCCTTTGCAAGTACATTTTAAATAATTAGAAAGAACAATTTTTAAAAAACCATAGTAATTCCTTTTTATATTTATATTATATCATATATTGTAAAAAAATATTTAATTATAGTTAAAAAATATAATTAAGAACTTGTTATAACATTACTTAATGTAAAATTGGATGTTTAGTAAGCCGGTTAATATAGTATGGTAGACACTAAAATACAAAAAAATATTGTATTTATATAAACCTAATGCTAATATTGACATATAAAGTGAAAACATTTTTAGAATACCTAAAAAGGAATTGAAACCCGTGTGTTTAAAATGTTTATATTTTTAGAATACCTATTGAGGAATGATTATCTTATGTGTATAATAAATAGTTATATTTTTAAAAACATAATTATTTATTTAAGTTTAAAATATATAAGTTAAAATAATTGATAGTGAAAATAATTTTATTAAATTATATAGAAAATAATAGAAAGGAGTGGGAATTTATCATGATAGAAGGCATAATTCAAATAGGAAATTCCATGCTTTCTAATGGTGGAGACATGCTTTGCAGCTTGATTAAAGAAGTGTCTTCCCAGAACAGAAGGGGAGAACAGATGCATGTACTTAAATTTTGCTTCAGTACACAAAAAGATGAATTTAAATTGGACTGCAAAGAAGAAATTGACAGTTCTACGGCTTTGAAATATGCTTTTATAGGTTCTGCAGATGGCCCTGCATCTCCACAGTGGTTTGTAACCAGCAATTCATATTTGTATCATATAACCGAAACCTTGAACAATTTAACCAAAGTTGATTTGGGAAATGAATTAAATGAAAAAATCAAGACTGTTTTCGATACTTATTATGTGGATCTGGGAGATAAAATTAAGCCTAAAAACAGATATATTTTGAATTATAAAAAATACGGAATTGCAGAAGAAGATGTTCTGGAGACATTAAATAAGGTGGAAAGTGAAGAGACTGAAGAGAATGAGAAGCGTAGATATAAGAATATAGCTTCATCTCTGAAAAAAATTTATTCTAAAGAATTTGAAAATTATGTTAAATATGAATTTAATATAAAAAAGAATGAAATAGGTCTTTGCACCATTTTAATAGATGGAATTCCTTTAAGCAATTTCAAAGAATATAGGCAGGCGATTTTGAAAAGTAAGCAGAAAAGCAAGGGTAATAAAAAAGTCAGAGGCTACTGCAGTATGTGTGGCAGCAGTAAAAATCTGACATCAGATTTATCCAAGATGAAAATAAAGTATTACACTACAAATCAAATTATATTTGCAAGTGAGCTTAAAAATTATGATAAAAATATGCTCCTATGCAGTAACTGCCTCAATAAGCTCATATCGGGAGAAAATTATATACAAAATAAATTAAATACAAAACTTGTGGGATTTACAGTCTATTTAATTCCACATTTTATATTGGGAAGCCCGATGGATAAAAAAGATTTGGACAAAGTGTCTGATAATATTCAACATTCTTTTAATATAGTGAAGAATTTAAATGGAGTAGAAGATTTTAAAGATGAAATTCAGAATATAGCAGATATGAGAAACAGAAATACATATTTTTTAATAAATATAATGTTTTATAAAAAATCGAACCAGGCGACCAAAATTCAAAAATTAATTAAAGATGTAAACCCATCTGTATTTCAAAAGATTATGACTGTGTCATACGACATGAACAAATTGGGCAGAAAAATTATGGGAATAAACTACAAACTCAATATAGATCTGCAGACGTTTTATTTTATGACACCTGTTCGACTCAAGAATTCGGAACCTATGAATTACAGAAAGCTTCTTCAAATGTACGATGCCATTTTAACGCAGAGGAATTTAAAGCTGGATGAATTTATAAGAGGAGTTATTTCCTGTGCCAAAATTGAATTTTTTGACGAAGCAGGTTATAACGTAAATGGGAAATCAGGTATATATAATACAATACTTAAGGCTAATTTCTGTATAAAATTTTTAGAATATATGGGATGTATAGGGGAGGGAGAAAAAATGAATGTTTCTAATTTAAAAGTTAGGGATGATATGAAATCTTATATTTTAAACATGGGGTATGACGAGCAGCAGAGTGCAATGTTTTTACTTGGATGTCTTATAGGTGAGATAGGAAATGCACAGTATAGAAGAATGGGTGAAGACAGGAAACCGATTTTAAATAAGCTTAATTTTGGTGGCGTTGATAAAAGTAAGGTTATAAGGCTCACCAATGAAGTGTTTAATAAACTTATACAGGAGAAAATAAGAAAATACAATGAAATCACCTTTTCAGAGTGTAAAAGACTCATGGATGCCAATAAGGATTCATGGAAATTGAACAAACACGAAAATTTGTTCTACATTTTGTCAGGATATAGTTATGATACCATGAAAGCAATGTTAAATAAAGGAGGAAAAGAAAATGAACAATAGTGAAATTTTGTATCTTTATGATGCAAAACTTACAAATCCAAATGGGGATCCTGATGAGGAAAACAGACCGCGTATGGATTATGAGAGGGATATAAATCTTGTTTCTGATTTGAGAATTAAAAGATACATAAGAGATTATCTTCTTGATAAAGGTTATGAATTATTTGTTTCAAAAGTGGATGATAAAGCAGTAACTGCAGAGGGTAGAATAAAAGAACTTGGCAGCAGTGATGTAGATACAATACTGGATAAGCTTATAGATGTGAGGCTTTTTGGAGCAACTATTCCTGTAAAAAATGACAACAAGAATTTTATAGGGCCTGTCCAATTTAACTGGGGCTATTCTCTCAACAAAGTTGAACTTCTGGAGGCAAGTATAACGTCTCATTTTGCTTCAGGAGAAGGAAATAAACAAGGTGCCATAGGAAAAGATTATAGGGTAAAATATTCTTTTATTGCTTTTAGCGGGGTTATAAGCGGTAAAAGGGCAGAACATACGAAATTAAAAGAAGAAGATGTGGCACTCTTGGATGAAGCTATGAGATATGCTATACCGGAACTTGCTACAAGGAGTAAAATAGGCCAGTATCCAAGATTATATCTGAGGGTCGAATATAATGATGATCAAACTATACTTGGAGATCTGAGGGACTATTTAAAATTTTCTTCTGAAGACGAAAGTGTAAGAGATATAAAAGAAGTGACTTTGGATATAACGGAACTTGTAAAATTTTTAAATAAAAACAGTGATAAAATTTCTAAGCTGCATTATTTTGCAGATGAAAAGCTAAAGCTTGTGCTGGATGGAAATAAAGTTGGTTTCAAGGAGGCATTTGACGGCTTTTCATTAAATGAAGTAAAGTAAGGTGAAAAATATGGATTTATTGATATTAAAAGTGAAAGGGAAATTTGCACACTTTAGAAAATTTTATACCAATTCATCTTCACTTTCCTATTCTATACCGTCAAGAACAACTATTATAGGCTTGGTAGCAGCTGTTCTGGGTTATGAGAGGGACAGCTATTATGAACTTTTTTCCAAAGATAAACTTAATATATCTGTAAAAAAAGACAGTTGTATAAGAAAAGTAATGCAAAGTGTAAATTATATTAGAGCTACAAGTCCTAAAAATATATTTCAACCTAAAGACCATACCCAGATCCCAGTAGAAATTTTAACTGGCGATGACGGAGTTGAGTATACCATTTATATAAGCTGTGCCGACAAAAATTTGATGGATGAATTGGAGTACAGGGTAAAAGATAATAAATATGTATATTCTCCATATTTGGGAGCTGCACCATTTAATTGCAGTTTTCAGTTTTGCCGCAGGCTTGATGTACAACTGCAGAAAAGCAATGAACCAATACGGATATCTACACCTGTGAACTTAAAATATATTGTTTCAGGAAGTATAGACATATTTGAAAATGACAATTTGAAACTTCTAAAAGAGAGAATGCCTGTAGAATTTTTAAAGGACAGAGAAGTGGGGAATATGGCTTCCTATATTTATGATGAAAACGGACACCCGTTGAAGTTGAAACTTAATGCTGAATTTATAGAACTTGAAGATGAAAATATAGTGTTTATGTAGGAGATGTTAGTGTTGAAGTTTTATTCTCATCCTGATAAATTAATTTTAACTCATCTTATGGAAGTTAATGAAATATCTCAGAATTATTGTGATAAAAAATACAGTAAGGCAGAGGAAATATTAAGTTTTTCTCATGATTTTGGAAAATATACTACTTTTTTTCAAAAATATATTTTAGGTAAAGATAAAACTAAAAATGTCTTAAATGGACATGGTTTTATCTCTGCACTGTTTGGGGCATTTATTGCCCTTGGTTTTTATAGTGACAATATTATGCCTGTGATCATATACAATTGTATACTTCACCACCATGGAAGTATAAAAAATGTTGATATAAATTTGCCTAAAAATTTTAGAAGGCCAATAATAGATAAATCCGATCTTAGAGGAAAGGTTGATGTTGCTTATGAACAAATAGAGGATATAGAAAAAAACAGGAAGTTTATAGCAGAAGATTATAAAAAAATTGGATACGGGAAATATTTTGATGAATTTATATCTCAAAGACCTTTTGAAAAGATCCTGACTAAATTAAAAAAACTTCAATTTAAATTTGAATATGACAATGAAAGCGGGGAAACTTATTTTATAAGCCAGGTGCTGTATAGTTCACTTATTGCAGCAGACAAGATCAGTGCTTCAAATATAGATCTTCCAGAAATAAAATTTGCAAACTTTGATATTTTAAATGAAACAAAAAATGAGAAATTTAAAGATAGTGCCGGAGATAAAATAAATTTGGTTAGAGCTCAAATATTTAATAGTGTACAAGATAGAATTGGAAAAGTTTATAAAGATAACAAGATATTTTCTATAACAGCTCCTACGGGAACGGGGAAAACTTACTGCGGATTTTTTACTGCTTTAAAACTTCAGAAGCTTTTAGATGGAAATAGGAAAATAATATATTCTCTTCCTTTTACGTCTATAATAAATCAAAATTATTCTTCAATATATTCTCTTTTTGAAAATATTCCTGATTTTGAAAATCAAAGTAGTGAGTATATAATAAAGCATCATAGTCTTGCAAATGTTGAATATAGTAGTGAACACGAAAATTATACAAAAGTTAAAGCTGAAATGTTGATAGAAAATTGGAACAGCGGAATAATAATTACGACTTTTGTCCAGCTTCTTGAAACTTTAATAGGCAACAAGAATAGGATGCTTAAGAAATTCAATGCACTGAGAAATTCAATAATTATTCTAGATGAGGTACAAGCTATAGATATAAAATACTTGAAGCTTGTAGAATTCATTCTTGAGTCTGCTAGCAAGTATCTTGATTGCAGAATAATAATGATGACTGCAACTAAGCCTCTCATGCTTTCAAATGCAGTAGAACTTTTGGATAATAATAAAAAATATTTTAATATGTTCAATAGAACTTCTATTATTCCAAAGCTTAAACCAATTAAAATAGAAAATTTTATAGAAGAATTCTATGACAATATGGAAAATAAATCTTATCTTATAATATGTAATACCATAGCACAATCCCTAAAAATTTATAAAGAACTTAAAAATAGCGGCAGGAAAGTGCTGTATTTATCTACTAATATTTTACCCTGCCATAGAAAAGAAAGAATAGATAAAGTGACAAAAATGTTGAAAAAAGGTGAAAAAATAATACTCGTCTCAACTCAGGTTGTAGAAGCAGGTGTGGACTTTGATTTTGATATTGTGATAAGGGATATAGCACCTATTGATTCTATAATACAGTCAGCAGGCAGATGTAACAGAAATGGCAAAATTGAAAATGGGAATGTGTATGTTTATTCTATGGTGGATGACAGTGGTATATATTATGGCACCAGAGTCTATGGGAAGACTCTTATAAACATAAGTGGGGAGCTTTTGCAGGATAAAAAATGCATAGAAGAAAAGGAGTATTTTGAACTCATTGGGAATTATTTTAATGAAGTGGATAAAAATAAAAATCAAGATGATTCCGAGAAATTCAAAGAATCAATTATAAAGATGTATTTTAGTGACAAAGACTATAGCTTGGATAAATTTTCACTTATAAAAGAAAATAAGAACTATATAGACGTATTTTTTAGAATCGATGATGAAGCTGAAAGAATCTATAATGAACTTTTAAAAGCTTTAAGTATTAAGAATATTGAAGCTAAAAGCGAGAAAATGCTTGAAATAAAAAATAAAGTCAGAGAATATACTTTATCTATTCCAATTAAGTACGTTGACAAGGTGAATAACAAAGATGACATTATATTGAATTTTCCTCAAAGTGCCTGTGAAGTATATTATGATAATATGACAGGATATAAGAGAGAAAAAGGAGAAGATTTTTTCGTTATGTAGGGGTGATATTATGGAGGTCAATGGAACTATGCTTTGGTACTACAATGTGTGCAAGCGGGAAGTCTGGCTCATGTCCAGGGCCATAGTGCCTGATCAGCATGATGAAAATGTGGAAATAGGTCGTTTTATACATGAACGTACATATAAGAGAAACGACAAGGAAATCAGTTTCGGGAATGTCAAATTCGATGTGATTTTCAGGTCCAAAAATCAGATAACAATTGGTGAGACAAAGAAAACCTCTAAATATGCCGAGGCTTCAAAGTGGCAGCTCATGTATTATCTGAACCAGTTAAAGGAAGCGGGCATAGAGGCAAAGGGGATTTTATTATATCCGGAGGAGAAAAAGAGGACAGAAGTGAACCTGACTGATGAATCCCGGGAATGTCTTCAAAAAATGTGTCTGGATATAGAAAGAATATGTGAACTTAAACGTCCTCCTTTTGCTGAGAAGATACGGTTTTGCAGGAAGTGTGCTTATAGGGAATATTGTTATTCATAGGAGGTATAGATGAAAAAAGATATTTATATTTTTAGCGATGGAGATTTAAAGAGAAAAGATAATACCGTATATTTTGAAACTGGAGGCAGAAAGAAATATTTGCCTGTGGAGGAACTCAACAATATCTGGGTATTTGGCGAAATCAATTTGAATAAAAGATTTCTTGATTTTATATCCAGGAAGGAAATATGTGTACATTTTTTTAATTATTATGGATATTATACTGGGACTTTTTACCCGAGAGAGCATTTGAATTCCGGATACGTAATATTGAAGCAGGCGGAAAATTATCTTGATTATGAAAAAAGACTTAAAATAGCCAAGATGATAATAGAGACCGCAGCGGAAAACATAATTGTGATTCTAAAATATTATAACAGCAGGGGCATGGATGTGGAACCAGAGCTCAAAGATATAGCGGAAAAGGAAAAATTCATGGAAAATTGTCAAACTATAGAGGAACTCATGGCAATTGAAGGCAACATGCGACAGGAATACTATGGATGTTTTTCAAAAATAATAAAGAATCCGGAATTTGCCTTTAAAGTCAGAAGCAAGCGTCCTCCAAGGGACAAGATAAATGCACTTATCAGCTTTGGAAACTCCATGATGTACACTACTGTTCTAGGTGAAATATACCAAACCCAGCTGGATCCGAGGATAGGCTACCTTCATTCTACAAACATAAGGCATTTTTCGCTCAACCTTGACATAGCTGAAATATTCAAGCCCATAATAGTGGACAGGACTATCTTTACTATTCTCAACAGGAATGAACTTACTGAAAAAGATTTTGAATCTGACTTCAACGGTATAATGTTAAATGATAAAGGAAGAAAAAAGTTTATAGAGGAATACAACAATAAGCTTTTAACCAGAATAAAGCATCCTAAAATAGGAACTACTGTCAGTTACAAACGTATAATAAGGCTTGAATTATACAAACTTCAAAAATATATAACTGAAGACGAGCCATATAACGGTTTTGTCGCGAGGTGGTAGCTGGTGTTTGTAATACTTGTTTATGATTTTGGAGAAAAGCGTGTGGGTCGTGCTCTCAAAACATGCAGAAAGTATTTAACCTGGGTCCAAAATTCTGTCTTTGAGGGAGATATAAGCATGGCTAATTTGAAAAAACTAAAGTGCCAACTTTCTGATATCATGGTGAACAGCGAAGATTCGGTGATAATATACACTTTTAAAAGTACGAGATATTCCAATAGAGAGGTTCTTGGAGTGTCAAAAAATCAGCAGGATATATTCCTGTAAAATTATCTGATTGATTTCTAAAAATATTTTTAATACTGTTCCAACTTTTAAATTGTTTTGTCGTCGACCCTGAATAAAGCAAAAATTACCGGGGGTCGACAATTTTTATATCTGCAGTTAATTGGCGGCCTGAGATTGATTTTTGAAGTCCTTCCGAAGATTTTCCTGTATATTGCAATTTTGGACAAGCTGGTGTATTCTATATTTGATGGGTTTTAGAATACCTAGTGAGGAATTGAAACTAATAAAAGTAATATTAAAAGAGAAAAATAGATTAGCAGTTTTAGAATACCTAGTGAGGAATTGAAACCTGCCGAATCGTAAAAGAAAAATCCAAGATGAGGCTATGTTTTAGAATACCTAGTGAGGAATTGAAACTCCGGAAGCCCTAATCCATGTCCTTTCTTGCTTACTGCGTTTTAGAATACCTAGTGAGGAATTGAAACAAGTGCAGTAAATCATAGCTTTGTAGTTTATGCCTTGTTTTAGAATACCTAGTGAGGAATTGAAACATAAGTTGCCGGCTGCTGTAGTTACACTTGTGACAGTTTTAGAATACCTAGTGAGGAATTGAAACTAAAGATACGTATTATAAAAACGCTTATGTGCTTGATGTTTTAGAATACCTAGTGAGGAATTGAAACCCTATTCCCCCAAAAGATATGCCAGAGATACAGAGGTTTTAGAATACCTAGTGAGGAATTGAAACAATCTAGTAAACCATTGGTCAAACCCTATGCAGGCGTTTTAGAATACCTAGTGAGGAATTGAAACGTTCTCTGCAGAGTATATTGAAAGTACAGACTAATAGTTTTAGAATACCTAGTGAGGAATTGAAACAAAACCACGACACCAGGATACAGAAAATTGAGGACAAGTTTTAGAATACCTAGTGAGGAATTGAAACTTGTGAATGACTTAGACCAGGCGAATTGGTGTTTTAGGTTTTAGAATACCTAGTGAGGAATTGAAACAGTAATTCTGGTGCTGAAATACTTTTAAAAAAGATAGTTTTAGAATACCTAGTGAGGAATTGAAACATGAAAAGGTGGGGGTGGAGTGCTGGAAAAGTTCAAAGGTTTTAGAATACCTAGTGAGGAATTGAAACAAGATATTTTGAGAAAAAAAGAGTAAATAGGATAAAAAGTTTTAGAATACCTAGTGAGGAATTGAAACCCCACAACTAATTCTGGTTCTCCGTTTTCACTTAATGTTTTAGAATACCTAGTGAGGAATTGAAACCAGGGTAAGGGTAAAGAATTCACATCCGCCCGAATGTTTTAGAATACCTAGTGAGGAATTGAAACAACGGGAATGTGAATATGAACTTGGTTAAAAATGCAGTTTTAGAATACCTAGTGAGGAATTGAAACACTGTGGTAAAAAGGATAGCAGCAGATTTGGCTGGAAGTTTTAGAATACCTAGTGAGGAATTGAAACATGGCAGGAATGATTTTCCTATAGAAATACAATGGAGTTTTAGAATACCTAGTGAGGAATTGAAACTATTATATTTCTGTGCCTGTTTTGCGAGCCACTCCGGTTTTAGAATACCTAGTGAGGAATTGAAACCTTGGTAGCGGAACTCCACACTTGCCTAGGTTTTCTAAGTTTTAGAATACCTAGTGAGGAATTGAAACTTGCAACGCTATTGTCAGTACAAGAAAACTGTATGCCAGTTTTAGAATACCTAGTGAGGAATTGAAACAAAAGAAATACAAAAATGGAGTAGATCCAGAAACGGGGTTTTAGAATACCTAGTGAGGAATTGAAACTGATATAGATAAAAATAGTAGAAGCTTCTGGAGTTGTTTTAGAATACCTAGTGAGGAATTGAAACAAGACTGCATCAAAAAAGACAAGGGAATTGAAGATGGTTTTAGAATACCTAGTGAGGAATTGAAACTCCATCCATTCCCTTCTTCCATGGCTTAAGTCTCGTTTTAGAATACCTAGTGAGGAATTGAAACACATTGTCCTCCATCTGCACAGCCTGTATTATTTCCCGTTTTAGAATACCTAGTGAGGAATTGAAACATATCCAATTTTGTTCAACTAGTGCCGACAAATAGCGTTTTAGAATACCTAGTGAGGAATTGAAACTTTTTCTCCTTTCATATAATTTTCAAAATTAATACCCGGTTTTAGAATACCTAGTGAGGAATTGAAACTGACAGTAGGTCAAAACATTAAATATTTTAGAAAAAAGTTTTAGAATACCTAGTGAGGAATTGAAACACTGTGGTAAAAAGGATAGCAGCAGATTTGGCTGGAAGTTTTAGAATACCTAGTGAGGAATTGAAACTCGAATAGAGGTGGTTATATGGCTGAAACTGGTTTTGAAGTTTTAGAATACCTAGTGAGGAATTGAAACTATGCTCAGCAATAAAAGATATTGGGACGCTTGAACGGTTTTAGAATACCTAGTGAGGAATTGAAACATATCTATCTACAAAAGCTTTTTCATTTCCAATATCGGTTTTAGAATACCTAGTGAGGAATTGAAACAAATTGTACGAATTGAATAAAGAGAATATTCAAGATGTTTTAGAATACCTAGTGAGGAATTGAAACTTCATTCATCACTCTCCTCCTTTGAAGGTATTTATAGTTTTAGAATACCTAGTGAGGAATTGAAACTATTGCCCAATGTTATATGCATCCTGCCCGTACTGTGGTTTTAGAATACCTAGTGAGGAATTGAAACTGTCGAGAGTGCCGTCCATAAGTTCGGCGTCGGTGAGTTTTAGAATACCTAGTGAGGAATTGAAACAACAGCTTGACTGCAAGAAAAGTGCAAAGTTTGTGCAAGTTTTAGAATACCTAGTGAGGAATTGAAACTAACTCTATTCCCTGTATTGCCGTCACATTGGACTGTTTTAGAATACCTAGTGAGGAATTGAAACAAAAATGGGAAAAATCCAAAGAGGTAATAAAAGAACAGTTTTAGAATACCTAGTGAGGAATTGAAACTTGTGAATGACTTAGACCAGGCGAATTGGTGTTTTAGTTTTAGAATACCTAGTGAGGAATTGAAACTAGGTGTGCGGGCATATGAAAGCAGAAGGCGTATGGTTTTAGAATACCTAGTGAGGAATTGAAACAACCCATCACCATTCTCCAAGTAATTATCCAGCCAGTTTTAGAATACCTAGTGAGGAATTGAAACCATATAAAGGAGGGACAAAATATGACCAGTGCCAAAAAAGTTTTAGAATACCTAGTGAGGAATTGAAACCAGAATGTTGGCACGTGAGATGTAAATGCCATTCCGTTTTAGAATACCTAGTGAGGAATTGAAACCAGAATGTTGGCACGTGAGATGTAAATGCCATTCCATGTTTTAGAATACCTAGTGAGGAATTGAAACCTGCGTCCAAAATCACCGCCGGCACTCTAGATGCAGGGTTTTAGAATACCTAGTGAGGAATTGAAACGTGCAATAAAAGTGCAAACTTTGTACAAGAACTGTACGTTTTAGAATACCTAGTGAGGAATTGAAACTTCCCTTTGCTATCCACCACGTATATGTTGGCGGCGGTTTTAGAATACCTAGTGAGGAATTGAAACAGTTCACCAAAACCAGCTTTGCGCGGCCCTATGTTTGTTTTAGAATACCTAGTGAGGAATTGAAACACATATGAATCAACAAAGACAGGAAGGCTTGTAACTGTTTTAGAATACCTAGTGAGGAATTGAAACCTGTTGAGATAGACAAAGAACTTCAGGCAAATGCCGTTTTAGAATACCTAGTGAGGAATTGAAACCACCCCCTTCAAGTCATTCCAGGTCACAGGGCCTTTTGTTTTAGAATACCTAGTGAGGAATTGAAACAGAGCCGTCAAGCCGGCATTGGAGGCTCTGATGCAGGTTTTAGAATACCTAGTGAGGAATTGAAACACAAAGGTTTCTTCACCTGCCAGTATAAGCGGCCTGTTTTAGAATACCTAGTGAGGAATTGAAACTCCTCAAATACAAATCTGGTACCTGAATAAACTTTCGTTTTAGAATACCTAGTGAGGAATTGAAACTGTGGCAAGCCGGTATATGCGTAGTGGGGATTATAGTTTTAGAATACCTAGTGAGGAATTGAAACACACCTTTTGGTGCTAAAATAGTGGACTGTCCTTGTTTTAGAATACCTAGTGAGGAATTGAAACTATTGTCCGCGTTGAGATTTATTACGTTTATTACGCCGTTTTAGAATACCTAGTGAGGAATTGAAACTGACTAAGCGCATGAATATGCCGCGGGGCAATAAAGGTTTTAGAATACCTAGTGAGGAATTGAAACTGGCTTTCAGTGATGGAACGTTGTTGAGAGTTAAAGTTTTAGAATACCTAGTGAGGAATTGAAACGCAGATATGCCATATCTGGTTTAGGGAATATATGGAGTTTTAGAATACCTAGTGAGGAATTGAAACAGTCTATAGCATATAACGATAAAAGAGAGATAGAAAGTTTTAGAATACCTAGTGAGGAATTGAAACCAGGTGCCGATATTTCCGCACCAAATCCATTTTTACGTTTTAGAATACCTAGTGAGGAATTGAAACTCAGTAATGTAATTCCTCCATAATTTAGGGCCCTTAGTTTTAGAATACCTAGTGAGGAATTGAAACTATATAGATGTATAAGCCTGTCAGACAAAAGATATGGGTTTTAGAATACCTAGTGAGGAATTGAAACGCCTTCTGCCAGTTCTTTTCATCCCAGATATCATCGTTTTAGAATACCTAGTGAGGAATTGAAACCTAGTTTTGGTTCCTGCTATTCCATCTACAGCCAAAGTTTTAGAATACCTAGTGAGGAATTGAAACCCCTTGAGGAACAGAATAAAATAATATTGAAGCTTGGTGTTTTAGAATACCTAGTGAGGAATTGAAACTATGATAGGGATAAAAGATATTATAACAGCTATAAACGTTTTAGAATACCTAGTGAGGAATTGAAACTATATCCTTGAGCTTTCACAAATGCTGTGGTGGCTGTTTTAGAATACCTAGTGAGGAATTGAAACAGAGCTTTCGAGTTGCTTCCTTCGATAGGAAATACTGTTTTAGAATACCTAGTGAGGAATTGAAACTTGCTACTGTCTGTAGTCGTTGGTGTTGGAGCTTTGGGGTTTTAGAATACCTAGTGAGGAATTGAAACTAGTTGTGGGCTTATCAAACACTATTGGAGTACCTAGGTTTTAGAATACCTAGTGAGGAATTGAAACAAGCAATTTGTGCCCATGAAGTCCAAGTGTTTGCATGTTTTAGAATACCTAGTGAGGAATTGAAACTAAAAAAACAATCATTACTTGCAGAATACCAAACTGGTTTTAGAATACCTAGTGAGGAATTGAAACATACTCGCCGAAGGTGAAAAACCTGCTCCCATGAAAGTTTTAGAATACCTAGTGAGGAATTGAAACTAATTTTTGCGACATTCTCGGCTTTGGTGTCGAATTGTTTTAGAATACCTAGTGAGGAATTGAAACGGCACTAAGATGCAGGATAAAATACAAGTTGGAGTACGTTTTAGAATACCTAGTGAGGAATTGAAACTCTAGAGCTTTCTTAAGACCATCCAAATCATTTGGTTTTAGAATACCTAGTGAGGAATTGAAACTAATATCATCTATCACAAAAGCTTTACTAGTTTTTATGTTTTAGAATACCTAGTGAGGAATTGAAACTCAGCACCATATATAAACTTTTCACTGTCAACTTCTTGTTTTAGAATACCTAGTGAGGAATTGAAACGCAAAAGCTGGGATGACAACCACAGATTTAGAAGCCAAGTTTTAGAATACCTAGTGAGGAATTGAAACATGTTGTTGCTATACTTGCATTAGCAGAACCATCTACGGTTTTAGAATACCTAGTGAGGAATTGAAACCACAATTATTAAGTTCTGTTTCAAGATAGCTTTCAAAGTTTTAGAATACCTAGTGAGGAATTGAAACTCATCACCCAGCAGGTCATTTGAATTGTAGAACCGCCGTTTTAGAATACCTAGTGAGGAATTGAAACTGTCTTCTCTGCAATAAGCTCCTCTATCTATATCCGTTTTAGAATACCTAGTGAGGAATTGAAACATATATATATGGATAGTGACTTCTATTGCAATGTGAGTTTTAGAATACCTAGTGAGGAATTGAAACAATGCACATTTCTAGAGGCAACTGCAGAAATTCTCAGTTTTAGAATACCTAGTGAGGAATTGAAACTCGTCCATATCTTCAAGCTGATATCGCTTCATAAATGTTTTAGAATACCTAGTGAGGAATTGAAACGTTTTTGCCTCTCCTTGTTGTAAATTTTCAGCTCGGGTTTTAGAATACCTAGTGAGGAATTGAAACTATTTCTTTTTTTCTGAAAGGGTGTAGCCTCTAGGCGTTTTAGAATACCTAGTGAGGAATTGAAACAAACATTTTTAGATGGCAAGGAAGTAAAGGGTGATGAGTTTTAGAATACCTAGTGAGGAATTGAAACGAGAAGTCATGGAGATTACAACCGACGATATCCGCGAGTTTTAGAATACCTAGTGAGGAATTGAAACAAATAAAAAATAAAAATATTTTTTTGGAACTCCCCGTTTTAGAATACCTAGTGAGGAATTGAAACAAAGAGAAGTAGAAAGACTGCAGGAGAGAAAAAGGGTTTTAGAATACCTAGTGAGGAATTGAAACGTTCTCTACAAAGCATATTGAAAGTACAGACTAATAGTTTTAGAATACCTAGTGAGGAATTGAAACCTCATATCTCCCCTCCGGAGCAAATTTATTTATATTAGTTTTAGAATACCTAGTGAGGAATTGAAACCAACATTGCACTCCAATATTACGTTATTAAAATTAAGTTTTAGAATACCTAGTGAGGAATTGAAACCAAAAAATTACATTGCCGCTCCAAAAGATACCGCTAGTTTTAGAATACCTAGTGAGGAATTGAAACTCCGAAGGGCGCAATAGTAATCCAGATGAGTGCGACAAGTTTTAGAATACCTAGTGAGGAATTGAAACGATTCTGGGGACACATATGTATACAAAGTGGGGAAAAGTTTTAGAATACCTAGTGAGGAATTGAAACCGTTGCGAAACAGACAAGCGACGATTCCGGTGGCAGTTTTAGAATACCTAGTGAGGAATTGAAACATATTTTCTTTAGAGGCTTCCGGTATAGAGCACCCGCGTTTTAGAATACCTAGTGAGGAATTGAAACCCAGATAGCTGTTATGACTACAGATATGAAGCTCCTAGTTTTAGAATACCTAGTGAGGAATTGAAACGTTGTTTTAGAACGGGCGGGGTTAGACAAATATCAAGTTTTAGAATACCTAGTGAGGAATTGAAACTAGGAATAGCTAGTATATTGCATACTTTTTCTAATGCCGTTTTAGAATACCTAGTGAGGAATTGAAACAAATTTTTGTTAAAATTCATTGTCTTGACCGATACATGTTTTAGAATACCTAGTGAGGAATTGAAACCGGCGGAGGCGTTCGATAGGATAGCACAGGCATTTAGTTTTAGAATACCTAGTGAGGAATTGAAACTCAGGCAATTGAACTCCACACTTGCCCAAGTTTTCTAGTTTTAGAATACCTAGTGAGGAATTGAAACACCATAATCTAAAATTTTGTACAGTCCTTCCTGTAGGTTTTAGAATACCTAGTGAGGAATTGAAACTATCACCACGTGACACACTTGAATATATTTCCTTTGCGTTTTAGAATACCTAGTGAGGAATTGAAACACAAATAGTTATAGTATGGAGTGTAAAAAATGATAGGTGGTTTTAGAATACCTAGTGAGGAATTGAAACTTATGGGGCCTAACACGGTCATGCTAGTCCATCATGTTTTAGAATACCTAGTGAGGAATTGAAACGCTGGTTGTTCCTATGGATATTTAAGCCAGCTTGAAGTTTTAGAATACCTAGTGAGGAATTGAAACAGCATACCGGCATATTTAACCCGGGTAGGGCTGATAGTTTTAGAATACCTAGTGAGGAATTGAAACAAATAATCACTTGGGTTTTTTCTCTAAAAGCCTTGAGGTTTTAGAATACCTAGTGAGGAATTGAAACATGCTGGTGTCGTCGTCTGGGGCCACGTTGAACATGTTTTAGAATACCTAGTGAGGAATTGAAACTAGATAAATACATGGGAGAACTGGAGGGGTTGGAGAGTTTTAGAATACCTAGTGAGGAATTGAAACTGCTTTTTCATGATTAATTCCTCCTTATGGCAGTTTGTTTTAGAATACCTAGTGAGGAATTGAAACTAGTACTAATTTTCTTATTCGGGTATTTGAAATATAGTTTTAGAATACCTAGTGAGGAATTGAAACATGTGGAGCGCAGGGCTTATAGGAGCTTCATTCTTGTTTTAGAATACCTAGTGAGGAATTGAAACAATCTTCTATTGTTATATATGATGGTTTGGTTTTCACTGTTTTAGAATACCTAGTGAGGAATTGAAACCAAGAAAACAAGATGCAGATATAAGGTTGATGGAGTGTTTTAGAATACCTAGTGAGGAATTGAAACCGGCAGTATCCTTTCGCTCCTGTGCTGTAAGCTGTCCAGGTTTTAGAATACCTAGTGAGGAATTGAAACTCCATCTATAAATCATACAATATTAAAACAGAAATAGTTTTAGAATACCTAGTGAGGAATTGAAACAAGATGGAGAATTTGTAGAAGTAGATTAAGTAAATAGTTTTAGAATACCTAGTGAGGAATTGAAACCCCTTTCTATAAGAAAAACAGCTCCTGCGGTGGATATGTTTTAGAATACCTAGTGAGGAATTGAAACTTGGTGAATGTTTCATCTTTCAATACGTGTTCTGGGTTTTAGAATACCTAGTGAGGAATTGAAACTATTTTTTCTATCAGCCCAAATCCAATTCCATTTTTGGTTTTAGAATACCTAGTGAGGAATTGAAACAATGCTAAGTCCTAACCAATTTTCAGACAAAGTGGGGCGTTTTAGAATACCTAGTGAGGAATTGAAACCAAATGAAAGTGGAAATAATACAAATGGACTAGGGATGTTTTAGAATACCTAGTGAGGAATTGAAACATGGATGATGAAACCTGGATGGATGCAAATACGGCCGTTTTAGAATACCTAGTGAGGAATTGAAACTCTATAATTTCATCATTTGGTATTGTTCTACCACTTGTTTTAGAATACCTAGTGAGGAATTGAAACTGTCATTCAACTTTACTTTGGTTTCATCTATAAGTGTTTTAGAATACCTAGTGAGGAATTGAAACTGCCTCTTAAAAAATTATAATTATATATTTTGTATTACGTTTTAGAATACCTAGTGAGGAATTGAAACTAACTAAAAAAACAAATAAAGACAAGCAAAGTAGTTAGTTTTAGAATACCTAGTGAGGAATTGAAACTAGATAAATACATGGGAGAACTGGAGGGGTTGGAGGTTTTAGAATACCTAGTGAGGAATTGAAACGACAATAACGGACAAGTTTATAACAAAGACACAGGGTTTTAGAATACCTAGTGAGGAATTGAAACTTGATAAGTTGAACTTGGAGAGTCTGCAGGTGCAGAAGTTTTAGAATACCTAGTGAGGAATTGAAACTATGCCTGATGATACTGTGCTACTCGCCAATTTAGCGTTTTAGAATACCTAGTGAGGAATTGAAACCAACCAAAGCCGATAATGGCAGATCTGTGTCTGGAGGTTTTAGAATACCTAGTGAGGAATTGAAACCTCTAGGACACTTCTCATAGTTGAACATAGGATAATTGTTTTAGAATACCTAGTGAGGAATTGAAACTCCTCTTAATGCGGTCTCTTGCTAAGAGAGTAAAACCTGTTTTAGAATACCTAGTGAGGAATTGAAACTTATAAACCCCTTTTTCTAACCTATTTATATAGGTAGTTTTAGAATACCTAGTGAGGAATTGAAACCCAAGTTCTTCCGATATCCCGCAGTAAGCTTCTTGGTTTTAGAATACCTAGTGAGGAATTGAAACATGGAGTACAATTAAGAGGACTTTTGAGATATTTGTTTTAGAATACCTAGTGAGGAATTGAAACTTGATAAGTTGATGTTCTCTCTGCCAGCCTGTAGGTCGTTTTAGAATACCTAGTGAGGAATTGAAACCGTTCAAATCTCCATCATTATTATAAATGTAAATACGGTTTTAGAATACCTAGTGAGGAATTGAAACCATTTGTAAAATACCAAGAATCTCCTGAAGTAAATCCGTTTTAGAATACCTAGTGAGGAATTGAAACCCGGTGGAGCCTTGACAAGCGGAAGCAGATACAATGGTTTTAGAATACCTAGTGAGGAATTGAAACTAAAAAGAACAATGTAAGACCTATAACGTACCAAAGTTTTAGAATACCTAGTGAGGAATTGAAACTTGCGAGAAGAGAGATATACTGTGCCATAATATATGTTTTAGAATACCTAGTGAGGAATTGAAACCTCTTTCTGCATACGTGGATTCTATAAGATGTAACCCGTTTTAGAATACCTAGTGAGGAATTGAAACGCTATTGAAGGTATTGATTTGCCATTCTCTATATCACTGTTTTAGAATACCTAGTGAGGAATTGAAACTGCGACCGCTGTACAAGAATTCCGGACTGATTGTAGGTTTTAGAATACCTAGTGAGGAATTGAAACTTGATAAGTTGAACTTGGAGAGTCTGCAGGTGCAGAATGTTTTAGAATACCTAGTGAGGAATTGAAACACTGAACAGTATAAAAAATAAAAGATAGGGTCAAAGTTTTAGAATACCTAGTGAGGAATTCTCTTGTAATCCCTAATATTATTATATCTCATTTTGGGTCAAAGTTTTAGAATACCTAGTGAGGAATTGAAACTTGATAAGTTGAACTTGGAGAGTCT
>CAIFEX010000027.1 GCA_903789665.1 uncultured Clostridium sp.
ATCTGGGACATAATCAAATGCGGTATACTAAGACATTATCACAATTAAATCATAAGGGAAATCAATCTTGTTAAAAAATTTCTTGACAGCGGGAGAATTAACGTTATAATAAAAAGTATATTGAATTAGTTTATTAGCTGTGAAGAAAAGAGTAAGGATGGCATTGTATAAAGAGAGAGGAACTTATTGGCTGAGAAGTCCTTCATAAGTGGTGTCCCGAAGGTAGTTTCGGAGCTTCTTTACTGAAATATAAAGTAGGTAAAGACGGTTTTCATGCCGTTATTTTTTTGAGAGCCTGTGGTTTCAGGAAAAAAGGTGGTAACGCGGATCTTCGTCCTTTAATGGATGAGGATTTTTTTATATATAAGATTATTTTGAATTTATCATAGGAGGAGATTTAATGTCGAAGAAGAGAGATATAGCAACTACTTATAATCCAAAGACATTTGAAGAAAAACTTTATAATAATTGGCAGAAAAAGGGATATTTTACACCCAAAGCGGAAGGAAATAGGAAAACCTATTCCATGGTGATACCGCCTCCAAATATTACTGGAAAATTACATCTAGGCCATGCTTTAGATGATACAATTCAAGATGTAATAATAAGAACTAAAAGAATGCAGGGTTATAATACGCTGTGGGTGCCGGGAGAAGATCATGCCAGCATAGCTACTGAAGTAAAAGTAGAAAAAGAGCTTTTAAAAAAGGGAATTTTGAAAAAGAAAATAGGACGTGAGGAATTTTTAAAGAGGACCTGGGACTGGAGTGATGAATACAGGGAGAGAATAAGGAATCAGGTAAAAAAAATTGGATGTTCTGTAGATTTTACAAGAGAAAGATTTACTATGGATGCAGGGCTTAATAAAGCTGTGAAAAAGTTCTTTGTAAAATTGTACAATGATGGTCTTATATATCAGGGTAATAGAATAATAAATTGGTGTCCGAAATGTCAGACTGCCATATCTGATGCGGAAATTGAGTACAGTGAACAACAGGGACATTTGTGGTATGTAAGATATAAGATAGTTGGCAGAGACAAATATTTGGAAATAGCCACTACAAGACCTGAGACGATGTTTGGTGATACGGCTATTGCGGTTAATCCCAAGGATGAAAGATATAAGGATCTAGTCGGCGGGACTGCCATACTTCCCATTATGAACAGGGAAATACCAATAGTTGCAGATGATTATGTTGATATGGAATTTGGTACAGGAGCAGTTAAAATAACACCTGCCCATGATCCAAATGATTACAATGTGGGCAAAAGACACAATTTGCCTGAAATTGTAATTATGAATGAAGATGGGACCATAAAACTTCCAGGAACTAAGTATGATGGAATGGATAGATATGAGGCCCGAAAAGTAGTGGTAGAGGACTTGAAAAAACAGGGGTTCCTAGTAAAAATAGAGAAACTTGTACATAATGTAGGATGTCATGACAGGTGTGGAACTACTGTGGAACCAATGCTTTCCAAACAATGGTTTGTGAAGATGAAGTCACTGGCTAAACCAGCTATTGATGCAGTTAAAAACAAGAAAATAAAATTTATACCGGAAAGATTTGAAAAAATCTACTTTAACTGGATGGAAAATATTCGTGACTGGTGTATTTCGAGGCAGTTGTGGTGGGGCCATAGGATTCCTGTATGGTACTGCAGAGACTGCGGTCAGGTTATAGTAAGTGATACGACTCCTGCAAAATGCAGCAAATGTGGTTCGACTAATCTGGAGCAGGATAAAGATGTACTGGATACCTGGTTCAGCTCTGCACTGTGGCCTTTTTCAACTTTGGGGTGGCCGGATCATACAGAGGACTTGAAATATTTTTATCCTAACAATACATTGGTTACGGGGTATGACATAATATTTTTCTGGGTAGCTCGGATGATATTTTCAGGCATATACTGCATGAAAGATATTCCTTTTGAAAATGTACTTATACATGGTATTGTAAGAGATTCTCAAGGGAGAAAAATGTCGAAATCTCTTGGAAATGGTGTTGACCCCATAGAAGTAATAGATCAATATGGGGCAGATGCGCTGAGGTTTACACTAATTAGCGGAAATGCACCGGGAAATGATACTAGATATTACCCCGAGAAGGTAGAGGCTTCTAGAAATTTTGCTAATAAAATATGGAATGCCTCCAGATTTGTACTTATGAATTTAGATGAAGATATAATGAAAAAGTATAAAGATTGCAGGGATTATACTGTTGCCGACAGGTGGATATTATCCAGGGTAAATACACTGGTTAAAGAAGTTACGTATAATATAGAAAAGTTTGAAATCGGAATAGCCGCCCAGAAGATATATGATTTTATCTGGGGTGAATTTTGTGACTGGTATATAGAACTGGTTAAGCCTGTTATGTATGGCGATGATGAAAAATCCAAGGGTGTAGTCTTTAATGTATTAAATGAGGTACTTTCGGTAAGCTTGCAGCTGCTTCATCCAATAATGCCTTTTATAACGGAGGAGATATATACCCATCTCTATACGGAATATGAGTCCATAACCATATCAAAATGGCCTGAATATGATGACAGACTAAGTGACTTGAAGGCGGAAAAGGATATGGAATATATCATAGAAGCTATTAAGGCTGTCAGAAATATAAGGGCCGAAATGAATGTTCCATTTTCAAAGAAAGCTCAAATAATTATATTGCCTACCGAGAAAGATGCATTGAAATCTTTGAAAAACGGAGAGGAATACTTTAAAAAATTAGCTTCGGCAAGTAAATTGAAGTTTTTGGCAGATAAGGATGATGTACCAGAGAATGTAGTATCGGCAGTTACTAAGGGGGCAGAATTGTTTATGCCGCTTTCGGAACTTGTGGATAAAGACAGGGAAATTGAAAGGCTGAATAAAAAGAAAGAAAAACTGGAAGACGGGATAAAGAGATCGGAGAGCAAACTTTTAAATGATAAATTTGTTTCTAAAGCTCCTGAAGATGTGGTTAACAAGGAAAGGGAAAAAGCTCGTAAGTACAGGGAAATGCTTGATACTGTGCTGGAGAGAATAAAAAGCTTAAAATAAAGAACACGGGGATGTGCTGCTTATGAATTATGAAGAAACATTGAATTATATAGAAAGTATAGCTAGGTTTGGAAGCAATCTGGGACTTGACAGAACTGAAAAAATGCTGGAAATATTGGGAAACCCGCATAAGAGGATAAAGGCCGTACATGTGGCGGGTACCAACGGGAAAGGTTCCATTGCGGCTATGATAAGTAAGATCTTGATGGAAGACGGCCTTAAAGTGGGAATGTATACTTCCCCCTATCTGGAGGTATTTGAAGAGAGAATACAGATTAATGGAGTCAATATACCAAGAGATGATTTAAGCAGAGTAGTTACAAAAGTATCTGAGGTCGTAAAAAAAGTTATTGAAATGGGATACGATAATCCTACTGAATTTGAGATAATCACATGTGCTATGTTTTATTATTTTGCTGAGCAGAATGTTGATATAGCCGTTGTTGAAGTTGGATTAGGTGGAAGGCTGGATTCCACGAATGTAATGCCGCCTTTTTCTGAAAAGCAAGGTGGAGGAGTCATGCTTAGCATAATTTCGTCTATAAGTTATGATCACATGAAGATATTGGGCAATACACTGGGGAAAATAGCCTACGAAAAAGCTGGAATAATCAAACCCGGCATTCCTGTAATAATGTATCCTGAAAAAGAAGAAGCCGGTGAAGTTATAGAGCAGGTGTGCAGACAGAGGGGGAGCCAGCTCATAAAGGTTCCGGAGAATTCGGTAAGGCGTGTTGGAGAAGATAAAATTAATAACTGCAGCGAAAAATATACGCAGCATATAAATTTAAATACACAGAGGAACAGTTATGATATTGAACTGTCTCTTTTGGGCAAACATCAGCTTTTAAATTGTGCCGTGTCTGTTTTTGCCGTAGAACAATTATCCAGGTATGGAATTGAAATAAATAAATCCATAATATCAAAAGCACTTAAAAAGGTAAAGTGGATGGGAAGGCTCGAAGTAATGGCAAAAAATCCACTTGTGGTCATAGACGGGGCTCACAACAGAGAGGGTATTTCCATGCTTAAGGACAACATGGAAAGCTATTTTAGCTATAACCGCATAGTACTTGTATTGGGTATACTGGCTGATAAAGAAGTGGATATTATGGTAAGGACAATAGTGCCGCTGGCATGGAGAGTTATAGCTGTTACTCCCAATAATTCCAGAGCGGAGGATTCAAAAAAGTTGAAATCTGTGGTGGAAAAATATAATCTAAATTGTGAAGCCTTTGAGGATTATGAAAGTGCCTACAGTAGGGCTCTTTCATATTGCAAAAAAGATGATTTGCTTTTGGTGTCAGGATCGCTTTATATGATAGGCGGTATGAGAAAAATAATAAGGGAGTACAGTGTTAAAATGCGCCTGTAAAGAGGCGCATTTTATTTTTTATTTAAAACCAATTTTTTAAGGGCTGTTGCAAATTGATCAGGGCATGAAGTACCTTTCCCGCTGCAGGAAATTCCCTGCAGTTTCTTTACGGCTTCTTTTACATCCATTCCATTTACAAGCCTGGATACGGCCTGGAGGTTTCCATCACATCCACCTGTAAAATTCACATTTGAAATTTTATTCCCAACTATATCAAAAGTTATTTTACTTGAGCAAACTCCCTTAGGAGTATAAGTGTACATTTTATCACCTGATTCCCTTATGGATAATATATTGAACAGAATAATTATATAACATGAACATTGTATAATGCAATGAAATAAATTTTCAATTGCTATTACCTATTTTAGCGGATATTCATATTATATTTGTAAGGGGGTGATAGTGTTGGATTATATTTATGTGTGCAGCACTTCTTCTGATCTTGTATTAAAAATTAATTTAAACTATTTTCGTGAAGAAAAGAGAATATATCTTAAATCCAATGATATAGTCTATAATGTAGGCCCTCATGGAATATATGTCAATGACAATAAACTTATAACTGCAAACAAATATAACAATACCATATCTATAATTGACATAAAAAAGGAAATACAGGAAGAAAGCTATTATGTAGGGGCATGCTGCAATGACGTTGTGGTTTATGGAAATAATGCGTATATAATATGCGGTGATTTGAACAGTCTGTTGGTGTTTGATCTCAAAGAAAAGCAGGTAGTTGAAGAAATACCCTGCGGAAGTCTCCCCTGCAGCATATGCCTGAACAAAGAGAGAAAACTATTGCTTATATCTAATATGGAAGATGATAGTATAACCTTGATAAATTGTATAAACAACGAATGTATTAAAAACATAAGGGTGGGTTCTTATCCTACCAAAGCAGTGTTTACTTTAGATGGACAGCATGTATTGGTGTGTGAAAGTAATATAGGCTCTGAATTTAGGGGAAGTGTGGCTATTTTATCTTTAAAAAATTATAAGGTAATAAATAGAATTATTGTCGGAAATTCGCCTATAGATATCTATTGCAGCAGTGGACACTGTTTTGTATCTAACTTTGGAGACGGAACAGTAAGTATTTTAGATATAAACAATTACAGAGAAGAGAAAAAAATAATTGTGGGTGGAATGCCTAGAAACATAATAAAATACAAGGGGAACCTATATATAGGAGACAACTACAATAATCTGTTGATAAAGGTTAATATAAAAAATAATGATAAAAAATATATACCCATAGGCGGAGAACCTACAGGTATGGTTTTGAGCTAATTTTAATTGTTCATAAGCAGCTCGACAATATTGTAGTATAGATCCAAATAATCTTTTTTCCATTTTTTGCATAAACTTTTGGCTTTTTTATTGGAATCCACATTTAATTTTATATTTATCAATGTAGAATTGTTTTCAAGTATTTTTAAATTCACAATGAAATTATTCTTGCGTTCCATGGTGTAATCGGCATTTATGGAAAGATCCTTTTTTATAGTTTTAATTTTTGTATCCAGATATTTGTCTATTATATCTATTTTATTTTTTGAAATTCTATTTCCAAATAAAAGTAACACTTTAAGGCCTTTTTTAGTGATTATAAGTTTATGGTTGTTTGAGCACGAAGCTCTTTTAATAAAATTTGAAGATAAGAGTTCATTTAAGTACTGCTGGAGAATAAAATAATTTATAAAGCCATTTTCCAGTATAATCTGGGTTATTTCATTATTGGAAATAGGAAATTTAATTTTTTTAAATATATAAAGCAGTAAAAGTTTATTTTCTGCTAGTTCCAAAGTGTCTTCAAACATTTAAAATCCTCTCCGTTGAATTAAAAATACACCTATATTATAACATAAATGTTTGTACTTATATTTTGAAATTACTTTATATAAGTAAATTTTTTAATTTATGTAATATTTATCAATATAGGATACTATAAAATTATAAAAGCAAATATTTTGGAGGAGAAGAATTGGAAAAAAGACTTATAAAAAAAATATTTATGGTATCCGTATTGCTGCTTATAGCTATTGGAATATCTTTATTTACTAATTACGGGTATAAGGGTGCCTTTACGGTATTGAACAGGAAACTGCCCATATATTCTGTTGATACGAAAGAGAAAAAACTGGCTATAACTTTTGATGTAAGCTTAGGTGAAAATGATTATACTGAAAAAATATTGGATTTGCTGGATAAATATAACGTTAAAGCCACTTTCTTTGTAGTTGGCGATTGGGTCGACAGAAATCCCGATAAGTTGAAGGAGCTATGCAGGAGAGGGCATGAAATAGGGAACCACTCTAACAGGCATCCTGACATGACTAAAATATCCAGAGAAAAAATTATTGAAGATATAAATATAAATGAAGCTAAGATAAGGAGTATAACGGGGTCAGGTACTAAACTGTTCAGGTGTCCGGGTGGGGCTTATGATGACAATGTAATAAATACTGTGGAAAAATCGGGATATTATTGTATTCAGTGGAATGTGGACAGCGTGGATTGGAAGGAACAGGGAGCGGATATTGAATACAGAAGAATAATTAAGAATATTAAACCTGGTTCCATATTGTTGTTTCACAATAGTGCCAAATACACTCCGGAGAATTTGCCCAGTATAATAAAGAATTTGCAGAGCAGAGGATATAAGTTTGTCAAGGTAGGTGATCTTATTCATAAAGATAATTACAGATTAAATTATGAGGGTAAACAGATGGCAAATTAAATATTTATATTATAGCAATTATTGAAAAATAGGATAAATATGTATTATAATGGCAGTAAAGATTTTTTGTAAGCGAGAACTGGTATAAAAAAGTTATATCCTGTTTAAAATAATTTTAGATTATATATTTTTGGGGAGGTAATATTTTTATGAAGTCCATAAAGATCGCAGGAGGCAATGATAATTTTAAGAATTATTTGATAAATTTATTAGAGCTGGCTGATTTGCATTACGATGTATACGCCAATAAAAATAATACTGAAATAACAAAATATATAGTACTGAATTCTGTGGATGAGAAACAGGATGTTTCAAATGGACACTATTGTTTTATAAATATGGATTTAATAAAGAATGTAAGTAATAATTTGAACATAGAGGATTATATTATAACCTATGGACTGGGAAATAAAAATACAGTTACCATATCGAGCTTAGACTATAACAGCGGTTTTGTATATTGCCTTCAAAGAGATATTGTGCAAAATGGACATAGTATAATTGAATCTCAGGAAATTCCAGTAGATATGGTATTGAGGGATATAGATGAATTGTATGCCGCTATGATAGTTATAACACTGGGTTTGATGGATGACAAATATACCAAGAAGATGCTGCCTGGAAATAGAGAATTTAAAATTTTTAGCCGTATATTAAATAATTAAAAGTATATTTTTATCTCTACATGAATAGTTATATGTTAATGATATATTTAAAACTAAGGGAAAGAGGGGTTTATGATGGACAATTTAATGTTAAATAATAAAATTTATCTTGAAGGTAAAGTAGTGTCCGAATTGAAGTTTAGTCATGAAATGTATGGTGAAGGTTTTTATAATTTTAATATTGAAGTCCCAAGATTAAGTGAAAGCAAGGATGTGTTGTTTATTACAATCTCAGAAAGACTTATAGGTGGAATGGATATCAGACCTGGAATAGAAGTGGTAGTGGAGGGACAACTGAGATCCTATAATAAATTTGTAGACGGTGCAAATAGGCTTATATTGACTGTATTTGTGAGAAATATAAGTTTGTGCAGAGAAAAAAGTAAAAATCCAAATCAGATTTTCCTCGATGGTTTCATATGCAAGGAACCAATATATAGGACAACTCCTTTTGGAAGAGAAATATCCGATATGCTGTTGGCTGTAAATAGGGCCTATAATAAATCCGACTACATACCCACCATTGCCTGGGGAAGAAATTCCAGATTTTGCAAGTCATTAAAAGTCGGCGACAATATAAGAATTTGGGGGAGATTACAAAGCAGAGAGTATCAAAAGAAAATATCCGATACGGAAGTTGTGAAAAAGGTAGCCTATGAAGTGTCCATTTCCAAAATGGAGAAAGTAAATAAAGATAATGACGATGAAAAATCCAAAGGAAAAGTTATGGAAGAAGGTGAAAAAAATTTAAAAGATATAAAAGATAAACGTATATCTTAAATTATAAAGTCAAAAGTTAAAAGTAAGTTTTAAAACTTTTAACTTTTGACTTCTGAAAAATTATTTTCTTAAATCCTTTAAAATTTTAGTTTTACCTTTAGTAATACTATCCACTTTTTTTACTATTTTTGCAGGAGCTCCTGCAGCCACTACTCCAGCAGGTATATCCCTTATTACTACCGAGCCTGCTGCAATAACTGAGCCGTCTCCTATTTTTACACCTTCTAGTATAACTGAATTTGCACCTATCAGTACATTATCACCTATTTCACAAGGAGATTTGCTGGGAGGTTCCAGCACACCGGCTACAACTGCTCCGGCACCCAGATGAACGTTTTTGCCCAACTTGCCTCTGGCTCCAACTACTGCATTCATGTCAACCATGCTTCCTTCTCCTATTTCAGCTCCTATATTTATAACCGCCCCCATCATTATAACTGCATTTTTACTTATTTTTACCCTGTCCCGTATTATTGCTCCAGGTTCAATTCTTGCATCTATGTTCAGTAAATCCATGAGAGGAATAGCCGAGTTTCTTCTATCCTGTTCTATTCTGAAATGTTTAATTTTATCCTTGTTTTCTGTTAGAAAGTTTAAAACTCTATCACTTTCACCAAAAATAATGTGGAAATCACCATTACCGTATATTTCCAGGGAATCTGAACTGCACTTTGATATATCTCCTTGCATATATAATTTTACCGGTGTAGATTTTTTGGCTTCCTTTATGTATTTTGCTATTTGATACGGATCTGTAAGATCATATTTTACTTCCATAATTAGATCGTCCTTTCTCTTTTGATATTTTTAAGTATTTCACCTATTTGTTCATGGGTGAACAAATAGATTTTATTACAGAAATTGCATCTGATTTCCTCAGTTTTACCTTCTTTATAAATTTCTTCTAGATCTTTGCAACCTATGCTCAGGAGGGCTTTTTCAACTCTTTCTCTTGAACAGTCACATCTGTAAGAAGGATATAATTCATCCAATATTTTTAAATCCATGTCATCAAATATGCTGTCCAGTACTTCATATATACTTTTTTCTGTATCTATCAGCGTAGATATGGGTGTCATTTTTTTCAATCTGTCCGTGAGTAAGTCTGCTAAACTTTTATCTGCTTCTGGCATCATTTGAACTATAAGTCCGCCTGCAGATTTTATACTGGAATCCGTATCTACCAGAACTCCAAGTGCAACAGCAGAAGGGGTTTGCTCGGAAACTGTGAAATAATAAGCCAGATCATCGCCTATCTCTCCGGTTTGTATTGGGACCTGACTGGAGTAGGGTTCCTTTAGCCTCAGATCCCTTGTGACAGTTAAATTTCCATTTGTGCCCACAATACCTCCCACATCCAATTTTCCACTGCTGTTGGGTGCCAAATTGGCTTTTGGATTTCCAATATATCCTTTCACATGGCTGTCCGGATAGGAAATTACCAGTATTCCCCTTGCATTTCCACCTCCGGATATTCTTAAAGTTAGACTTTCACTTTTGGATTTTAACATTGATCCCATAAGACTTCCAGCAGTGAGCATTCTTCCAAAAGCTGCAGCTGCAGTTGGATGACAGCCGTGGATTTTAACAGCTCTGTTCACCAATTTTGTGGTGGAACAAGCTATTATTCTGATGTTGTTGTTTTTTGCTGTAGCTCTTACCAATTTATCTTCCATAATTTAATTCATCTCCCCTGTGTTAACTTATTGGCAGACTGTCCTGTTTTCCTACTATATACGTTATTCTTTCAGAAATATCAGTTATATTTTTATCCTGATAATTATCCAGCTTTTTTAGAATTTTCAGCCCGCAGCTTTTTAAGATGTGTTCTATGGTACTGCACTTGTAGGCTCTTTCCCTGTGGTACTCGTCAAAGCGTCTATATATGTCTCTGTCCTTATATTTTATGAAAAATGTAAGAGACATGTCCACAATTTCATTTTCCAAATAATTTTCCCATATATAAGTTATACCTTCCTTGTCATATGTATAAGTGTTATTACCCAGTATGCTGATGAGTTTATAATAGGAATTTATGTCAAATATAAATATCCCGTTGGAATTTAGATGGTTAGATATTCCTTTAAAATAATTCTGGAGATCTTCTTCTTTTAATAGATAATTTGTAGAGTCAAGACAGCAGGTTATTAAATCAAACCGTCGATTTAAATTTAAATTACACATATTTTCACATATCAAATTGATCTTTAATTTTTTGTCCCTTAATTTTTTATCTGCTTCGGAAAGCATGTCACTGGACAAATCAACAGCCCAGCTGTTTTGAAAATGGGGTGCTATCTTTTCTGTCATATTTCCTGTTCCACAGGCTAAATCCAAGTAATCTTGAAATTTTATGTGGAAGGTACTGCTTAAATCTAATATTTTTTGAGACCAAATTTTATAACTTATATCTTCATTTATCAATTTATCATATATATATGCAAATTTTTCATAACAATTCATTTGAATTCTGTTATAATAAAATCAATTATAACAGTTATTTTCTCCTCTTTTCAGTTTTTTTTATATTTATAATGACAAAAACAAAAAAATTTATACGTCCCAGTTTATAGAATGTATTTTCTGGCTTAATTACCTTTGGTTGTTTCACTGTCTAGAAGAATTTCATTTTTTGGTATATTGAGTTCTTTTTTTCTTTTAGTCATCATACCTCCAATTCTTCCGGTCTCTTCTGCTGTCAGGCTGCTCCATCCATAGCGATCCACTTTCTCTTTTAATTCCAGTTCTTCCGCTATTTCATATTTCAGTTTTTCCCTCAGCTTTTCTATTTCCGTAAGTTCCCTGTTTGCCTTCAATTTTGCTTTTATTATTTTTTTTAACGGTGTTTTTGCCATTAGTACCACCCTCCCACTTTTACTATAAATTATTTTTACCTCAAAAGCGAGATTTATACATAAATGATTTATATAACAATTATAATATATATTTAAAATATTATATATACTTATGAGCATATTTTTATAATGCAAATCAAAAAACTGGTGGAGGAAATATTGACCGTCCATTAGTTTATTGCTACAATTATGAATCAAGTGATTCTTAGGTTCAGGTACTGAACCTTAGAAGAACTTATCCAGGCGGGCAGCAAAGTGCTTATCTCCCACTTTGAGAAGCTGGGAGTATTAGCAGTGGCAGCGTTAGGATAAATTTAGTCATCATGATGGGTGAGAATCTAAAAGAGGAAATGCGAGGTGAAAAGGACCTGATTACCAGATGGCAAACGGGAAGATATTATTGGGGGAGTATTTAACCTAAATTAATTGAATCCTGTAAAGCCGCCGTTTTGTTAGTCGATGAAATGAAAATATTAGGCACGTGAGATTTTTCTAATATTTAGGAATCAGGTTTGTAAAAATTAGGATCATGAATGTATATGATTATGTTGTGAAAAAGGCAAGGAAGGCGAATGCAGCAGCAAGAGTAATGTCAGGTAAAGATACTGCAGAAAAGAATAAGGCATTACTTTCTATGGCAAGGGAGATTAGAAAAAACAAGTATGATATTTTGAAGGCCAATGAGCTGGACCTGGAGAATGCAAAAAAATTGGGGAAAAGCAGTGCCTTCATCGATAGGTTGTCTCTAAATGAAAAAAGAATAGATTCTATGGCAGAGGGTCTTGAAAAAGTGGCTTCCCTTCCAGATCCCATAGGTGAAGGCGTAAAAATGTGGAAAAGACCTAATGATCTGCGTATTGAAAAAGTGAGAGTACCTCTGGGGACGATAGGAATAATATATGAGGCCAGGCCCAATGTGACGGTTGATGCTTCGGCGTTATGCCTTAAAAGTGGCAATTCGGTCGTCCTGAGGGGAGGGAAAGAGGCTATTTGTTCTAATTTGGCCATATATAATATCATATATAAGGCAGCTGTTAATTCTGGCCTTCCGGAGGGAGCTGTGGAATTTATTGATATTACTGAAAGAGAAGCAGTGGAAGTTTTAATGAAACTCAATGGATATATAGATGTTCTAATACCGCGGGGAGGTAGGGGGCTTATAAGTTCTGTTGTAAAAAATTCTACCGTACCTGTAATTGAGACAGGATCTGGAAACTGTCACATATATGTGGATGCCGATGCGGATTTAGATATGGCGGAAAAAATAGTTGTAAATGCCAAGACTCAAAGGCCTGCTGTTTGTAATGCAATGGAGACATTGCTTGTTCATAAGGATGCAGCTGGAGAATTTCTGCCCCGGTTAGGCAGCACCCTGCACAAATTAAATGTTGAAATAAGGGGGTGCAGCAGGACGCAAAAACTGATCCCGGATGTGAAATTGGCCACTGAAAGAGATTACAGCAAGGAATTTCTGGATTTGATCTTGGCTGTAAAGGTAGTTGATTCTATGGATGAAGCCATAGATCACATTTATAAATATGGAACAGGGCATTCTGAAGCTATAATAACCAATAACTATGCTTCTTCTCAGAAATTTCTGAGGGAAATTGATGCGGCCGTTGTATATGTAAATGCCTCTACGAGATTTACAGACGGAGGGGAATTTGGATTCGGTTCGGAGATAGGAATAAGCACCCAAAAGCTTCACGCCAGGGGACCTATGGGCCTAAATGAATTGACAACTACCAAATATATGGTATATGGAAATGGCCAGATACGGGAATAGATATTTTATCTTCATATGATATTGACTTATTTTTTTTATAGCAGTATATTAAAAGTTAAGTATATTAAGTTGTTTTTGGTTCAAAAATTTGAACTTTATTTGGGGCATATAAAAGCAAGTAATTATTATGCTTGCTTTTAAAATAATTTTTAAGTTTTAAATTTTGAAGGGGGCTTTTTAATGTCAAAATCGTACGTGTTTTGTGATGGAAAAATTGTGGATGAAAATGAGGTAACGATAAGTATAAGATCGAAGGCATTTAACTACGGGCTAGGATGTTTTGAAGGTATAAGGGCTTATTGGAATGAAGACGAAAAACAACTTTATGGATTCAGGTTAAAGGACCATTATACTAGATTACTTCAATCCGCAAAGACTTTAAATTTAAATATTCCTTATAGTGTAGATGAATTGAGTAAATTTACAGTTGAACTGCTGAAGAAAAATCAGTTCAAGCAGACTACTTACATAAGGCCTGTTGTATTTGATGGAGGGACGGATATAAATCCTACTCTTTCCAATGCAGAACCCAAGCTTATCATATATTGTCAACCAATGGGCAAGTTTGCTGGCAAGAATGAATTAAGTGTCTGCATATCATCATGGAGGAGACTGGAAGATACTATGCTTCCTCCCCGAACTAAGCCGACTGCAGCCTATCTAAATTCTGCACTGGCATCTTTAGAAGCAAAGCAAGCAGGGTATGATGAGGCTATGTTCCTGACTGCAGATGGACATGTTTGTGAGGGACCAGGTGAAAATATTTTTATCTTTAAAAAAGGACAGCTTATTACACCTCCGCCATCTGACAATATACTGGAAGGTATAACCAGAGATCTTGTTATGAGACTTGGCAGGGAGGAACTTGGAATTGAAGTTGTAGAGAGAAGTATTGCGAGAACCGAGCTCTATGCATCGGATGAAATATTTTTCAGCGGAACTGCTATGGAAGTTACTCCGATAGTAAAAGTGGACAACAGGATTATAGGAACGGGAAAACAGGGAGAACTGTGTAAGAAAATTAAAGAACTCTTTTTTGGACTTACTACCGGTAAAAATCCTAAATATTCAGAGTATTGTACACCGGTTTATCGATAGTTCTGCCGTAAACTGAAAATAGGAAGATTAATGGCAATTTATTGTGGGGTTCATGATAAATTGCCATTAATTTTATTCTAATATTTTAAGTGCTAAATTGATTTATGTTATAATACGAATTGAATGTTTGTAGGGAAGTGGAAAAAATGGAGACTACTCATAAAATTTCATCACTTGAGTATAAGGTGATTAAGAAAGATAAGAAAGGTATAAGCATAAGTATAGATGAGAAGGGCGAGATAATTGTAAGGGCTCCTATGAATATGGATTATGGTTCCATAGAGAGGATAATTGAAAATAAAATTGACTGGATATATAAAAGTAAAAATATAATAGAGGATAAAATTGAATATTTGAAATCCATGGGTATTTTACAAGGACAGAATATGTTGTGGTTGGGAAAACTTCTTAAAGTGGAAAAACTTCCTTCGAATATAAAAGGGTGTCATGTGGAGATCCTAGATGATAGGATTGCAGTTTATGGGAATGAAGAATTATTAAGGGATCATGAAGCTGTAAGCAGGAGCATTCGAAAATTTTATAGAGAAAAATCAAAGATAATTTTTAATAAAAGAGTGGGGCTTTATAGTAAAAAAATAAATTTGTATCCCAACAAGATAAATATAAGGTGTCAAAAAACAAGGTGGGGAAGCTGTTCTTCAAACAGGAACCTAAGTTTTAATTATAAACTTTTAATGGCACCTATTGATGTGATAGATTATATAGTTGTGCATGAACTCTGTCATCTGGCATATATGAATCATTCTAAAGAATACTGGAGTCTTGTTGGATCTATAATTCCCCAATATTTGGAGAGAAGAAATTGGCTTAAAAATAGTGGATACTTACTTAGGTTTCCATAGGATTCCAGGTATATAATGTAGACAATAGAAAAGATATAAAGTAAAATAATAAGTAAAGTAATTTTGAGAGGATAACTAATATGGAGTTTTATTCGCTGTTTCTGGTTGCATTGGCACTTTCTCTGGATGCTTTTGGAGTTTCTCTTTGTATAGGATTGAATAAATCAATAGGTAGGAAAAATAAAATTCAATTTATGAGTTCATTTGGATTTTTTCAATTTTTTTTTGCAATATCCGGTGCATATATAGGGTTCCTATTTAATAAATATGTTGCTTTTGTACCAAAAGTTGTAGGAGGAGCATTGGTGCTGGCAACCGGGGTATTAATGCTTAGAGATGGTTTGAAGAATAAAAACGAATGCCTGTTTGTCAAACCGGGAATGGTTACGATAGTTGGAATTTCAGTGAGCATTGATGCTTTTATAATTGGATTTACTGTTTTAAATGACATGGAAAGCAGTGTGAATTTGTTGTACAGTACTTTATTCATAGGTGCAGTTACATTTTTGATGTCTTTATTTGCCTTCTTGATTTCAAAATATCTTCGTAAAATACATATTGTGAGCAAGTATGCGGATTATATAGGTGGTATAATACTTATTGTATTCGGCATTGAAATGATATTTTTTTAAGAAAAATTTGGGGTGAATTCATGGATATAGAAAAATGCTTAAGAAAATATAATATAAAAGTGACAAGGGCAAGATTGAATATCTTGGATATATTATCCAAAAGTGAAGATGCAATAAATGCGGAGGGTATATTTGAAATATGCAGACAAAAAAATGTAAATGTGGATTTATCTACGGTCTACAGGTCCCTAGAGCTATTTCAAATCAAAAAAATTGTGAGAAAGATTGACCTGGGACAGGGAGAGTATAGATATTCAATAATAAGAAAAAAACACAAGCACATACTGCAGTGTAAAATATGCCATAAACAGATAGAAATAGATTGTCCTATGCAGCAGGTGGAAGAGATAATAAAAAGTAAAACAGGTTTTGTATTTGAAGAAGAAAATCTTGATTTTAAAATAAATGGTATATGTAAAGATTGCAGGAAAAAATTAAAGAAAAAGATGGATTAAAAGCTTTTTTGCTGAAGGGTTACTTGAGCGGGGTACACTTTTTTTATTTTCCACGTGCCGCTGTTGTTTTTCTCCAGAAACACGGTGTATCCTATTTTTCTGTGGGGGGATTCGCTTGATATTCCCTCAACTTTAATGAATGCAGCTGTACCGTTGGAAAATGATATAGTTGGATTTTCCATTCCGTATATCTTATATTTATTGAAGATTCCCGTAGTAAAATAATGTGTAACTGCGTAATTGATATCTCTGCATCTAATTGACATGTATACATTTTCTGTTATTGTAAGGATTATAAAGATTATTATAATTACAGATAGAAATTTTTTCATATTTGCCTCCATATAATGGAAAATTACTTTCAATATTATAATATCCGAAATTTATTCATAAGTAAATACCAGTTTTATATTTATTATGATAAAATTTCTTTAATGGACCTAAGAATCACTTGATTGGGGTGAAATAATGATGAGATTAGAATTTATAAATAAAGTCAGAGAAAAAGATATACTAGGGAAAAGCATATTGACCAATGATGGACAAGTTTTGTTGAGGGCAGGAGTCGAGTTGAATGGCAATTATATAAAAAAGTTAAAAGAACTGGGTGTATTATACATATATGTAGAAGACGAGAGATTGGAAGATGTGGAGGTTGAAGATGAAAAATTGGCTCAATTGAAACAATTTACTATAAAGAGTATGTCAAATATACTTGCGAATATACATGACTTTAATGGGAAAAAATTAAAAGATTCCCTGTCAGATGTAGAAGATATGATAAATTACATAATTGAGCTTGGAGATGTCAATAAAAGCCTTTATGATATACAAACCTATGACAATTATACTTTTATTCATTCTATAGATGTATGTATTATGGCTTCTTTTTTAGGTATTTCTGCAGGATATAATAAATGGGATTTGAAAGAAATCGGAGTGGGAGCGGCACTGCATGATGTAGGAAAGACCAAGGTTCCGGTTTCTATATTGAACAAAAAAGATAAATTGACAGGGGATGAATTTCGTGAGATTAAAAAACATCCTATCTATGGCTCAGAACTTCTTAAAAAAAATTTTGCCATCTCGGATAATGTAATAAAAGTAGTGGAACAACATCATGAAAGAGTGGATGGAAAAGGATATCCCTATGGACTTAACAGCAATCAGATAACAAAATTTGCAAAATTGGTCTGTATATGTGATGTATATGATGCTGTAAGCAATGATAGATGTTATAGAAAAAAATTCAGGCCAAATGATGCATATGAGCTCATACTTTCAGGGAGTGGAAGCAGTTTTGATCGGAAGTTGGTATGCTATTTTAAAAATACTTTTGCCATATATCCTCTGGGATGCTGCATTAAACTGTCGAATAAAATTGAAGGTTATGTTGTAAGGCAAAATAGGGGGTTTCCGGACAGACCGGTGATAAGGGTGCTGTATGATATAAAAACCAGGGAACCTATACCTTTTTTTGAAATAAATTTGCTTAAAAGGACGGATTTGGTTATAGAGTCAATAGTTGAATGAGTGAGTTGTATATAATAATTTATAAAGTGTATAATAAATTCTGAGAGTATCTAAATTATTTACTGTTGATTTTTAGGAGATAAACATGAATTCATATATAAAAAACTTGATCGATAAACTCTATAAATTGTATAATTTCAATATTTTGGAAATAAATCAACAAGCTGGAGTCTGCAGCAGCTGGGCAGTGTATGGCAGAGATGACGGTTCTTTGAATATAATGTTCTTTTCCGATGTAAAAGATTATAGAAATATAATAGTGGATAATATATTTTATGATTTTAAAAAATTATTTCCCGACGAGAATATAAGATTAGTCCAAGTAGTTCTGGATAAAAACGCCGGCATGCTGGAAAATAAAAATAATCCACAGCCAGATTATAAAATTTATCCACAATGTGAATTGATCTTGATAAATCCTGTTTTAAACAGGGTATTGGGCTGTACAAATGCTGTGAAGAATCTGGCCGTTCAAGTGAACAGGGCAATGCAGTACATTGAGACTGCCAGTTCCCATAGTCATAATATAAATAAAAATAACTTTATTGTTACTTACGTTATTATAGCTTTAAATATAATTGTCTACATTATAACGGCATACTTTTCTCAAAATATATTTGACAGCAATTTAAATGTACTTGTATTTATGGGAGCTAAAGTCAATTCCCTTATAAGCAGCGGCCAATATTATAGATTGTTTACATGTATGTTCCTGCATGCGGGAATAGTACATCTGGGTGTAAACATGTATTCACTTTACATAATGGGTATTTTTATCGAGAAGGTATATGGCAAGGTAAAATATATAATTATATATTTTATATCCGGTATTGCCTCCTCTATTGTCAGCTATATGTTCTCACCTTCTATTTCGGTAGGAGCATCCGGTGCAATATTTGGGCTTCTAGGTGCTTCGCTTGTATTTGCCCTTAAGATGAAAAGACAGGTGGGAAGAGGTTTTATGATGAATATAATGTCGGTGATTGTACTAAACCTGATAATAGGATTTTCCATTGCGAATGTGGATAATTTTGGACATTTGGGAGGACTTATAGGAGGTATTTTGACAACCTGGTTTATGGATAAAATGGTCAAATAATTATTTGGGTTGAGGTGGATTTCTCCACCTCATGAATTACTCTATTTATATACTGTTAAATTCAAATCATCCAGGTCCTGTGAAAACAATGTTTCTTTTTCCAAAAGCAAATCTGTTATTTTTTTAAGACAGTGTCTGTTTTCAATTATTATATTCTTTACTTCTCCATATATTGAATCAATTAAATTTTTACATTCCTGAATTATTTTATCCTGATTTATATTCAGGTCATACAACTCCTGCATGTTTAATAGGCCCAGCGTTTTTCCCATGCCGTATTGGGTTATCATGTTGAAGGCTATATCCGTGCTGCGCTGAAGGTCATTGCGTGCTCCTGTAGTTACGTAGTCATGGCCGAATACCACTTCTTCAGCAGCTCGTCCTCCTAAGAGTACCATTATACGTCTTTCCAGATAATCTTTATTCTCATAGAGTTTGTCTTCTGGGATGCTTAGTGTGTATCCGCCTGCACCTTTAGTGCTGGGAATAATTGTTATCTTTGATATTTTCTCATTGGGCAGTATTTTCATGGACACCAATGCATGTCCTACTTCATGGTATGCAGTTATTCTTTTATCTATATCTTTTATATAATCCCTGTTCTTCTTTTCGTATCCTGCCAGTACTATGGAAAAAGCCTTGTCCATGTGTGAATTTTCGATTTTTCTGCTGTTTTCCTTACAGGCAATTATAGCTGCCTCATTTATCAGGTTTTCAATTTTTGCTCCTGAAAAATAAGCAGTTTTTTGAGCCCATTCATGGATATCTATATTGCCAGCTGGTTTATTTTTTAAATGAAGTTCTATAATTTTCTCCCTTGAAGAAATATCCGGAAGAGTTATTTCTATGTGTCTGTCAAACCTTCCTGGTCTTAGAAGGGCAGGATCAAGCATGTCTAGTCTATTGGTTGCAGCTATAACCACAATTCCCTCTTTTTCATTAAATCCGGACATTTCTGTAAGAAGGGCATTTAAAGTCTGGTCCCTCTCCTCAGAACCGCCGGAGCTATTTGAAGCACTTCGCTTTTTACCAATGGCATCTATTTCATCTATGAATATTACAGCTTTCCCACAGGTGTTATTTCGGGCTTTTTTAAACAATTGTCTTATGCGGCTGGCTCCGACACCTACATATACCTGTATGAAATCAGAACCTGAAACTGCATAAAAAGGTACATTGGCTTCACCTGCCACAGCTTTTGCAAGAAGGGTTTTACCTGTTCCCGGCTGACCGTAAAGCATAATGCCTTTTGGCATTCGGGCGCCGTAGGAAGCATATTTTTCCGGGTTTTTCAAAAAATCAACTACATCCTTGACACTTTCCTTTGCCTCCTCGTTGCCGGCTATATTTTTAAAGCTGTAATTGGAACCCTCAACAGCGGATGTATCAAGAGAATCCAGGGACAACATCCTTTTGGAAACTTTTCTGGAAGATTTGAGAGACATAATTATAATGTATACTGCAGAAATAGTCATTAAAGCAATGGGATATGCCTCCCTGCTGCTTACGGGATAATTTTCGTCCACATTTATTCCATTTTGCAGAAAAGTTTTTTTGATGTCAGGCGTCCTGGGATTATCTGTTTCATAAGTCATGCCATTTTTTAATTGCACTCTTATTTTAGGAGAATCTGTCAGATAAATTGTAGAAATATTTTTGGATGATAGATCTTTTTCAAATAGGATGTAGGATCTATAACCTATTGAGCTATTGTGATAATTCATAAATATCAGTGAACCCAGGGAAATTACAAATATTAAAATTGGTATTATGATCAACTTGTTTTTTATTTTTTTCATTAAATTTTCACCTTCCTGAGATAATAAGTATTCTAGTGATAAAAATTATCTGTGATGAGATTATTTTACATATAATTAGACATAAATTTAACATGAATTTAATCTATTAAAAAGCGTTTAAATAAGCGCTAATTATAATATTATAATGATAGTATAATATTTTTGACTGTTAGTCTAATGAAAATCATAAATATTTCTAATGTAATTTATGGAAAGAGTCCGAATTACTGAGATAACAGGGGTAAACCCCTCCCTGAATTAAATAATTTTTAATGTAAAGATAAATTTTAAGAAAAAAATGGATAAATGATTGAGAGCATTTCTTGACATGATTGTTAAAAATGATACAATGTAAATTGTAGAATGTCAAATGAAAAGATATCTCATTTAAGGAATATTTTTATTAGCAGCTAGAGTAACACATAGTTTATTTATTAATGTAATTTAGGGGGAATTGAAGATGAAGAGATTTACAATACCAAGAGATATTTACTTTGGCAAAAATTCTTTGGAGCATTTGAAGAATTTGGAAGGCAGCAAAGCTGTAATTGTCATAGGTGGAGGCTCTATGAAGAGATTTGGGTTTCTGGATAAGATTGAATCCTATTTGAAAGATGCTGACATCGAGTTTAAACTTATTGAAGGAGTGAAGCCTGATCCATCTGTCGAATCCGTTATGAAAGGTGCCCAAATTATGAGAGAATATGGACCTGATTGGATAATAGCAGTAGGCGGAGGCTCGGCTATTGATGCGGCAAAAGCCATGTGGGTATTTTATGAATATCCCGATTTTACTTTTGAAAAAGCAGTTGTTCCATTTGGAATACCTAAATTGAGACAAAAAGCAAAGTTCATAGCTATACCTTCTACCAGCGGTACAGCTACTGAAGTAACTTCCTTTGCTGTAATAACTGACTATAAGACTCAGATAAAATATCCTATGGCGGATTTTAATCTAACTCCCGATATAGCAATAATAGATCCAACACTGGCAGAAACCATGCCTAAAAAGCTTGTAGCATATACAGGTATGGATGCCTTAACTCATGCTATAGAGGCCTATGTGGCAAATCTTCACTCGGATTTCTCGGATCCACTGGCGTTACATTCCATAGACATGACTCATAAATATTTGTTGAAATCCTACAAGGGAAATATGGAAGCTAGAGATCATATGCATATAGCCCAGTGTCTTGCAGGAATGGCATTTTCAAATGCACTTTTGGGAATAACCCATAGTATGGCCCATAAAACTGGTGCTGTATTTCACATACCCCATGGCTGTGCGAATGCCATATTCCTACCTTATGTAATAGACTTTAATAAAGGTGCTTGTACTGAAAGATATGCAGAAATAGCAAGATTTATCAAACTTCCCGGAAATACTGAAGATGAGCTTATAGATTCACTGACCGATATGATTAGATCCATGGATAGGAGTATGAATATTCCTCTTACATTGAAGGATTATGGAGTAAGTGAAAGTGACTTTAAAAATAATTTGAATAGGATATCTCATAATGCCATGGAAGATGCTTGTACTGGAGCTAATCCCGCTAAGATAACTGAAGAAGAAATGAAAAAATTGTTCCAGTATATATATGAAGGTAAAAAAGTTGATTTCTAAATTAAATATCATTGCCGTAGGCTGCTGCAAATTTCACTTATTTTTGCAGCAGCTTGTTTTTTGTTTTAAGTATAGACTAACTGTGTGTAAATTGATATGATGTATATAAATTAGTTAAACTAGGAGTGTACAAATGATTGAAGTTGTAGGATATTTTTTGGCAGTGATAGTAATAATTTGCATGCTTTTCATTGTATCGACTTTAAGGGACAATGCCAAAATTAAAAGGAGAATAGAAAGACAATGGGGCAAAAAATCAGATAAAAAGTATAGTAAAGGAGAAATCAATGATATATCAAAATATTTTAGAAATATAAGTGAACATGAAAAGAAAAAGTTTTTTATCGACGATACCACATGGAGTGATCTTGATATGGATGAAATATTTAAGAATTTGGATACTACTTACAGTACTCCGGGGGCGGAATACCTTTATGCCATGTTGAGAGAACCCATATATAATGACGGAGAACTTAAATATAGAAATGAAATTATAGAGTATTTTATGAGAAATCCTGAGAAGAGGAAAGTTGTACAGTATATACTTGGCAAACTTGGAATAAGAAGAGGAGTTTCGGTAACCGATTATTTTTATAATGTAAATCACTGTGAACACAAATATTCATTATTGAATGTTTATAGGATTTTAAGAATTTTGCCTGTGATTTCAATTGCGTCTATGGTTGTAGATTTATATGCAGGGGTATTTTTATTAATTACAAGCTGCTTTATAAACATTGCTGTTCATTATTTTTTTAAAAATAAACTGGATTATAGGCTCAGAGATTTTGCATATATAATCAATATAGTGAGATGTGCTAATTCAATATTGAAAATTCAACTGGAAGATCTGGGACAATGCATTTGCAGATTGAAAAATGCTGCTGCTTCTGTTAGAAAAGTCAAAAAATTTTATTTTAACTTGTTCAATAACGGTACGGATATGTCAATGTTAATAGAGTATAAGAATATATTGTTTCTAACTGATTTAATAAACTATGAAAAGATGGGTTCCATGCTTGAACATAAGGATGAAGAATTTAAATCCATATATTCGATAGTTGGAAAGATAGACAGCTGCATAGCTATTGCCTCATATAGGGTTATGATAAAAAACTATACTGTTCCAAAACTACATATGTACAGCGACAAGAAAAATTGTAACATTATAATCAGGGATTTGGTTCATCCACTTATAGAAGGTGCAGTACCAAACTCTTTGGAGATCATGGGATCAATTTTGATTACAGGCTCCAATGCTTCGGGGAAATCCACTTTTTTAAAAGCGCTGGCCTTGAATATTATATTTGCACAAACTATATATACATGTACTGCCAGCTATTTTGAAGGTTATTATGTAAAAATATATACCTCCATGGCTCTAAGAGATAATGTATTGGCTGGGGAAAGTTATTATATAGCGGAAATTAGATCTCTTAAACGGATCATGGACAATGCTGGCGGAAATATGCCCGCTGTGTGTTTTATCGATGAAATACTCAGAGGAACTAATACAGTAGAAAGGATAGCAGCTTCTTCACAGATACTTAAATATCTTACACTTGACAACTGTATATGTATAGCTGCCACTCATGATATAGAACTTACATACATACTTGAAAATTATTTTAAGAATTATCATTTTCAGGAAAACATCGCAGATGATGAAATATCTTTCAATTACAAAATTTACCGAGGGAGATCTACAACTCAGAATGCAATAAAGCTTTTAAGGATTCTGGGATATGGAGATAATATTGTAAATGAAGCTGAAGGAAAAGCGGCATTGTTTCTTAAAAATGGACTGTGGGGAATTGAAAAATAGCTGATTTATAATATATAATACATAATATAACAGGAGGGAAGGAGAATATATATGAAAGTGTCTGCAGCAAAGGTTATCCTGACTGAAGAGGATATACTCAGTATAGCCCAGGATTACCTTAAAATAGATGGATTACAGATAGAAAACATAGATATACGGGAAATTATTACCGTAGACGGTATTTATAAGAAAAAAATAAGTACTGGTTTTGAGGTTAAATTGGGATTGGGAAATATCAAAAACAACATTATAAATTTAAAGATATTTGATTTAAAGATTTATAAATTGAAGATACTGAACGGCATTAAGAACATAGCGGTAAAAAAGATACTGGAAAATTTCAAATCCTATGGAATAAATGTGGATGGTGATAATATAAACATTGATTTGAATTTAGCTGTGAAACTTATTCCTTATTTTAATCTCAAATTAACTAGAATTGAAACACTACCCAGTGCACTCGAAATAGAGGCTGAAAATATAAAATACGAGAAGGAAAAGAAATTCCCCCATATAGATAAAAAGAAAAATTCGTTGATTTTAGGGAAATATCATAAATTCAGAGAAAAAATTTTACATAAAATACCATCTAAATATGAGAAAATTGTAGAATATGGAATGCTTGTTCCAGATATAGTAGTGTTTTTAGGAAGATTGCTTAAAGATAAAAGGGTTAATTTGAAAATTAAGATTATGCTGGCGGGACTGATAGCTTATTTGGCCAGTCCTATAGACGTGCTGCCTGATTTTATACCATTTATAGGCAAAATAGATGATATTTCCATAGTGTTTTTTGCACTCAATGTTATATTGGATGAAATACCCAAGGAAATCATAATTGATGATTGGCAGGGAAAAGAGAATATAGTCGTAATTACAAAAGAAGCAGTAGATTATATTACGGCAATATTGGGAGGCAAAAATATATCTAAAATTTTGGATCAAATTAGGAATATATTTAAATTTCACCAAAGCAATTGTGAAAATTAGCCTGTTTAAAAAGATTAAATTTGCATATCCTATATATATAATTTAAATTAAATGTTTGATGTAAGTTGAGAAAGGAGTAAGGTATCAATGCGTGGGAAATTTATAGCTGGTGCAATAATCGGTGCAGCAGTGGGAATGATGGTAATGCCGGAATTGAGGATGTCAAACAGAAGAAAGATGAAAAGAGCTTCCAGACGTCTTAAGGATACTGCAGATGACATGATGGATTGGATGAAGTAATAGTTATAATTTAACATAGAATAAATTTTGATGTACATTTTATCATAATATTTTGAATATGATGGTGAAATGTGCATTTTGTTCTATTTTAAATTATGGTATTTTTTAAAAAAATTTTATCCTATTATAAAAATATGGTATAATAAGATAAAAGCTTAGTAAAAATTTTAATTTGGTTAAAATTTATGTTCTTATTTAAGGCAAAGGAAGAGTGAATCATGGAAATACTTTCTTTAGGAGAGAAAATAAAAAAGAGAAGGAAAGAATTGAATATGACTTTGAAGGATTTGGCAGGAGACAGAATTACACCTGGACAAATAAGTCTTGTAGAATCTGGAAAGTCGAATCCAAGTATGGATTTGCTGGAATATTTGGCTTCGGAATTGAAAACTTCTGTTGAATATCTAATGGAGTCTGAGGAAACCCAGGCAGAAAAGATTTGTACTTATTTTGAAAATATAACTGAATCCTGTATAATAAGTGAAAATTTAATTCAAGCAGAACAGTATATTGAAAAAGCCCTGTACTTTGCGGATAAATATGGTTTGGAATATAAAAAAGCAAAAAACCTCTATTTAAAAGGTGTAGTACACATGACTAAAGGTGACTATCTGGTTTCACAGCAATTTTTTTTGTCGGCCAATGGAATATTTATTAAAAATAATAATTATGAGCAGATTATAAAGACTTTTATCAATTTGGGGAAGATAACAATGAAATTAAAATCCTACCACTCTTCTTGCAGCTATTTTCAACAGGCTGAAAATGTATATAATGAAAATAAAATAGAAAATGATTTTTTAGTAGGAGAGATATATTATTGTATAGCATGTGCGAATTTCAAACTGGAAAATATGAAAAAGGCTATAAACTATTCCTATTTGGCCAAGGAAAAATTTAATCAATTAGATAATAAAAAGGAATATGCCAATACACTTTTTTTACTGGCTGAAGAGTATAGCAAGAAAGAAGATATGGATAATGCTATAAAATATTCTAAGAATGCATTGGAAGTGTATAAAAAATTAAATGACTCTATGAATATTGCTAAAATTGAAAATAATTTGGGAAAATTATTTTATCAGTTCGATAATATTGAAGAATCTTTTATCCATTTGAATAAAGCAAAAGAGTTGAGAATAAAACTAAAAGACAGCGACGTTATAACGACCTTGATAGATATATGTGAAAATTATATAAAGCTAAAGGATGTTAAAAATTCCAAAAAAGTTCTTGAGGAAATAATGGACAGAGTGGATGAGGGAAATGATAAGACTTTGGTGTATTATTATTTATTGAAGTTTAGAATAGATATGCTGGAATCCAATAAAAAAGAAGCGGAAAATACATTGATCATGGCACTGAATTTTGCCAATAATATGGATTATACTGCAGAAGCTGCCAGAATATCAATATTACTGGGTAAATTTTATATAGAAAATAATTTAAATGAACAAGCTGCTAAATATTTGAATGAAGGTGTTGAAGATTTTAAAAAAATAGGTTTGTTAAGGGATTCTTAAATAGAACAGGTGAGAATTATGGAAATACTTTCTACTGGGCAAAAAATTAAAAGAGCCAGAATATACAAGGGGTATACCCTAAAAAAATTGTGTGGCGACAAGATTTCTGTTTCAAAAATGAGCTGCATAGAAAATGATAAAATAAAACCGGAACAGTGGGTTTTAAAATTTGTGTCGAATAAACTTGAAATTGATGTTGAATATTTAAAGCAGGATGTTAAAAGCCAGATAATTAAAAATATAAAAGACATATCTAAAGGTTCCCCGGGAGAAAATTATGAAAAATTGCTTCAATATAATTTGAAATTTGCGGAGGATTACTCTTATGTAGACTTATGTTTTACCATAATGCATATGCTTTTTAATTATTATTTAGATAAAAAACAGTTTGGAAAGTTGCAATTTATAATTTCAAATTATTATGATTATTTGCAGAAATGTTTTTCCGATAGAGGAAGTTCGATTTATTATATGGATATTGCCAGATATTTTTATGTCTACGGAGAATTTTCTCAAGCTTTGAATTATTATGACAAGGTGATTCAAATTTGTCAGGAAAAGGGATATGGCGAGTGCCTCTTAAAAGCTATGTATTATGAAGCTAACTGTTATATCAAAATGCAGTATTATGATAAAGCATATGAATTGGCAGCGAAAATTATGGATTTGATGGATTCAGATTCAATGCAGGAAGATATAGAAAATGTGCGGATCTATCATATGCTTGCCATACTTTCGTTGAAAATGGACATAACCAAATTTGGCAGGTATGAAAAAAAAGTATATGAACTTTATGGAGACGATTTAAAAGGCAAATCTGAAGCAATGGTTGATTATGCCCGAATATTATTTAATTTAGGTAAGAAGGGCAGTGCACTGGATTGTGTAGAAAAATCACTGGAGATATATCCAAGAGACAATGTAAGGGAATTGGACCATTTTATGCTTGTAAATGTAAATATACTGATGAAGAATAAAATTTTAAAGAAGGCACATACTCTATGCAATAAGGCTTTGGATTGTGCTATAAATTTAAATGATATAACTTTTATAGAGAAAGCATATTATTACAAAGCTCTGATATTATTGAAAGAAGGAGATTTTGCAAAGGGAGAGATGTGTATGAATCTTTCTTTAGACAATCTTCTTAAGTTTGGAAGCAGCAGAAGGATATATGAAAGATATATGGAAATGGGGAAGATGTATTACAAGTTAAACAATGTGAGAGAATCAATTAAATATTTTACTTTTGCCATAAATTTAAAAGAAAAATATGCATTGAGATGATTTATGCACCTGCAAAGTGGTATATTGATTTTGTGGGTAATTTTTGTATAATAAATTAATATATAATAATATTAAAGTAGAATAAACTGGAGAGGAGGATAAGTGTAAACACTTATTTAAGTTTTACACTAAATATTTATTATGGATATAAATAAGCTTACAGTAAAGGCACAGCAATCGATAAATGAGGCACAGCTTATAGCAGTGAGATATAATCATCAGCAGATAGATGTAATTCATTTGTTTTCAGCATTGGTATTTGAAAAAGATGGTTTGATTCCGAACATATTCGGGAAAATGTCTGTAGACGTGAAATCACTTGTGGATAATACGAAGAATGTCCTTGATAAAATGCCAAAAGTGCTTGGAGAAAGTGCACAAAGTAGTTCCCTCTATGCTACGAGGGGATTTGAAGATGTTTTTGTAAGGGCAGAGAGCACGGCTAGGAAATTCAAGGATTCATATGTAAGTGTAGAACATCTGATGATTGGCATTATGGAAGTTCATTCCCGGGATGTGGATATGATACTGCAAAAATTTAATATAACAAAAAGCAGATTTTTGGAAGCACTGTCTCAGGTCAGGGGCAATCAAAGAGTTGATAGTCAGGATCCAGAAGGTACTTATGATGCTTTGACCAAATATGGAAGAAATCTGACTGAAGAAGCTAAAAAGAACAAGCTTGATCCTGTAATAGGCAGAGATGATGATATCAGGAGGGTAATTAGAATTATTTCAAGAAGAACTAAAAATAATCCTGTGCTCATAGGAGAGCCGGGAGTGGGGAAAACTGCCATAGTGGAAGGACTGGCGGAGAGGATCATAAGAGGAGATATACCTGAAGGACTGAAAAACAAGGTAATATTTTCCCTGGATATGGGTTCCTTAATTGCCGGGGCTAAATTTAGAGGTGAGTTTGAGGAAAGGTTAAAAGCTGTTTTAAAAGAAGTGGAAAAGAGTGAAGGAAAAATAATACTCTTCATAGATGAAATTCACAATATAGTTGGGGCCGGAAAGACGGAAGGATCTATGGATGCGGGAAATATTATAAAGCCAATGCTTGCAAGGGGAGAACTTCACTGTATAGGAGCCACTACTTTTGATGAATATAGAAAATATATAGAAAAGGACAAAGCACTTGAGAGAAGATTCCAGCCGGTGGTTATAGATGAACCCAGTGTTGAAGATTCCATTTCTATATTGAGAGGCCTTAAAGAAAAATTTGAAATATACCACGGCATAAGAATTCATGATTCTGCCATAGTGGCAGCGGCAAAGCTTTCCAGCAGATATATAACTGACAGATATCTTCCGGATAAAGCCATAGATTTGATCGACGAGGCATGTGCTATGATAAGGACGGAGATTGACAGCGTACCTACTGAAATGGATGATGTCAGAAGAAAATTATTTCAGTTGAAAATTGAAAAGAAAGCGCTGTCCAAGGAAAAAGATAAAGCTTCTGTAGAAAGACTCAGGACAGTGGAAAAAGAACTAAATGATTTGAAGGATAAAGACAATGAACTTACAGCCAAATATGAAAAGGAAAAGTCAAATATAACCGGTGTCAGGGATTTGAAGAAACAGCTGGATGAAGCAAGGGGTCAGATTGAAAAGGCAAAGAGAGAATATGATTTGAATAGAGTTGCGGAATTGAAATATGGAACTATACCTAAATTGGAGAGAAAGATAGAGAAAGAAGAAAATACAATAAAGGAAAACAATGAGACTGCCATGTTGAAGGAAGAAGTTACGGAACAGGAAATATCTCAGATCGTATCTAAATGGACGGGAATTCCGGTGTCTAGATTAGTGGAGGGAGAAAGGCAAAAACTTATTAACCTGGAAGATGAACTTTCAAAAAGAGTCATAGGACAAAAGGAAGCTGTCAAGGCTGTTTCTGATGCTGTTATAAGGGCAAGATCGGGAATGAAGGATCCAAAGAGTCCCATAGGTTCATTTATATTTTTAGGTCCTACAGGAGTGGGAAAGACTGAACTAGCCAAAACTCTTGCCAGAGCTTTATTTGATAGTGAGGATAATATGATTAGAATAGACATGTCGGAGTATATGGAAAAGTATTCCGTCTCCAGACTTATAGGAGCTCCTCCGGGATATGTTGGCTATGAGGAGGGAGGTCAGCTTACAGAGGCAGTCAGGAGAAAGCCTTATAGTGTAATATTGTTTGATGAAATAGAGAAGGCACACAGCGACGTCTTTAATATATTTCTACAGATACTTGACGATGGAAGACTTACGGATAATCAAGGCAAGGTAGTTGATTTTAAAAATTGCATTATAATCATGACCTCCAACATAGGGAGCAGCTATTTGCTTGAGAACAAGAGTTCTGCGGGAATAGACGAAGATATAAAAAATAAAGTGATGAATGACATGAAATTGAAGTTTAAACCAGAATTCTTAAACAGGCTTGACGATATTATAATGTTCAAACCATTGAACACCGTGGAGATTAAATCCATAATAGATATATTTTTGAAGGATATAGAAAACAGGTTAAAGGATAAGAATATCTATATAGAAATAACCGATAGAGCTAAAGACGTTATAGCAAGAGAAGGGTATGATCCGGTTTATGGAGCCAGACCTTTAAAGAGATATATGGAAAATGTGCTTGAAACATCTATTGCCAAGAAGATAATTAAAGGTGACATTTATGAAGGCTGTAAAATAAGAGTAGACTACGATAATGATAAATTTGAGATAGAGAGAATATAGAGAACCACTAAAATTGAATATCTAAATTAGGTGTTATTTAAGAATAAGTAAAAGGAAAAGTCAAATACTGCAGTCCACGCTACTGTATGGAGGATGAAACTTTATTATGTCACTGGATATATAAATCTGGGAAGACCAAGGAGTAAGATGAATCTGAGCCAGGAAGCCTGCCTAATATATATATGTTGATTCCTTCGGGGAAAGGAAGAGACGTTATGCTTTAAATTCATTAAATTGAGTTTTATAGCAGTATATATTTGGGGGGAGGGTATGTTTTTTGAAAAAAGATAATGTATTTATTACTGGGTATGCAAAACTTCCGAAGGGGATAACAGCAGCCGAAATTTACAATGAAATTGTCATAGGGATCATTGTGAACAGGTATTCTGGTGAAATACAGGACATGGAATGCTCTTTTGTGACTGATACTGCGAAAAAATATGCTAAAGAATTATTGATAGGGAAGAATTTGAATAATATCAAGGAAATTGTATCGGATATAGAAGATAATTATTTTGGAATGGCAAAAAAATCTTTTATAGCGGTATTGATAAATTGCCACGAAAGGTATAAAATAATATTAAGTAAAAGATGTAAATAAAAAATAAAAATAAAAAAGCCATTTTATTACGATATAAGGGTAAGACCTTTATATGAAAGTAATGAAAGTAACGGCGTGAGTATATTCTTCAATGTACTTGGGCCGTTTTTTGTTTTTCTATTATACATATCCAGATCAAAAAGGAAGGGAGGACATAGAGTATAAATTAAAAAATTTAATAAATAATATAATTATGTTAATTATTTAATAGAGAAGGGGATAGTATGATTACGGATAGGATAAAAAATAAAGAGCTTCTAAAACGTATAGGTACACCTAATGATGCTGCTGAACTTATCAAGGACGGTATGACTGTCGGAACCAGCGGTTTTACGTTTTCAGGTTATCCTAAGTCGGTACCTATGGCACTGGCAAAGAGGATAAAAAATGGCGAGAAAATTAAAATCAATTTGTACACAGGTGCCTCTGTAGGTGATGAGCTGGATGGAGAACTAGCCAGAGTTGGGGCAATCAAAAAAAGGTTTCCATATCAGACGCACAAGGATGTAAGAAATGCTGTCAATGCAGGTAAAATAGATTATGTAGACGCCCACCTCAGCATGTCACCTCAAATGGTAGACTATGGATTTATGGGTAAAATCGACGTGGCCATAGTTGAAGCCGTAGGTATAACTGAAGAAGGTTATATAATACCAACTACATCTGTGGGAAATTCACCTACATACGTTAAAGATGCAGATATTGTGATTGTGGAGATAAATGAAACTCAGCCAACTTCGCTTATAGGGACACATGATATATATATCCCTGAGAAACCGCCTTATAGACAGCCCATACCTATAACTCACGTGGCAGACCGAATAGGTACGGATTATATAGAAGTCGATCCCGATAAGATAAAATGTATAGTTTTCAGTGATATAAAAGATAATATTAGAAAAGTGGCACCAATAAGTGAAACAAGCAGAAAAATGGCTGGAAATTTAATAGATTTTCTTGAAAATGAAGTTAAGCAGGGAAGACTTCCCGAAAATTTGCTGCCGCTCCAGTCAGGAGTTGGCTCTGTTGCAAATGCAGTACTTGCAGGGTTGAAAGAATCCAGATTTAATAATTTGGAGATATATACTGAAGTTGCACAGGATTCAGTGTTCAATTTGATGGATGAAGGCAAGATTTCAGTGGCTTCTGCTACATCTGTTTCTTTCTCTGAAGAGGGACAGAAAAAATTTTATGACAAAATCGATGAGTACAGAAAGAAACTCATATTGAGACCTGAAGAGATAAGCAATAATCCTGAAGTAATCAGAAGACTCGGGGTAATAGCTATGAATACGGCCATAGAAGCTGACATATATGGCAATGTAAATTCAAGTCAGATAATGGGTTCCAGAATGATGAACGGAATAGGCGGTTCAGGAGATTTTACGAGGAGTTCCTATATATCCATATTCACGACGGAATCAGTTGCTAAAAATGGTGAAATATCCTCTATAGTTCCAATGGTACCTCATTGTGATCATTCGGAACATGATGTAGATGTAATAGTTACAGAACAGGGTGTAGCCGATTTAAGAGGGTTGTCTCCAAAAGAAAAGGCTAGAGTCATAATAGAAAATTGCAGCCATCCTTATTACAGACCATTTCTTAAAGATTATTTTAAAAGAGCATGTCAAGGCAAGAATATTCATACACCAGTTTTGCTCAAGGAAGCGTTATCCTGGCATGAAAGATTCCAGGAAACTGGCAGCATGAAATTTAAAACTGATAAATCAAGTCCAGAAGAATAAAGAAAAGGGGTTAGAAAATGTTTAAGGAAGAAAAAGTTAATGAAGTAAAAGCCAAGAAAAAAGAGTGGGAAGAGGGAACTCTTAAAAAAACAGTTACTAGATTCCCAGAGAGAAAGAAATCCTTTAAAACCACATCGGGTATAGAAGTTAAAAGACTTTATACACCTGAAGATGTACAGAATTTAGACTATAATGAAAAACTTTCATTTCCAGGAGAATACCCTTATACAAGAGGTGTTCAGCCTACCATGTACAGAGGTAAGCTCTGGACAATGAGGCAGTATGCAGGTTTTGCTACTGCAGAGGAATCAAACAAGAGATATAAATATCTTTTGTCGCAGGGCCAGACAGGACTTAGTGTAGCTTTTGATCTGCCTACGCAAATAGGTTATGATTCCGATCACGAACTTGCAGAAGGTGAAGTTGGAAAAGTTGGAGTTGCCATAGATTCTCTTAAAGATATGGAAACACTTTTTAATGGAATACCACTGGATAAAGTAAGTACTTCCATGACAATAAATGCTCCGGCTTCAATATTGCTTGCTATGTATATAGCTGTAGCAGAAAAGCAGGGAGTAGCTCCTGAAAAATTAAGGGGCACTATTCAGAATGATATTTTGAAAGAGTATGTGGCAAGAGGAACGTATATATTCCCGGTTCAACCATCTATGGGACTTATCACACATATATTTGAATACTGCTCGAAGAATCTTCCAAAATGGAATACAATATCCATTTCAGGGTATCACATAAGGGAAGCAGGTTCCACTGCCGTACAGGAAGTTGCATTTACGATTGCAGATGGAATTGCTTACGTGGAAGCGGCCATAAAAGCAGGTCTTGACGTTGATAAATTTGCCCCTAGGCTGTCATTCTTCTTTAATGCAAACAATGGGTTATTCCAGGAAATTGCTAAATTCAGGGCAGCAAGAAGAATATGGGCAAAGATCATGAAAGAGAGATTTCATGCTAAGAATCCTAAATCGTTAAAATTGAGGTTCCATACACAGACAGGAGGATGCACTCTTACAGCACAGCAGCCTGATAATAATATAGTAAGAGTTACTCTGCAGGCGCTTTCAGCTGTACTTGGAGGTACACAATCCCTTCACACAAATTCAAAAGATGAAGCACTGGCACTTCCTACCCAGGATTCAGTAAGAGTTGCACTTAGAACACAGCAGATCATAGCTTATGAAAGTGAAGTACCAGATACCATAGATCCTCTGGCAGGTTCCTATTATGTAGAAGCTCTGACGGATGAGACAGAGAAAAAGGCAATGGAATATATAAATAAGATAGATGAGCTGGGCGGAGCAGCAAAGGCAATTGAAAAAGGGTATGTACAAAAAGAAATAGAAGACAGCTCCTATGAATATCAGAAACAAGTAGAATCTGGAGAACAGGTTGTTGTCGGAATGAATAAATTCCAGATAAAAGAGGAACCACCAAAGGGACTTCTGAAAGTTGATCCTTCTGTAGGTGAAAAACAAAAGGAAAAATTGAAACAGTTAAAGGCTGAAAGAGATTCAAAAGCTGTAGGCGAAAAACTTACTTCACTTGAAAATGCAGCTAAAAAAGGAGATAACCTGATGCCTTTCATAATTGACGCTGTAAAACAATATGCTACCTTGGGTGAAATATGTGATGTCCTTAGGGGAGTATTTGGAGAATATAAATAAATTAAGAAGTAAGGGGAGATTTTAGATATGGATAGACCAATAAGAGTTTTAGTGGCAAAACCTGGATTAGACGGACATGACAGGGGAGCTAAAGTAATAGCAAGGGCACTTAGAGATGCCGGAATGGAAGTTATATATACAGGACTTAGACAGACACCAAATCAGATTGCAGAAGCAGCAGTACAGGAAGACGTGGACTGTGTTGCAATGAGTATATTATCAGGAGCACATAATACGCTTTTTCCTAAAGTGGTAAAATTGCTCAAGGAAAAAGGAGCAGGCGATGTCCTTGTCATAGGAGGCGGAGTTATACCTGAAGAGGATATACCAGGATTGGAGAAAGCAGGAGTAAAAGCTATCTTTACACCGGGAACAAAGACCTCTGACACAGTCGACTATATTAGAAAAAATGTCAAGCTGAACTAAGTTAAAGGGTGAGTATGATGGATATTGAAGATATTAAAAGAGGTGTTGTGAGCGGTCAAAAAAGAGCCGCTGCAAAATTAATAACCATGATGGAAAATGAAGACAGCAGATCTCTTGAACTTATGAAAGATCTATACCATCTGACTGGAAGGGCCAAAGTAATAGGAATAACTGGCCCTCCAGGAGCTGGTAAAAGTACAGTGACAGATCAGATAGCAAAACTCATCAGAAAACAGGGCAAAAAGGTGGGGATCATAGCGGTTGATCCTACGAGCCCTTTTTCACATGGAGCAATACTTGGAGATAGGGTCAGAATGAATGATCTCAATACCGATTCGGGGGTATTTATAAGAAGCATGGGTACGAGAGGAGCCCTCGGAGGACTTTCTGATGCAGTATATGGAACTGTAAATATCCTGGATATTTTTGGCATGGACTATATATTTATTGAAACTGTGGGTGTAGGGCAGTCTGAAGTGGATATAGTTAAAGTAGCTGATGTTGTAGTTATGATAATGGTTCCAGGTCTTGGCGATGATATACAGACAATGAAAGCAGGAATAATGGAAATAGGAGATATATTTGCAGTCAACAAGTCGGATAAGGAAGGTGCCCAGCGTACAGCGGCAGAGATAGAGGCCATGTTGAGCTTCAGCGACAAAGGAGGGAAACTACCTCCCGTACTGAACATAACTGCAAAGGACAATACTGGAATTGACAAATTGCTTTCAGCTATAGATGAATGCTATGACAGTATGGTGTCGGAGGGAACATTGGAAGAGAGAAAGAAATCCAAGTTGAAGGAAAAAATAATTTTTATATTGAAAAACAATCTGGTAAAATCTGCCTTAAAACTGGATTATAAAACGGGTATGTTGAAAAAACTTGTGGAGGATGTGTTTAATAAAAAGATTGATCCTTACACTGCATCCGATACATTATATAAAAATTTTAAAATGGGAGATGAAAAATAACATGAGTATTGATTTGAAAAAGATAGATCATGTTGGAATTGCTGTAAAGAGCATCAAGGAGTCATTGAAATTTTATGAGGGTGTCTTGGGACTTAAATGCACAGGGACTGAGGAAGTAAAATCTCAGAAAGTAATAACAGCTTTTGTACCTATTGGAGAGAGTGAGTTTGAGCTTCTAGAACCTACAAGCGACGACAGCCCCATAGCAAAATTCATTGCAAAAAAGAGAGAGGGAATACAGCATATTGCAGTTAGAGTGGATGATGTTGCGGCAGCATTGGAAGAACTTAAAAAACAGGGTATGAGGCTCATAGATGAAAAACCAAGACCTGGTGCGGGCGGTGCACAGATTGCTTTTGTACATCCAAAGACCACACATGGCGTGCTGCTGGAACTCTGCCAGAAATAATAATTTTGTTTATTAAGGAGAGAGGAATATGAGCAAGATTGACAAACTTATAGAGGACAAGAAGAAAATTGAAAAGGGTGGAGGTCAGGCTAGAATCGACAAACAGCACAAAAAGGGAAAGATGTTTGCCAGAGAGAGAATAGACTACCTTCTGGATAAGGGAAGTTTTGTTGAAATTGGAGTATTTGTAAGCCATAGATGCACCAATTTTGGCATGGAAAAAGTTGAGATACCAGATGAAGGTGTAGTAACCGGATATGGAACAATTAATGGAAGGCTTGTCTATGTATATGCCCAGGATTTTACCTCAACAGGTGGAGCTCTTGGAGAAATGCATGCTAAAAAAATGTGCAACGTAATGGATTTAGCTATGAAGGCAGGAGCACCTGTAATTGGTATAAATGATTCTGGTGGAGCTAGAATCCAAGAAGGTGTAGATGCCCTTTCGGGTTATGGAAATATATTCTACAGGAATACAAAGGCATCCGGAGTGATACCTCAGATTTCTATGATAATGGGACCTTGTGCAGGAGGTGCAGTTTATTCGCCGGCACTTACAGATTTCATATTCATGGTGGATAAAACAAGTCAGATGTTTATAACAGGGCCTAAAGTTTTAAAAACAGTTACAGGAGAGGACGTAACTGTAGAGGATTTAGGCGGGGCAGCAGCTCACAACACGAAATCGGGAGTTGCACATTTTGAAGCTGCAGATGAAAAGACTTCATTTGATCAGGTGAAGAAATTATTGTCCTATTTACCATCAAACAATATGGAAAATCCACCGGAAGTTCAAGTAAATGATGATGTAAACAGGGCAATTCCTGAACTTGACACTATAATCCCTGACAATCCAAATAAGCCTTATGATATGAAAGATATAATAAACAAGGTAATAGATAAGGACAGTTTCTTTGAAGTGCAGGAAAGATATGCCCAGAACATTATAATAGGTTTTGGAAGGATGAACGGAAGGAGTATAGGCATAATAGCCAATCAGCCTAAGATGCTTGCAGGGTGCCTTGATATAAATGCTTCAGATAAGGCTGCGAGATTTATAAGGACCTGTGATGCCTTCAATATTCCAATTTTGAATATAGTGGATGTACCGGGATTTTTACCTGGCAAGAATCAGGAACATGGAGGAATAATAAGACATGGAGCTAAAATGCTGTATGCATATTCTGAAGCTACCGTTCCAAAAGTAACTATGATTGTAAGAAAAGCTTACGGAGGTTCTTATTTGGCAATGTGCAGTAAGGATCTGGGAGCAGATATAGTATATGCTTGGCCATCAGCAGAAATAGCTGTAATGGGACCTGATGGGGCGGCAAATATTGTATTTAAGAAACAGATTAGGGCCGCATCTGATCCGGAATCCGAAAGACGTACCAGGGTAAAAGAATATAAAGACGATTTTGCTAATCCGTATATGGCAGCAAAGAGGGGATATGTGGACGATGTAATAGTACCATCAGAGTCCAGACAAAGATTGGCAGCGGCTTTTGAGATGTTAAAGGATAAAAGGGAGAGCTGCCCTCCAAAGAAACACGGCAATATACCTGTATAAAAAAAGGGTATAAGAGGAGGTTTTTTATGTCTGATTTATTGATTTTAATAGTTGCAGTTATTTTAATGCTATTGTTGTTTAAGTTTACGCCCCCTCATTACAAGCCGTCGAAGGACAACAATACGGAAGTTAGTAATGCAACTAGCGTGAAGAAACAAAATGTAGCAAATGAAAATGTAAGTGGTGAAGAAGAGGGAGAACTGATAGCTGTTATAACGGCTGCAGTGGCGGCAGCTATGGGAACTTCCACTTCCCACGTATTTATAAGAAATGTAAAAAGAGTAGTACCGGTTGTTTCACCATGGACTACTGCAGGACGTCGAGAGCAGATGAAACCACTAAATCGTAACAAGAAGACGTGGAGAATAAATGAAGGCATTAATTTGTAAGGAGAATGAATTATGAGAAAGTTTAATATTACTGTAAATGGAAAATCATACGAAGTTGAAGTAGATGAAGTAATGGAAACTTCAACAACAGCGGCGTCTGAACCAAAAGCAAAAGCAGCGCCGGCACCTAAACCAAAAGTAGCACCAGCACCTAAGAAGGCTGAACCTGTAAAGAAACAAGCTCCAGCAGCAAGTGGCGGAGGAGAAACAGTTGCAAGTCCTATGCCCGGGACAGTGCTGGACATAAAGATAAAAGAAGGAGATACAGTTAAAAAAGATGATGTCCTCTTTATATTGGAAGCCATGAAAATGCAAAATGAAATAAGAGCTTCAAAAGGTGGAACTGTGGCAAAGATATCAGTTACTAAAGGGGCTTCGGTAAATACAGGAGACACTCTAGCAGTATTAAAATAGCACCGGTTATTTACAAAACAACATACACAGTCTTATGATAGTTTGAATTTGAAATAGGGAGGTAAAAAAATGATATCAGATTCTGTTTCAGGTGCAGTTATTATCTCCATAGTTGATATGATACTGCTGCTTTTTTTCCTATATGTTATAGGTTTGATTTTGAAATTACTCCCATTAGTTAATAAATTTCACTTAAAATCTCATGGGAGGGAAAAACATGATAATACTTAATGCCCTGCATTCGATGCTTGAAGCTACATCATTAATACATCTGACAGCAGGAAACGTATTTCTTATTATAATAGGTATGGTTATGATTTACCTGGCAATAGTTAAAAAATACGAGCCTTTTTTACTGTTGCCAATAGGTTTTGCGTGCATAGTGGCAAATATACCTGGAAATCAGCTTATGAAACCTAATGGACTTTTTAGTATATTCTATTTGGGAGTTTCTAAAGTGATTTATCCACCGCTTATATTTCTTGGTGTGGGTGCCATGACAGATTTTGGACCGATGATTGCAAATCCCGGAATCATGATACTTGGTGCCTTTGCCCATGTGGGAATATTTATAGCACTTATAGGTGCCAAAATACTTCACTTTACATTGGCTGAAGCAGGTGCCATAGGGATAATAGGTGGAGCAGACGGTCCTATGGCCATATATGTTACACAGACATTGGCTCCCCATTTGATGGCACAGATTTCTGTGGCGGCTTATTCTTACATGGCTCTTATGCCGCTTATACAGCCTCCAATTATGAAATGGCTTACCACTCATGATGAAAGAAATATAATGATGAAACAGGTAAGGGTAGTGACAAAGAGAGAAAAAATATGTTTCTCTATACTGATAACGACGATAATTGATTTGCTGCTTCCACCTATAGCACCACTTGTAACAATGCTGATGTTTGGTAATCTTCTTAAGGAATCGGGAGTTGTAGATAGACTTGCTAAAACTGCCGGTGGTGCATTTATGGATGTAATCACTATATTACTTGCGTTGTCAATAGGTTCAACTATGTCAGCAAATACTTTCCTTACAGTAAAGACGCTTGAAATCATAGTACTTGGACTTGTGGCTTTCATGACAGGTACAGCAGGAGGTATCTGGGGAGGAAAGATTTTATGCAGGTTATCTCATGGAAGGATAAATCCGCTTATTGGATCGGCAGGTATAGCTTCGGTTCCAATTGCAGCCAGGGTTTCACACAGCGTAGCACTTCAGGAAAACAAATACAATTTCCTTGTAATGCATGCTATGGGACCTAATTTGGCAGGTGTGTTTGGAACTGCAATAGCAGGAGGTATACTCATAACTTTAATTCCTCATTAAACTAATTGGATTCCGTGCTGCACATAGCATAATATCTAGAGATGTAGTGCGGATTCAATTTCTATATTTTTATGCATTGACAAGTAGACAAGGGTTATAGAAAAATTTTTAGGTTAAACTGAGTTAAAACGTTAACACCAATATATATTTTGGGAGGGATTAGGAAAGTGAAAAAGGGATATATATTTATTATTTTAACTGCCATTTTATACAGCACGG
>CAIFEX010000028.1 GCA_903789665.1 uncultured Clostridium sp.
TTAATGCTATTTTCACAAAAATCCTGTATAATATTATCCATAAGAGACTTTCCTTACAGTAATTTTACACTAAGATAAAATTATACTGAGAATTATGTTCCTTATGCTATTTATAATTTATTTATCAATTGTTTTAGAAGCAATATAGTATATACGAAATGTACTAAACATAAACCAATAAAGTTGTAAGGTGGTAAGAAAAATGACAATTCAGATATATTTAGTTTTTTATGCTAACCTTTATTATCTATTTAATAGGAACGCTAGCATATTCTACTAGAATTGTGGGAATAAGAACCGGCAGAATTGCAGTATCTTTTGCTGTATTCAATGTTTTTGTGCTCATACAAAGAACGGCCAATACTATTCAAGCTCCATTATTAGCAAAAACTATTGAAAATGGTATAAACACCGGCAATTCTGGTAACTTGCTTTATATTTTCAGATGGATAATTTTTTCTATTACTTTAGCTACCATAGCTGGAGCAGTTTTAATGCCAACTTTTATAAAAGTGTTTGACAAATTAGTTACATCATTTAGTGCTTATAGATCCTTACCTAAGTTGATGATTCATGCATTTTCCAAATCGGGAATTGAGCAATTTAGAAATAGCATTTCAATTCCTAAAAGAGAAAATTTATCTGAATTGAGAAACTTTAGGAAGACCCCGAAAAAGGTGATTTTATTAAATGTTATTGCATTTTCTATATCCAGCGTAAGTGTTTTATCATCACTGTATGCTGGGTGCCTGAGTCCAAATTTGAGAACTACTTGTAGCACGCTGGCATCTGTAGTTAACAGTGTTTCAACAATATTTATGGTTATATTTATTGATCCTTATTTATCTATGATGACTGATGATGTGATAAAAGGGGAGTGCACAGAATTAGAATTTAATCGCTGTATAATCTTTATTGTTGCTGGATTGATTGTAGGTAGCATATTAGCACAATTTATATTAGTATCTGCTTCAAATCTAATAGTAATTATAGCAAAGTTGATTTAAATGGTGAAATAAAATTAATTTGTTGTAATTGACACTAGAGGAGGTTTATTAAGTGGCAAAAGGGGTAATACATATATGCTGTTCTGACAGTGCCTGGGCGGGTATGAGACATGCAGTTAGAACAGGGCTGCTGGAGGGTAAAAAAGTAATAGGATTTTTTGACGATCTATCCAATGGTCCTATAGATGAACTCATTGAATTAAAAGAAAGAATTAATTGACATAAAAAAATATATATTGAAGAAAATAGCATAATTTTTGGGGAGATCCAGGAGCATTATAAAAAACTTGCTGAGGATCTGACGAAAATTAAAGATGAAGATATTTATATATGGTATAGCAACAATGTAAAGGAAATTTGTAGAATGTTGTATATTCTATCTACGATTAAAGACAGAATTCATAATTTGTATACCATAAATGTATCAGATATTACTTATAATATCGGAAAAAGAAATGAATTTACACCAAGAGCAGTGGGAGAAGTTATTCCTGAAAGGTTGAGTGAATTTACAGGAGTAAAGGATTTAATGGGCTTTAGCAAGTGCTCCAGTTTAATGGCACTGTGGGAGAAACTGAAGAGAGAAAACTTAATTCTGCGTATTTGTGAAGGCAATGAAGTTAAAAGTGTTCAAGTGGATTATTTTGACGACATGATCCTTCGTTATACATATAGAAATTTTATATGTAGTGCGAGAACAGTAGGGGAAGTCATAGGCAAAGCTAAAAATTATGTATCTGATATCTTTATTTTCTGGAGAATAACAGAACTGATAAAAGAGAGTAAAATTGACTATAGAGGTAATTTAAGCCTCATGCGAGAATTAAAAATAAAAAAATCATAAAAAATGGGAGGCTTATTTTATGCTAAAAGAGTCTGGAAAATTAATAATCAGATTTTCAATTGTCACATTAGGAATCATTATAATTGCTTTTGTCGTATCCTCACTTATCCAGCCGGATATCTTTAAGTTTATTAACTGGGCGGACAATAAAGGCATAGGAACCAGTAAAACACAATTAGAAAAATTTCTTCAATATGTAATCAATAATGGAGTCAAAGTTCCACTGCAAATGTTTATTTTATCTCTTGTACCTATTCCATTTATTTACTACTTGCCTATTGCATTAACCGTAGCTGTTACAGGTTTCATTTTTTACTTACCGTTGACACCGGATTTGCAGGGCAAAATAACAATTCCTGAGATTTTTTTAGGCATTTTACCTCATACCATAATTGAATTGTTTGCATTTCCTTTGCTTATTTTGGCTGCACTAATTGAAGCATTTATTATACCACACATAGGATAACAAAATAAAGATAATATCTAAAGTATAATGGACGATTGATCAGTAAATGCAGTATAATTGGTTATGAATATAAGAATATGCTGGGTTATATGGTATATTTTGATATTTAATTATTAAGAAAGAGGTAAGAATATGAGAAAAAGAGACAAGTTGATAATTTCTTTGCTGGTGATAGTTGTAATGATTGCGGGAGTAGGTATATTTTTAAATAAAGGTATTTCTTATGGTGAATTTTCTAATAGTTATTTAACGAGTACATCAGATGGTGATAGAAGTTTCTTCAGCCATACAAATGATATGGAAGCTGATTCTGGAAAAAGTTTTGATTTTGGCAAATTTGATGGAAGATGGTCATTGATGGAATTTACTTCTCCGAAAAACAATAAGATAACTATAACCGATGATACAAAAATTAATAATGGTAAATTTATTGTTGTGATATTAGACCCGAATTATAATATTATTAGTAAAACTAGCTATAATAACAAAACATCTTTAAATTTCACAACTTCCAAACAGGGAAAATATATAATTAGAATTGCTGGAAAAAAAGCAAGTGGCCATTTTGGTATAAAAATTGATTCAGCTAGTGGTATAGATATTAAATATAATGACTTTTTTGGGTAGTATTTTGTAAGGTAAGGAGAATGAAATTGAATCAAAAAATACGGGAAAAAATTTTTGAACTGTCAGATGAAAAATACAAGGAATTCAATACTAAGATATCTCCCACTGATTCCAGTATAATTGGAGTTAGAATGCCTCTCTTGAGAAAACTTGCAAAGGAAATAGCAAAAGGAGATTGGAGAGAATATCTCAAAACAGCTGAAAGTGACTACTATGAGGAAATAATGCTTCAGGGGATAGTGATAGGGTGTGTAAAGGTAGATGTAGAGGAAAGACTTCGGCTTATTGGTGAGTTTATTCCTAAGATTGACGGCTGGGGTATTTGTGACAGCTTTTGTAATGGACTTAAATTCATAAAGTTAAATAAAGAAAGAGTTTGGAATTTTATACAGCCCTATTTGAAATCAGATAAAGAATTTTATATTCGTTTTGGAGTAGTGGTTCTGCTGGATTTCTATATAGATGAAGTTTATATAAATCCTGTGCTTGATATTTTGGATAAGGTAAAGAAAGATGACTATTATGTAAAAATGGCAGTTGCCTGGGCTGTGTCAATTTGTTATATAAAATTTCCCCAAAGCACAATGCTATATTTAAAGAATAATTCTTTAGATGATTTTACATATAATAAATCACTTCAGAAAATAGCGGAATCTTACAGGGTTGATGATGGGACAAAGTTAATTATTAAAAACATGAAACGTAAATAACCATAGGAATATGCATAAGTGTTCAAAAAAATATTTATATGCTAGCTTCAGGTATTGTTTTGGAAGGTTTTAGTTATTTGCTATTTGTTCTTTTTACAGGAAGACTGAATCCAGGAAGACAAGCGCATTTTTTCTCCCTAATTTAAATATATTAGTATAATGTTTCACTGTGTAGTTAAAAGTAATAAGAGTGTTGCATGAAAATAATAAGTATAATAATAATATTAAAGAAAAGGAGAAAATATGAGTCAAGGATTAATTTCTTTATTTATACCAATTGTAGTTATTATATTAGCGATGATTACAAAAGAAATTATATCTGCACTTGTTGTGGGTATTTTAGCCGGGGGTATATTTTTAGCAAATGGAAATATAATTAATGGGTGCATTATAGCTGTTGAACATCTTGTTAAATCGGCAGCAGGTGAAGAGAGCATATATATAATAATGTTTTTATTCATATTTGGAGCTTTTGGAGAAATTATGAAATTATCCGGCGGAATAAAAGGATTTTCAGAGATTGCAAGCAAATATGTAAAAACTGAAAAAGGAGCTTTGGGAAGTGTATGGCTGGTATCTATTTTCACTTTTATTGATTGTTGTTTTCATGCCATCTCTTCAGGAACTATCGGCAAGGTACTGATAGAGAAAACGAAAGGCAGCAGGGATAAATTAGCTGTAATAGTGAATATAACCTCCTGCCTATTAATTATTTTAATTCCATTTGGAACTACCTACGTAGGCTATATAGTAGGGGTCATTAATTCATCCTTGAGTAAAGTAGGAGTTAATCAATCAGCTTATAATTTATATATTAGGAGCATACCATATAATTTCTATGCTATTATTATAATACTCATAAGCATAGGTATAATATTTTTTAACATGAAATTTGATAAAATGGTTGATAGAATTAATGATTCAAAAGAAACTAGTCAAAAAAATGTACACGATCATGAAGCACATGAACAGTGTGAATTTGAAGAAAAAGCTCCACCAAGGCCACTTAATTTAATTTTTCCATTAATAATACTTATTTTAACTACATTTTTTTTCTTTTGGTATACTGGAAAAGGCAAAGGACAGGGATTTTTAGGGGCTGTAATGAATGCAGAATTTGAGAAATCTATTTTAATATCAGGTGCAGTCTCACTTGTTGTTACAACGATATTTTATCTAATTCAAAAAATTCCCATGGATGAAATAGAAAGTCACTTTTTAATAGGTGGAAATGAAATGATGCCTCCTATAATAGTTTTGATTTTAAGTTGGGGATTATCAAGTATAATAAAAGATTTAGGATTCACAAAATTTATTATCAATACAATTGGACCGCAAATACCAATTGTACTAATACCAGTTATGATATTTTTAATAGGGTGTGCAGCATCCTATTTTATGGGTTCTGCCTGGGGAACATGGGCATTATTAATGCCGATAGCTATACTTCTTGCAATGACCACCAATTCCAGTTTGCCATTAGTTATCGGAGCCGTACTTACTAGCGGTTCTCTAGGTGACAATGCTTCACCTCTTGGTGAAACTGCAATACTATCATCTACAATAGCTGAAGTTCCCTTAATGAAGCATGTCAAGACAATCTTACCGTATAGTATCATATCCATAATAATCTCTTCCATATTATTTATAATATTTACATTTCTAGTTTAAGAAGATAAAATTTTTATGCTTTATTCTCAAAATATATGTGATACACCAAGAAGAATTTAAACATATCATCAGGATTATGCTATAAAATGGAAATACTAAATGAGCAAATTTATTTAATATTCAGAAACAGAAAGTATCGAAAATAATTAATTTGGAATATACCAGTAAGCATCCGTCCCGTCACCTTGTATGACTGCCCCTTCCGGCACTTCCTTCAGTGCGTGAAATATAGTATCGTAGTCAGCAGTTGACATACCCAGGCTGCACCATGCAAATATAAATACTATGGTATTTAATGTAGGGTGAGTTAAAGGGATGAATAACCAAAGGATGAATGGTATAACTCCCAGTACAAATGATGGAAAGAAACCTATAAATATATACCTCCATTTTGGAACTGGGTAAGTTGACATTACACCCAGCCCGGCATAGGAATAAAACATTTCCACTTCAGCTTCTGACGGATAGGCAATGGCATGAAGAAATTCGTGAATTATTATGGAAGAGAATCCTAATATAATTTCCAAAGTCCTTCCCAAATACGTAAATATAAGTCCGTGTGTAATAAATTTGGATTTTATAAATAGAAGAAATACTCCCAATAAAAGAATTGGAACGATAGCAATGTAGGATTCCCATATAAACTTTATATCATAAAAATAAGCTGCATTTTTTGGTATGTCACTTTTCAATAAGTTTTCAGATTTAAATTTTCCCTTCCACGATAATTTCATATATAATCCTCCCAAATAATAATAAATACTTATAAAAATATTTCTAAATTATATATTTTCAACATTATTTTAACACTTTTTATAAATATTTGTGAAAAAGTTCTACATAAGAGGTGAACAGTGTAGAACTTCTATAATTTATTTAGATCAGTAAACATTATAAATATTATGTAAATTAAAATAAAATGTAAACTTAAACCTACCAAAATAGATAAAAAACATTGTATATAGAAAAGGCCCGGCAATTCAACATTACCAAGCCTTTTCTATAATAAATGAGGAAAATTCAATTATTGATTTTTCCAAAATGCTTTTTTAAATTACAGGTTGTAAGATAGGGATTGTTCGAACACATTACAAAGGACATTACGGCAGCACCACAAACACCAGTTTTTAGGACTTCGTCTATATTTGTTTCATTTATACCGCCTATTGCTATAACCGGAATTGAAACTTCATCCAGTATATCCTTTAAAAATGCAATTCCTCTGGGTTTTAACCCTTTTTTACAATCTGTTTTGAAAATATGCCCTGCAAGGAGGTAGTCTGCACCTTTTTCCTGTGCTTTTACTGCCTCCAAAGTGCTGTGGACAGATACTCCCAAAATACCGTTAAACTTGAAATGTCCGTTCATATAATTTAAATAGCTTGTATGAAATCCTTCGGCATTTATCTTCAAGGCAGCTTCCATATTGCTGTTTATTATAAGAGGTACATTTTGGGGTTCTGTTATCTTTTTAATATTTTCAGCAATTGGGATTATTTTATCGGAATTCAAATCTTTTTCCCTCAGGATTACGGCATCTGCGCCTGCAAGTACGGATTCTCTTATTATATCCAGCATGTTTTTATTTTTTACGAGCTTTCTATTTGTCACTAAAAATAAATTTTGTTTCACAGTGCCAAAGGCTCCCAATCCTTCATTACAGGGAAATATCCCTTTTTGATTATGGCCTGTTTTACTTCTTCCAGACTTCTTTTATCGGAGTTGTCGAATTGCATTTCACCTGGATTCTTTAGCGTGTGGCCTCCAACTTCCGTAGTCACGCCCGCAGACATTTTTGTTACCCCGAGAGGTATGAGATTGTCTCTTGTCTCTCTGGATTCCCTTGTAGTTATGTTGGTACCTGATCTTGGAATAAATAGTTTGAGTGCAAGAAGTATCTGAACCATATTTTTATCGTTTATTTCATGCAGATCGTTGAAGGAGCCGGCATGGGGTCTTATTCTCGGAACCGAAAAGTTTACATCAACTCCGGGGAATTTTTTCTGGATATATGCACCGTGCAGTCCGCCAAAGAAAGCTTCCTGTCTCCAGTCATAGAGGCCGTACAGCGGACCCAGTCCTACTGAATATATACCTGCTTCACAGGCTCTTTCTGGAGTTTCAAGCCTATATCTGTAGTTTTTCTTTGGACCTCCAAGATGAACCTTTGAATATACCTCCTGGTTGTAAGTCTCCTGGTACATGGTCAGACTGTCTGCACCAGCTTTGACAAGTTCTTCGTATTCTTCCTCTTTGAGTGAATATATTTCGAGACATATCGAACTGAAATACTTGTTCATTATTTTTACACAATCTCTTATATAGGAGACAGGCGAATATTTTCTGGATTCCCCCGTTAAAATTATTACATGTCTGAATCCCATATCGTGTACAGCTTTTGATTCTGTGTCAACTTCATCGAGAGTAAGCACTTTTCTGTTTATTTTATTTGTACAATTATATCCACAATAAGCACATTTGTTTGAACAGTAGTTGGCAACGTACATCGGAGTGTACATGACCACATTTTTCCCAAAGTATTTAAGTGAAAGCCTGTGGGATTTCTGTGCCATTTCTTCCATATGCTTTTCGGCAGTAGGGGAGAGAAGGGCCAGAAAGTCCCATTTATCCAGTTTTTCTTTGTCAATTATTTTTTCAATCTGCCTATCTGTCACTTTTTCAAAGAAGTCCTGGTAATCAAAGTCTTTGAATTTTTGTACTACATCATAAAAAGTCATTTTAAACATCTCCTATTTTATCTTAAAAACCCTGTAAGTGGGGATGAGGCACTGGCGGTTTCTTTTTCGGCACCGGGTCTTGAAAGAAAAGCTTTTCTCCCTGCCTGTATTGCAAGTTTGAATGCATCAGCCATAAGTACTGGATCTCCTGCTGTTGCAAGGGCCGTATTTGCAAGTACCGCATCTGCACCCATTTCCATGGCTTCTGCAGCGTGGGAAGGTTTGCCTATACCTGCATCTATTACAATGGGAATATCTATTTCATCAATTATAATTTTCAAGAGTTCTTTGGTTTTAAGTCCTCTGTTTGTGCCTATGGGAGCACCAAGCGGCATCACTGCAGCAGCGCCGGCATCTACCAATCTCCTTGCATCCATTAAATCTGGGCTTATGTAGGGAAGCACAACGAATCCTTCTTTTACAAGAGCTTCAGTAGCCTTTAAAGTTTCATAATTGTCGGGAAGAAGATATTTGCTGTCCGGAATAACTTCTATTTTAACCCAGTTGCCGCAGCCGATTGCTTTGGCCAAATGTGCCAGCCTTATGGCTTCCTCTGCATTTCTTGCACCGGATGTATTTGCCACGAGTATGCAGCTTTTATCTATGAAATTCAATATATTGTCATCCGGGTCCGTAGCATGGATATCTACACGTCTCAGCGCTACAGTTATAATCTGTGCACTGGAGCTTTTTATGATGTCAGGCACTATTTTGTTTGAAGTAAATTTACCAGTTCCAATAAAAAATCTGCTTTTTATCTTTTTATTTGCTATTGTAAGTTCATCCATAAATTAAAATCTCCTTTTATTTGATCTGTTTGTATGACAATGTAACATATAAAATATTTAACCACCTCCAACATAGCGTATAATTTCCACCTTGGAGCTGCTTGAGAGCTTTTTGGATTTATACTGCTCTTTGTCTACCAGTTCCAAATCCACTTCAACTGCTACTGTTTCCGCATTTATGTTTAATTTATCAAGTAATTGAGATACAGTCATACCTGAAGCAAGATCCATCTTTTCTCCGTTTACAAACATTTTTCCACCTTCTTTCCAAAAGCAGTTTTTAGTCGTCATCCCGAAGTATATTTATGTTTTTACCTTCCATGACTTTGTTCATATTTCTTACGGCACACATTTTACCGCACATGGTGCAGGTTTTTTTATCTTCTGGCATTGAACTTTCCCTATATTTTTTGGCTTTTTCAGGATCTATTGAAACAGCAAATATCTTGTCCCAATCAAGCTTTCTCCTGGCTTGAGCCATTTCATTGTCCCAGTCTCTTGCACCTTTGATTCCATTTGCAATATCTGCGGCATGTGCAGCTATTTTTGCAGCTATGATTCCGTCTTTCATATCTTGAAGGTCGGGAAGCCTCAAGTGTTCAGCAGGGGTTACATAACACAGGAAATCCGCCCCGTGAGCCGCCGCAATGGCACCACCTATGGCACTTGTAATGTGATCGTATCCAGGAGCTATGTCCGTCACTATTGGACCGAGTACATAAAAGGGGGCATCATGACACAGCTTTTTTTCAAGCTCCATGTTGGCTTCTATTTCGTTTAATGCCATATGACCCGGACCTTCTATCATTACCTGTACATTTCTTTTCCAGGCTCTTTTTGCAAGTTCGCTTAAAGTCATTAGCTCCTTTACCTGGCTTGGATCCGTAGAATCTTTTATACATCCGGATCTGCATGCATCTCCCAAACTTATGGTCACATCGTATTTCTCACATATGTCAAGAACTCTGTCAAAGTATTCATAAAAGGGGTTCTCTCTGTTGTTCAAATTCATCCAGGCATAGAGTAAACTTCCCCCTCTCGATACAAAATTCATAAGTCTTGGATTTCTCTTGAATACTTGTGCAGTTTCTCTGTTTATTCCAGCATGGATAGTCATAAAATCAACGCCGTCTTTTGCATGGGTTTCTATTACGTTAAGGAGTTCTTCAGCAGTTATGTCTTTCAATTCTTTGTCATAAAAACCAACTGCATCATAAATCGGGACAGTACCTATCATGGCAGGGGACATGGCTATTAATTTACTCCTGAATTCTCTTGTCTTTCCAAAGCAGCTGAGATCCATGATGGCTTCGGCCTTCATGTCTATTGCTTTTTTTACTTTGTCAAGTTCCAGGTTTACATTGGAGCAGTCTTTTGAAATGCCGAGGTTGACATTTATTTTCGTCTTCAGTCCTTTTCCCACACCTTCTGCACTTAATTTTTTGTGGTTTTTGTTGGCAGGGATGACAACTCTGCCCCTGGACATGCGATACATGAGATCACTCACATCCATCTTTTCTTTCTTGGCTACAGTTTGTATTTCCTTGGTGGCTATACCTTTTTTAGCTGCATCCATTTGAGTTGTATAATTCATTTTTTATCATTCTCCTTTTAATTTAATATATAAAAAATGAGAAGCAAAATGCTTCTCGTAGGGTAATTAAAACTTTACATGTTTTAAGACGGCATAAATTATCCCTACGTTGGCATTATCCAAATCAGGTTATGAGGGTAAAAGATAACATCTTATTCTCAGCCCATTGATACAGGCTCCCCTATAACATAATATTTGATTTTTTAAAAAAAGGAGTGTTTGCATGCAAACACTCCCTGAATATACATATTAAGCATTTGATTCCTTACGGTAGTGTTAACTACATCAAGTTCAAAGAGTCAGGTTCAACCTTCTCAACCATATTGGTTCCTCCACAAACAATTTTATTTTCTTTTATTGACTTTAATATAACATAAATTACATGTGAAATCAAGATATATGTCACAGAATATTAATAGCCAACTGCTGACGATGGTTGTCTGAAATTAGGATAACCACCTGGGTGTCTAGAAATATGCCTTGGAAAATCAATAGATCTGCGTCTGAAATTTTGAGCGTTATTGTTATAGCTTGAATTGGTAGTTGTGGTAAATGATTCGCCGTCTGTGCCAATTTCAGAAGGATAGATCGCGATGTTTCCACTGCCTGATATCATGGCAACAGGATGGACGTTGTTGCTGGAATTTTTCAAAGAGTTTTCATTGACTTTGGCCGATTGATATTTTACCGTATCGGTATTTGCCAATGGAAGCAGCTGGTTGTACTGGTTAGAAGGATCTTCGCTTATCCATTCTGCCGATGTACCAATTCCCTGTTCATAGGAAGAATCGAGTTCTGTGGATATGGTCTTAGTTTCTACCTTACCATCGGGTTCAGCTGCAGTAAATGTTAAATTCCATGTGGAATCTGAAACTTTGGATATACTTACATTAATGACTGATCCCATGGGAATGCTCAGTATATTTTGAGCAGCATACGGAAGCTTTTCCCAGAAAACTTCTGCAGTAGGTTGTCCATTTTTTATTTCCTCTATAGTTCCAATCTGGAGAAGATCTTCAGAATTTACCCCTCCAAGACCTATCCACTGTGCAGCTGAAGCACTTTGCCTGCTGCTTGAAATTCCAGGTACTGTCCAACTTCCGGAAATACTTGTATAGCTGCTGCCTTTAGACATAGGTACAGATATATATCCTGCCCAATTACCGGATTTTTCAGTATTGGATGGAAGATTCGCGGTATTTACAGCACCGCGTTGCTGGTAGTCCTGAATCGAATGGATTGTAATACCATTGTTGAATTGTTCTTTTGCAATTACAGGACCGGGTACACTTCCCAATATCATAAATAATGCCAGCAGCAGGATCTGCAGCCTTTTTAAAATATTCTTCATTAGATGGTTTTCCCTCCCTTTATATTTATATCAAATTTATTTACTATTTATAGTTTCTCGCTGGCATATTACAAAACCGTGTTAATAATATTGCCATATTGTAAATTTTTTTGAATGAATATGATACTGCGGGATTATGCTATAATAAATTTAATGATGGATATAAGACTCAATGGATGAGAATAAATTTTGAAGGAGGAGTTACCGTGATAGCTGATAAATTTGATGTGTTTTTATTTGATTTGGATGGGGTCATTTACATAGAGGGTAGTCCTCTTCCGGGAGCAGTGGAATCCCTTAAGATCCTTCGTGAAATGGGAAAGACAATTAGATTTTTGACAAACAATCCCTGCACGACGCAGAAAAAAATGGTAGAACGTCTGAAAAAAATTGGGATAGAGGCACATATTGAAGAGATAATTACTGCGGGCCAGGTGACGGCCCAGTATCTAGAAAGGGAGAATATAAAAACTGCATTTATCCTTGGAGATGAGAATTTAAAATGGGAATGCAAACAGGCAGGTATTGAAATTGACAGTATAATTAACGCAGAGGCGGTTGTAGTTGGGTGGGACGATTCACTGTGTTTTGGGGATATTAAAAAGGCAGTACAATTGATTGATAACGGTGCAAAATTTATTGGGACAAATATCGATAGAAATTTTCCAGGTAAAAAGGGTCTGCTTCCAGCAGCCGGGGCAATTGTGAAGGCTGTTTGGACGGCGTCGGAAAAGAAACCTATAATTATAGGAAAACCCTATCCATATATGTTTAGAAAAGCTCTTGAAGATTTAAAGGCATCCTCCAAAACAATAATGATAGGGGACAACTATTTTAGTGATATTTTAGGAGCCCATCAGACGGGAATATCAGCTGTCTTAATATCTGAAGGGAAAGCGAATAAATTCCCTTCAGCCAGAGATTTCCGTAATCCAGATGCTGCTATTCCGAATTTAAAAGGACTGTTTGACGATGATGTAACAGTACGGAAGTGGATTTTGCCTCACTTTCCATGGCCGAATGATGGTGTCAAGGCAGGTGTTGCAGGCGTCATATTTGATAAATCAAGAAAAGTACTTCTTATGAGACGTGTGGATAATGGATTGTGGGGAATTCCTTCAGGTCATGTGGAACCCGGAGAAACGGTAGAAGAGGCAATTGTCAGGGAAATCAGGGAAGAAACCGGTTTAAAAGTAAAGATAAACCGTTTGATTGGAATTTATTCCGATCCGATTTCACAGGTTTTCTCTTATCCTGACGGTAAGATAGATCACTTTATTACAACTTGTTTTGAATGTGAAACTGTAGGGGGAAAGTTAATTAAAAGAGGTGAAGAGACACTGGATGTGAATTATTTTGATCTCAGCCATCTGCCTAAAAACCTTTTGCCGATGCATCCAACTTGGCTCAGGGACGCCATTCATAAAGAAAAAGGTTCCTATGTACGTTAAAAGGTTATGTTATCCGGAACTTTGCCGATAATATAATTATGAAGAATCTAATATATGGTTGTATATTTCGATTGTATGCGGTATGAGTATGTAATAATTATTTTATAAGTAGGAGATGTTTAATTTGGATGAAAAATATGTAGAGTTTGCTAAGGCCACATTGGATTATTTGCCGGATTTTTTTGATGAACAAGTGTCTGTTGCCCTTACTGACACGGAAAAGATCTTGAAGTTCAAGGAAAATGATAAACTGCCGGTGAAATTACATGAAGGTGATCCCCTTCCGGAATATGCCGCCCAGGTAGTCAAGGAGGGTAAATCTCTGATAAAATACATGAATGAAAAAGGTGAGGGGATACCATTTATGGTATATGTGATCCCAATAAAAAACAAAAATAATGAGATTGTCGGAACTTTCCTGCTGGCAAAGAATTTTGAAATGAATAAGAAAATTGGAGATCTAACCAAGGAACTTTCTGAATCACTTGAAAGTATATCGGCTGCTATAGAAGAGTGCACCGCCAGTGTCCAATCTGAAACGGAAAATAATAATAATGTGATTTCTGAACTGTCCAAGACGGATGAAAACATGAAAGGCACCAATGAAATCATAAAAATCATAGATGAAGTATCAAGTCAAACAAATCTTCTGGGACTAAATGCCGCCATAGAAGCCGCCAGGGCAGGCGAAGAGGGACGGGGCTTTAATGTAGTCGCACAGGAAATAAGGAAGTTATCCAACAGGAGCTCTGAATCTACAAAGCGCATAAGAGAAATACTGGATAACATAACTAAATCTGTTCAACTCATCAACAGCAAAATAAAGGAATCCAATAAATCTTTTGAAAGTCAGGCGGCAGCTTTTGAAGAAATTTCTGCCTCTATTCAGGAGATAGCACATAATTCCGGCGTACTGAAAGAATTAACTGATTCGAAACTTCATAATGCCATATGAAAAGCCCTCATATATATAATATATAATAAAATGAAGCGTACCAGCTTGTATAAATTCTGGTACGCTTTTTCTTTATTCCAATATCTCGTTTATAATTTTTCCGTCAGCGTCTTTTAGCTCGATTCCCAGTAATTTTGCTATAGTTGGTCCTTCATCAACAAGGTTCATGCTGTCTATAACTGCTCCATTTTTTATTCCCTTACCCCTCGCCATAAAAACTGTTGTATAATTTTTCCTATAGGGCAAATATCCGTGGGTGGCCCTTGTAATATTGTGAAATCTGTCTTCTTCCCCTGGTTTTATGTGTCTTATGATGTCCTGATCTATATCGTCCAGAAAATAAAATCCTTTTTTTGCTTCAAGCATGAAGGTACAGTTGGGATCGGCTCCCAACCTTATTACAGCATCTTTCCTGTATATTTTTTCAATGCATTGAATTTTTCTGTTGAAATTATATATTAGGGAATAGACTTCATCTGCCAATAATTTATCATCTCTATTTTTTAAATAAATATAGGCACATCCGTCACAATTTTTTGCTATTGCCTGGTAGCTTTTTATTTTTCCTTTTTTATCTACGTCAATGTATCCTTTGTTTTTCAGCAGTACATTCAAGTCTATAATCTTGTCCTCGTCCATACTGCTGTGATCACCTAAAATTATTACTGTACTGTCTTTTATATCATTTTCCTTTAGAACATCTATTATTTCGCCGAGCCTTTTATCATGCCTTAGGAGTGCATCTTTTGCCTCTTTGGAATAAAATCCGCTGCAGTGCCGCATGGAGTCAAGATCAGAGTAGTGGACAAATACTATGTCGGTTTTTTTATTTTTTATAGTGTATAAAAATGACTGATGGGTAAAATCATCTAATTCAGGTTCTTTTATACCATTTCTTATAAAACCGAATTTTCGATTCAGCTGAAATTGAAATAGGGGGCTCCCGTTTAACATGGATACGGTGGCTTGATTCTGCCAGGATCTATTGGCAAAGACCTCCGGCATATTGTATTGTATTCTGGAATTTGCTGTAACCGGCCAAAGGAGAGCTGCCACTGTCATTCCCCGATCTATTGCCAGATCATATATAGTACTTCCCTTTATATATTTTCTACTCCAGTACCAATCCGGTGATTTTCTGTTTGGCTGCAGCAGGGTATTGTTCACTATTCCGTGATTTTTAGGGTATTTTCCTGTCACAATACTGGTGTGGGCTGGATAGGTCAAAGAGGGATAAACACTATATACATTTTTACAGTAAGAAGCCCGGGAGAGAAATCTTTTAAAATTAGGCAGGGAAGAAATATAGTCAAAATCTAAAGTAGAAAGTCCGTCGAAGGATATTATATATAAGTGCTTTGTAAGTCTTTCCATCCAGAAATTCCTCCTGATAATAATGATTTTTGGATACTAACAATTTTACTATATCACTTGTACGTTATAATTGTATTGCATATTTATTAAGAAATATTAATAATGCAATTTATAAATATAATATATAATATATAATAGCAGTATGGTCTTGTAATCTTTATAAAATCTTCATATGTTTTATAGTTAATTCTTTAAAAAAATTTTTTAAAATAGAACTTGAGATGAAAATCAAGAGGAGGATTATTATGGAAAAATATTACAGAAAAGCTGCCTTTCTTGGAATTTTAATTAGCGTACTCTGGGTGATTTTTGTAAACACACAGCCATTTTCAGATTTTGCCTATTATGATGGACTGGCAAGACAGATAGCACTTGGAGGGCCCTGGGGTGATACCTATACTTCTGTGGGATATCCTATTGTGCTGGGGTTTGTATATAAAATTTTTGGCAGCAGTTTGGTATCAGCAAAAATCTTTAATTTAACACTTACATTTATAAACTACATACTTTTTTATAAAATACTGAAAAAAGCAGACCTTGCTGAAAAGAAGCGTAGATTCATATACGGCTTATTTGTTGCCTTCCCCAGCAATATATTTTACAATAGTGTTCTGGCGGTGGAAATACTGTTTACTACCATACTGCTTCTAATGACATTCCTGTACTTTTATGATGTCAGATACAAGTATATCCTGATTGGCATATTGACAGCTGCAGGTGCCATGGTGAAACCATTTTTCATAGTTTTTCCATTTCTGATCTTTATGGTTGAATTGTGTCTCAAAATGAAGTTTTGGGTGGTATTGAAACATTCAATCACCGTATTTATAATAAGTGCCATAGCCATATCACCGTGGCTGTATAGAAATACCAAGCTTTTAGGACAGTTCACATTTATATCCAATAATAGTGGAATAGTACTTTATGTAAATAATAATTCCCAAAATAAATACGGCATGTGGATGGATGCCAGAAATGTGCACGATTCCATTGTAAAAAAGACCGAGTATATAAATGCAAATGCCACGGAGAAAAACAGGATGCTTTCCAGTGCGGCACGAAAATGGATAGGGTCACATCCTGCAAAATTTGTTCAGCTCGGGTTCAAACGACTTTTTATTACCTATATTGGTTTTAGTGAAATAGACTACAGTTTCAACGGTGCAAACATAAACCCCGTTTTCAAATTCATATTTTCATTTTATGCCTATGCTGCAAGATATCTGGTGTTTATTCCTGCACTGATCATGATTGCTGTATACAGCGTAATAGTGATTAAAAAATTTTTTAATAAGAAGCCTGTGGATCGATACTTAATATACAATCTTATTTGCTTTTACATGTTTGCCGTTGTGTATTTTGTTTCCGAAGGTCAGCCCCGCTATTCATTTCCCTGTACATTTACATTGGTTTACTTTTTCTCCTGTTTTATGGAAAGAACCAATTTTGTCAGATCTGTAAAAAACGTAAAATTATAGAACATGTTATAATAAAATCAAGGGGGACATTTGTATGAAGGGACATAGTGTGCTGGTAGTAGACGATGACGAGGACATTCTGGATATAATAAAAATTTATCTGCAGAATGACAAATTTGAAGTAATTACTGCCTGTGACGGAAGATCGGCAATAGAAAAGCTGAAAAAACAGGATGTGGATTTGATAATATTGGATATAATGATGCCGGGGCTGGATGGACTGCATACCTGTCTTGAAATTAGAAAAGAGAAAAAAATACCCATAATAATGCTTTCTGCGAAAGATGATCCAAGCAGCAAGATACTGGGTCTTGATATAGGTGCTGACGATTATGTTACCAAACCCTTCAACCCGCTGGAACTGGTGGCCAGGGTAAGATCTCAAATCAGGAGATATTCGGATTTCAATAGCGGCAAACTCCGGGAGAAAAATAAAATTGTTATAGATGACCTTACAATAGATACTGAATCGCATGAGGTGTTTGTCGGAGAAAATTCAGTTGAGCTTACTCCAATTGAGTTTTCTATTTTGAAGGTGCTTGCTGAAAACAGGGGAAGAGTACTCAGTACGGAAACTATATATGAAAATGTGTGGAGTGAACCTTTTTACAATTCCAAGAATACGGTGGCAGTTCACATAAGGAATATAAGAGAAAAAATAGAGATAAATCCGGGAAAACCCAAATATATAAAAGTGGTCTGGGGAGTAGGTTATAGAATTGATAAGTAAAATAAAGGAATTTTTTCCTAAAAGCATATCAAGGGAACTTATTATGATCAACATGTTCAGTTTTATAGTGCTTGTAATTGGAATAACTGTTTCTGTCCAAATCATAATTTCTGATAAAAGTAACACCCAGAATTTTATCAATGCATCAAATGATACTTATGTGCAGGTTGTAAGATATGTTAAGTCCACTGATCCTCAAAATAATTATTATATAGACGATCTTGCAAAATTGAATAATGTAAATATAGCAGTTGCTGATCTGAAGGGCAATGTAGTTCTTAGATCAAATGGGGTAAAAGACAGTTATATGGATTTGAACTCCCATACTGGAAAAACAGTACGTGAATTATATGATTTGAATATATCAGGAAATAAATACGTACTTGTTACGTGGAAAGTTCCAGGAAACTACCATAAAATATTCAAACACATATTTGTAATAGCATTTCCAATTGTGATCTCACTTGGAATTATTTATTTCTGGTCTTATAGAAAAGTTGGGTATATAAAATATATCTGCAGAGGCATAGTAAAAATTTCCCAGGAAAATTTGGACTGCAAACTTGAGAAAAGAGGCAGTGATGAACTGGGAATTCTGGCAGAAAAAATAAATGAGATGTCCTTTAATCTGAAAAATATGATTGATCGTGAAAAATCTCTTCAAAGGTTTAAAAATGAACTGATAACTAACATGTCACATGATTTGAGGACGCCTCTCACTTCTCTGATTGGCTATCTGTATCTGTTAGATGACAAAAGCACTTCTGCAAAAGACAAAAAAATTTACAGTGAAAAATCTCTGGAGAGGGCAGAAAAACTCAAGCTTTTGATAGACAACCTGTTTCAGTATTCAAAATTGGAAAGCGGTGAAGTGAAACCTGAAATACACAATGTAAATATTGTTGAGATCATAGAACAGATCATAGGGGAGATGTCCATTCTGGCGGATAAATCGGAAATTGAACTTGTGAAAAAATACAATATGGCGGAGCTGAAATTAGATGTTGATCCCTACCTTATGAGCAGAGTTTTTCAGAATATATTATCCAATGCCATAAAGTACAGTAAAAAAAACAGCTGTGTATACATTTATATAACTTCAGATGAAGAGAATACAGAAGTGAGTTTTGAAAATGAACCTGCTCAGAATCTGTCAAATGGGCAAATGAAAAAGATATTTGAAAGATTCTATATGGGTGATAAGTCGAGAAATTCCCATGAAAATAATTCAGGCCTTGGGCTTGCCATAGTCGAAAATATTGTAAAGCTGCATAGAGGAGAGGTATGGGCGGAAAACGGGGATAATTCCTTTATAATATATGTGAAATTGAGAAACAACCTGGATTTGATCTGACGCTTGACATTTTTCTATATACAAGTTATTCTGGCGTTATGCGATATTTTTAAGGAGGAGATAATATGGATTTTTGCTGGATAACATTAAATGTAAAAAATATGGAGGAATCTTTGAAATTTTACAACGGACTGCTGGGAATCAAAATTTTCAGGAGATTTAGCCCTAATCCGGGAGTAAATATTGCCATGGTTGGAGAAAAATACGGTCCTAAAATTGAATTGATATGCAGTGAAAATAATAATTCAAAAATTCAAAGCAGGGGAATTTCTATTGGATTTGAAGTGAAATCACTGGATAAGGCTGTTGCCATAAAGAAAGGACCTGTTTCACCCTCACCGAAAGTTAGGTTTTTCTTTATAGAAGATCCAGATGGAGTTGAAATTCAGATAGTTGAAAATATGAGAGAATAAAATGGAGGGGTTAGCTCAAAGTGCAAAGAATACTCAAATTTATACCAAACATCATTACGGCATCGAGAATAATCATGTCTGCTTTATTCGTATCAAATGTTTTGAAGCAATTTAGGTATGGACAGGAAAAAATTCTCAGCATTGCAATTATATTTTTTTTAATATGTTTGTCGGATCTTATTGATGGCTATATTGCGAGAAAATCCAATTGTACTTCAAGAATGGGTGCTAAATTGGATATTTTTGCAGATCTATTTTTTATAGTTTCATCTTATGTGACTTTGGTAATTTTACGGATAATGCCTTTGCGGTTTTTGGTATTTGTCTGCTTGAAATTTATAGAATTTTTATATACATCAAATTTTATAAGAAAATGTGACGAAGTATCGGCGCATCCTTTTATTTTTGATAAACTGGGAAGAATTGTATCAGCTATGTTTTTTATCGTTCCAGGCATAATATGTTACAGCAGATTTTCCTGCACGGTAAATTTTTTATTGTACATAATTTTGATACTGGGAGTACTGTCTTCATACCTGAGAATAAAAGAGTGTTTCGAATGGAATTAAGTTTCCCTGAGGTTAACTTTTTCTACTAAAGTCAACTGCAAATCCATTTACAGCAAAGATACGAACACGTAAACTATTTATTGGGGGTGGTTATATGAAAGTGCTGAATATAGGAAAATGTATTGTTCAGATGAGAAAAAAGAAGGGAATAACGCAGGAGCAGCTGGCGGATTATATTGGAGTTTCCAAAGCATCTGTCTCCAAGTGGGAATCCGGACTGTGCTACCCAGATATTTTACTTCTTCCTGAGCTTGCATCTTATTTTAACATTTCAGTAGATGAATTGCTGGGATATTCTCCACAGCTTACAAAGAAAGACATAAAAAAAATCTACAATAAACTCTCGCATGAATTTACCGTTAAGTCTTTTGATGAAGTGTTGGATAAGTGCGGCAAACTGATAAAAAAGTATTATTCCTGTTTTCCCTTCCTGCTTTCCATGATTCAACTTCTATTGAATTATTCCATCCTGGCAAAAAATATGGCAGTAAAAAAGCAGATTTTTCAGCGGTGTATAATGCTGTGCATGAGAGTAAAAGAAGAATCAGGCAGCATTTCTGACATAAAAGATGCAAATACCAAGGAAGCAATTGCAGAGATGGCATTGGGAAACAGTGAAGAAGTTATCCGACTGCTGGGCGGCGAGCTAGCTCCATACAGCGGGGATGACGTCATACTTGTCAATGCATATAGGATGCAGGGGAAGACTGACCAGGCAAAGCTTGTGAATCAGATACTTCTTTTCAACAATGTAATAAACACACTGACACTTTTAAACAATTATCTTTCTCTTAATATGGATAAGCCGGTTTTATTCGAGAAGATATATTTTCAGGGACTTCAGATTATCGATTCTTTTAAGCTCAAGGATATTTTGACAAATGATGTTTTTAGAATTCATATCACTGCAGCCCAGGGGTATTTGTCGGAACAAAAAAAGGAAGAGGCTGTAGATGCCTTGGAGCGATATGTGGATACTGCCTGCAAAGTTCAGTTTCCATTGAGCTTCAAAGGAAATGAATATTTTAACCGGGTGGCTGAATGGTTTGAGGATAATAACTGCATTGGAACGAATATTCCTGTAGACGAGACAACGGTCAAGAAAAATTTTGTTGATACAGCTGCTGAAAATCCTGCATTTGCATCCTTGAAAGGGGATAAACGGTACAATTTGCTTATTGAAAAATTGAAAGAGAAATTGGGTGAGACAGACAAATGAATGCTGTAAATATAGAAGATCTTAAAAAGTCCTATGACGGAAAAGTCAATGTTTTAAACAATGTGAGTTTGAGCATACCCAAAGGTGAAATATTCGGTTTTCTCGGTCCGAATGGATCAGGGAAGACCACTACAGTCAGAATTTTAAACGGGGTTCTTTCTGCAACATCGGGGCATGCTGAGATTTTGGGGATGCCTGTGGGAGAAAATAATATTGAAATCCATAGGTTGTGCGGAGTTATGACCGAAAGCGCCTCCTGTTACGAAAATCTTACTGCCAGGCAGAATCTTATATTCTTCGGAAAAATGCATGAGATGGATGAAAAACTGCTTGACAAACGGGTGGACTTTATATTAAAGAGGCTGGAGCTGTCAGATGTAGGGGATAAGAAAGTGAAATCTTTCAGTACAGGAATGAGAAAGAGAGTTTCACTGGCTGTAGCACTGGTTCACAATCCTGAGATTTTGTTCCTTGACGAACCCACTTCCGGTCTTGATCCGGAAAATGCACTCAATGTTACGAAGCTCATAAAAGAACTTGCCGAAGAAAACAAGGTTACAATATTTCTCTGCACCCATCAGTTAAAATATGCTGAAGATATTTGTACGCTGTATGGTTTTATAAATAATGGGCATGTCCTTGGACTGGGCACATTTGAGGAACTTGCTTCAAGAAAAAATGCAGCTCTTCAATTGAAAATAAGGGGAAAAAATATTTCAAGAAAATCCGGGTTTGTTTATGAAGGCAATGGCATATACATTAAGTCTATTTCAGGAGATGAAGATGCAAATACTCTAATAAAAAATGTACTAGCAAACGGTGGGGAAATCTATGAGGCAATACAGAAAAAATGGTCCTTGGAACAGCTGTACTTTAAATATATAATTTGAGGTGACTGGAAAAATGATAAATAAGAGCGAAAAAGCATTGATATGCAAAGATATAAATGAAATAACAAGTTCAAAGCGTGTTTTTATTCCCATGACTATTGTGCCCGTTGTCCTGATTGTAATCATACCTTTTGCAGTACTTATCGGTGCAAATTTTATTGGAAGTGATTCAAGTACTTTCACAAAAATGGCTCCTCTTTTGAAAAAGCTGCCTTCGGAATATAGTGCATATACCCCTGCTCAGCTTTTGATAATGGTATCGCTGAATTTTATGTTTTCGTCATATTTCCTTATAATTCCGATAATGTGTTCAGGAGTTATCGGAGCCAGCAGTTTTGTGGGAGAAAAAGAACACAAGACCATGGAATCCCTGCTTTATACTCCAATATCAATGGAACAGCTGCTAAGGGCCAAGATTTTAGGTGTCTTTGTGCCATCTTACATAATTACCTTTATTTCATTTGTAGTTTTTGGCATAATATTTGATGTAGGCGGCTTCATCTATTTTGGAAAACTTATTTTCCCGGATGTAAAATGGCTCATAATCATATTCTGGATTACACCTGCAGTCAATTTATTGTCATTGACATTTACTGTCATGGTATCTGCAAAATCGGAAACTTTTCAGGAAGCACAGCAGGTGAGCGGCTTTCTTCTCATCCCGGTAATTATTTTACTGGTGGGCCAGATGACAGGGGTACTTTTGCTAAACAAAGCTATAATGCTTGCAGGAGGCGGAATTCTGATGATAATTGACTACCTACTTATAAAGAAAATTTCCTCCAAATTTGTTCCTGAAGAGCTGATTTAAATCCATATTAGATAATATTGCCAACTGAATGTGGTGTCTCTGGCCGCTGCTTTTACAGAAATAGCGGTATCTCCAAGATTTATTTATGATTTAATACTATAAATTTATATAACCTTGAAGATACTCACAGGCATATTCTATTAATAAAATTAACGCATAAATTCTTTTCCAATTTCATGAGCGACAGGCAACACCTCTTTGTTAACAAAATCTCTAACTTCCATTCTGATTTGTTGTGTTTCATCTGTCATAATTGAATCGTGGTAAATTTTTGGCATCAGTCTTGAAGTCATTTTTAATCCCCCTTAAAATTTTATTGTTTTATATTGATATCATTTGAGTAAATGTTAACAGCAAAAGAATACTATATTTAAAATATTTGTGTTTATAGAAAAATAACATGTTAGACTATTCTGTACTTTTTAAGGCTTATTGTATATATGAAAATGTATGCAGTCAATCGAATAATTGTATGTAATACAATATTCCAGTACAGGCCTTATTAAATACGAGTTAAAATAAATATTGCTGGGAGGTTTTATAAATGGATTGTATAGAAATTACAAAGGAACTTATTAAAATTGATAGTTCAAATTTAGAGGGAGCAAATGATGCCGTAAATTTTTGCAATAACATATTATCATCAAGTGGATTAAAGACTGAAATAATTGAGAATGATGGATTTAAAATTTTAATATGCACTATTGGAAATGGGCATAAGAGAATAATATTAAATGGACATCTGGATGTTGTCCTTGGAAAAAATAAGCAGTTTATGCCCTATATTGAAGGTGGAAGGCTCTATGGAAGAGGTAGTGCTGACATGAAATCTGGGGCTGCAGCTATGCTTAGTACAATACTAAAGCTCAAGAATAAAAGCTTGACCTGCCAAGTTCAGCTTCAATTAGTTACAGATGAGGAAACTGGAGGCTTTAATTGTTCGAAATATCTAGCTGATAATGGTTTTGTGGGAGATTTTGTGATTTGTGGAGAGCCTACTCAATTAGAAATAGGTATACAAGCAAAAGGTATATTGCAGATTTATTTAGAGTTTATCGGAAAATCCGCTCACGGCAGCAGACCCTGGCAGGGAGATAATGCCATAGTTAAAGCCTATGAAGCTTATAAAACAATTACAAGTTTACCTTTTACTAAAGAAAAATCTGAATTTTATAGTTGTCCATCCGTTAATTTATCTAAAATTGAAGGTGGAGATGTTTATAATAAGGTACCTGACTATTGTAAAATGTATCTCGATATAAGATTTCTGCCGGAGCAAGATCCTAAAGAAATAATAAGACAAATTAAAGAGTCTGCTGGTGTTGAAGTAAATGTTCATTCTAGAGGAGATGCTGTAAAAACCAAGATTGATGATATGAATGTAAAAAAATTGAAGAAATCAATTAGCAGGATAACTAATGGTAAATCTGAGATATTTGGCCAGCATGGTTCTGCAGATACTAGGTTTTATTCAAAATATAATGTACCTTCTGTAGAATTTGGACCTATAGGGAAGAACTGGCATGGTGATGATGAATTTGTGATTATAGACTCAGTATACTTATATGAACAAATTCTTATGGATTTTATAAAAAATAACCAGTAATTGTATTACATACAATTATAGCATTGAAAGCATATAATTTCAATGCTATAATTTTACTAATGTATGTATTATATGCAGAAAAGTTTTATTGATAAAGACAAAAATGGAGACAGGGAGGAATGAGGCCTGAAGATGGTTCCGTAGTTGAAGGAGACATTAAAGCACAAGCGGAACAGGCCATAAAAAACTTAGGTGAGCTATTCAAAGCAGCTGGAACAGATTTTACAAAAGTAATTAAGACAACTTGCTTTCTTGCAGATATGTCTTATTTCAGTGCATTTAATGCAGTGTATGCAAAGTATTTCACTGAAAAGCCGGACAGAACTTGTGTTGCAGTAAAACAACTCCCACTTGGTGTTTTATGCGAAGTTGAGGCAATTGCCTATTTAGAAGATTAAAGGAGGAAATTAAAATGAGACAATATATAGTAGATGCTTTTTCAGACAAGGTATTTGGGGGAAACCCTGCAGCAGTATGTGTTATGAATAAATGGCTTCCTGATGAAATTATGATGAAGATAACAAGAGAAAATTGTCTGTCGGAGACAGCTTTTGCAGTAAAAGAAGGATCAGATTATAAATTAAGGTGGTTCACTCCCGGCGGCGAAATTGACTTATGCGGACATGCTACTCTTGCAACAGCATACATTATAACCAGGTTTATTGAGCCTGAAGTAACAGAAGTTCATTTTCAGACACTCAGCGGACTTTTATTAGTTGTAAAAAAAGGTGATCTTCTTAAAATGGACTTTCCATCATATGATTTAAAAAAAGTAGACGTAACTGAAGCGATGACTGAAGCCATAGGGGTCAGACCTCTAGAAGCATATATGGGTAGGGATCTGCTCTGCGTTCTTGAATCTGAAGAAGAAGTCAGAAATCTAAATCCGAATCAGGAGAAGGTAAATACACTGGATGGACTACTTTTACATGTTACAGCCAAAGGTAAAGAGTTCGATTGTGTATCCAGATCATTTGCACCAAAATGCAATGTACCAGAAGATCCGGTATGCGGTTCAGGACACTGCCATATTATTCCGTTCTGGGCTAAAAGGTCGGGAAAGAATAACCTAGTTGCCTACCAGGCTTCACCGAGAGGCGGCATATTATATTGTGAATATCAGGGAGAAAGAGTAAAAATGAGCGGCAAAGCAGCTTTATATTCCACTGCAGATATTAATTTCTAATGTATTTTGAATTTATGACTGGGAATTCTCGGTTGAGAATTTTTACACCTCATCACGAGCTGCCTTTTGCAGGGCATACAACTATTGGTTCCGCCTTCGCCGCACTGAAACATGGTATAAAACTCCAAAATATAACTTATTTGGTTCAAGAATGTGACAGTGGAATTATACAGAGCATAATCAAGATTGTTATTTATGGACAAATTTATTGGGAAAACTAAATTATATTTGTTAAGTTGGGAATTTATGGAGGGGGCATAGACATGAAAAAACTAGGTTTAATTGGCGGAATAGGGCCAGAATCAACAATCCCATATTATCATGATATTGTATATGGAGTTCAAAGCAAGGTTGGGGGAAATTTTTTCCCTAATTTAACTATTGAGAGCTTGAATGTTTTTGATGTTCTTGGTATGTGTGACAGAAAAGAATATGAAGCACTCGTCAATTATTTAATGAGTGCAATCAATAATTTGAAAGCCAGCGGAGTGGATTTTATAGCTTTAACTGGTAATACACCACATATTGTTTTTGACGAGTTGCAGGAGCGTTCATCTATTCCCATCATAAGTATTATTCAGGCCACCTGTGATGAGACAAAGCGACGCAATATATCTAAAGTAGGATTACTGGGGACAATCTTTACTATGGATGGAGAATTTTTTAAAAAGCCATTCGAAAATAATAATATAGAAGTAGTAATACCAAATGATGAAGAAAAGAGATTTGTTAATCAAAAAATTTCACAAGAGTTAGAATTAGGTATTGTCAAGGAAGAAACTTTATCGTCATTTCTGAAAATTGTGCAGAGAATGAAAGACGAAAATGGAATACAGGCAATTGTTTTAGGTTGTACTGAATTGCCTTTATTGTTTAAAGGGGTTAGAACACCGGTAGATTGTTTGGATACAATGCAGATCCATATTCAGACGCTTATTAATATGATTGTAGGTTAGATCCTATAGGGTTAATAAAGCTTCAGAATTGAGAATTGTGACTACACAAGAAGCAAAAGAATTAGATATAGTTTATCAAGTTACAACAGTGGATAAACTAGAGGAAGCAACTATGAAATTAGCGAAAAAACTTGCATGCGGGCCTTCGATAGCTTATTCATACATGAAGGACATGTTATATCAAACCTCATTTAATGATTTTGAAGAATTTTTGAAAATGGAGACTGACGCAGCGAAGTGTATTTTTCAAAATTTCCTATATTATCAGTGAATTTATATTTGTTTTATCAGTTTTTCCCGACAGGATATTTTTTAATATAGCTAAACCTTTTCCCAATTCATCAGAATTATTGGCAGATGATAATACTACACGTAAAAATTGTTTTTCCTTATAATTTCCAACTAAGAAACGATCTGAATGATAAATATGAATCCCCTGTTCCAGGGCATCTTTTTCAAATTGATTTGCATTAAACTTCTGTTTTAGTGGAAGCCAGCGGAATAAACTCACAGGGTTTTCGTTTGAATTTTCTATTTTGAAATACCTTTTATAGATTTGATTCCGTTCTTTTGAAGCAGATATTTTATCTTCAACTATTTGGTCTGCTATACCGGTATTGATCATTTCAGCGATAATTTCTACATTTAATGCAGAAGTCTTTAAATTTATATTGTATATTCCACGCGTTATATTTTCAGAATATTTTCCGGGGTATACTATAAAAGCTACTCGTATTCCAGAACACAGGGACTTGGAAATACTGTTGATATAAATGGATTGTTCGGGTACAAAAGAAGTAATGGAAATATAATTTTCAGGATTGAGGAAATAATAAATGTCATCTTCTATTAAGAGAAGGTTATTTTTTTTTATGATTTCTGCAAGTTCCTGTTTGCGTTCCATGTTCATTAAAGTTCCGGTAGGGTTGCTACAAGAAGGCATGAGATATATACCTTGTATGTTGTTCAGCTTGCATTGTGCATCCAGTTCTTCAGGTTTCATTCCTACATTGTCTCCCTTTATTGGAATCAATTGAATATCAAGCATATTTGCCAGTTCAATAAAATTAGGGTATGTGTATACGTCAACTGCAATTTTATCTCCTGAATGAAAAAGAGAAATCAAGATAACTGCAAGGGCATTTTGAGCACCTGATGTAATTGCAATATTCTCAATGTCTGCATCTATGTTATATTTTTTAAGCCATTTTTTAGCAGCGCTTTTGTGATAGGGGGTACCCAGCGGATAAGTGTAGTCTAATAATTTTTCTGCATATCCCTTTGATAAAACGCTCTTTGCTGTATTTACAACAAGTGAATTGTTTTGGTCGAAGGGTTTTATAATCCCCATTTCTATGTAGCTTTTTTCTGTTCTGCAGTCTGATATTGAAATTATCGAACCTGCATTTGGTGAAACAAAAGTCCCTCTTCCGGTTGTACCATAAATTAATCCTTTTAGCTCACATATTTTAAATGCCCTTGTTATGGTGCTGAGGTTAATATCCAGATAATCCGCCAGCTCTCGCTGAGGTGGCAATTTTGTGTTTGGGGCGAGGTATCCGTTTACAATATCATATTCCAGCAGATTTGCAATGGAAAGGTATATTGGTGTTTTAAGTTGAGTTTTATTGGGTTTCCATGACATTGGATAATTTTCAAAAGAATTTATTGGCATAGTAGAGCCTCCTGTAATTGTATTACATACAATTATAGCATTGAAAGCATATAATTACAATGCTATACTTTTACTAATGTATGTATTATGTGCAAACTGAAACAGATGCAGATAGTAACTTTTATCTTATTAAATCACAAATCTTGGAGATACTCCTAGTTATATTTGTACAATGTCTAAAAGTAATTCAGCACAAAAAATTAGAGTATATTTGAATCAGGTTTAAATACATGCAAAACTAATTAAAAATAAATATAGCAATTATTATAAATATTAATAAATTTCAGGAGGTGAATATGATGACGAAATCAGAGTTTTTAAAAAAAGCGGAAGAAATTTGTTTAAGAGATGATTGCAGTATCTCAAATGCAATTGATGCAGTTATATATGAAAATAAAATAACCAATGCAGAATTCATTGCATTGTTCTGTAAAGGCAAAAGTAGTATAGGCTGATGATATACGTTTATTATAGTAATAAAATATTATTTTTTAGCTAAAGATCTTTGACAATATTAAGTGATCATGTTACTATCAAAATAGTGTACATACACTATTTTTAGTAATAAATGGAGATATATCATGAGAGAAAAAATAAAACGTGTGAAAAGCAAATGCAATTGTATAAATTTAAGAAGAGCTTCAAATGCAATTACTGAATACTATGATAATATTATGAAGCCTAGTGGACTTACAGTAAATCAATTTTGCCTATTGAGGAATCTTAAAAGATTGGGTGTATGCAGTACAAGTGAACTAGCTGAATACGTTGGACTGGAAAGGACTACATTAGTACGTACTATCAGGCCGCTTTTCCAAAAAAATTATGTTGAAGACATTTCCCCCGAAGGATCCAGAAATCGTCAAATTCAGGTCACGCCACAAGGTATACAAGCTTTAGAGATAAGTATTCCTTTATGGGAGAAAGCTCAAAAAGCTGTTGAATTAAAACTAGGTTCCAAAAATTTAAAATTGCTCATAAAATTTCTAGAAAAAATAGAAGAACTGTGATTAATAGATATATGAAAATTTTTAATCAAATCGTGTATATACACGATTATAGAGGGGGAATTTATATGTCATTTACTGAGGAAATCAAGAATTATGCGTTAGATTTGGGGTATTGTGGAGTTGGGTGCATTTCAATAGATGCAGTAGCTGACTATGTGGAAATATTGAAATCAAGAAATGAAACCTATGATTTTTTGATTAGGCAACCACAAGGTCCAATGAAAGGTGCTATTCCCAAAGTATTTATGCCTGAGGCAAAATCTATAATAGTCCTTGCATGGGATTATTTTCAGAAAGACTTTCCGAAAACTTTGACGGAAAAAATTGGACGGGCTTATCTATCGAGATCATATCATCCTTTAGAGAATAGTATTAACGGTGCTAGAGTTAAACTCATGGAAAAATTTTTAGTTTCAAAGGGATGTAAAGTCAATACAAATATAAATGTTCCAGCTCGGTGGGCATCTGCAAAAGCCGGGGTTACAACTTTTGGGAAAAATAATTTTGCTTATGTTAATGGGGTTGGTTCTTTTATTATAATCTATACAATTGTAATTGATCAGAAGCTGGATTATGATCAACCTACAATGAATTGCCAGTGTCCTCAAAATTGCAGGGCGTGTATGGCTGCATGTCCTACAGCTGCTATATATGAGCCTTTTAAACTAAATCCATATAAATGTTTGGGATTTAATGCCTGGATGAGGCAGGAAAAAAATAATATCCCTACTGTAATTCCCGAAGGAATACGAGAAAAAATGGGAACACGTGTGCATGGCTGTGATTTGTGTCAAGAAGCATGTCCCAGAAATAGAAAAAAGCTAAAGTCTCAATTTCCAAAAGATCAATTTCTTGAAAAAATATCGAGAAACTTTACACTTATTGATCTTCTGCATATCACAGATGATTTTTACAGAAAAAATGTTTATCCAATTATGTACAACTATATAGAAGATTATAAGTATTTCAAAAGAAATGCAGCTGTTGCCATAGGCAATACCGGTGATTCAGGGATGATTCCAGAATTGGCAAAAATATTGGACAATGAAGATGAAGATGAACTGGTGAGAATACATGTTGCGTGGGCAATAGGTCATATAGGAGGGAAAAAAGCAAAACAGGTTTTACTAAACAGGTTGGACGAAGAACAATCTATTGCAACAAAGCAAGAAATTATCTCTGCATTAAATAATTGCAGTGTATAGGCAAATTTGATCTTATTGATTTTGGGGGTTGAGAGTATGAAGTTTCTTCTATAAATTGTTTTTCTGTGATAATTGTTAAAGTTGATATTGGTAAAATAAAATGTTATCTTCTCATAATACACTCTTTAAAAAATTATGATGTAAATCTAACAAGATGGTAAGACGTCTAAACAATGCATCAGTACATAAGCAGAAATAAATTAGATATCATCGAAGGTTTTGCAGAGAGCTGGTTTTGTGTGAGGTTCATATATAAGAATATTTTAAAAGGAGTGAAATCAAATGAAATCTTTATTTGACAAAACAGAATTAGCGGGTATGAGACTGAAGAACAGATTTATTCGTTCAGCAACTTACGATGGATTTGCTGATAAAAATGGACATATGACAAAAAAACTGTACAAAATTTATGAAAATTTGGCAAAAGGGGGAGTAGGCACAATTATCACGGGAATGACTTTTGTAAGTGATTTGGAGAATGTTTATCCAGGACAGTCAGGGATCTATGATGATACATTTATCGATGAATATCAAGTTTTGACTGAGATGGCTCACCAATACAATGTCAATATTATCATGCAACTTGCCTGTATCGGTTCACAAACTTCAGTTAACGTAAATAGTGGCAAGGCAGTGTGGGGACCAAGTTCAGTGGCAGACCTAGCTTATAAAAATACACCGAAGGAAATGACAAGGGAGGAAATCGTCTTTGTGCAAAAATCCTTTGCTGATGCAGCGTATAGGGCTAAGGAAGCAGGGTTCGATGGCATCCAGATACATGCGGCACATGGCTATTTGTTAAGTAAATTTTTAACACCTTATTATAACCGCAGAACAGATCAATATGCCGGCAATCGGGAAAATCGTTTTAGAATGGTATTGGAAACTTTTCAAGCAATACGGGATAGAGTTGGTTCGAGCTATCCGGTTTTTATAAAAATTAACAGCGAAGATTTTATGAAGCAGGGAATGACTTTTTCAGATTGTAAATATGTATGTCGTAAATTAGAAGAAATGGGAATAAACGCAATTGAAATCAGCGGCGGAAGCCTTTCATCACGCCCAAATGAGGGCTTTGCCCGTAAAATTCCACCTGAAAAAAAATCCTACTACGAAAAATATGCTGCAGAAATTGCACAGAAAATCAAAACGCCGATCATATTGGTTGGTGGAAACCGGGACGTTGGGGACATGACAAAAATTTTGAATAATACTGCTGTTGAGTATATTTCTCTTTCCAGACCGCTTATTTGTGAAAGTGATTTAATTAATCGCTGGAAAAAAGATACTGCTCCAGCAAAGTGCATTTCCTGTAATAAGTGTTTCGGTGGTACTGGAACAGTCTGTATTTTTAATCGCTAAAATATTATCAATAGATGCAATATTAATTAAAGAAAAGGAATTTGACAAAAATATATATAATTAGGATATCTAAAAGGGGGTTTATCATGAATGTATAGTTTTAAGAATGACTACAGCGAGGGAGCACACCCAAGAATACTAAATGCTTTAATGGAATCAAATTTAAAACAGACTGAAGTATATGGAGAAGATTATTATACAAAAAAAGCGATTAAGTTATTAAAACAAAGAATTAAGCGTAATGATATTGATATCCATTTGCTTTCTGGAGGTACACAAACAAATCTTACTGCAATTTCTGCTTTTTTAAGACCTTATGAAGCAGCTATTGCGGCCAATACGGGTCATATATTTGTTCATGAGACAGGGGCAATTGAAGCTACAGGACACAAAGTTATATCTATTAAAGTAAATGATGGTAAGTTAAGTCCATCACGTATTGAGCCAGTTTTAAATACACATGGAGATGAACATATGGTAAAACCTAGGCTAGTTTATATTTCTGATCCTACAGAAATGGGTTCTATTTATACTAAAAATGAAATACAACAATTGAGCAAGTTTTGTATAAAAAATGGACTCCTTTTATATGTAGATGGTGCACGTTTAGGATCTGCTCTATGTTCAGAAGAGAATGATATAGAACTTTCTGATTTAGGTAGGTTAGTTGACTCTTTCTATATTGGAGGAACTAAAAATGGTGCTTTGATAGGAGAAGCCCTTGTAATCTGTAAAGATTCACTTAAAGAGAATTTTCGATTCTATATTAAACAGAAAGGGGCACTGCTTGCGAAAGGAAGGCTTCTCGGAATACAGTTTTTAGAACTTTTCAAAGACAATTTATATTTTAATTTGGCAAAGCATTCTAATGAAATGGCTAACTTATTGAAAAACGGAATCAGTAAATTGGGGTATAAGTTTTTTACATACTCATCTTCAAATCAGATATTTCCAATAATACCTAATAAATTAATTAAAAAACTTCAGGATAAATATTCTTTTTGTATTTGGAAAAAAATTGACGACAATAATTCTTTTATTCGACTTGTAACTTCTTGGGCAACCAAAGAAGATAGTGTTTTGGCTTTTATTGAAGATATGAAAAATTTCATATCTTAGAATATAGGTACGAGTGCATGATTGGATAAAATAAAAAAAGTAATGAAGTCAATTTAATTATTTGGAAGGTTAATTACGTCTACACTGCTGATGCTGTTATTTATACCGATCATCTATAAGTGAATAAGACTAAATTTCTAATTTTTGTGTCTACTTTATTGACTTAGTTCCAGAATATATAAAAATAGAGTGCTGTAAAACTATCTTAAAAAATAGTTTTGCAGCACTCCCCTTCATCTTGCTTTTATTTTGTATTGATAACCTGCTGCGCCATTTTAACTAAGTCATCTTTTGATACATTAGAATCAGATCCTAAAAAAGAATAATTAATTCCATCCTGCATCCAATTTAAACATTGAACTTGAGAGATTTTTTCCTTATCAGAATCAGATCCATAACTAAATACATATTTACCGGATAATTTATCCTTCTTATCCTGTTCTGTCATTTTATAATCTGATGGTACAAATTTGTTGGTATATGAATAATAATATAAATCTATACCATTATAATTAGCAATAGCAGTCGCTCCCTTTGATCTTTCACCCAACCTTCCATTTTCCATATAAAGACTTAATTCATCATTTCCTTTTGCATAAGTAAAATCAAGTGATTTTGTTTTCCCTGCAAAATTACCTTTATTATCAATTCCTTTGTTATTTACAATAACTCCATTTACAAAAGTATATCCATTGCCAAATTTATTGACTAATTTAGGGTTGAATTTTAAATCCTTCCTCACTTGTTCTGCTGTAGGTATAGTAGTATATGCTGGTGTACTGCTTGAAGATGAAATTATAGAGCTTACTTTTCCTGCAGCAAATACAGTTGTTCCTATTACCATAGTAGCTACTAATCCAACTATAATTTTTTTCTTAATTGATCCTTTTTTATATATTTTCCCATTTTCCATTTTATCCGGTAAACTATTTAATGCTGCACTTACCTTATTTTTAAAACTTTTAGGTGTATCCGGAAAGGCATTATTCCAATCATACTTATTCATAATTTACCTCCATATCTTCTAACTTTATTTTCAATAAATTTCGTCCTTTTGCCAATCTACTTTTTACAGTTCCTGCAGGTATTTCTAAAATTTCTTTAATTTCTTTTATTGAATATCCCTCTACATAATAAAGAACAATTGTAATACGAATATGTTCCGGCAAATTCTGAACAGCCATATATAACTCACTATAATCTTTTTTATCTTTAGCTTTGGCAGATTCAAAGTATTCTTCGTAAGGTACTTGTGAACACTCTTTACGTATCAAACTATAACATTCATTTATAAGTATTCTAACTAACCATGTTTTAAAATATTGTTCTTTTTTTAATGTATCCAATTTATTATAGGCTTTTAAAATTGCCTCCTGAACTGCATCCTCACAATCCTGCTCATGAATCAAAATTGACTTAGATACATGATATAAAGTAGATTCAGCCTCAAGAACATTGGCTATAAATGTATCTTTATTCAATTGACTTCCTACCTTTCTTAGCAAACTGCAGCGCTACTTTTTTGCTTTACACTAGTTAGATGGATATATCTGCTTAGTGGTTCATTTAATTTTAGCTCAAAATTAGATTTTTTATAATATATAAAACTAACTTTGAGGAAGCAGGGCTTTAATAAACAGGATGAATATTATATAATTGTGTATAATGCTTTAATAGTATAGATGCACACAATCAAGTTTTATTATGAAAAGAGGTAAAATAAATGAAAAATCCTGTAGTTACAATTCAGATGGAAAATAACAAAACTATAAAAATAGAACTTTACCCCGATACTGCACCAAATACGGTAAACAATTTTATATCATTGATAAACAGGGGCTTTTATGATGATACGATTTTTCACAGGGTAATACCTGGATTTATGGTTCAGGGAGGAGATCATGAAGGAAATGGAATGGGGGGACCGGGTTATTCCATTAAAGGTGAATTTTCATCCAACAATTTTGAAAATAATTTAAAACATACAAGAGGAGTAATCTCTATGGCAAGAACTATGGCACCGAATTCAGCAGGTTCACAATTCTTTATAATGACGGATGCTGCTCCTCACCTTGACGGACAGTATGCTGCTTTTGGGAAAGTCATAGAGGGAATGGAAGAGATAGATGAAATAGTATCACAAAAAAGAGATTATAATGACAGACCTTATGAGGATCAAAAAATGAAAAAGGTAACCGTAGAAACTTTTGGAGAAAAATATGACGAACCTGAAAAGATAAAAGATTAAAATAAATACATATATCTGATGAAACTGCTGTTGGGATTATTGATGATATTTTTTTATTCCTTTATACATTCACCAAAGGGAAATGGTGTACAAAGAATTTCCTTGCAGCTTGTTAGTATAATCTTCAGAAAATCTTCATGGATTTTGTAACTGATTCTTTAAAAGCTTTTTTAAAAATGGAACCTGAGATGAATATTAAAAGGAGGATTGTCATGGAGAAATATTATAGAAAAGCTGCTTTGTTTGGAATTTTACGGGACAGCTCACCTTTATATCTAATAACGGTGGAATAGTACTTTATGTAAATAATAATTCCCAGAATAGATATGGCATGTGGATGGATGCTAGAAATGTTCACAATTATGTTGTAAAAAGCACTGAATATATAAATGCAAATGCCACTAAGAAAAACAAAATGCTTTCCAGTGCAGCCCGGAAATGGATAAAGGCACATCCAGTAGAGTTTATTCAGCTTGGATTCAAGCGGCTGTTTATTACCTATATTGGCTTCATCGAAATAGATTATAGCTTTAACGGTGCATATGTAAATCCAATTCTCAAATTTGTATTTTCATTTTATGCCTATTCTGCAAGATATATAGTATCTATTCCAGTTGTAATCATGCTGCTTGTATACAGCATAAAAAATTGGAAGATTCCTCGCTAAAGAATCTGTAAATAATTATTTAATATACAATCTTACTTGTTTTTATATATTTGCCTTTGTGTATTTTATTTCTAAAGGTTAGCCCCGTTATTCATTTCCCTGCACATTTGTCATGATTTACTTTTTCTCATATTTTGCAGAGAAAATAAGTTTTATCAGATCTGTAAAAAGTACAAAAGAACTACAAAATTGAAAAAAGAGGCAGTGATGATCCAGAGAAAATTGCTGATTTTTATTTGAACAAAGGGGTGAAATTGGTAATTGTAAAACTTGGAGCAAAGGGTGCTTTTGTTAAATCCAAAGAAAGAATGTATACAGTTCCTGGTTTTAAGATTGAAAAAGTAGTGGATACAGTTGGTGCAGGAGATGGGTTTGCAGTTGGAGTTATAACTGGATTGCTGGAAGGATTAGATTTAAAGGATGCCGTCAGACGTGGAAATGCAATAGGAGCCATGGCAGTAATGTCTCCTGGAGATAATGACGGATATCCCACAAGAGAAAAATTGGAAAAGTTTTTAAAGGGTGAGGCTTAGATGAAGATACAGATAGCCCTGAACAGAGTGGATTTGGAAAAGAAAAAGGCTGAAAGTATTGCTGAAGAAGCTGAAGATTATATTGATATAATAGAAGTTGGAACATCCCTTATTAAAGATTATGGAAAAAAATCAGTGAGTTTTATTAGAGAAAGATTTAAGAATAGGACGGTACTGGCAGATGTAAAAACTTGTGATGAAGGGGAATATGAATTTAGAGCCATGTTTGAGGCAGGTGCTGATATTGCTACTGTCATGGGGAATTCACCGATAGAAACTATAGAAATATGCTATAATGTTTCAAGGGAATATAACAAAGATATCATGATAGATCTTATGGAAACGAGCAAAAATAAGCTGGCGGAGTTAAAAAAGTTTGATGATGCCATATTCTTTGTTCACCTGCCCAAGGATAATAAACATGTAAATTTAATTGGCAATTTTAATAAAAATAGTGATTTATATAGAGGAATCAAGAGAATTGCAGTAGGCGGGAATGTTAGGGAAGATATCCTAAAGGATATAGTACTTATAAACCCGGAAATTTTAGTAGTTGGTTCAGCCATAACTAAATCCAGTGATATAAAATTGATGGCTAGGCGGTTTAAGGAATTGTTGCAAAAATAAATTGGAGGTGAGATTATAAAAGTTTTGAGTAAAATATTAAATGAAGTAAATGACGTGGCAAATAACGTTGATGAAAATCGAATGGATAATATTGTTGAGCTTATATCCAAGGAGAAAAGAATATTTGTATACGGCGAAGGAAGATCGGAATTTGTTGGAAGATGCTTTGCCATGAGGCTTATGCATTTAGGTTATGCAGTATATGTAGTTGGTGAAACAAGTACGCCGGCTATCAATGAAAATGATATAATAGTTGCTATTTCCGGTTCAGGAGAAACCTCCATGGTTTTAAATATAGCCGGGAAAGCCAGAGATAAAGATACACTTGTAATAGGAGTGAGCAGCAAAGAGAATTCATCGCTGATAAAAATTTCATCAAGTTTTCTGATAGTTCCCGGAGCTACAAAATCTGATAAGAGTGTAAAGTCCATACAACTTTTAAGCTCATTATTTGATCAAAGCTTTCATATAGTTTTGGATGCAATTTGTTTAAAGCTCCGCTATAAAGATAAGCTTGACAATGAAGAAGCAATAAAAAATCATGCCAATTTAGAGTAATGCAGACTTTTCCATGCTCAAAGAACATACTTGGATTTGACTTACACAAATCCAGGTATGTTCTCCTTTAGTTCTATATTTTTATGTTCTGTATTTATATTACTTGTTGTCTATAAAATCTTTTCCAATGTTCCAGCACTTTCCAATAACCCTTCCAGTACTTAAGTATTGTGCGTTCTGGAATTCAAACAGGACCGGACTTACTTTTTCATAGTTGATTTTGCCTTTCTCATTCAGGTACTCCTCCTGCACATAGGTATGAACTGGTTTCAGAATATAATTAGTAAAATTTCCAACTTCAAAAGAGTCAATGACGTTGCATTCCATGGACACTGGCGCTTCATCAATGATGGGGGCAGTCTTAAGCTCTCCAAAATGATATCTGAATACACCCGATTTATCTGTGTTTGCCGCCTTTGCAATTCCACAATAATCAGCCGATTTCAGCATTGATTGATTCACAAGGCTTACAGAAACAGTTTTGTTTTCCCTGATGCCGCGGTCTGAAATTTCATGTGCCTTGTCTATACTAATTAAAAATGTCCCATGCTCGACAATGCCAACATGTGCAATTGTAAGAAAGTTCACTTTTTCATCAACAACCACCCCGACAACTGTTACTGGTGTAGGATATAATCCCATGACTGAACCAATATTTTTCTGTATATTTTCACACTCCTCATATTTTCACTGTTTAAATTTGCTTTTTATATTTTGTTATGCTATCATTTTATCATATAATTTATATATAGCAAGAATGTACTTTTTTGTAACATACTATCTAAAATGATATTTAGGAGGTTTTATTTTATGATTGAACTAAAATATAGCTGTCCTGTAGAGGCTACTCTCAGTCAGATTGGCGGAAAATATAAAGCAATTATTTTATATTACTTGTTAACAGATAAAGTGCTCCGCTTTAACCAATTGCAAAAATATATTCCAAAAGCAACTCCTAAGATGATGAGTCAGCAGCTACGCCAACTGGAATCAGATGGTCTCATAAATAGAAAGATTTATCCCGTTGTCCCTCCTAAGACAGAATATTCTCTCACTGAACGTGGAAAAACCCTTGCCCCAGTTATTAATTCCCTCTGTAATTGGGGACATACTTACATGGCAGGAAGATTATGACATTGTAATAGAATATCAGTAATTGTGTGTAAAAATCAAATCCACTGTTACTTTTTGGCACTTCAATATAAATTTTGTGGTGCCTTTAGTTCACAATTCAAAAAATTTATATCATATGTTACCGAATTTGTTGACGTAAAATGTTATAATATCTGTACAACTTAACTTTAATATGATATTGAAGGTGATTTTTTTGAAATTAATAACAATAAAAATAAATATAATTAACTATATAGAAAGTAACAAGTATATAAATATCATTCCAATAAATTCTGCAATAAG
>CAIFEX010000029.1 GCA_903789665.1 uncultured Clostridium sp.
TATTTTTTGATATACATTCCTTGAGTAATAAAATATTACTTTTCATGCGTTTGCCATGCAGCACTAATTGAAATTTATTGATCTTATACAGAATCAGTGATACAATAGTAATCTGTAATCCCTGCTGTTAATTTCTACAGCCATTAGTCCAAGGGGAGGAGGTGGAATCAATGAAAAAATACGAAACTATATTTATATTACATCCGTCTTTAGATGAAGAGGCATTTAAATCAAATGTTGATAAATTTAAGGATGTAATAGAAAAGGGTGGAGGAGTAATAGAAAACGTTGATATCTGGGGCAAGAGAAAACTTGCTTATGAAATAGATAAAATTAACGAAGGATATTATACCTTGATAAATTTCAGTAGCGATTCTAAATTGCCAAAAGAATTGGATAGAATATTTAGAATTACAGACACAGTTATAAGGCACATAATAGTGAAGGATGAAAAATAGGTGGTGTTTTGATTGAATAAAGTGGTTTTAATTGGAAGATTGACTAAAGATCCAGAACTTAGATTTACTCCTGGAACGGGTAAAGCGGTTACAACCTTTACTATAGCTGTTGATAGAAGGTTTTCTAGAGATGGACAAAAAGAGGCAGATTTTATTCCGGTTGTTGTATGGGGAAAACAGGCTGAATCTACAGCAAACTATATGAGTAAGGGAAAGCTTATAGGTGTCAGTGGTAGAATCCAGACCAGAAATTATGAAGCTAAAGATGGTACTAGAAGATATGTTACTGAAGTTATTGCAGAGGAAGTTCAATTTCTTGAATGGGGAGATAAAACTGCAAAAAGCTCCTATAGCAATAATAGTAATGAAAATTCAGCGGAAAATTCAAATAAAAACAAAGGTTTTAATGAAGATGTTTATGGAGAGGATATTACACCTGTTGATGATGGAGATATCCCATTTTAAAGGTAAGGAGGTGTTCATTTTATGGCCAATAGGGAAGGCGGAAGAAGAAATTCTGGAAAGATGAGGAGATCCAAAAGAAAAGTTTGTGCTTTTTGCATGGATAAAGCTGAAACTATAGATTATAAAGATATAAACAAGTTGAGGAAGTATGTTACAGAAAGAGGGAAAATTCTTCCAAGGAGGATTTCCGGAAACTGTGCAAAACATCAAAGAGAGCTTACTAAAGCTATAAAAAGAGCTAGAAATATAGCATTACTACCATTTACAACGGAATAAGTCTTAGAGGTGAGGAATTTTTATTCTTCACTTTTTTTATATTGAAAATAATAATTCTTTAAATTGCCATTTTAACTTAATATTATATTCTAACTTATGTATAATATTATTATGAATAAGTTAGAATTATAAAAATAGGATTTTGTTATATGTAAAAGTATATAAAGGATCCAAAATCAAATTGGATGATGGGAGAGGGAGTAAATGGATAAAGAAAATTTTAACATAATGTATAATGTTAAAATAGTAGAGGGTTTAAAAGCGGATCTTTTGTGTATAATAGGTGATTTTTTTAAATTGCTTACAAAAGGAAGTAATGTAGCAAAGGAATCTGTGCTGGATTGCATTTCCGGGGCAATAATAATATTGTATTTACTTGCGGAAAGATTGGGATATTCACACACGGCAGTAGATGAAACCATGAAAAAAAAATTAAAGATTGGTATAATTGAAGAAGACAAAATAGAACTACAGGGAAAGGATTTAACTAAATTATATAATCATCTAAAAGAAAAGGATTAATGGAGGTAAAAATGCAAAAAAGTACATATGATACAAAGGCTCTTATTGAAGGTAGTTTGACTACGGCAATTACAGTAGTTATGATGCTTATAAATGTATATGTACCCGTATTTTCTATATTTGCTAATTTCATTTTGCCAATACCTATAACTCTGCTTTATATTAAGCAGAATTACAAGGTCACTTTGATTTCTGTTATAGCAAGTGGGATACTGATGTCAATATTTTATAATCCCATATTTGCATTATCTTTGATAATACTGACAGGACTTACAGGAATGACTCTTGGGTATTGCATAAAAAATAAAATGAAATTTAGTACTACTATGGTATTTTTGTCCATAGCAATGGCAGTGGGAATAATCTTTTATTTTACTGTATATATAATGTTTATAAGCAAAGGAGGAATATATGGATTTGTCAATAAAATAGTAGAGGATTTTAAGCAATCTATGGATTTAAGCAAAAATATGTATGAGAAGGCCGGTGTATCAAGTAATCAGCTTTCTTCTATGGAAAGTATGCTCAAGATATTTACACCAGAGTATATTATGAAACTTATTCCTGCAGTAATAATAATTATGTCATTTACCTTATCTTATTTGAATTATATTATAACCAGATCCATACTTAAAAAATTAAAATATCAGATGAATGAAAGTAAGCCTTTGGGCCAATGGTATATGAATACCAGAGTGGGAACATTAGTCGGACTGATACTTGTCATCGGCATATTATTTAATAGAAGAAATATGGCGGCAGGACAATATCTGGTTGCCTCTTCTAAGATCATTTTGGAACTTATTTTTTTTATAGATGGAATAGCATTATTGACATATTATTTATTGAAAAAATTTAAAATATCTAAAAAAATTATTGCTGTCATTATAATATTAACAGCTTTATCTAGCTTATCATTATTTTATGTTCTAGCAGGATTTATAGATATGATATTTGATTTTAGAAAACTTGACCCTTATAGAAAATCAGGAAAAAAATAACTGGGGGTTTATTTTAATGGATAATAAGTATAATTACTTTACAAGTAATAATAAGGTATATATGATAATAATTGCAGTACTTATTTTAATGTTAATATTATATGAAGATAAAAAGATTATAGGTATTATAGCTGTTTGTTTATATATATTTCTTATAATTTACAATATAAAAAATACAAGATCAAGGAAAAACAAGTGGAAAAAGTTTATAGAGAATTTTTCCTCAAAACTTGATATGGCTACCAGAAGTACTATCGTAAAATTGCCATTTCCTCTTGTTATAATAAAGATGACCGGTGATGTCCTTTGGTATAATCAAAACTTTTCGCTTATATTGAAGGGTAAAGACATATTGGGCCAGAATATTAAAAATATAGCTGGAGACTTTAATGTAAAACAAGCTGCAAATGGGAAGGAAAATATATTTAGGTACATAAAAATCAATGATAAACACTATGATATATATTCTAACATAGTGGCAACTTCTGAAGATTTTAAAGATAGAGTTATGATATTGTATTTTTATGATGTAACGAATTCGTATAATATTATGACTTCTATAAATGCAAATAAAGAGACAGTAATGCTTATGGAAGTGGATAATTTTGACGATGTAATAAAAACCATGGAGGAAGATGATAGACCTCTTATAATAGCTGAAATAGAAAGAACCATAAATATGTATGCCCAGCGTTTGAAATCCATGGTGAGAAAATATGAGTCGAACAAATATGTATTTTGTGTTCAGAATAAATATATAGAAAATGAAATGAAAAATAAATTTGAAATACTTGACAACGTCAGAGAAATAAACATGGGAAATAAACTTTCCGTGACGCTCAGTATTGGTGTTGGAAGAGGTGGAGAGAACCCGCAGGAAAATGAAAAGTATGCGGTATCAGCTAAAGAGCTGGCACTCGGAAGAGGTGGGGATCAAGCAGTAGTAAAGACTGGGGATAAATTATTATTTTACGGTGGTAAGACTAAAGAAGTTGAAAAAAGGACTAAAGTGAAAGCTAGGGTAATAGCACAGGCACTTGTAGATATAATAAAAGATAGCAGTAATGTGTTTATAATGGGTCATGTCAATCCTGACATAGATTGTCTAGGTTCTTCAGTAGGACTTCATAGTGTGATAGCTCAATTGGGTAAGAAATGTTTCATAGTATTGGACAATGTCAATGAAAGTATAAGGCCTATACTTTGTGAAATAAAAAAAGAAAAAGAGTATCAAGATGTTTTTTTACATAGTCAGAATTGTAAGGATGAGATAAATGGGAATAGTCTTCTTATAATAGTGGATGTTTACAGTGAAGGATATGTACAAAATATGGATTTAGTAAAAAAATTTAATAGAAAGGCTGTAATTGACCATCACAGGAAACCACCGGATTTTATTGAAGATTCTATTTTAAATTATATTGAACCCTATGCTTCCTCTACTTCTGAACTTATTACCGAGATGATACCTTATATGGTGGAAAACCCTAAAATAAAAACTATAGAAGCAGAAGCCCTACTCGCAGGGATATGTGTTGATACGAAAAATTTTTATTTTAAAACTGGTGTAAGGACTTTTGAAGCTGCATCCTTTTTAAGAAGATTGGGAGCAGATACTATAGATGTGAAAAAATTTTTTTCAAATGATTTAAGCACTTATCTAAAAAAAGCCGAGATTATAAAGTCGGCGAAAATATGTAATAACATTGCCATAGCAGTATGTCCTGAAAAAATGGGAAATATATTGCTAGCTGCCAAAGCGGCAGATGAACTGCTAAATATTACTGGTATTCAAGCCTCCTTTGTTTTTGTTAAAATAAGAGATGAAGTTTATATAAGTGGAAGATCCTTGGGCGATATAAATGTACAGCTTATACTTGAAGCTTTGGGAGGCGGGGGGCATATGACTATGGCTGGGGCAAAGCTAAAAAATGTGACTGTGGATGAGGCACTGGAAAAATTAAAAATTGTTATAAAAAAATACTTTGAGGAGAGTGAAGATTAAATGAAAGTTATATTACTGAAAAATGTAAAATCCTTAGGTAAAAAGGGGGAAGTGGTAAAAACTTCAGATGGATACGCTAGAAATTATTTAATACCTAGAGGATTTGCTGAGGAGGCAAATGATGTAAATCTTCATATATGGAATAATAGAAAAGAAGCAGAAAGAAAACAAAAAATTTCAGAAATAGAAAAGGCACAGAAGCTTGCAGAAAACTTAAGGGGAAAAGAAATAAAACTTGATGTAAAATCAGGGGAAAATGGAAGACTGTTTGGTTCGATAACGGGTAAAGATATCTCGGATGAACTCAAAAGGAAATTCAATGTAAATGTAGATAAGAAAAAAATATTGGTAAACAATATAAGACAGCTTGGCATATATTATGTCGAGATTAAATTGTATCCTGAAATATCTACCAAAATAAAAGTTGTCATTGATGAAAAGTAAGGAGGAAAATTTGTGAAGCTGCAATTTGTAGATGGATTAAATAAAAAATCTAATAATTCTGTACCGTTGGATTCTCAAGTAAATGTTTTGAACAATTTATTAAAGAAAATGATGGATAAGGGTACTATAAAATCTAGAATAACAAAATATAAACTTGAAAACTATGTGAATAGTAAAAATGTATTGGAAAGACTATATGCCTTAAATAAAATAGTGAGCGATGGAAAAGGCCTGGAAATTATACCTGATGAATCAGAGGCACAGAATGCTTTAGAGAATACTAATAATTGGATTGCAGAAATTTTGGCGGAGAGATATGTTAAAAATAGTATTGAAAAAGAAGTGGAAAAAAATCTTATAGAACGCCAAGATAAATATATGGATGATATAAGACTTAATATTATAAAAAAGCAAAAGGGCTGTGAAAATGCAAAAACTTTAAAAAAATATGCGGAGCTTGAAATAATGGATTCCAAAACTTTCGGGAAAAATATACAGGAACTTTTGAGGCCTGAAAATTTTAAAGAGATTGTAGGCCAGGAAAGGGCTATAAAATCGATGATTTCAAAAATTGCATCACCGTATCCGCAGCATATAATTTTATACGGACCTCCAGGAGTGGGTAAAACTACAGCTGCCAGAATTGCACTTGAAGAAGCTAAAAAACTTAAATTCACTCCATTTGGCAGTGATGCCAAATTTGTAGAAGTAGATGGAAGCACATTGAGATGGGACCCGAGAGAAATTACAGATCCTCTTCTGGGTTCTGTGCATGATCCTATTTATCAGGGAACAAAGAGGGATTTAGCAGAGACTGGAATACCGGAACCGAAATTGGGACTTGTTACAGAAGCACATGGAGGAGTACTTTTTATTGATGAGATAGGTGAGCTGGATGAAATGCTTCAGAACAAACTTCTAAAAGTACTGGAAGATAAAAGAGTTCAGTTTTCATCTTCATATTATGATCCTGATGATGAAAATATCCCGAAATATATAAGATATTTATTTAAAAAAGGGGCTCCGGCAAATTTTTTACTTATAGGGGCTACTACACGGGATCCAAGTGAAATAAATCCTGCTCTTAGATCCAGGTGTACGGAAGTTTATTTTGAACCGCTTTCTACTAGAAGTATACAAAAAATAGTGGAAAATGCAGCTGAAAGACTTCATATAGAAATTGAAGATGGAGTATCCCAACTAATAAGTAAATATACTATAGAGGGAAGAAAAGCCGTTAACATATTATCCGATGCTTATGGGTACGCACTTTATAGCAATAAAATTGACAATTTAGGAGATAGGGTCTATATTTCAGTTAAAGATTTGCAGAGGATCATATCCATAAGTAGACTTGTACCATTTGAGGAAACTATTCCAAAAAGAAAATATGAAGTAGGACATATTTATGGACTAGGTGTATTGGGCTATATTGGCTCTACTGTAGAAATAGAGTCAGTAGTGTTTAAAGCCAAGGAGAGTGGAAAGGGAGTTGTAAGATTCAATGATACGGCAGGCAGCATGGCTAAAGATTCGGTGTTTAATGCAGCTTCAGTTATAAGAAAGATTACTGATAAAGATATAGGCGATTATGATATCCATGTGAATGTAATAGGAGGAGGGAAAATAGACGGACCTTCAGCAGGAGCTGCTATTACGGTATGTATAATAAGTGCCCTTTTAAATAAACCTTTAAGACAGGATATAGCTGTAACGGGGGAAATTTCTTTAAGAGGTAACATTAAACCCGTAGGCGGTATTTTTGAAAAAATTTATGGGGCAAAGAGAAAGGGAATAAAGACCGTGTTGATACCTGAAGAAAATTTAAGAGATCTATCTAATAGTGTAGAGGATGTTGAAATACGCTCTATATCCAATGTTGAAGAACTTATGGATATGGTCTTTAAGTAGGTATTATAAATCTTAGTAAATTTTGTTGACTATTGAAAACCTTAGGAGTGAAGTTCCCATGGATGTACCTTTTAGAAATATACCTCATAATATAGAGGCCGAGCAGAGTATAATTGGTTCAATGCTTATTGATAAAAACGCTATAGTTGAATCAATGCAGGTTTTAAAAGCTGAAGATTTTTATAAAGATTCTCATAAAGTTATATTTGAATCCATACTTGATCTGTACAAGAAAGATGTTGCCGTAGATATTATAACGTTGACTGAGGATTTAAAATCAAAATCCAAACTTGAAGCTGCCGGCGGAGTAACTTATATAAGTGAATTGAGCGGCTCTGTCGTGTCTACAGCAAATTTACAATCTTATATAAAAATTATAAAAGATAAATCCACCCTCAGAAAACTTATCAGAGCCTCTACAAAAATAATTGAGGAATGCTATAATAATCAAAATGATGTAGAAAAAAACATCGATATGGCTGAAAAGTCCATATTTGATCTATCGAGGGATATGAAAGCATCAGATTTTGAACCCATGAATGTAGTACTTGAAAGAGGATTTTTGGAAATAGAAAGATTATTTAACAATAAGGGAGAAACTACAGGGATAGCTTCAGGATTCAGAGAATTAGATGCAAAGACTTCTGGATTTCAAAAGGGGGATATGGTTTTAGTGGCAGCAAGACCTTCCATGGGTAAAACGACTTTTGCACTTAATATAGCAGAATATGCAGCTTTAAGGGAGGGGAAAAAGGTGGCCGTATTTTCCCTTGAAATGTCAAAGGAACAATTGGCATATAAATTGTTGTGTTCAGAAGCTCATATAGATATGTTAAAGCTTAGAACCGGAAACCTGGAAGATAAGGACTGGGAAAATATTGCCAGAGCTTCAGGACCATTAGCTGCTTCGAAAATCTTTATAGATGATACGGCAGGAATATCGATTATGGAAATGAGATCTAAATGCAGAAGGCTCAAAATGGAAGAGGGTATAGATATTATAATCGTGGATTATCTTCAACTCATGAGCGGAGGAAAAAGTTCGGAAAATAGACAGCAGGAAGTATCGGAGATATCAAGATCCATAAAGGCACTTGCCAAAGAAATGCAGTGCCCTGTTATTGCCGTATCTCAATTGTCGCGTGCTCCGGAGGCGAGGACAGATCATAGGCCTATGCTTTCCGATTTGAGAGAATCCGGTTCTATAGAACAAGATGCAGATATAGTTATGTTTTTATATAGAGATGAATACTACAATAAAGAAACGGAGGACAAAAATATAGCAGAATGTATTATTGCCAAACAGAGAAATGGCCCTACAGGTACAATAAAACTGGCATGGATGGGTCAATTCAGCAAGTTTGGAAATCTCGATGTGATTCATCAGGAATGATTTAATAAAACTTATTTGATCAAGTGAATTTCATCTAGAACTGGAATTCACTTGATTGTTTCAGCAATATTTGTAGAAATAATATTGCAATAAAGTAAATTGTATTTGATTATAGTTGTGATTTGTATTAAAATAGTATTGTGTTTTTGCTCCTATAGCTCAGTAGGTAGAGCAACTGATTCGTAATCAGTAGGTCACAGGTTCGACTCCTGCTGGGAGCACCAAAAGAGGATATATGAAGAATTTGCAGGCATTTTGAAATATTGAAATGCGAAAATCACTCACTTGTTTACTACTTAAAGTATGGTAAATGAGTGAGTGATTTTTTTACATAAATTTACCTGATTATAAAATATATTCTGATAGATAGGTATATAATTAATTTAAAAGATTTTAATGGGGAGATGATGTTTGCTATATATACAAGAAAGGAATAAAAACAATTATTGGGATTACATTTATGTCTTTGATTCTAACTACAGCTTTATCAGGTGGATCAGTTAAAGCAGCTCAAGGGAGGATAACCAGAGTAGGTGGTGCTAATAGTATGCAACAGCCGCACAGGTTGCAATGACAAATTGGCCTGATGGGAGTGATGATGTAGTGTTAATATCTGGAGAACAATATGCAGATGCAGTCAGTGCTTCAGCATTAGCCAAGAAATTGGGTGCAGCAATACTTTTGACTACACCTGACACACTGAGCCCAGATGCTAAGAAGGCACTTGATACATTGAAATCTAAGAACGTATATATTATTGGTGGAATGGCTTCAATTTCTCAAAACATAAGAAATGATCTTAAAGATAATTATACTCTGGCAGAATTAGGTGGAACTACAAGATACGAGACAAATGCTAAGGTAGCTGATGAACTGGTTAAATTGGGAGTTGACCCCAGTAATGTAATGGTTGTAGGAGGGGAAGGGTTCTCGGATGCCATTTCAGTAGCACCAGTAGCAGCTGCGAAAGGACAGATATTGTTACTGGTAAGCAACGACCAGTCTGCAACTCAACCGGTAATTGATTTTATAAGAGAAAATAATTCAGATGCAACAATTGTGGGAACTAAGAATGTAATAAATGATTATACTTATGACGCTCTTAGGGGAAATTCAAGGGTAAGTGGTGGATCAACCAGATTTGATACTAACCTGAAAGTATTGAATTATTTCAAAAATGATTTGAAATCTGATAATAAAATGTATATTGCAAATGCCAGCCCAGCAAATTCGGATGATATGTTTGCGGATGCACTGGTAGCTTCAGCTGTAGCTGGGAAGTATTCAGCACCACTTGTATTAGTCGATAGTGACAATTCTACAGCAACTTCCAATGCTATAAAATATATTAAAGATAATGCTACAACAAATACCGATTTACAGCTAATCGGCGGAACAGGTATTGTTTCACAGGATATTGAAGAAAGAATTAATGATTTATTTATGATATTTTACAAATGATTATATATAAAATATATAGACAAAAATAGGAGAATGACTGCGATTTTATTAGAAATTTGTATAGGAATTTTAATATAGATAAAGTTCAGAGAAATCATAATCTTGTTGGATAGTATAAGAATAAAGATTATAAATATAACGAATTGATTATTAAAAATTATTAATATTATATGTTTTTATGTGTTGGCACTTTTGTTGGCAGAATTATATTTTTCACAGAAATTAGCAGGAATATAATAATTAATATAGAAAATAAAGTATATGGATATTATTTAATGTAAATTATTCTTGATCAAGTGATTCTTAGCAATGGCAGTGTTCGGGTAAAATTGATGTTCACCGGAGAAAGGAATTATAAAAATGTCTAAGAAAAAATATTATGCGGTAAAAAAAGGGTACAGTACTGGAATTTTTGAAAATTGGGTTGAGTGCCAGCACAGTATTAACGGATACAGTGATGCTGAATACAAGTCATTTGGAAATATAGAAGATGCCAGAGCATATATGGATAATAAAGATATAGGGGATGTACATAAAAACACAGCTATTAAACTTAATACACCAATTGCATATATTGATGGAAGTTATTCGGATGCTGTAAAAAGGTATTCCTTTGGATATATTATATTAATGCCCAATGGTGATGAAATTAGGAATTCAGGGTATGGTAATGAGGCAGATGCACTGAAGATAAGAAATGTGGCAGGAGAATTGCAGGGTGCCATGCATGTTATTAAGTTTTTAAGTGACAGCGGATATAAAAAAGCTATAATAAGGCATGATTATCGGGGCATTTCAAAATGGGTTACAGGAGAATGGAAGGCAAAAAATAATACTGTAAAAAAGTATATTGAATTTATGTCGAGGTATAAAAATAAAATACATATATCTTTTGAAAAAGTGCAGGCTCATTCCGGTGATAAATTTAATGAAGAAGTGGATGCTATTGCTAAAAGTGCATTAAATGGCAATCAAAAGATAAAAAAAGCCAAATAGATACTTTTTATTGTTTACAAATAGTTTATAATTATGACATTAAGGCGTAACAAATACCATATATAATAGAAAGTGTCCTAAGGAAATATCTTAGAGAAAATGAAAATGATGTATTTGAACATAGAAAAGTATTAAGAAATTAATGGTAATTACCAAGAGGTGTCTGCGGTTGCAGGGCACGGTAAATTTAAGTGCAACCTCCATAAGTCACTATAATATTGTAGTACTTTTCCCTTTAAAGTATACTGTATAAATAAGGCGTTGGTTGTTTACGACGCCCTATTTTTCTAGTTAAAATCATAAATTATTAAGAGTTTTTAATGTATTATTAATCTTTTAGTAATATTGAGCATATAGAATAAAGTTGGAATAATAAAAACCAATGTAGAAGGTGGTACTTTTGATAAAGAAGTTTGATGATTTTATTTTGGAATTTGTGCAGGATAATATGCGCAGACCAATCATGGATAAAATCATGACATTTATTACAGCTTTGGGAAATGGAGGTACACTTTGGATTGCAATAGCTTTGTACTTGATATTTTATAGAGGTTATAAATTAACGGGAATTGCGGTGTTGATGACTTTGATTGTAAGTACTATATTTGGAGAAGGAATAGTTAAACATGTAGTTAGAAGGGTAAGACCCTGCAATTGTAAAAATAATGTTCAACTTTTAATTTCGAAACCCATTTCTTATTCTTTTCCATCAGGCCATACCTTTTCTTCTTTTGCAGTGGCGGGTGTTTTATCGGCTCAGTTCAGTGAATATAAAATGATATTTTTATTAATAGCATCTTTAATAGCATTTTCAAGATTGTATCTTTGTGTCCATTATCCTACGGATATAATATCAGGGGCAGTATTTGGGCTTCTGTGTGCTAAACTGATGATTTTATTTTTTAACTGTGATTATTTCCAAACTAATATGTTAAATATTTTTAACACCAATATAAATCTACATTAATATTGGTGGGATATTATAATATCTGTAAGTAAAATTAGTGGAGGTAATCAGATGGAAAAAGCGTCGAAGCAAGTTTCTTTGGTTCAAGATAAGGCAGCTGAAAATAAAAAAATCATAGATGTTTTAGAGCCTTACCTATATATTATTCCGTGTATAATAATATTTTTAGGATTTACCTATTTCCCGTTTTTTAAAACCATATATTTGAGTTTATTTAATACAAATGCCCAGGGAGAACCTAGTTCTTTTGCCGGACTTTCTAATTATGTTGATTTATTTAAGGATCCCTCTTTTATAAATAGCGTGGTTGTGACTTTTAAATACGTGGTTGTAACTACAATTCCAGCTATACTCATTGGACTTGTACTGGCATTATTATGTAACAATAGGTTGAAATTCAAGGGAATTTTCAGTACAATGTATGCCCTGCCTATGGCAGTATCTTCTGCCTCCGCTGCAATAATATGGATGCTTTTGTTTAATCCAAGTATAGGTCTTGTAAATTTTATCTTGAAAAAGAATATAGGATGGCTTACAAGCCCGTTCTGGGGATTTATTGCTGTATCCATAGTGGGCATATGGTTAAATGCATGTATAAATTTTATTTTTATAATTTCCGGTCTCCAGAATATACCGAAGGAATTAGTAGAAAGTGCATCCATAGACGGCGCAAATTATTTCCAAAAATTAAAGAATGTAATATTGCCATGTCTTTCGCCAACTCTTTTTTTTGTACTCATCATAAACATAATAAATGGATTTCAAACTTTTGGACAGATAAACATAATGACTTTAGGAGGACCTGCCGAGGCCACTAATGTAATTGTGTATTCAATTTACAGAAATGCATTTTTTAACAGCAGGTTTGGTGCAGCTAGTGCTGAATCCATAATTTTGTTTTTATTGATGTTTTTTATAACATTGCTTCAATTTAGATATGAAGATAAAAAAGTCTTCTATAAATAAAAAGGGAGTGTCAGAATATGAAAAAAAACATAGGCAAAATAATTCTTTATATAGTAAATATAGTGCTGGGAATTATAACTATAGCTCCTATTTTGTATGCCCTTGCTATTAGCTTTATGCCTCCGGATCAGATATTTTCGTATCCGCCTAAATTGATACCTAAAGAATTATATTTAAAAAATTATTTAGATGCTTTAAATGCAGCACCTATAATAAAATTTATAATCAATAGTTTTGTAGTATCTTTAGGAGTTACTGCAGGTGTAATTATAACGTCGTGTTTGGCAGCTTTTTCTTTTTCATTCTTTAATTTCAGGGGGAAAAAAATTCTGTTTGTAATTGTAATAGCTACTATGATGATACCGGCGGAGTCCATTATGATATCAAATTATTTGACTGTAGGCTCTTTCGGATGGCTGGACAGTTATAAAGCACTTGTAATTCCGTATTTAAGTGCTGCAATGGGAGTATTTATGATGAGGCAGTATTATCTCACTCTTCCTAAGGAACTCTATGAGGCTGCTAAGATAGATGGCTGCAACAGTTTTAAGTTTTTTACCAGAATAGTTTTTCCTATGTCAAGGCCTATTGTAGGTTCTCTTGGTGTATATACCTTCTTGGTTACATGGAATCAGTATTTATGGCCGCTGCTTGTTACTAGTAAGGACAGCACCAGAACCGTGCAGATAGGAATAAGCATGCTGCAATTTTCCGAAAATCAATCTTTTGGGCTTATAATGGCAGGTATTGTAATGGTGCTTTTACCTTCAATTATAATCTTTATATTTGGTCAGAAACAGCTTATAGAAGGTATGACTTCTGGTGCAGTAAAAGGGTAATTGTAAAATTTATATAAAATAATAATTATAGTTTTGAGAGGAGAAAAATGATGAAAAGAAGATTTATAAGTTTACTTCTGGCTTCACTTATGATAGGAGGCGTTTTTACCGGGTGTGGAAGCAGCAGTACAAGTCAGTCGTCTGGATCTGGGAAAACCGTACAGATAACATTCTGGCATTCCATGTCGGGTAAAAATGGACAGGCGCTTACCAAAATGGTAAATGACTTCAACAGTTCTCATAAGAATATTAAAGTGAATGCACAGTACCAAGGCAAATATGATGATGCTATAAATAAACTCAAGAGTGCCGAAAGGGCGAAAAATGGACCTGATGTCATGCAGACCTATGATATAGGTACTAGATTTATGATAGACAGTGGATGGGTAAAACCAATGCAGGATTTTATAGACAGTGAGAAATATGATGTGTCAAATTTGGAACCCAATATAGTAGGATATTATACGGTTAACAATAAGTTATATTCCATGCCGTTTAATTCATCGACACCTATACTTTATTATAATAAAGATGCTTTTAAAGCCGCAGGGTTAAATCCGGATAATCCACCTAAAACATTTTCTGAATTAGAAAGTGCGGCGGAAAAACTTACTAAGAAAGATGGTTCAGGTAAAGTTACTCAGTATGGTTTTGCAATGGCTATATATGGATGGTTCTTTGAACAATTTATAGTTAAACAAGGGCAAAATTATGCAAATAACGGCAATGGTAGAGAAAAAGCTCCAACAGCTGTTGAATTCGATAAAAATGGATCAGGTATAAAAGTACTAAATGAATGGCAGAAACTAGTTAAATCAGGCAATGCGGCTAATTTTGGAAGAAATGAGGATGATACGGAAAATGCATTTATAGCGGGTAAGACAGCTATGTATATTGAATCTACAGCAGATCTGTCGGCTGTATTAAATGGTATCGGAGGAAGATTTGAAGTGGGAACTGCAGCCTTGCCTTCCTTTGACGGAGTAAAAGATGGCGGTGTATCAATTGGAGGGGCTTCATTGTGGGCACTTGACAGTAAAGATACCGCAAAAGAAAAAGCGACCTGGGAATTTATAAAGTATATGGTATCACCGGAACAGCAGGCTTACTGGGCTAGTCAGACGGGATATTTCCCTGTCACCAAAAAAGCTTATAGTGTACAGACAATGAAAGATAATTTACAGAAAAAACCTCAGTTTCAGACAGCAATAGACCAGCTTCATAATTCTCCTAAGACGGCTAGAGGTGCACTTATGTCTGTATTCCCTGAGGCAAGACAGACTGTTGAAACTAATATAGAACAGATGCTGCAGGGCAAACAATCTTCGGAACAGGCTGTAAAGAATTCAGCAGATAGTATAAATTCGGCTATAGAAAAATATAATCAAAATAACAAGAAATAATGTGTAAAAATAAAAGGAGAGCACAGTAAAAGATGATTAGAACTTTAAATATTGCTCATAGAGGATTTAGTGGAATGTACCCTGAAAATACTATGGAGGCTTTTAAAAAAGCTGTAGAAATAGGATCGGATGGAATAGAGACTGATCTTCACATCACAAAGGACGGCGTCATAGTTATCTGTCATGATGAGACTATAGACAGAACTACGGATGGGAGTGGATTTATAAAAGATTATACTTATAGGGAACTTACTGAATTTAATGCGGGTCATGGAGAAAAAATTCCAAGTTTGGACGAATTGATGGACTATATGAAAGACAAAAATTTACTCTTAAATCTTGAACTTAAAAATGATGTTATTCCCTATGAGAATTTGGAAAGATCCACAATAGACAAGATATATGAATATGGTTTGAAAAAAAATGTAATAGTATCATCCTTCAACCATAATTCTATGCAGAAAGTAAAAAAATATGACAGCAGTATAAAAACAGGATTATTGTACGGATCTCCTATTCATAATCCAGGGGAGTATGCAAAGAGAATCGGAGCCGATGCGCTCCATCCTCTTTTTTCCCTTGTTATGGATAAAGCTACCATCAACGACATTAAGAGAAACGGCATACTTATAAACGTCTATACGGTAAATGAAAAAAGTTATATGAAAAAGCTTATAGACTTAGGAGTAGATGGTATCATAACAAATTATCCCAATTTACTTAAAGATGTAATCGAAAAATTAACTGATAAATGATATTTAGGAGAAAGGAGTACAGTGAAAATGGCAAATTTATCCCTGCGACATGTATATAAAACTTATTCGGGCGGTGTTGATACTATCAAGAATTTTAATTTGGAAATAAAGGATAAGGAGTTTATAGTATTTGTAGGACCTTCTGGTTGTGGAAAGTCTACTGTCCTTAGAATGATTGCAGGACTTGAAAATATAACTAGTGGAGAACTTTATGTAGATAATCAACTTGTGAATGAAGTGACTCCTAAAGATAGGGATATTGCTATGGTTTTTCAAAATTACGCATTGTATCCTCATATGAATGTATATGATAATATGGCATTTGGACTCAAGATGAGGAAAGTGGAGAAATCTCAAATAGATGAAAAAGTAAAAAATGCGGCCAAAACACTGGATATATATGACTTACTTAAAAGAAAGCCTAAAGAATTGTCGGGAGGGCAAAGACAGAGGGTGGCTATGGGAAGGGCCATAGTTAGAAATCCCAAGGTATTTTTAATGGATGAGCCTCTGTCAAATCTAGATGCTAAGTTGAGGGTGCAGATGAGGACGGAAATATCCCAACTTCATAAAAAATTGCAGACTACATTTATATATGTAACCCACGACCAGATGGAGGCAATGACCCTGGGTACAAGAATTGTGGTTATAAGAGATGGAATTATACAGCAGGTAGATACTCCGCAGGAAATATACAACCATCCCAAGAATGTGTTTGTAGCAGGATTTATTGGAAGTCCCCAGATGAATTTCATAAATTCCAGGTTAAAATATGCAGGAGGAAGGTTGATTGCTTTGTTTGACGGGGAACAATTGATTTTAAGTGATAATATATCAAAAGCACTGGAGAAAAAGGGATATGCAGATAAAAATATTATAATTGGAATAAGACCTGAAAACATAAATATACCTGGTAAAAATTCCGGGAATGAACGTCTGGTTGAATTTAATGTGGATTTAACTGAACTCATGGGTGCGGAAAGCTATATTTACTTGTCTAAAGGTGATTTTAACCTTATATCCAGAATAGAAGGAATAGTGGATGTCAAGTCAGGAGATAAAATAAAATTGGCTTTGGATTTGAATAAAATTCATGTTTTTGATGCAGATACACAATTGGCAATTTTATAACGTATTTTTTATATTTGATGTATACCACGGTGATTATTGAGATTTGCCGTGGTTTTTTTATTGTTGATGGCTGTAAAAAAATTCATGTAAAGCATTTAATATTGTAGTAAAATATATTTAGGAGATATTTCATTATATAAATGGGAGGATAATTATGGATAGACCTAGAGTATTTATAGCAAGATCTGTTCCAAAAAAAGTGGAAGAATTTATTGCTAAATATTGTGACTATGAGAAATGGAACTTTGAGGAAGATATATCCGAAGAAGAACTTGTCAAAAATCTGAAAGATATGGATGGACTTTTAATCTCAGGAACTCAAATCAATGATAGAATTTTGGAACAATCACCTAAACTTAAAGTTGTAAGTGATATTTCTGTAGGTTATGATAATTTTGATTTAAATGCCATGAGAAAAAGAAAGGTTATAGGGACCAATACTCCTTTTGTCTTGAATGAGACTGTATCAGATCTTGTCATAGCTCTTATTTTGTCTACAGCTAGAAGAGTTACTGAATTGGATTCCTATGTAAAGGAAGGAAAATGGAATAAAGATATAGGAAGTGAGCTTTTTGGAACGGATGTCAATCATTCTACCCTGGGAATAATCGGTATGGGCAGAATAGGTGAATGTGTTGCCAGAAAAGCAAAGTTTGGATTTGATATGGATGTTTTATATTATAACAGAAATAGAAGGCTGGATGTTGAAGATAAATTGGGGGTTAGGTATGCAGATTTTGACTGTTTGCTTAGGAATTCTGATTTCATTTCTGTAATGGTTCCTTATAATAGAAAGACTTATCATATGATTGACTATAGAGAATTTGGAATGATGAAAAGATCTGCCATTTTTATAAACACTTCTCGTGGAAAAACAATTAATGAAAAGGCATTGATAGATGCTTTGAGCAGCCGGAAGATACTTGCTGCAGGATTGGATGTTTATGATACAGAGCCGATAAATTTTAAAAATCCTCTCTTAAAAATGACTAATGTTATAACTTTGCCCCACGTTGGCTCTGCTACATCTAAAACTCGTTTTAATATGGCAATGCTTGCTGCAGAGAATTTAGTAAAAGCAGTGCTTGGCAGTACTGTACCCAATGTGGTACCTGAATTGAAAGATTTAGTATAAATTCTGGTAAAATATCAAAAAGTGCTTTGAATTGCTTGCGGCAATTCAAAGCATTTCCTATTTAAATGGTATAGAAAGAATCACATGGTTTAATAGTCCCAATCATCAAAATCAAAGGGGAATATGATTGGAAATATTACTGGACCAAAGCCAGGATAATATGAACGTCTGCGCCTGCGTCTTCTTCTGCGTCTCTTTTTACCATGGTGTCTATATGCTGAATCGAGCTCGGTGGGATCCTCTGTGCTTTCATCATCATATTGGTCCATCATAGATGGAGCATAAGGACAATTGTATAGGGGGCAGTAATAGGGGTAAGTATTTCTAGTGTCATAATCTTCCATAGATTCTTCATTGATGTCTTTATTGTCGTTGTTCATTAAATACCTCCATGAGATTTATTATAATATATACTATGAATACAAAATTGAAATTGTTAATGAAATTTTGATGTGAAATTACGAATTTTATTTTAAAATTTGTAAAAAATATTCGTATTTTTTATTGACTGAAATATTTAATTTTGATACCATGTTGAAGGAGGGATGCTACTTGAAAGAAAAATATAATGTTATAATAATTGGTGCCGGTCCTGCAGGAATATTTACTGCATTGGAAATTACCAAGCTTAACAAAGGTATAAGCGTATTGATAATTGATAAAGGTAGAAATATAGAAGATAGGAAATGCCCTGCAAGAACAACTGGGAAATGTATAAATTGTAATCCCTGTGCTATTACTTCTGGTTGGTCAGGTGCTGGAGCTTTTTCTGATGGAAAACTTTCCCTGAGTCCAGAGGTTGGCGGAAGAATTTTAGAATATTTTTCAGAAAATGAATGCAAAAAATTAATAAAATATTGTGATGATATATACTTGAAATTTGGAGCTAATAAGACTGTATATGGGTTAAATAGTGAAAAAATAGATAAAATAAAATATGAAGCTAGTAAGTATAATATAAGACTCATAGAATGTCCGGTTAGACATTTGGGAACAGAATTGGCCTATGATGTATTGAAAAAGATGTATTATCATCTTTTGGATAATAAAAATATAGAATTTAGTGAACTTACCACGGTAAAAGATATATTATCTGATGGCAATAGAGTTATAGGAGTAACTGTTAAAAATAAAAGTGGAGAAAAGAACATCTCGGCAGATTATGTAGTGGCAGCTCCGGGCAGGGGCGGTGCGGAATGGTTTGCAGGTCAATCTAAAAAATTGAATTTGAAAACTACAAATAATGCCGTAGATATAGGAGTAAGAGTGGAAGTCCCCAATTCTATAATGGATCATCTGACAAAAGATCTATATGAAGCAAAACTTGTATATTATTCAGATACCTTTGATAATAAGGTTAGAACTTTTTGTATGAATCCGGGAGGAGTGGTATCGGAAGAACATTATGACGGCACTATAGCCGTGGTAAATGGGCACAGTTATGAAGAACAAGATCTTAAGACAGAAAATACTAATTTTGCCATGCTGGTCTCCACATCTTTTACAGAACCTTTTAATCAGCCCATAACTTATGGCAAGTATATTGCGAAACTTGGGAATATGCTTACAGGTGGAGGGATAATGGTCCAGAGATTGGGAGATCTACTGAACGGAAGACGAACGGATGATTCAAGACTTAAAAAGTCAACTACCATCCCAACTTTGAAATCTGCAGTTCCTGGAGATTTAAGTTTTGTTCTTCCTCAGAGATATTTAACTTCTATAGTTGAGGCGTTAAAAGCTTTTAACAATGTTGCACCGGGACTTTACAGCAAGAACACATTGCTCTATGGTGTAGAAGTGAAATTTTATTCAAGTAAATTTGAAACCAGTAATAAGTTTGAAACTCCTGTAAAAAATTTGTATGCAATAGGAGATGGCGCCGGAATTACGAGAGGCCTTATGCAGGCTTCGGCAACAGGAGTAGTGGTGGCCAGAGATATAATTGGAAAACAGTAATAAATATTAATCTATATAAAAAGGGGAGAAAAATCTTATGTCAGCATTTATTGTTTTAGGAGCCCAATGGGGTGATGAAGGCAAGGGTAAGGTGACAGATTACCTTGCTAAAAATTCAGATATTGTTGTTAGATTTCAAGGCGGCAGCAATGCAGGACATACAGTTGAAGTGGGAGATAACCAGTATAAGCTTCATCTTGTACCATCTGGGATACTTTATAAAAACAAAATCAATATAATTGGAAATGGAGTAGTACTTGACCCAAAAGCTCTGTTTGAGGAAATAAATTATTTGAAAAAATTGCATGTTGATATTTCACCTGAGAAATTGGTTGTCAGTGACAGAGCACAAATTGTCATGCCTTACCATAAAGTTCTGGACGGGATTAAAGAAAGATCCAGAGGTAAAAAAGATATCGGGACTACGGGAAAGGGAATTGGACCCTGTTATACTGATAAAATGGAGAGAAGCGGTATAAGGGTATGTGATCTTATAAAAGAAGGAGTATTTAAGGAAAAGCTCCAAGAAAATTTGAAAGTAAAAAATGATATAATAACTAAAGTCTATGGAGAAAATCCCCTGGATTTTGATTCAATATATGATGAATATGTCAATTATGGAAAAGCGCTGTTACCTTATGTAAAGGATACTTCAGTTGTAATCTATAAAAATATAAAAAATAACAGAAAGGTATTGTTTGAGGGGGCACAGGGGACTCTGCTGGATGTAGATTATGGGACTTACCCTTATGTGACATCTTCCAGTACTATTGCAGGAGGAGTTTGCACGGGATCTGGAATTGGACCTACTATGATAAAGGGTGCTGTAGGTGTGGCGAAGGCTTATACTACACGAGTTGGGAAAGGTCCTTTTCCTACAGAACTTTTTGATAAAACAGGGAACTGGATTAGAGAAAGAGGTCATGAATATGGAGTTACCACAGGCAGGGCCAGAAGATGCGGATGGCTGGATCTTGTTATACTTAAAACCAGCAGCAGACTCTCGGGACTCACGAGCTTTGCAATTACTAAGATAGATACCTTGGCTGGTCTTGAAAAGGTAAAAATTTGTACCGGATACAAAATTGACGGAAAAATTATAGATCATATACCTGCAAGTTTAAATGATCTGGCTAGGTGCAAACCTGTATATGAAGAATTTCGCGGGTGGGATAAAAGTATAGAAAATGCCAGAACTTATGATGAATTGCCGGAGAATGCCAAAAAATATTTAAGCAGGATAGAAGAATTTACGGATACTAAAATATCTATAGTTTCTGTAGGACCGGGAAGAGATCAGACAATAGAGATAAATCATATTTAAATAATGAATTCATATCATCTTTAAATGAGTTTTATGATAGGACTTATTTAAAGATGATATTTTATTCTATGAAAAGGATAAAAATTATATTATAATTATATATTATAATATAATTTTTATTGAAGGGAAGGGAAATAATGAATAGATCTGCAGCTGAAAAAGAATATGAGGTAAATTATTATGAAATAGATTATAATGAAAAATTGCTTATAACCGGCCTTGTAAATTATTTTGGAGATATAGCTACCAGACATTTTGAAAATGTGGGAGGTAGTTTGACTTATTCAAAGGAAAAGGGAATGGCCTGGGTACTGTATAAATGGAACATAGATATAAACCGTTATCCAAAATATGGTCAAAAAATTAAAGTTAGAACTAATGCCTACTCTTTTAGAAAGTTTTATGGTTACAGAACTTTTGAAGCCTTTGATGAGAAGGATAATATAATAGCAAGAGCCAACTCCATATGGCTTTTAATAGATACTAACAAGAGGAGAATATTACGCATAGGCGAAGATATGTATAAGATCTTTGGATTGACTAAAAAAGATAATAAACCGTTATTCATTAAAAAGGTGAAATTACCTGAAAAATTCAGCATAGAAAAAAGTTTTAATGTCAGATACAGTGATATAGATACTAATAGGCATGTGAATAATGTAAAATATATAGATTGGATTTTGGAGACTATACCTTTAGATATAATACTAAAATATACTATAAAACATATAAATATAACTTATGAGAAAGAGGCATTATATGGTGAAAAAATAAAAATATTCACTGAATTAAAAAAACAAGATGAAGAAGGATACATATCCCTTCATAAGATTGTTGATGAAAAAGGGAAGGAATTGTCTGTAATAGAAGCCATTTGGGGTATTGAAGAAAAATAAAAGGTGAAGGAAATATGGATAAATTATGTTTCAGCAGCACTTTTGCCTGCTGTAAAACCTGAACTCCATGCCCATTGTAGGTTGAAACCGCCGCAGTCCCCATCTACATCTAATATTTCGCCGGCAAAGTATAAATTTTTAATTTTTTTAGATTCAAGTGTGGTGCAATTTACTTCATGGGTATTTACGCCGCCACAGGTAACCTGCGAGTTCTCAAAGGAATTGGTGCCATATACTTTAAATTCCCAGGATTTCAATAGATTGTATATATTTTTTTTCTCATTCCAGTTTAGCTCGCAGCAGGATTTATTAATATTTTCTATTGAAGCTTCTTTTAAAAGTATTGGTATGATTTTTTTATTTATTATTCCTATAAATGAATCATATACACTTCTATAATAGAAAGTTCCCCAGTGGTTCTCCAAAAGTTCTGGAAGCATTTCCTTTTTGAAGCCTGGAAGCATATCAATTCTAATTTTCACAGATTTTTTCCTCATTAAACTGCAGGAAGCCATACGACTTACTTCCAATATTGGAAGACCTGATATGCCATAATTTGTAAAAAGAATTTCACCATATTCCCTCTGTTTTGCTTCATTATCTACGAGTATATCCACATATCCATTGAACTTTACCCCAGATAGAGCCTTTAAATGATTGTATTTTAGCTTTAATTGTACTAAAGCAGGAAGTGGAGTTACTATACTGTGACCTAATTTCTTGCATATATTAAAACCCGAACCATCAGAGCCAGTGTGAGGAGCAGATTTACCGCCGGTACATAGTATGATTTTATTACATTTGTAAATTTTATCCTGACAAAAGATCTTAAAATGCTCTCCGTCTCGAATTATGTTATTGGTTTTGGAATTCAAATAAAGTGGTATATTTCTATCTTCAATTGCCATTTTTAATATATCCAGTACGGAAGAAGCTTGAAGGGAAAGAGGGTACATTTTTCCATCTTCCAGAGTTATAAGGGGAAGACCTAGGGAGTTGAAAAATGAAATTGTATCCTTGTTTGAAAATTTATTTAAAATATTTTTAAAAAAATCAGGGTTTTTACTGTGATATTTGTTAAATTTTATATTTCTATTTGTTATATTGCATCTGCCATTTCCTGTAGATAGAATTTTATTACCCATTCTATTTTTGGATTCTACTATTCCTACATCTTTTCCACAATCTTTTGCCGTGATTGAAGCCATAAGGCCAGAGGCACCTGCACCGATTACAATTATATCATGAAACAACTTATATTACCTCCTTCTTAATTTCCAGCCTATTTTATATTTTAGCTTATTTATAATATTTTTAACATAGTTTAATAATATAAATTGTTAATTATAACTTTAGTTAGGCAATTTTGAAATCCAAATTACCTCATATGGATTGAATGCACTTAATAGTATATTTAATCCATATTGGATAGGAACACTTATCCAATTTTATATGACATATTTTAAAAAATCTTAAGCGATTTTTAGTTCTATTAAAATATCTTCCAAATTCACATTTTGCTTTGATTTTTCATATATAAAGCACACAAATGATTTTATCATCAGGTTGTTTAGATGTTTTTGAACTTTTCCTATAGTGTTTAAAGTTTTATGACTAACAGTAATTCTAAATAATTCTAAGAAATTATAGGCTAAGAACACTATAAGAAAATAACGTTCAATAGATACAATGCTTCTAATTCTATATTTATCAAAGCCTAAATTACCTTTAAAATACTTATATGAAGTCTCTATACTCCATCTATGCAGATAGTATTCAAGTATAGTTTCGCTGTCTAATGAAATGTCGGTGGACATCAGATATACAGGAGATTCAAATCCATCTTTGCTTACTTCATAGCAAATGAGGACTTTAGCATTAGGAAATTTTGCAACATTACCTTCGTAAGTATATATCTTATAGTTCTTACCCTTAACTGTAACGAGGTCCAGGGTATTTGGATCAATATATTTTTCAAACTCGGATAACTGAAGCGAAATTCCTAATGGAGATATTTTTCTGTTGGATTTAATTGCACCTATTAAGTGATAGCCTTTTAGTAAAGCGGTTTCTATTAAATTATTACTTGTATACCATGAATCCATCAGACAATATACCTTTTTGCAATTAGATGGAGATTTAAATGAAATTATAAAATCTTTTGCGATATCGACCTTGGATTTAAAATCTTTTTTTACCCTGTTACAAAATTCCTCTTTGTAATAGGGCTGGTACTCCAAAGGTATTGATTTATCCGCCGTAACAAAATTTGAAGTAACAACACAGTGGGACCACACGTTTTTGCTTTCAGTGTGGGAATAATTATATGACAATCCCTGCATCCTTTTTGCAGATTCCTTGGAATTTACAGTATCATCTATAACTAGAAATCCTACGGATTCAGGAGCAATGTTATTTTCAAGGAAAAAGTTTAAATAGTTAATTCTATTACGGTTAAGCAAGTTATCGTCCCACCTGGAACTGCTTAAAAACTTACAAATACAACTTTTATCCTTCGCAGAATATACATTTTCTGCAATTTCGGATAAAGTTTTAGTGCCAGGTAAATTTATTAGTCCGTTAACTATGGTTGTTAAATGATTGAATTGTGGCTTAGACATTCCATAATTTACATCATTTAAGTAATTGTAAAGTTCGTTATTAATGGATACAATATTATTTGGCATACTGATTACCTTCCGTGTGTTTTAGTATAAGTTTTTTATATCACGGTTAGGTACAGTGTGCCATATTTAATTTTTACCATTATTACCAATTTGGTTTTTTATTTTGCCTAACTAAAGTATATAATTTAAAAACGAGTATGTCAGTAACGCCTGAGAAAAAAGGCGTTATCTTTATAAGAATTTTATTCGGAAAGTCCGCCATCATACATTATGGATAGCTCACCATAACATAAATAAAAAAGCCTCCCATGATTTTTATTTTATCATAGAAAGCTTTGTCTCACTACACTGCAAAATGAATTTGCAGTAGTCTCAAATTATCTACCTTGTCTCATTGCCTCTTCCAACTTTTCCTTACTGCCGTATTTATCCTTTATTACAGAATCGGTTAAAAATTTTTCCTCCAATTTTCTATAATTAGGCAGCCCAATCAATTTGTTAAATTCATTAAAGGAAATCATATCTTTTTCAATACCTTTAGTAGTGCCGTCTTCTTTCAACTTTTTAAATAGACTTTTCAATGCTTTAGATACCGTATAAATACAAGAAAGAGGGAAAATCACCACATCAAATCCCATTTTGTGATATTCTGCTGCTGTCAAAGATGGAGTTCTTCCATGTTCAATCACATTAACCAGTTTAGGTGCTTTTATGGATTTTGCTATAAGCTTTAATTCATCAACGGATTGAGGTGCTTCGATAAAAATCAAATCTGCACCTGCCTTTGAGTACGCATTTCCTCTTTTTATTGCATCATCAATTCCATTTACAGCTCTGGCATCCGTTCTTGCTACAATAACTAGATCAGGATCTTCTTTAGCTTTTACTGCTGCTTCAATTTTCTTGCAGTGCTCTTCTATTGATATTACCCTTTTGCCTTCCATGTGGCCGCATCTTTTTGGCCACTTCTGATCTTCAAAAAATATTCCTGATACGCCAGCTTGTTCAAATTCTTTAACCGTTCTCATTACACTCAATGCATTTCCATATCCTGTATCACCGTCTACAAATAGAGGAATGTCTACCGCATTAGCAATATATTTTGCGTTTTCAGCCATTTCCGTCATTGTAACATAACCAACATCCGGCTGCCCCAATCTACTGGCGGCAGTTGGATATCCCCCCATTATAATTGCCTCAAATCCGGAATTTTCAGCTATTTTAGCTCCAAGTGCATCATATACACCCGGTATTATCAATATCTGATCCTTTCCTATAAGCTGTTTTAATCTAGTTGCCTTTTTCATTTTAAAACTCCCTTCCAATTTGATTTTAGATTTTTTCATAAAGCCATTTAACTTTACAATATAACTTTCCCCTGTTATACCTTAGCAACATCTATACCAGGATTTTATCCATTCTGTAATTGTATTTAACATGCACTCTTAGACAATATATTTATGAAGTTCAGCTATTTGATATTAATTTGTTTCATTTAATTTTAAACAAGTTTAAACATAGATGAAACAAATATATGACAAACAACCTATTTCTTGCTTCTGTATTATTGGCATGAATACTGCTATATAGAAAAGTAAAATATATTTTTGCACAGAATGTATTTTAAAAATGGGGGGTAATTGTAAATGGATAATGTCAATTCTCTTACAGCAAATAATCATTTTATTTCTGAAAGAATGGATCGTCTGCCGGTATCGAAGATTCATTATAAAATATTATGTTTAACAGGACTGGGGATGTTTTTAGATAGTTTCGATATATATCTAGCAAGCAGTGTATTGAGTTCTCTGTTAAAAAGTGGTTGGTCGACAATCACCTTAAATGCCACTTTTATTTCAGCATCATTTATAGGACTTTTAATAGGAGCTTTACTCACAGGATTTCTTGGGGACAAATACGGCCGTAAATTTGTATATAGACTCGATCTGATGATTTTCGGCGGTGCATCTTTAGTTGCAGCAATTTCCCCAAATATGACTTTTCTGATAGCGTGCAGGGGAGTCATAGGGATAGGTCTTGGAGCTGAAATAGTTACGGGGTATGCACTTCTTGGCGAATTTGTACCTGCAAAAGTTAGAGGGCGCTGGGTCTCCATGTTGTCCTTGATAACCAACATAGCAGTACCTATTTCTGCATTGTTAGGACTTATAATTATACCAACTATAGGTTGGAGATATATGTTCGTATTTGTAGGTGTATTTTCATTGATAGTATGGTATATGAGAAAAATGCTTCCTGAATCACCAAGATGGTATGAATCAAAAGGAAGATATGAAGATGCAGAAAAGACAGTAGAGATGTTTGAAAAAAGTGTTGAGAAAAGTGAAAATATAAAGCTTTCACCAATAGATACATCCAAAGTTCACCAGAACAAAGAAAATGTTATTGCAACCGAGGGAAAATTTTCAGATTTATTCAAAGGCAAAATGTTATCCAGGACAATAGTAGGATGTATAACTTTAATAACTATAAACACACTTATATACACTTTTATAACTTGGGCTCCTACACTATTTTTAAAAAGCGGCATAAACCTTTCAAAGTCTCTAGGTTATACTACCATAATGATGATTGGCGCACCTCTTGGTGCAATAATAGGAAGCTTTATCGTAGATAGGTACGGTAGAAAATGGTGCTTGGTTTTATCTATGATACTAGCGGGAGTAATAGGCTATGCATATCCTCTCCAAAGAAGTATGTCTATAATACTGATTCTGGGATTTTTATTGACAATACTTATATATATACTGGTAACAGTAGGACTTGCTGTGTATGTACCTGAAATGTTCCCGACAAAAATAAGACTGAGAGGCACCGGCCTTGCAAATGCCGCTGGACGACTGGCTACTATATTCAGTCCCTATGGAGTTGCCTTCTTATTAACTAATTATGGTTCTAGACCTATATTCACATGCCTTGGAATACTTTTGGCACTTACTGCGTTTATTATTGCTGTGTTTGGTGTAGAGACAAAACAAAAACCATTAGAAGAAATTTAAAATTTTATTTTTTAGGAGGATGTAATTATGAGTAGAGGAAAAATAATAAAAGATTTTATAAAAAGAGGAGAATTACTAGTTTCACCAGGGGCATTTAACAGCATTTCTGCAAAGATAGTAGAACAAAGCGGTTTTGATTCTGTATATATGACGGGTTATGGTGCAGCGGCCAATCTTTTAGGCTCACCGGATATAGGATTACTGTCGGCGTCTGAAATGATAAAACATCTGTCATATATGAGTGAGTCTGTAGATATACCTATAATTGCAGATGCAGATACTGGATACGGCAATGTCCTAAACATGTATAGAACTGTTAGGGAATATGAAAAAGCTGGAGCTGCTGCCATACAGATAGAAGATCAATGCTGGCCTAAAAGATGTGGACATATGGATGGGAAACAAGTCATATCTGCCGAGGAAATGGCTGCAAAAATCAGAGCAGCAGTAGATGCAAGACAAGATGAGGATACAGTTATCATAGCGAGAACTGACGCACTAGCTCCTATAGGATTTGACGAGGCAATAAGAAGGGGAAATTTATACAAGGAAGCAGGAGCAGATGTAATATTTGTAGAGGCACCGCCTGATATAGACAAATTAAAACAGATACCTAAATTAGTAAAGGCGCCAATACTTGCCAATATGATAGAAGGTGGAAAAACTCCTGTACTTTCGGCCGAAGAACTTCAAAATTTAGGATTTGCAATAGCTATATATCCTCTTTCCACTTTATACGTTATGACAAAAGCTGTTAAGGATCTACTATATGAGCTCAAAAATACGGGCACCACTCAAGGAAAAATAGGGAACATGATAGATTTTCCAGAATTTAATGAGATTGTTCAATTAAGTAAAATTCGGAAAACCGAACAAAAATACAATAATATTTAAAAAACAGGGGGCTGTTGCAAATTTATTTTGCAGAAGCCCACTCTCTTATGTTCTCATTGTTTATGATATTCCATAATTTTTAATTTTACGCCATAATGTTGTTCTACTCATGCCAAGTCTTTTGGCAGTTTTCTCTCTGTTGCCGTTGAATTCAGAAAGGGCTTTTAAAATACGTTCAATTTCCAGCCTCTTATTTTGTGATATTTGTGTTTCATTTTTTTTGTATACTTTATTCACTAATTCCTCTGCGTCAAAACAATTCTTGTTTTCACTTCCAATAAAAATGGATATTCTTTTAAGAATGTTCTTTAATTCTCTTACATTTCCCCAAAAATCGTAAGAAGTAAGTAATCTAAAAATTTCTTCCCATTTATTCTGGTATTTTTCATATAATCCGCTGAATTCATAAGATATAAGTTCTCTGGAAATTTCAGGTATATCTTGTCTTCTGTCTCTAAGTGGAGGTATATCGAGTTCAAGAACATTCAATCTATAATAGAGATCTTCCCTGAATCTCTTATTTAATACTTCTTCCCATAGGTTTTTGTTAGTAGCACTGATTATCCTCACATTTATGGGAATTATCTTGTCACTTCCAATTCTCATGACTTCTTTCTCCTGCAAAACCCTTAAAAATCTTGATTGAAGACTTTTGGGCATTTCAGCTATTTCGTCTAAAAAAATAGTTCCATTGTGTGCCAGCTCAAATAGGCCAATTTTACCCCCTTTTTTTGCTCCTGTGAAAGCTCCTTCTTCATATCCAAACAATTCTGATTCCAAAAGATTTTCAGGCAGTGCTGCACAATTCACAGCAACAAATGCTTCATTTTTCCGTTTGCTTTCATTGTGAATACTATTGGCGAACAGCTCTTTTCCAGTTCCAGATTCACCCGTAATTAAAACTGTAAAATCACTTCTGGCATATTTTTCAGCTAGAGTTATACAGTCTTTTATAGCCCTAGATTTGCCTTTTATATCGTTAAAGGTATATTTAGCTACAAGACCCCTTGTGTAAATTTCTCTTCTGACTTTACGTTCTGAATTCTGTATGGATTTTATATCCTGGAATGAAGCAACAGCTCCTTTAAACTGTCCGCCTATCATCAGAGGAACCCTGTTTGTTAAAATTGTCTGATTGTTTACTTTTTGTATCTGATTTATTTCTTCCTTTTTTGTAATTATTATTTTATCAAGTCTTGTATTTTCTATAGTCTTATTAACAGGTTTCCCTATTACATTTTTTCTGTTTATTCTCATAATCTTTTCGGCCATAGGATTATACACCTGTATGATATTATTCTCATCTGTTGCCATAATTCCACAATATGCATAATCCAAAATAGCATTCAACTGGCTATTTCTATATTTCTGCTTTCCTATGGATTCCTGTAATTGTACAGCCTGGCCTATAGAACTTATTATACTGTCTTTAGAATAAATAAAAATGGAATTCATGCCAATTTCATCACAGGCATCACATACCATACTTGAACCTATTACGTTATTAATTCCTGATTTTTTTAAAACATGAATTATATTTTTAAGCTGGTTATAATTATTAAAGCATTTTGAAATTATATTAATATTAAATATATTTTTATATGAATTAAAGTCAATTATAGGGTTTTTATATGTCAATATAGCTACATTATTTGAATTTTTCTTTGCTGTGACAAGATTTTCCATTATACTGAAACCTGAAATTTTTATATCAACAATAGGTGCATCCGGAATATTGTGCTTTAATATTTCCAGGTTACTACTTCCACCCACAAATACATCAACTTTATCCTCCTTCCACAGTTTTTTAGCAATATTTACAGTATCTTTAAATTTTGAATTTATCACATATATCTTTTTTAACATTTCTCCATCAATATTTGAATATATAGATTTAGTAAGTCTATCATAACTCATAACTGCAATTCTGGGTTTCATAAAATCATCCTTTGTTAAATATAATATCAATAATAAGGGAAAAAACTGTTTTTTCCGTTTCTCTGTATATCAGATTTTTCTTGTCCAAAATACATCCCTTTATAACCTTTACCGCATTAGCCACATAAAAATCGTTTTCATAAACACACGATATTTCTTCATCTCTTGCAGATGCTGTGCTTGCCATACAATTATAAAGCTCCGATTGTATTTGAAGAATATTATTTTATGTCTTAACTTTTATTTAATAGTCAGTCTTTTATTTAATTATACTTCATAAATATGGACTTAAATAATAATTTTAGTATTTTCTTTTATGTTATTTTTAACAATTATCAAGTGATTCTTAGGTTCAGGTGAAATTAGTGTAAAGGAATATACTAAATGGAAAAGTATTTTAAAATATCAAGTGAGGAACAAACGTTTGTATAAGGTTAAATTTTTGAGGGGATAATATATGATATAATAAAATAAATAGCAGGGCGGTTGATTGATTTGGCAAATAAAAAGATAAAATGCACTTTAATTGTACATTATGCACTGTAAATTGTGCATTGAATAAGGACATGGGAATGCTGAAGATAAGTGAGAGCAACATGGAGTTTTTAATGGATATGGTGAAGAAGTTTGAACTTGATAAGAAGCTCAGAGAAGAGGGCAAGACGGAAGGTATAGTAGATGGCTTGCTTCAAAGCCTGGAAAAGTTACTTTACATCAAGTTTTCCGATACTTCCTGTATGGACAATATAAGAAAGATAGAGGACGAAAATACTTTGAGCTCCATTTTTGAGGATACCGCCAGGAGCAGTTCCATTGGAGAGTTTAAAGAAAAGCTGAAGCAGAGAAAATTGAATTGATATATATGGTTGATTTCCGGATGAAATCCGGAAATCTTTATAATATATGACATAATAAAATAAATAGTAGGTTGATTGATCTGTCAGATGAAAAAATAAAATGTACTTTAATTGTACATTCCATAAGTTTAGCTTTATCTTCTGAAAAATTAACCGTTTTAGATATTTCCTGTGCTTCATAAACAAGTATGTTAACTTGTGATAAATCCCCAGTTAAATTTTGCTCAAGTTTATCTGTTCGAAAAATTTGGGATGAATTATTATTTCAGTGATTTTATTGATAAATTTGGAAGAAAGCAGGATTACAATAAGCAGTGAAAGTATGATAATTGATATTTCACTTACAAAGGAATTTATATAATCAAAAAAGTTGTATTTAACCAGTGTTTTAATAATGAAGCCGTGAAATCCATATACGGTTATGGTTCTGGATCCTAATTTTGTAAAAAGCAAATTTTTATCTGGAATTAAAATTAAAATAATGATAGATATAATTACAGCTATAATATATGTAGATATACGCACTATATATTCAGGACAATTCGGACTGTCTAGCTGTGAATAGGAATAACTGCCGTAAAACCACCTATAATCGATTTTATCATTTAACAGATGTATCAGCAGGAAGAGAATTAATAAACCTAGAACAGCATATTTTTTTCCAATATATTTTCTTACAGTATCTATATAATGTTCTTTGCAGAAGTATCCCATTAAAAAATATGGGAAAAAAGTTATAGTCCTCGACAAGCTCAAATAGTATCCAATATTATTATCATATCCGCTTAATATGGAAATAGCAAAGGTTATTATAATTGAGTACTTTATTTTGGAGAAATAAGGCAATATGAGATTCCATATGACAAGTGAAAGAAGATACCAGGTAATCCAGTATGGATTGACAAAAGTAATTTTAAAATTTTGCTCTTTAAGTACATAGATATTGAATAGACAATACAATAATTGAAAAATAATGTAATACATAAGAATACTTGTGATTTTTGAAAAAAATTTTTTGTCACTGCCCATATTCTTTGAAAAATAGCCTGAAATAAAAACAAATAAAGGCATATGAAAAGAATATATAAAATTATATATTAATTTTATATTGGGGTATGAACCAATTAACGGCTCAATAGTATGCCCAACTACTACCAAGGTGATTAAAAGAAATTTTAAATTATCAAAATAACAGCTTCTGCATTTTGATGAATTTATATTAAGCTCCTCCATAAATAAACTCCATTTCTACAAACTTTATTTATTTACTATACAGCTCCATTGTTACAATAAGGTGTTATATTGATTAATTAAGTTTAAATATTGTAAAGAAATCTTTAAGGGGAGAACTTAAAGAAAGACAAAAAAAATAGATGCACTTGAGGAATCAGTTGATATGCCAAAAAAACTGCTGTGATAATGCTGAAATGTTCTTCAGTAATATTCTGTTTTGAATAATTGTTATTTTATTAAAGCATAGTTGAAATATTCCGATAAATATAATGATAATTAGGAAATAATATTTAAAATGTAGGTGCTGCAATGATAGACTATAAAATCACTGCACTTGGAAATTGGCATTAGGTTTATTTATGGAGTATTACTTAGTGATCTTACTGAAGTTAGGCATTGCAAATTTTATATTAATATAAAAAATTCGAGGGAGAGAATTAAATGTTTAGCAGCCGTTTGTTTAAGAAAAGGAATGTAATAATTTTAGCAATTTCAATTGTTGTAGCTGTAGCTTGTTCCGGTTTCTATTACTTTGACAGAGTAAAATCCTATTATGATTTAATATCATCTGGGGACAAAGCAGCAGCTTCAGATAATTTTGACAGGGCGATAAATTTGTATACTCAGGCTGAAACTTACAGGAAAAATTCTAAAATTGATGGAAAAATAAAGCTTGCAGGCATTCTTAAAAGTTCGAAGGCTAGTTACGATAAGGCAGTGAAGGAAATGAAAGACAAAAATTACCTTGGTGCAGTTGATATGTTTAAAAAAATGGACAACCATGATACTAAAAGGTATAAAGCTTCTAAAAATAATATTGAGCAGTGCAGGAACCTTTATGTATCAGATAATCTGTCAAAAGCAAGAGCAAGCTTTAAAAATAATGATTTTGATAATGCCGATAAATACCTTGCCAATGTGTTCAAGCTAGATGCTGACAATAAAGATGCAAAGAGTATTAAAAGTGATATAGCAAAAGCTGTACAGGAGCACAAAGAGGAAACTGCAAAGGTTTCAGCTGCACAGGCAAATTCTATACCTAAAAATGAGGATGATAATTATACTCCACAAATGGCAATTAAACTGGCTATGGAAAAAGATGAACTTAAAAATTCTCCAGATCTTTTGACTTATTGTAATAATATTCCTGAATATGATTCAAATGGGAAAAAATATTTTCATGTTTTTTTTTAAAAGCAAAGAATTAGTTGATGATGGAGGAAGTGGAACTATAGATAATTTGATTACTGCACCAGGACTCGTAATCGGGGAAATATACTATGTTCTTTGTTGAACAACGTGAGTGAGGCAAATTGCCAGGTGGACATGCAACCCTCGGGTGTCATGAACAAATTGTGAACAGATGCTCCAAACACTCACCTGCTTTTCGAGCCAAACCATGATCCCATATACCCTTGGTATCACAGCAGTTATCGGGGATTAATCTGGACTGAAAATAGCCAGGTTACCACAAATATTGTGAATAAAGTGTAAATGGTTGGACAAGCAAAACAAGCATTCGGCTGTTTTTCAAGCCAAACTGTGAACTGCGGTATCCCTTATATAACGGCATTTC
>CAIFEX010000030.1 GCA_903789665.1 uncultured Clostridium sp.
TCTTATCCACAGTTGTCATCTAGTCATTTCTAAAAAAATGGGGAAACTCTAATTATATAAAATTGATTAGGCATAAAATACAGGTTCCAATTCACTATTTTCTACATATTTTCAAACTGCATTATTTAAATCAGAAATAATTGCAAATTAAATGAAAATTTTAAATCATAGTTGTTATATGAAAGAAAGTATGCTATCATTTATTTAAGAATATTCTAAATAATGTATTACAGTTATTGGGGGCGATAATTTTAAATCAAACAATTTTTGAACCAATTAAAACAATTATTTTAAAACTTATTTAGCTACTAAGGAGGATTTCAATGAGTAAACAAAACGCACTAAATGAAAATCTCGAGCGTGGCCTAGAAGAGCGCCATATTCAATTGATAGCACTGGGAGGAGCAATTGGCGTAGGTCTATTTTTAGGATCTGCCACAACTATACAGGCTGCTGGTCCTGCAATTTTATTGGTATACACAATATCAGGACTAGCTATGTTTGTTATAATGAGAGCTCTGGGTGAAATTGCCACCTCTTACCCTGTTTCTGGATCTTTTAGCGCTTATGCCAATGAATTTATAGGACCTCTGGCGGGATATATGACAGGATGGACCTACTGGTTTATGTGGATAGTAACATGTATGGCTGAAATCACAGCTGTAGGTGTATACGTTAAATTCTGGATTCCGACTATGCCGCAGTGGATTCCGGCACTGGCAGCACTCGTAGTAATGACATGTGTAAACCTGATTGCAGTAAAAGCTTATGGTGAATTTGAATTCTGGTTTGCACTTATCAAGGTAGTTACAATCATCGCAATGATAGTAATGGGCCTGCTTATGATTATATTTGGCATTGGCAATGCCGGAAAACCTGTTGGAATTTCAAATCTGTGGACACATGGGGGATTTTTCCCGAAAGGTATATGGGGACCGGTGGTTTCAGTAACAATGGTTATGTTTGCTTATCTCGGCACAGAGCTTATAGGTGTTACAGCAGGTGAGGCAAAAAACCCTGAGAAAACGATACCATCAGCTATCAACAAGGTTTTCTGGAGAATACTGATATTCTATGTAGGAGCACTCTTTGTAATAATGTGTCTTTATCCATGGAACAGTCTTGGCACAAGTGGAAGTCCCTTCGTTTTAGTCTTCAGCAAAATGGGCATATCTGCAGCAGCGGGTATTATAAATTTTGTAGTGCTAACTGCAGCTTTATCTTCCTGTAACAGCGGCATATTTAGTACTGGACGTATGCTGTACAATCTTTCTCTTCAAGGAACGGCACCAAAATCATTTAGCAAATTAGGCAAAACTCACGTTCCAACAACCAGCATCATAGTTTCAGCACTTTTTCTTCTAATCGGAGTTGTTCTTAATTTTCTATTTCCTGGAAAGGTATTCACTTATGTTACAAGTGTAGCGACAATTGGTGCAATTTGGGTTTGGGCTATAATTTTAATAGTACAATTGAGGTTTAGAAAAAGACTTACCCCAGATCAAGTAAAAAATTTGCATTTCCCAATGTTTGGATATCCTTATCTCAACTACATCGTATTGGCATTTTTAGGTTTTGTCGTAGTAATGCTGGCCTTCGGTAAAGATACTATAGTTGCCCTTATCGTAGGACCTATCTGGTTTGCAATTTTACTGGCCTGCTATTATATATTCGGATTAAATAAAAAGAATTTCAAATCTAAAGAATCAAAAGAATCGGATCAAGAAAAATAAAATTTAAAATCAAACTACAATATTTAGTTTGATTTACAAACTCCTATCGTTGTAGTAGAATAAAAATGAAAATAAAATAATTTGTAGGGGTGCTTTTTATTAAGCTGAGAAGAGCTGTTCTCTAACCCTTTGAACCTGATCCAGGTAAAGCTGGCGTAGGGAAGTAATTTCACATAATTTCGCGTTTATTAGGTGTATGCTTTTCTGCATACACCTTTTAAATTATCTGATTAGAGGTGTTCTTAATGAAAAATGTATTGACAATTGCAGGTTCTGACAGTTCAGGCGGGGCAGGAATACAGGCCGATTTGAAAACGATGAGTGCACTTGGCGTATATGGGATGAGTGTAATTACTGCCGTCACGGCTCAAAACACCATAGGTGTACAGGATGTATTGGATGTAACACCCGAAATTGTAGAGGCACAAATAAGATCCATATTTGATGATATAAGGGTAGACGCGGTAAAAATAGGAATGGTTTCAAACAGTAAAACTATCTTTGTAATAAAAAAGCTTTTGAGAGAATATAAAGCTCAAAATATAGTACTTGATCCGGTGATGATATCAAAAAGCGGATATTCCCTCCTGAAACCCGAAGCCGAGTCAGCTATAAAAAATATGGTAGAGATTTCAGATGTGGTAACTCCAAACATACCGGAGGCAGAAGTTTTAAGCGGATTAAAAATTGAAAACGAAAATGATATGGAAAAAGCAGCTTTTAAAATAAAGGAACTAGGTGCGGGAAATGTTCTCGTAAAAGGAGGCCATAGGTGTAACGATGCCAATGACATACTGCTCTGCAGAAATAAAATATTAACTCTTAAAGGACATAGAGTAAATACAAAAAACACCCACGGAACAGGATGTACCCTGTCTTCTGCCATAGCTTCCTTCCTAGCTAAAGGTTATGACACTGAAAAAGCATTGAATCTATCTAAGCAGTATATAACCAGGGCAATAGAAAATTCATTTTCCATAGGCCACGGTGTTGGTCCTGTAGGACATTTTATAGAAGTTTATAAAAAAGCCGGTATAGATTTCCAATAGACTGTAATTCATAATTATTTTCAAAATTTAAGGGAGGTTAAAATTTGAGTAGTACAAATTTAGACAAAGTAACAAAAATATTATCAGAAGTTAGAAATAAAGTACCACTTGTTCACTGTATTACAAATTATGTCACTATAAACGACTGTGCAAACATTCTCTTGGCTTACGGAGCTTCCCCTGCCATGTGCGAAGCCTATGACGAGGTCTTTGATTTTGTCAAATTATCATCTGCACTGTATATAAATTTGGGAACTCTAAACAAAGAACAGGAACAGGCCATGATCTTGGCCAGCACTTCTGCAAAAATTCACAATGTGCCTGTAATACTAGATCCTGTGGCTTGTGCTGCCTCAGTTAAAAAAATTCAAGTCATAAATAGAATATCACAGGTTGGAAAAATTGACGTCATAAAGGGAAACATAGGAGAAATTAAATCCTTAGCCGGACAATCTGCCAATGTAAGAGGTGTGGATTCAATAGATTCCGGAGAAGGTGCCCTCGAGAGCTGCATAGCATTATCCAAAAAATGCAGCTGTGTAGTTGCCGCCACCGGTAAAAAGGATTTTATATCAGACGGCAGAAAAAGTGCCATAATTGAAAACGGAACAGAAATGTTTACCAAAATCACCGGATCCGGCTGTATGCTGGGTGCCCTCTGCGGGGCCGCCTGCGGAGCTTCTGAAGATAAATTTTCAGCTGTCGTAAGTGCCATACTCTCAATGAACATAGCCGGTGAAGAAGCTGTTAAGGCAGCCAATGCACCTGGAAGTTTCAGAGTCAAACTCATGGACTGCATATATCAGCTGAATGAAGAAAAATTAAAAGGAGGTGCTAAAATAACATGGAAATAAATTATAGCTTATACCTGGTTACAGACAGGAATCTTTTAAAAAATACCAATTTGCCCAAAGCTGTAGAAGAGGCAATTTTGGGCGGTGTCACTCTAGTTCAATTGAGAGAAAAAAGTGCCTCTACAAGGGAATTTTACAAGCTAGCACTGGAAGTCAAAAAAGTTACCAGCCATTACAAAGTCCCTCTGATAATAAATGACAGGTTAGATATAGCTCAGGCTGTAGATGCAGACGGAGTGCATCTCGGTCAGAGCGATATGCCGCTGACTATGGCAAGGAAAATACTGGGAAAAGGTAAAATAATAGGAATATCTGCAGGTACTGTAGAAGAAGCTGTAGAAGCAGAGAAAAATGGTGCGGATTATCTCGGAATAGGAAGCGTATTCTTTACTAAGACCAAAAAGGATATAGATACTCCAATAGGTATAGAGGGCCTTCGTAAAATATACAGCAGTGTAAACATACCTGCCGTAGCCATAGGAGGAATTGATGAACATAACTTTAGGGACGTATTATCTACAGGGGTTGACGGTATTTCCGTAATTTCTGCTATTTTAGGAAAAGATGACATAAAATCTGCTGCACAATCATTAGTCAAATAATAAACCTGACAATATTCCCTGAATGAAGTGCTGTAAAACTATTCTTAGAAATAATTTTACAGCACTTCATTTTTTATATACTCTACACTTATATGAGACCTCCCACTTTTGATTTATTAGTTTACAAATTTATCATGATAAAGTATAATAGTTGATGTAATTATTACATAATAAAAGGAGTTCAAATAAAATGAAAAAAAAATTAGGTATTTTAGCTGCTTTGATATTTTTCACAGCCGCATTGTTCTCTGGATGTGGACAATCTTCAAAAGCCGATACATCCTGGAATGATATAAAATCAAAAGGAGAGTTCGTGGTTGGCCTGGACGACAGCTTCCCTCCAATGGGATTCAGAGATTCAAAGGGGCACATTGTAGGATTTGACATAGATATGGCCAAGGCCGCTGCAAAAAAAATGGGGGTAAAAGTTGTTTTCAAACCCGTAGAATGGGATGGCATTATACTCAGTTTAAACAATAAGGATATAGATGTTATATGGAATGGTCTCACCATAACAGAGGATAGAAAAAAACATATATCTTTCTCAAAAGTATATTTGCAAAACAAGCAGATAATTGTAGTAAAAAATAATTCAAACATAAAAACTAAAAAAGATCTTTCAGGCAAAACCGTAGGACTTCAGTTGGGAAGCAGCAGCGAAACTGCATTGAAATCAGATGCCGCCACTTCAAAATCCCTGAAAAATGTACGAAAATATTCAAATAATACAGAAGCCCTGCTGGACCTAAATCAAGGACGTATCGATGCCGTTGTGGTAGATGAAGTTGTCGGGAGATATTATCTGAAGAAAAAACCTGGACTTTACAAAGTACTCGATGATAATCTTGGAAAAGAAAATTACGGTGTAGGTATCAGAAAAAGCGATACAAGTTTCAGAAATAAATTAAATGAAGCATTGGACTCTATGAAAAAAGACGGAACAGCCGATAAAATATCTCAGAAATGGTTCAATAAAGATATAATTGCAAAATAAAGAGTTAGGATGTGATCTATAAATGGATAGTCTTGTGGACATAACGGAATTCATATTAAAGGGAAGTTTGATAACCGGAGAATTATTTTTTATAACTGCACTATTTTCCGTACCTCTAGGATGTATAGTAGCCGTGGGTAAAATATCTAAAATCAAACCATTAAAAGCTCTGCTCAGCTTATATACCTGGGCCTTTAGAGGTACCCCGCTGCTTTTGCAGTTATTCTTTACCTACTTTGGACTTCCTGTAATCGGCATAAGGCTATCTCCTTTAGCTGCCGCCAGCATCGCTTTTATTATAAATTATGCTGCTTACCTGGCGGAAATATTCAGGGCCGGTATCGAATCGGTAAATAAGGGGCAGTATGAAGCTTCCAAAGTTCTTGGAATGAGCCACTGCCAGGCCATGACAAAAATAATAATTCCACAGGCTGCCAGAAACGTAATTCCACCCATATGCAATGAAAGCATAAATTTAATAAAAGATTCCGCTCTAGTTGCAACCATTGGTGTGGGGGATCTTTTAAGAGCAGCAAAGGAAGTAGTCACCCGTGATTTCACCATTACTCCCTTTATAATAGCTGCTGTAATCTATCTGGCAATAACCTCAGTTTTAGTTATTGTATTCAAAAAACTGGAGAAGAAATATTCCATAGACTGATTTGTGAATTACCATGATTTACTTTCAGTTATCTGAACTATTTTTACTATGATCTGTACCACTTTTTCTATGGAACAAGCTGGTATATATTCAAATTTACCGTGAAAATTATGTCCTCCTGTACATATGTTTGGAGTTGGCAGTCCGACAAAAGAAAGCCTTGCTCCGTCAGTTCCCCCTCTGATCGGTACGATCTTGGGTTCTACATCAACTTCTTTCATGGCTTTAGAAGCTATGTCAACTATATACTTAACGGGTTCTATTTTCTCTTTCATATTTCTGTACTGTTCTGTTATTTCAGCATCCACAACCTTTTTCCCGTATTTTTCATTTATTTCTTTTGCACAATTTTCCACAAACTTTTTTCTACTATCAAATTTATCTTGATAAAAATCTCTTATGATATAATTAAGTACGGTTTTATCCACATTTCCTTTCATTGAAACCAGATGATAAAATCCTTCATATCCTTCCGTAGCTGCAGGTATCTCATCCTTAGGAAGCTTATCCATGAATTCTCCGGCTATAAGCATTGAATTTATCATTTTTCCCTTTGCTTCACCAGGATGTACATTTCTTCCAGAAACCGTTATCTTTGCAGCAGCTGCATTAAAATTTTCAAATTCCAGCTCTCCAAGAGCCCCGCCGTCTACCGTATATGCAAATTTAGCGTTGAATTTTTTCACGTCGAAATGATCCGGGCCCCTTCCTATTTCCTCATCTGGAGTAAACTCTACTTTTATATCTCCATGTTTTATTTCAGGATGTTCAGACAAATATTCCATGGCAGCCACTATTTCTGCTACACCAGCTTTGTCATCTGCACCTAGTAAAGTTGTACCGTCTGTAGTTATAATTTTTTTCCCTTTATACCTTTTTATTTCAGGAAAGTCCTTAACGCTTAAAACTATATTTTCCTTTTTATTTAAGACTATATCCCCGCCGTCATAATTTTCTATTATCTGGGGATTTACATTTTTTCCTGAAGTTTCCGGACTTGTATCCATATGAGATATAAAACCAATAGCAGGAACATTTTTCTCAGTATTACCGGGCAAAACAGCCATCACATAACCGTTTTCATCCAGTGATACGTCTTTCATACCAATTTCCGACAATTCTTTTGAAAGCTGTTTCGCCAGCTTCAACTGTTTCAAGGTGCTTGGAACAGTATCGGATTCGTCATCAGAACTGGTATCAAATTTTACATACCTCAGCAGCTTATCTACAGCATTTTCCATATAAATTCCTCCAATAAAATAAAATATATGTTGTCAAACTCTTACAAAATTATATCACCATTGTACAAAGATCACAATTTATACTGCTAAAGCCATAAATAAAAATTTTTTATTGAAAATTTATAATTATACTGTCTTTTACACTTCTAATATATTATCGTTGTAAAACAGATATAAGTATTTATTTTTAACCCTCTTACCTGTCATTTTTTCCAGTGCACGTGCATAATAATAAATTTGAATTTTATACTTTTCTTTTATATTTTCCATGTTTTCAACGTAATCCGTCTTATAATCGAGGAGCACCAGCTCATTCCCCTCTTGAAAATAACAGTCTATTATACCCTGAATCAATATCTTCTCATCTCGATACAGTTTAGGATCCAGATTTCCATATATCTCATTGCTGCCCACTTCCATATAGAAGGGAACTTCTCTATATAAGTTCCCTTCTTTTTTCATCCTTCTTCCCAGGGAGGAATTAAAAAATTTCAATATTTTCCGTACGGACACGGACCTGGCTTCTTCTTCAGTGATAAATTCCATATGCAGCAATTTGTCTACCTGTTCCTCAATTTCAGAATAGGAGTCAACTTTGTCAATATCAATATGCTGCATAACCAGATGCATGATCGTACCTCTTTCTGCCGCAGTAAGACCTTTTTTCTCTTCAAGGAAAACTGGTTTTTTCAAATGCACAGGTTCTATAAACTCCACACTGTCCTCTCTGTCAATCAATTTAAATCTTCTCTTTAGTTCAGACACTGAAAATTTTACAGGTATTTTAGAAGCTTCTTCATATTTGTATTTCCAGTCGAGCCTCTTATAAATTTCATTTTTATATTTTCCCTTTCTGTTGTTACAATCTAAACTTCTAATCCATTTTGCCGCATCTTCGGCAGCATTATTTTCAGATGAACCTCCAGCAAATCTATCTCTATCTTCAATACATACTTTCCATCTAGAATTATCCCCTTCAACAACCCAGGCCGGATCCTGGGAAATTCCGGAAAGATCCCTGATGGGCTTCCCGCAATGATGCCTCGTCACCGCAGGACCTATCCAGTCCAAAAAGCTTTTAGCATCTACAAGAGAGTATTCTGAAAGTTTAATACCGCCGTAGGAAGCACATTCACACCACTTTTTAGCTGTTTTTTCAACATCTCTGACCATTCCCGTTATTATAAGCTTTTCTTTTGCCCTGGTAAAAGCTACATATAATATTCTCATCTCTTCAGAAAGGGTTTCAACTTTTAATTTTCTCTTCAATATCTGTTTTATAACCGTAGGATAGGATATATGTCTTTCGACATCTATACAATCCGGTCCGAATCCCAATTTATCATGGAACAGTAAACTTCTATTCGTATCTGTAAGATTAAAATTTTTCCCTGTTCCAGACAATATCACTATGGGAAATTCCAGGCCTTTACTTTTATGTATACTCATTATTCTAACCACATTTTCATTTTCCCCAAGGACTTTGGCACTTCCCAAATCTCCACTGCTGCTTCTAAGTTTATTTATAAAGTTTATAAAATTAAAAAGCCCCTTATAGCTGCTTTTCTCATATTCTTCTGCCTTCTCAAACAGCATTCTCAAGTTAGCCTGCCTCTGGACTCCCCCGGGCATAGCTCCAACAAAACCATAATAGCCCGTTTCCGTATAAAGATGCCATAAAAATTCGTCTATAGGCATATATATAACTTTTTTTCTCCAGTTTTCAAGTCTTTCCAAAAAAACTGCAGCTTTATGTCTCAGCCTATCACCTATGTCATCCAGAGAATACTTTGGACTTTGGCTCTCTCCTGCTGCCGCCCTCAACACTTCATAAAAAGGTACTTTCCTATTCACCATTCTCAAATCCACAAGCTCTTCCGGTGAAAATGACCCTATTGGAGATCTGAGTACCGATATGAGGGGTATATCCTGTATAGGATTATCTATTATCTCAAGAAGTGATATAATGGTTTTTATTTCAACAGCATCGAGGTAACCCGTTGAAGTATCTGCAAATACGGGTATATCCAAACTATTCAGTTCCTCTACAAAAGTAGGCGCCCAATTTTGAGTCGTACGCATCAATATCACTATGTCCCTGTACGCAGCAGCTCTGTAACAGCCCTTTTCACTGTCATATACATTAAAGCATTTCTTACCCGGTGCCGGGTTTACCAGTTCTTTTATCTTCTCCGCTGCCATACGGGCTTCCACCTGGATATTATCCACTATCTCCCCGTTATCCCGTTCCGGTTCAGATTTATTTTCCACCTTATCAGCCAAGTATATTTCCACAGCTCCCCCGCACCTTTCACTGCAGGGTTTGTACTTAGCCGAACTTATCAGACATTCACTGTCATCATAGCTAAGTTCCCCTACTTCTCTGCACATTATCTGCTTGAACAGATAATTTACGGCATATATTATTTCCTTCCTGCTCCTGAAATTTTCAGATAATTTTATCTTTCTGCTGCCGCTTCCCCTTTTTTCGGAATAAGAATCGTATTTCTGCAGAAATAGTTCCGGCTTCGACTGTCTGAATCTATATATACTCTGTTTTACATCCCCTACCATAAATAAATTTGCATCTTTACCTTTCCCACTTATCATGTTGATTATGACTTCCTGAACTTCATTACTGTCCTGATATTCATCGATAAATATTTCTTTAAAATAATTCCTATATTCCAAGGCTGCTTGTGACGGTACTATATTTCCCCTGTCATCCACATCTGTCAATATTTCAAGGCAAAAATGCTCAATATCACTAAAATCCAGCACTCCCCTTTCTCTTTTTTTATCATAATATCTATCATTGAAATCCAGTACAAGGGACACCAAACAGTTTATCTTGGGATAAATTCTCCTAATATCTCCGGTTAAATTATATGAGTTTAAAAATATATTTTCTCTTATATCATTCAATTTTTTCTTCACTTCGTCTTTTATACTTTTAACTCTTTCCTTTATGGGTTTTATGCTGTCTTCCGTCCTTTTAGACGGAAGTTTATGAAACTCCAGTTTTATAAATTTCTCCATCATTTCATTCCATGAACTGGTTTTGAGTATTTCATCCATTTCACCAATGTCATCCTCAAAAGGCGCCAGGTAATGTTCAAGCTCAGGAGTGTTTTTTATTATTTCTACGGCATTTTCCATTTTATCTCTATATCCGCTAATTTCCATATTTAAACTGTACATCAGTGTTTTAGCCCATAAAGTTTCCTCAAAATTAAAATCTTCTCCTATATTGAAATCATCTACAGCTTTTTTCAACCATTTTTCAGGCCAGGGATTGCTTTTTGAAAACTCATATAAAGACAAGATCATATTTTGAAGCCTGATATCATCCTTGCCCTTAAAACTGTCCACAAGATCTAAAAATTCACTTTTCCCCTGCTGATATCTTTCTTCCAGGATTTCCTGAAGTGCATCCTGTTTTAAAAGTATGGCTTCAGTATTATCACACACCCTGAACCCAGGATCCAGGTCTATCAAATGAAAATTACTCTTTATAATTTTAAGGCAAAAAGAATGGATAGTCATTATATTGGATTGATTCAGTAAAGCCAGCTGTTTCCTAATATTTCTGGAATTGCAGTCACTTTCCAATAGTTTGGAAAGTCTTTCGCCTATTCTCTCTTTCATTTCAGAAGCTGCGGCATTCGTAAATGTAACAATCAACAGTCTATCTATATCAACACCCTCACTGGCATCGGTTATCCTATGTATTATTCTTTCCACCAGCACTGCAGTCTTACCAGTCCCGGCCCCTGCGGCCACCAGCAAATTACATTTTCCTGCAAAAATGGCCTCATACTGTGCTTCAGTCCATTTTCTTCCCATAATATCAATCCTCTTTACTAATATATACTTTATCTCCCACTTTGAAAAGCTGGGAGCATTAGCAATGGCAGCGCTCAGATAAAAATTTCCTGACCTCAGCCTCCATCTGTCCTGTTTCACATACAGTATCATGCATGACCTTACATCCGTCTAACTTCTTCATGGGCTTTGGAATTTCAATTCCCGCCGCTCTGCTCATCAATTTCACAAGTTTAAAATCATCTTTTGAATTATATCTATTATCCAAGGCACCCATTACGGCTCTTGTAAATTTGAAAGGACTTGCAGTAGAAACTATCACTGTTTTGGTGCCGTCACCTGTATCCTGCAAATATTTTTTATATACGGAATAGGCAACAGAAGTATGGGGGTCCATAAGATATCCATGCTTGTCAAAAACTTCTTTTATAGATTGTTTTGTCTCCTCATCTGTGGCAAAATTTCCATAAAATAGGTTCATTCCCTCTTTAATATTATCGCCGATCTTATATTTTCTAAATTTGTCTAGGTTACCCATAAGTTCTCTTACAGCGGATGCATTTTTGACGCTTATATCATATATGAACCTCTCCAAATTACTTGACACCAATATGTCCATAGAGGGAGATATGGTAACAAAAAACTTTCTATTGGCATCATAGACACCGCTGTTGAAAAAATCACAAAGTACTTTATTTTCATTTGAGGCACACAGGAGCTTATTTACAGGCAAACCCATTTTTTTAGAATAGTAGGCCGCAAGTATGTTTCCAAAATTTCCTGTCGGCACTGCGAAATTTATTTTTTCTCCAAATTTTATTTCCTTGACTCGCAGGAGCTGCATATAGCTGTAAAAATAATATACTATCTGTGGTATCAACCTCCCAATATTTATGGAATTGGCCGAGGAAAACATATACGATCCTCTATCCAGTTCTCTCTTCAATTCAACATCGTTAAAAATTCTCTTGACCTCTTTCTGGGCATCGTCAAAATTCCCATTTATACCTACGACTTTCACGTTTTCACCTATTTGAGTAGTCATCTGCCTTTTTTGTATACTGCTTACACCTTTTTCAGGAAAAAATACCACAATCTTTGTTCCTTCTACATCTGCAAAACTTTCTAATGCAGCCTTGCCTGTATCTCCGGAAGTAGCAGTAAGTATAACTATGGTTTTATTCAGATTCCGTTTTCTAGCTGCGGTTTTCATCAAATAAGGAAGAAGACATAATGCTATATCCTTAAAGGCCATCGTCGGTCCGTGAAACAATTCCAGATAAAACACATCACCTTTTTTATTCAATGGAGCTGCAGCATTTCCCTCAAATTTATTGTCATAAGCTCTATCTATACAATTTTTCAATTCCCTCTCACTGAAATCCGTAAAAAATTTTTTATTTATATAAAGCGACAATTGTTTAAAGGACATCTTCTCACAATTTTTCAATTCCCTTTTACTGATGAATGGAAAACAATTAGGTATAAACAATCCACCGTCTCCAGCTATACCTTTTAATATGGCACTGGATGAAGTTAAATTTTCATTTGAGCCCCTTGTACTGTTATAGTAAATTTCTTCCAAATTTTATCACTCCCCTGATTTAAAATAACAACCGTAACTATATAATAGCATAGAGTGCAGAACTTGAAAATTATAATTAAGGATGTAATCATTTTAAATTAAAATACATTATAATAACCTTTTTACTTTGAGATATTAAAGATATAATAGAAATATAGTTAAAATTAAAATAAGGGGGTAAAACTTTTGGGAATTTATTTAGATAATGCAGCTACATCCTATCCAAAGCCCGATGTGGTAATAGATACGATTTCAAAATTTATGAAAAATATAGGTGCTACTGCAGGAAGGGGCGCTTACAAGTCAGCTATCACCGCTGACAGACTTATATTTGACTGCAGAAGCAACATATGTAAATTATTCAACGGCAAAGACCCCTCCAAAGTAATTTTTACTTATAATATAACCGATTCATTAAATACATTGATAAACGGCATATTAGACTCCGGCGACCATGTTATAACCAGCAGTTTGGAACACAATTCAGTCTGGAGGCCGCTAAAAATTCTTGAAAGGGACAAGAATGTGCAGATATCTAAAACACCCTGCAGTCCGGAGGGAATAACTGATCCGAAGGAAATTGAGAAACTCATAAGGGAAAATACAAAGCTCATAGTATTTACCCATGCCTCCAATGTTCTTGGAACTATCCAGCCTATAAGAGAAATAGGAGCTATAGCCAAAAAACATAATATAATTTTTCTGGTGGACAGCGCCCAGACGGCAGGTGCCTACCCTATAGATGTACAAAGAGACAATATAGATATACTTGCCTTTACAGGCCATAAAAGCCTTTTTGGTCCTACAGGTACAGGTGGATTTTTGTTAAATTGCGATATAAACCTGCGTCCTCTAAAATCAGGCGGCACTGGAGAAGATTCCAAGAATCCCTATCAGCCTGACTTTTTACCAAATAAATTTGAAGCTGGGACTTTAAATGTGGCAGGAATAGTTGGACTAGGCGAAGGTATCAAGTACATATCCAATATAGGCGTGGAAAATATAAGGGCCAAAGAGGATAAGATAATTGAATATGCACTTGAAAGATTAAAGGAAGTCCCTTCAATACATATATACGGGCCTGAGGATCCCCAAAAAATAGTTGGCGTTATTTCCTTCAATATAAAAGATATACCGGGTGAGGAAATAGCTTTCAAACTGGACCAGGAATATGACGTAATGATAAGGGTTGGCTTTCACTGTGCTCCAACAGCCCACAAGGTCATGGGCACATATGAAATTGGTGCAATGAGGATAGGAATTGGTTATTTTAATACAAAAAAAGATATAGATATCCTGGTAAGTGCCTTAAAAAACATAGTTGACAGTTATCTGTGAATTTTTAGCCAAAATAATCAGGAGCGTCCGCAGACGCTCCTGATTATTTCATGTATTATTCCTATTACTTTTTTTCAAAGAACCAATTACTTTAAATATGATTATAATAATTGCCGTCCCAGCTATTGCTGAAATAATATATCCCACCACATCGCTTGTCCCTGTTAGAGAGTAGTCTGCCGCGACAGCATGATAATTTATCCCGTGCTTGAAGGCATTTGGTATGTATCCTACAAGAGATTTTATTCCCTCTGTATCCCATTCACCCCATGCATCGCCACTGGCTAAAAGTCCCAGAGGACATAATATTATAAGAGCCAATAACAGTCCATATAGAGGCTTCCTAGCTGTTTTTTTCACTTTTTTCACATTTTCCCCATTGTCATATATCACATCCGGCGACACTTTTTTGACATAGGCATATACAGCCGCAGTTACAGCTCCTTCCAATACGCCCACAAAAAGATGTACCAGAACCATAGCCGGAATGGATATTTTTAATCCATAAGGACAATAAAGTGCATGTCCATAAGCGTCTTTGAAAAGAAGAGGCTGTATACCAAATTCAATAGAAGCCATGAAAGCTGCAGTTACAATTCCCACATATCCTCCAACAAAAGCCGCTATGTATTCTCCTCTATTTCCCTTCAGCTTATCTTTCATGAACTTGAACAGTGCATAGCCTACAAAGGGCATTACAAATGCCATATTAAAGGTATTTGCCCCAAAGGCAAGTATTCCACCATCCCCAAAAAAAAGTGCCTGTATAAGTAGGGCTATGCTTATTGAAATAGTTGCCGCGTAAGGCCCCAGTAAAATTGCAATCAAAGTTCCACCTACGGCATGAGCTGTCGTTCCACCCGGAACAGGTACATTAAACATCATAATTAAAAATGAAAATGCCCCGCATACACCCAGCAGCGGTATTTTTTTCTTATTTACATCTTTTTTCACTCTCTTAATAGCTTTTGCCCATATTGGCAGCATTATTATACCCATGACTGCACAAGTAGAAGGGCTTAAATAATTATCTGGAATATGCATAACAAGACCCCCTATTGATGTTTATTTATAAATCAAGCATCTTCCATGCCATTGTTTTAAATATACTTTTAATATCCCGGTAAATCGACTTTTTTCCTTAAAACAGAATGATATTGAAGTACATTCTCCACTCGATCAAAAAAAAGTTTTTTCTCATAATAATACACAATTAGTATCATTATGAGAAAAAACTATATATCATCTCATTTTGATATTCAATTAACCTTTCAAAGCCTCTTCAGCACGATAGGAACTCCTCACCAAAGGGGAAGAAGCTACATATTTAAATCCCAATTCCAATCCGATCTTCCTATACTCTTCAAATACACTGGGGTGGACATATTCCTCAACAGGATGATGTTTGGAAGATGGGGCAAGATACTGGCCTATGGTGACAATGTCGCAATCGACCTTTCTCAAATTCTTCAGCAGTCCTATAACATCTTCTCTTTCTTCTCCAAGTCCAAGCATAAAACCTGATTTTGTAAAAATAGAACCATCCAGTTCTTTGACATCATTTAATAAATTCAAGGAACGTTCATATATTGCCATGGGCCTCACATCCTTGTAAAGTCTGGGTGCAGTCTCCACATTATGATTTATAACATCCGGCTTTGCATCCACAACCTTTTTTAAGGCACATCTGTCTCCTTTGAAATCTGGTATTAGAACTTCTATCGTTATATTCTTTTTCAACTTTTTTATTTCCTCTATGACTCTGGCAAAATGGGAAGCTCCTCCATCTTCCAGATCATCGCGGGTAACAGAGGTTATAACAGCATGCCTCAGCCCCAGTCTGTCAATCGCCCGGGCTATGTTAAGGGGCTCTCTTTCATCAACCCTCTCGGGCTTAGCCTTATTGACGTTGCAAAAAGTACAGTTTCTAGTACAATTCTTCCCCAGTATCATGAACGTTGCCCTTTTTCTGCTGAAACATTCCATCCTGTTAGGACAATTTGCCTCCCTACACACAGTATTTAAAGAATATTTTTTCAATATATTTTTAACTTCTCCCGAAGATTCACCGCCTCTTATCTTAATTTTCAACCAATCCGGTTTTCTACCCTGCATGATAATCCCCCTTTATTCAATTTACAATTTACAATTCTCAATTCTCAATTACAAGCTGCTTTAAAACATAACTTCTATGATATTCCTGGCATTTATATTATGCATATACATTTCAACATCTGCGGACTCAAGTACTTTCAGAATTTCAGATTCATCATACCTCATACCCACAAATTTATTTTCAAAATCTTTTATTTCCCCTCTGCCAAAAAAATCTCCAAAGAAATTTATACGGTCTATTATTCCCCTGTGTACATTTACATAAACTTGTACAATTCCTCCTTTGAATTTCTTTTCATTAAAATAGGTGAATTTTTTTAAATTACCATAATTCCACTGCCACAAAACATATTTATTATCTGAAATTTTTTTTATTTTTTTCCAATCTTCTCCCGATAATCTGTAAATTTTTACAGGTTTACATTTTTCCCTGCACTCCTCCATTATGGATTCCATCAGAAAATTTTTAAATTCCACTACAGTCATGGGTCTGTCAATACACTCGCACAGATTTACAACCCTCTTTTTCACGGATTTAACAGATTTATCCGAAAATTTAATCGGACTTGCATTCAATGATTTACTTAAATTTTCCATATTAACTGAAAACAAAATACTTCCATGGTGTAAAATTTTGTTTTTATGCCTGTATTGGGAATTTCCCGAAAACTTCTTATCGTTTACAGTCAAATCATTTCTACCAGAAAGCTTTACATTTACATTGAGCTTTTTCAAGGACCTTATTACAGGTTCCGTAAACCTGCTAAAATCCACAAAAGCATTGTCGTCAGCTTCATCTATAAATGTAAAATTCAATGTCCCCAGGTCATTAAATATGGCCCCTCCTCCCGACATTCTCCTTACAACCTCCAGATTATGCTCTTTTACATAATTCATATTTATTTCAGCTCTTGTATTCTGGTTTTTGCCAATTAAAATGCAGGGTCTATTTCTCCACATCATAAAACATTCTTCATCAAATTTACCCATTACATACTCTTCAATCGCATGATTTACATAAGGGTTGGTATTATTATGTTCGATAAAAATCATATGAGATTACTCCCCCCGCACATCATAAAATCCACATGAAACCTATTTAATTATAATCCAAAATGAAACCAAATGCTACAAATATAAAAAAAGAGTCCCAAAAGGACAGCTGGTTATTATCCTTTAAGGACTCTATTAGGGAGTTTGGGGATATATAATAGTTAGGAACTCTGATAAATATAACAAAGGAAAACATTTAAGAGTTCATCAAATGATTCTTATATTCAATTGTTTCCTGAAACATCTATTTCCATGATTTCAGCCTCAATATTTATGACATATCCTATTAATAAATAAATGATTTCCTTTGATATTAATTATTATATAATATTTTATTCCATTTTTCAAGCCTTTTTAGTAATTATTTTAAAATATATTCTTAATTTCTTTGATCATATGACAAATTTAATGTATAATAAAGATGTTAGTTAATGCTTTAGTGTTATCAAGAATTTAAAATTAACTATTATTAAATTTCTTGTTAATATATTATTTTTGTGTTATACTAATAGAATTAATAAACACCGATATACAAGTTATATATCAATTATAAAGTGTTTTATCTTTAGGAGGATAATAAATGAAAACAGGAACAGTAAAATGGTTTAATTCAGAAAAAGGATTCGGATTTATCGAAGTACCAGGCGAAAATGATGTCTTTGTACATTTTACCGCAATCCAAAGTGATGAACCTAGAAAAAATCTTGAAGAAGGTCAAAAAGTTCAATTTGATGTTGAAGAGGGACCAAAGGGTCTTCAAGCTGCCAATGTTGTAAAATTATCATAGTAATTTTACAATATAATAAAAAACATCTTAACATAGATGAATGTAATGTTTTGCCACCTTTCTAGAAAGGGTGGTTTTTACATTTGCTTATAAAAAATAGCCTGGGTTTTTGAACCCCAGGTTACTTTTTTATTTTCCAAGCACTTCTTTCTTTAGCTTAAGTCCAGTTTTAGTGATTGCAAGTCCACCAAGGGCTGTTTCCCTGAGTTCACATGGAAGTTGTTTGCCCACTTTGTACATTGCTGCAACAGTATCGTCAAATGGAATTCTACCCGATATACCTGCCATGACCATATCGGCAGTAGTCAACGCATTGACAGCTCCCGATGCATTTCTCATCGCACATGGTATTTCCACAAGTCCCGCTACCGGATCACAGACTAATCCAAGTATATTTTTTATAACTATTGCACCTGAATTCAACGCCTGCTCCGGAGTACCTCCCATCATTTCAACTACAGCTGCCGACGCCATAGCCGAGGCTGAACCGCATTCTGCCTGGCATCCTCCTTCTGCTCCAGCCATAGTAGCATTTTTAGCTATCAGTATTCCAACTCCGCTGGCTGTAAAAAGACTTTGAATCAATTCATCCTCATTTTTATTCAGTTTCTCTCCCGCCGTTATTATTACAGCCGGTATTATTCCACAGGATCCAGCTGTAGGCGAAGCCACTATTTTTCCCATGGCAGCATTTATTTCAGAACAGGAAAGAGCTCTTGCCATGGCTTTTACCATAAAAGTACCAGTCAAAGTCTTTTCCCTGCCGCAATATTCACCTAATTTATATGCATCTCCACCTATAAGACCGCTTACCGATTTTACTCTGTGCTGTATTCCATATTCCGCCGAATTCTTCATTACTGCAAAATTCTTTTTCATGTTGTTAAAAATTTCTTTTCTGCTTTTTCCTGTGAGTTTCACTTCCTGTTCAACTGTGTACTCCCAAATCTTTATATTCCTATTCTGACATATGTCTATCAGTTCTTTTCCCGTATTAACCATAGATTATTCCTCCTCGCTTATAGGATTTATAGCTCTGACCTTGTGTATATTGGGTATTTTGCTTATTTCATTAACTACGTCATCCGAAACAAAATCATCCACTTCAAATACCATAGCTGCCTTGGCTCCCTTTACATTTTCCCTATACACCCTCATAAAAGCTATATTTATCTTATATTTGTAAAGTACCTGTGAAACTTTAGCCACCATACCCGGTACATCTATATGGTTTATCAATATTGTAGGGTAAACTCCGGTAAATTCTATTTTATCTCCATCTACCTCAGTTATAATTACATTGCCTCCGCCTATAGATGATCCCATTATCTCTGAAACCCTGCCGTCTTCACACGTTATTACAAATTTAACCGTATTTGGATGTACATCTCCCAGATCTGTTTCTATAAATTCAAATTCTATACCTTTTTCTTTTGCCAACTCCATGGAATTTCTTAAATTCTTATCCCATGGATTCATCCCTAATATCCCGGCAATCAACGCCTTGTCAGTACCATGACCCTTATAGGTTTTTGCAAAAGATCCATGAAGAAAGAATTGTACTTTTTTAATTTTTCCACCAGCTATAGTACCTGCAATTTTCCCCAATCGTGCTGCTCCTGCAGTATGTGAACTAGATGGCCCTATCATTACAGGACCCAGTATATCAAAAACACTGTATTCTCTCATTCTAGACACCAAACCTTTCTTTATATTATATAATAGAGCAAAATATAAAACACTATTAAAATTTATTTTGAGTTTTTAAATAATAATAGTGCTTTATAGCCAAATCATTTTTTAATTCTTTTCACCATTGTCAACTTTTTTAAATTTGCTTTTTCTACACATGTATACAGGCAAGCCTATCAAAGTTACAATTAATCCTAAGCCAGCATTTAAAGGCTGGGTAAACAGCGTATTAAATACTATATAGAGCCCTCCTATTATAGCAATAATAGGAACTACCGGATAAAGTGGAACTTTGTATGGCCTTTCCATATCCGGTCTCTTTTTTCTGAGAACGAAAACTGCAAAGAAAGTCATCACATAGAATATCCATATTACAAATATCAGAAGATCTGTCAGCTGATCAAACTTACCTGAAAATATAAGTACTATCGAGATTATCTCAAGCAATATGCCGCTGTTTACAGGTACTTTGGATTTTGAAGATAATTTTGACAGCCATTTGCTGCCTGGTAATTTGTTTTCCACGGCCATAGCATATGGAACTCTCATTCCCGTAAGTATGTATCCATTTATAGTACCAAATACCGATATCAATATTCCCACAGTTATTATGCTTCCGCCTGCCGGTCCAAATAATACATTGGCCACAGCTGCTGCCGGTGTTTTTGTTGCTGCCAGGGCACTTGCCGGTAATGCAAACAGATAAGCTATATTAATAAGTAAATAAACAGCCATTACTATTGACAGCCCGCCTATAATAGCTATTGGCAAATCCCTTTTTGGATTTTTCATTTCTCCAGCTATTGTCCCTACATTTATCCAGCCGTCATAGGCAAACATAGTCGCTACCAGAGCAGATCCTAGACTTGTTGTTATAGGATGATTTTGTGCTACAACAGGAAGCAATCTTGCTGTGCCGCCGTTTCCGCTTACAAATCCTATTATTATAATTGCAAATAAAGGTATCAGTTTACATATAGTTGAAACTGTTTGAATAGCACCGCCGGTTTTGGATCCAAACAGATTCATGATTACCAAAAATGCACTGACTATAATAGCTATTGGAACTATGTATGAATCAGGCATACCCAAAAGTGCAGCTGCCTGTGTTCCAAATATTATAGCAAGAGCAGCAACATTGGCCGGAAAGTATATTATAGTCTGTGCCCATCCAAGTAAAAACGACCACATGTCTCCATAGGTTTCCTCCAGATAAGCTACCATTCCTCCTGTCCTGGGTATCGCAGCCGAAATTTCAGCTGTGGTGAGTCCGCCTGCTATAGTTATAATACCTCCAAGTATCCAGGCTATCAATCCAAGACCAGGCGCTCCGGTGGCAGTAAACACGGCCGTGGGCTTAAAAAACACCCCAGCTCCTATAACTATACCAATAACTATTGCAAGAGCAGGCACCAGCCCCAAATTTCTTTTTAGTCCATTATCGCTCATTACCAATTTCCCCCTTGTTCCTTATAATATAAATATAATTATTGAATTAATTCAAAAGCATTGATGTCTACTTCAACTACTGTAAATAAAGTAATCAGGTAAACTCAGCTCCTTATAGATATAATAATTAAAATATTAACATTTTACAATACTTTGCCCAAAATTAATTTATATTTTTAAAATTTAAAATTTATTATTTGCCTAAAAAAGAATAATAAATTACAAAATAAAATAGCATGATAAAATTTTACTGACAAATTTATATTCAGTTCTTTCTGAATATATGTCTTATAAAATTCAATCCAGCATTTTAAATTGCCAAGCATTATAAAATTAATTTAAATTTAATTTATGTAAGCATGAAAACCTTAATATATTCTATAATCTTACATTTAAACGTTTTATATCAAATAAATGTACGTCTTTTAAAAACAAATTTAATATATTGTTCTTTTATTTATTTCTTTTATCATATCATATTAATACAATTTGCACAATAATTATACGACAAATTTTTTAAAAAATACTTTTTATAAACTGTTGTATGCCCATAAAAATAAATCACATTATTCATTATTTTGATTTATCTCTTAATTATAATTGTTTAATTAATTCATGATACGCAATCATTCATGAATAAAAAAATTAATAGATATTTAGACAATACCAGCTTATAAAAACATAACTATTTTGGTACATTTGCAATTATAACTACATAATATAAATCAATATGAAAGTATATTTTATATCGATAAAACAGGAAGTGATTTTAACATGTCTCAATCAGAAACATTTTTTAATTATAGAAATTTAATAACTGGTATAGATACAAAAATTCCCTTGAAAAATGGGAAACTGGTACCTGCCATAAATTTTGACAATGCGGCTACTACCCCGCCCTTTAACTATGTTATGGAAAGAATAAATAGCTTTTCACCTTATTATTCATCTATCCACAGAGGAAACGGATTTAAATCCAAGCTGTCCTCTGATGCCTACGAGATGTCACGAAATATTATATGCAATTTTGTACACTGCAATCCGCAAAAAAACACAGTAATATATGTAAATAATACTACAGGTGCTATCAATAAATTGTCCTATATATTCAACAGCTTATACAGGAACTCGATTATACTGTCTACCAGAATGGAACACCATTCAAATGATCTTCCCTGGAGAAGTAAATTCAAAGTGGATTACGTCGAAGTGGACGAGCTTGGTAAACTAAATCTGTCAGATTTAAAATATAAGTTAAGAAAGCACCACGGCAGAGTAAAACTTGTTTGTGTAACTGGTGCATCCAACGTTACTGGATATAAAAACCCCATATATAAGATAGCACAAATTGCCCACCGCTATGGAGCTGAGATTTTAGTTGATGGAGCACAGCTAGTACCACACTATCCCATATACATGGAACAGAGCTCAAAAGAAGAATCTATCGACTATTTAGCTTTTTCCGCCCATAAAATGTACGCTCCCTTTGGAATAGGCGTCCTTATAGGTCCAAAAAGTACCTTCAGCAATGCACCTCCGGAATACAGCGGCGGCGGTACAATAAAGGTAGTAACGGATGACTATGTCCTATGGGACGATCCTCCAGGAAAAAATGAAGCCGGAACTCCCAACGTACTCGGAGTTACAGCTCTTGTATCTTCAATCAAAATATTAAACAAATTATCATTGAATTCTATAGATAAAAGGGAAAAAAGTATATACAACTACGCACTAGATAAAATGCTCCAGCTTCCAAATATCATCATATATGGAGACACAAATCCAAACTGCGACAAAGTTGCAATTCTCCCTTTCAATATAAAAGGCATGCACCATGAGACCACTGCAAGACTTCTATCAGATTTATCTGGAATTTCCGTAAGGAGCGGCTGTTTCTGTGCCCATCCCTATGTTCAAAGGCTGTTGAAACTTTCCCCTGAAGAAATAAACTATTTTAAGACCCACTTCAATGATTTTAGGCCCGGTATCGTCAGGCTGAGTTTCGGCTTGTATAATACCTATGATGAAGTAGATACACTGATAGATACCCTGAAAAAAATAACCAGGAATATAAGGTAAGTTTAATTTTAAGGTTTAAGTGAAGTTTAATTGCTTTCTTCACCTAAACCTTGAAAAACCTATCTGCCATCAGCTGGAAAGCCCTGCAGACAAAATCATTATCATAAGTATTGGAATGCTGTCACATATAACCCATCCTAAAAATATGAGTACAAGGCTGAGCTTACCGTATTTATTAAAAGAACACAGTATTAAGTTGTACAAAAAAAATAAATTAGTCATAATGAATATGAGAATTATAGGAATTGGGTTGGATGTACCATAAACCACTATTGTATGTAATATAAAAATCAGCGCCAGGGCAGTACCTAAAAAAAATATAACTCTAAGTCCAATTCTGTCCTTAACCTTGATGAATATGTAAACTGCATCACATACACACAATATACAGGGCACCAACACGAGTGCCTCAAGTTTATCTATGTAAAAGTACGCCATTATTAAAAATCCCATAAAAATTAGTATTTTGATATTAAAATTAAGGCTTTTCCTGTTCATTTCCATTAATTCCTCCAGTATATAGTTACAAGAAATATATATTTTTAAAACATGTATTTATCACTATAATGATACTTGAAAAACAAATTTTAATCATATCCACAGCAGTCTGCATCATGCCTTATCCAATATAAATTTCTTCAAGGCATAAGCGGCCCCGTCCTCTCTATTGCTTTTGGTTATATAATCCGCAGCTGATTTTAATCCAGTGGAACCATTGCCCATTGCTATTCCAAATCCAGCATATTTTATCATAGAAATATCATTGTCCCAGTCTCCTATGGACAGTATTTCATTTTGCTTTATCCCATAATATTCTGCAACCTTCTCAAGCATGCTTCCCTTGTCCACTTTTTTACTGAATATTTCCAGATAATTTGGAAGTGAAAAATTGGCATTTATTTTATCCCCAAATTCATCCAGAATCTTTTTCCTTATCTTCAAAAGTTTATTTCTGTCCTGCATAAGGACTATTTTATACATGGGTTGATTTCTAAAAAAGGAAGATAATTTTCCCACCATCCGGAAATAAGCTATATAGTCATTTAAATTCATGTAATCAGTAAATTTTTCTACATAAACCTTTTTTTCATCAAACAATATACAGTAGACATTATTTTCTTCGGCCATGTGTATGATTTTGCTGCATACACTGTTGTCAACGGGTTCACCTAAAATCAATTTATTTTTTTTATATAGATTTGCTCCATTTAAGCATATTGCAAAATCATCTAAATTCAACTCTTTTAAAAAATTTTTCAGCCCGTTAAATTCCCTTCCTGAAACCAGAATTACTTTTAGGCCTAAATTTCGTACTTTTTTCACTGCTTCTACAGTTTTCTCACTCAAAACATGATTTTCATTCAATAAAGTTCCATCCATATCTGCAGATACTAGTTTATACATAAATTGCCTCCTATATCGATTGAAATTATTTGACAATAATCACAAATATCAATACAATGTATTTGATGATTTTTAAATTATTAGAGGTATAAAATTATGGAAGCCCACAAAAACAGAAAAAAAATTACAGCAGACTTATTTTTATTACTGGCCGCCCTATTATGGGGAGGAGGTTATGCAGCTACAAAAGATGCTCTAAACAATGTAACTCCACTTTACATGATGGCCATACGATTCCTCTGCGCCGGAGTTTTAATTTCAATTATCTTCTTTAAGATAATGATAAAAATACATCTGGAAGACATAATTCGAGGTTCCATAATAGGCATATTTTTATTTTTAGCCTATACAGCCCAAACTATAGGACTCAATTACACAACTGCAAGCAAGCAGTCTTTTTTAACCTCGGTGTATGTGATCATATTACCTTTCCTATATTGGGCCATATTTAAAAACAAACCGACACATAGGGCAGTGATATCAGCCGTAATCGCCCTCACAGGCATAGCAATATTGAGCTTCAAGCCCGGCATGCAGCTTAATATAAATGTGGGAGACTGGCTGACACTTTTATCTGCTGTTTTATTTGCATCGCACATAATTTCAATAGCCTGTTTTGCAAGGAAATCCAATCCAATAATATTGTCTGTAGTGCAGATGCTGTTTGCAGGAATATTTTCTCTCCTATTTGCAATTATTTTTGAACCACCTTTTTCAGGAATACATCATGATGCCATATTCCCTATTTTCTATTTAGTGGTTTTCAGTACCATGATAGGATTTTTAATTCAGAATATAGCTCAAAAATATGCTAATCCCAATCACGTAGGAATATTGCTCTCACTGGAATCCGTATTTGGTGCAATTATATCTCTGATATTTTTAAACGAAATATTCACACTGAATATGGCAATAGGCTGCGGCATAATATTTCTATCCGTACTCATTTCAGAGACAAAATTGAAATTCACATTTAAAAAGAGTCTTTAAAATATGAAAGTACTTATTGTTTGGCTTTGCCGTTTTCTCCCTTGCCCTTATTTTTCTTTATACCCATTTTTTTGACTATTTCTGGAACCAGTTCTATTATCTTATCCAAATTATCCTTGTTTTTAATAGGAAGAACTTTAACTGTATCATCTTTTATTACAAGTACGGCATCTGCCGTTATCTTTGCACCTGCACCCATGCCAGCTCCAGAGCCTTCCTGTTTTTTATCATCGCCGCTTCCCTGTCCGCCTCCTCCAGTAGCACACCCGAAATTGACGGTTATAAATGGAACCAACGTTACATCTTCCACTTTTATAGGTTTGCCTACAACCGTCTCTGTCTTCAAAAAGTTTTCCAACTGTGAAAATAGTGCCTCAGTATTTTCTTTAATATCCATATTATCACCCCTTATATATTAAATATCAGCCAGCTTTCACTTCACCTGTCTTTTCAAATCTACGGCTCTTTACTCTATGCACCCTGCGGGTCTCTCTTTCTGCATTTCCCATTATAAAATTTTTAAAAATTATAAAAATCAAGGATATAATTTTCAAATCCCCTTTAATTTCTACATTCATATTACATACCTTGTTACAAAAATCCGGTCTTATATTTACTGAACTCTGTGGTACTATACTTTCAATTATATCAAAAATCCCCCCCAATATTCCAGTAATATACGGATTTCCCAAGCCATAAACTCCCTTTATTTTAACATATTTAGGTTTAACTATATATAGAATTTTCTCTATAGACTTCCTATACGTAAAAAATTTTTTTATATTACTCAGGGCATTATGCCTGGGCCTTTTATCATTTGACTTCTGATGCCAGTGTTCTATGAAATCTTCAGGTATTTTTTTCACAATAAAAAACACCCTTACAGATAATTCTAGTTTTCTTCCTTTTCCCCTGCCTGCAAGAGAGATAATTGCCAAAGGCAGCTCAATTTTGAAGTTATATCTAGGCGTATTTTCTTCCAATACAAATTCAAATTTATAATTCATACTGCATAATACCATCAAAGCCAGAAACATTAAAATTATCAAAATTATAATTCCAATTACCTTTAACATTCCAAATTAAAATACCTCCTCCTGCAGAGCACAAATTTTAACAAGCATTTTATAATTAAGTGAAAATTTTGTTAAATTAAATATATATTTTTTAAGTCTTTTCTGGTAAGATCTATTATGAAGTTTATATTGATATTAGGAGAGAGTAGCTATGATTTTTTTCTTATACCTTTCAGGATTTCTGGCACTGTCACTGGGAATAAAATTATTTTACAAGCAGGGCAAAAGAATATCAAATAAAAATTACAGTGAAAGAGAACTATTACAATACTGGACAAAAAATATGATTTCAAATATAACCGCCATGTGCATAACGGCACTTTTGGTACTGTTCATCATCCCGCCCTTAATATGGATATCTGCACCTAAAGAAACAAGTATTACAAATAAAGTACTTGAAACTAAAAACTTAGTCCCAATTTCATCTTCAGGTAAAAACAGCTATGTGAGAGAAGTGAAAAATAAAAACTCCAAAACCTGTATAATAAATACAGGAGACAATGAAAATCGGGACCTGCAGAGTTTTAACAGTAAATCCGTGGAAATTATACCTACTGCCAATGAAAATCCCAAATATGAAAAAATAGCAGAATACAGGATGAAAAAATTAAAAGGCAGCTGGATAATACCAAATTCCATAAATGACATTTATGCCAATATATACACGAACTATGGTCAGAAAAATTTTATAAAAGACAAAGTCAGACTAATTGTACCACCCGGTTCAAAACAATAATTTCTACAACTGAAACACGTTACAGCTATTATATCATATAAAAATTACAGTATCCATCAATGCCAATAAAAAAATATACATAAAAAAGATATAATGCTATTATATTTAATACAGGAGGTACACTGATGTTTAATTATTATGGACTCGTTATTGGCATTTTCATGCTGGTTTTAACCGGCATCGGCCATATAATTGTAATAAAAGGTGAATATCACTTTGGAACAAAAATATGGCCTTTATTTTTATTGGTAGGCTGTGTAAGCATAGCTTTTTCACTGTTCAGCAGGAACACTGTAGTATCCGGACTTCTGGGGATTTTGGGTTTTACCTCACTGTGGAGCATACTAGAACTATTCAAGCAGAGGAAAAGGGTATCTAAAGGATGGTTCCCAAAGAAAGGCAACTAAAATATAAAGCAGGGTGTTATTAAATGAAAAAATTCTCTCTTATAAAATTGATATCTATATTTATAATAACTGCGGTGGCATTTTCCTTATGCTGGATCTATATATATCAAAACAGGGAAGTGAATATCTACAAATACAGCCAAATCCAGATACCCCTGAAAGGCAAAATTGTATGGAATAATTCCAATTTAAAAAATATATCCGTAAAATACAAAAACAACGATAACATAGACGTATATATATTTCCCGGTGCCAATGGAAGGACTCTACTCATAAACCCTCCCATGGACGGATTCCTGGACAACAGTAAAATCAACGTAACATTGTCCACAAATCTACATTTTAAAAATTATAAGTTGAAAAAGGATAAAAAGCTGTGCTTTAAAGTAAATTCCGACAATTCCTCTAAGCTGTCAAAAATCATGAGGGCACCAAAATACGGAGATATAGTAGGGACAACTGATAATTTCCTGGGATACAAATACAACCATTATGGAATATATATCGGCAATAACAGGGTCATTCACTACTGCAGCAATACGAGCAGTGCAAAAGATGCCCGGATAAGGGAAACGGATATGACTCCTTATTTTAGACCTGAAAATTACTTTATTTTAAATGTAAAGAGCAATGTGGAATTCAATCCTGGGGAAACTGTAAGGAGGGCAAAAACAAGACTTGGAGAAAGAAGTTACAACCTCCTGCAAAATAACTGCGAACACTTTGCACTGTGGGCCAAAACTGGAAACTCCAGATCCTATCAGCTGGACAATTTATCGCAGGAAGAGCTGGCCCAGATAAAAATATTCACAGCAATGGGTATAAACCTGCAATAAAAAACCGCCTTTTATAAAATTTCAAAGGCGGCTTTTTCAATGTTATTGAGCTTTATACATACCTTTACTTTCCATATACTTATAGATGGACTCACCATGCTGCTGTTCTTCTTTTTGAATATGGTTTAATACATCCCTGGCGTTCGTATCCCTGAACTCAAATATTGAAGTATCATATGTACCTGAAACATATTTCTCCGTCATGAGCATATCCTTACACATATCTTCGTCATTAACTTCAGACATACCTGCATGTGATGAAGAAGCACCCGAATTCACATTCAAACTTGGTTTGGGCTGCTGGCTGCTGTTCAGATCAGGTACCTGACCATTTAAAAGTGAATTCACACTGTTCAGATGTTCCTGCTCGGTAGAACCATTGTTTAGAAACAATTGTTTCAATTGAGGGTCCTTCGCCTGACTGGCATAATTTGTATACTTGCTTATGCACATTCCCTCATGGCTTTTCTGATCCTCCAGAAGTAATCTTTCCTTATTTGTTAAACTTATCGACATAAAAACACCTCCAGACCTATTTTGCATCACAAAGGATATTTTTATACCTTATAAAAAATATTTAGAACAGCACTCACACATCTAACCGACGTTAACACAATTGCCCATAATGAATATATTATCATTGTAAAGAGAATATAAGAGGTGAAAATAGTGCATTCGAATTTTGTTCCCTATATGAATCCTGGAGAATATATGATCCCTTCCATGTTTTCGGCCGGACCAGGTAAAAGATTGGCACAGGCCTACGTACCGATGCAGCCCTATATAGGTTTGCTCCCTTTGAATACGGCATTGAAAAAAGGCACCGTATTTCCTAATTTGGTTATACCTTATCCAAGCAATTAATATAAAATAGGAGGAAATAAATATATGAAAGATCGTAAAAAATTACTAGATAAAATACGGCAAGTGGAATTTGCTGCAGTGGATTTGAATATTTATCTAGATAATTTCCCCGATAATAAAAAGGCCCTTGCCGACTACAATATCCTGTCAAAGCAGCTCATGTATCTAAAAAGAGAATATGAAGCAAATTTTGGAATGCTTGCCAACTTTGGGCTCAGTCAAAGCGAATACCCATGGTCCTGGACAAATGAACCCTGGCCATGGGAAACTGGAAATTAGGAGGTTCCATATATGTGGATTTATGAGAAAAAATTAGAATATCCTGTTAAAATAAAAAGCAAAGATATACGAATGGCTAAATATTTGGTTGCCCAATACGGCGGCCCTGACGGAGAATTAAGTGCCGCCCTGAGATATTTAAACCAGCGTTATACTATGCCCACAGGCAAAACTAAAGGTTTACTTAATGATATCGGTACGGAAGAACTGGCACACGTGGAGATAATAGGTGCTATGATATACCAGCTTACGAAAAATGCCACTGTATGTGAATTGGAAGAAGCAGGCCTGGGCAGCCATTTTGTCCAACATGGGCGTGCACTTTACTGGCAGGATGCCAGCGGTTTTCCCTGGACTGCCGCTTATATAACTGCCACTGCAGATCCAGTGACGGATCTCCACGAAGACATGGCAGCGGAACAAAAGGCCAGAACAACTTATGAACACTTAATAACTTTAACAGATGATCCCGATATAATAGATGTCCTCAAATTTCTATGGGCAAGAGAAATAGTTCATTTTCAACGTTTTGGAGAAGCTCTTGTCCATGTCCAGGATAAAGCTGACTCAAAAAAATGTTTTTAATTTTTTGAAGACTGCAGAAAAATTTTGTATAACTGGAAATCTCGGTTTCCAGTTATATTTTCATATACTATTTAAATAAAAACAATTCTTCTATTGAAGTATCGAGAGCCTTTGAAATATCATATGCAAGCTTTAAGGATGGATTGTAATAACCTTTTTCCAGTCTTTGTATGGTTTCCCTTCTAACATTGACCATCTGTGCCAACTGCTCCTGAGTAATATTATTCAATTTTCTATGCTGCTTAATCGTCGTTATTAATTTCATTTCAATTCCCCTCGAAATAAAAAAATGACAATACAAAAATTGCTATAATTGAAAAGTACAAAATCAATAAAGCTGCTATAAAATTAAATACAGCATTCAAAGACAATGCCGATATTATTATGATAATTCCAATAATACAGCTTATAAAACTTATCATAGAAGCTTTTAACACATTTAGTCTAAATAATTCATCCTTGATTTTAGGGAATAATTTAAAAACAGCAGCAGCTATCATCAAAAGAGAGATCAAACCTACAACCAATACTGCCGCAGGGTTAATTTCCCCTGATTCAAGTCCACGGCCGTAAGTATTATACCAGTTCACAGTTGCAAAGAACATAGGAATAATGGTACAAACAATAAAAAATAACGCAGTAAACATTTTGTTTTTTTCATTCACTATAAATCACATCCTCGTAATTCAAAATATCAGTTTAATATATGAGACAAATATATCACATTTATACTTATAAATCAATATCTATTTTTCTGCCACCCACTTTCTGAGATAAGACAAAATAAAAAAGTGCTACAAGTCCATAACATTTTTACTGTTTAGACTTGTAGCACTTTAGATGTATTACATCTTTGATTTTTCAATATCTGCAAATTATTTTGGTGCGAAAGACGGGACTTGAACCCGTACGATTGAATCACACGCCCCTTAAACGTGCGCGTCTGCCAATTCCGCCACTTTCGCATGCAATAACTATTATAATTATTTTTTACACAATTGTCAATAAAAAATGTAGAAATTTATTGAGAAAAAGTGCCTCTTTAATTGAAAAAGTAAAATAGACCCTTATCCACAAAGCAGTCTAATTTAGTCTTACAAATTCATCAGTCTAATTTAATTGTGCAAATCTTAAATGGTTATTTCTGTTTTGATGAGCCTGAGGGTTTAATTCTTGTTTTTATGAAGCCAGCCGCCGCAGGGAAATGTTGATACGAGGTTCTGAAAATGAT
>CAIFEX010000031.1 GCA_903789665.1 uncultured Clostridium sp.
TGCAGCAAGAAATATACCGCATTTATGCGGATTACAGCGTTTCGCAAACGCCTATGAATAAGTAAATATGAAAGGAAGGAATATAACATGAATGAAGAAACAGCAAAGATATTGAGAATGGTAGAAGATGGAAAAATTACAGCAGATAAGGCCCAGGAGCTTATAGAATCTTTAAAGGACAAAAATACACAGCTTGCTCCAGACGATGATATTATGGAAAAGATGTTGATGCAGTTTCCATGATTATAGGGCCGTCTATTGGAGGAATCATATATGGTGTTTTTGGAATAAAGACGGTAATTTTGTTTAAACGGAATAACATTTATCATATCAGGCATATGCTGCACTCTCATAGCATATGCAAATAAAGACAGAAATCTTGGAATACTTACATTTAAATCATTTTTTACTGAAAACAGCGATGTATTTTATTTCATAAAGAAAAACAGAGCACTGCTTCAGTTAGTCTTATTGGCACTGGTGACAGATTTCACTATTTTTATATATTGATGGTAGTAATGTCCGTTGTATTTATAATTACACTGGTGTTTATAAAAAAAGCAGTACCGGAAGTTTATGAACCGAAAAAAACTTTTTAACGCCTGTAGATCTGCTTTAACTAAAAAAGCATATTTCCATTTTTGAAAATATGCTTTTTCACTTGTATCAAAAACTTACTTTTCTTCCTGCTCTTCTAAAAGCAAATCGCAAAACTTTGAAACAAGTCTTATATTTTTGTCATTACATTTTTCGAGCTTTTTAGCTATTTCATCTTTTAAATATTCCTTGGAAGTATATATTGAATCCAACAGCACAAAGTCAGGAGTTACATTGAGAGAATTGCAGATCTTTATCAATGTGTCGATACTCGGTATAGAAGAACCCCTTTCAATATTACTTATATAGTTATTTGAAAGGCCAGTTATTTCGGCTAACCGTTCTTGGGTAAATTTTTTCTTTTTTCTAGCTGATTTAATCCGCTTTCCCATTTTTTTGTAATTTATTTTCATCTGCATCACCTATTCTGACTTTAATTATTTTTGGTGGAACATATAACAAACTGTAAGTGTATAATACACTTGTAATTGTAATAAAAGGTGTGTATAATATATAATGTATTACAAATTTAGACATAAAATTACTGAATTTATATGAATAATTGTCATATTTTTGTAAAAAACTTGTCAAAAAACCTGCAAGCATAAGCTGTGGAATGAATGCTTATCTACTTAAATTTTAGCCCGTTATGTAATTTATACCATAATATGGTTGACAAATAAAGCTCTTGAGAGGAGGCGGAAACAATAGAATCCCGGATACAGAGATATGTATTTAGCCAACCAGTAAATTCTGAAAAAAAGTTCATAGATGAGGAGAGTTGATATGATATTTTTAAAAGACATGAAGATGAAGACGAAGTTATCATTGTGTTTTGGAATTATGGTTGCAATAATTGTTGCCATTGGTATTGTGGGAATATTTTCATTTGCTTATAAGGATATTGTCACTGTGATTCTGATTATAGTAGGGATTGTCTGTGCTTTGATATTTCAAATCTTTATACCCAGATATATGGATAGGTCTTTGATGAAAATAGTGAGTGCGGCGGAAAATTTATCTGAATTTGATTTTACCTGCAGTTGTAAAACCGATAGAAATGATGAATTTGGAAGGACATTTAAAGCTATAGACAGGGCTCAGGAGAATCTGAAGGACTTTGTAAAGGAAATTGAAAAAAAATTTCATAATATGAGCAGTTCCAGTGAAGATCTTTCTGCTGTAGCTGAAGAATTATCCGCAAAATCCGGAGAAATAGACAATTCTGTATCCGGTGTGGCATCGGGCATTGAGGAGAACAGTGCCGCCGTGGAGGAGATAACAGCTTCCGTGGAGGAAGTGAATTCGAGCATAAGTGAGCTTTCTCAAAAAGCGCTGGAGGGAAGTACCAACGCAAATAAATTCAAAAAGAGGGCTTCCATTACGAAAAAACAGGGACAAGATGCTGTAGAAGAATCGCATAAATTATATGAAAGCAAGGCAAACAATGTAATTAAAGCGATAGAAGATGGTAAAGTAGTTGAGAACATAAAAGTTATGGCTGACACTATTGCAGATATAGCTGAACAGACCAACCTTCTTGCCCTTAATGCTTCTATAGAATCTGCCAGGGCAGGAGAACAGGGAAAAGGGTTTGCAGTAGTTGCAAATGAAGTTGGGCAGTTGGCCGAACAGTCCTCAAAGGCCGTAGTTGGTATTCAGGATACCATAGAAAAAGTCCAGGAGGCTTTTAAAAACCTTGCACAGCACAGCAAAGACGTATTGAAATTTGTAAATGAGAATGTAAGCAACAGATTTAAGAATTTTGAAAAACTTGGAAATAAATATTATGAAGACGCAGATTTTTTAAGCAAGATGTCCGATGAAATGGCATCTATGTCGGAAGAGCTTGCGGCAACTATAAATCAAGTAAGTGAAGCAGTTCAAAATGTGGCGAATACCTCTCAGAAATCATCCAGTCATGTAGAATCGGTGAAATCAAGTATGGACGAGGCCGCTAAGGCAACGGAGCAGGTGGCACTTTCTGCACAAACTCAATCGGAACTTGCCCAAAAGCTAAATAAAATGTTATCAAAATTTAAAGTGTAAAAGAAAAATTTTAAATTTAAGTTGACAAATCATATCACCTGATGATATGATTTTTTTAACAGATTATATATCATTTAATGATATATAATGGGACAACAGGAGGAGATTATTTAGAAATCGGGTGAATAGATATATCAAGAGATACTTCTTTAAAAAAAGGTGAACTTACGGACACATATTATTATATTTTACTTTCTCTTATGAAGCCCAAGCATGGATATCTTATCATGAAGTCAGTCGAAGAAATTTCAAAAAATACTTTTTCCATAGGTCCAGCTTCTCTATATACCAGCATAAGAAAACTTTTGGATGCCGGACTTATAAAGCTTATAGATGAATCATCCCAGAGAAAAATTTACATGACAACTGATAAGGGTGTTAAATTTCTAAAAAGGGATATCCGCAAAAAACGCAGGATGATTGAGGCTGCTAAGAAAATATTTGATGAGAGGGGGAAATTTTGAAATGAATGATGACTATATAATGAGAATAATAGAATCCTTAAAGAAGTTTACGGGAAATCTTTTTTCAAAAGAACAGGATCAGGATGTCGAGTACCAGAATATTGATCTTCAGTCGCTTTCTCTGGAAGATATGTTTCCTTTACTGCTGAAAAAGCTTGTGGTTCAGGGAAAGTATGACGAGGCTGAAAATATGTTGTTTGAGGAACTTGATGAAAATCCATCCCATAAATTATTTGAAACAGGCAAGAAATTTTATGGTATGTTGCTTTTGAAGAGCGACGAGCAGCTTGCTGGGGGGAATTTTTCGAGAAAGGAGATTTTTCAGGGATTGGAGGATATGAAAAAAGTTTTTCTAGAACATAAAAATATAAGAGAGAAAGGTGAGGTGAAAAAACCTGGTTATTTGAAATAGCAAATAAATGAGTTTGCCTATATTTGGGAATCAGGTAATTATGCTTGAAGTAAAAAATGTAAGCAAGGAATTCAAAACTATAAGAGCTGTAGATAATTTGTCTTTTAGTGTTGATAATGGAGAAATAGTGGGACTGCTAGGTGAAAACGGGGCGGGAAAAACCACAACTTTGAGAATGATTTCTACCATGTTGAAGCCGAGCAGAGGAATCATAAGGGTAAATGGATATGATGTAGTTCATGAACCTTCAAAGGTAAGAGGAGAAATAGGAATTCTATTTGGAGGGGAAGTTGGACTCTATGACAGGTTGTCCGCTCGGGAAAATATAGAATATTTTGGGAAATTATATGGAATGCCGCAGGACGATATAGATAGAAGAATATCTGAACTTACAAGAGATCTCGATATGTCCGAATACATAGATAGAAGGGCTGGCAAATTTTCCAGGGGTATGAAACAGAAAGTGTCCATAGCACGGTCCATAATACATTCCCCAAATATGATGCTGTTTGATGAACCAAGCACTGGACTGGATGTTTCGGCAGCCAAGGTCATACATGAATTTATTTTTAAATGCAAATGTGAAAACAAGATAATTTTGCTGTCCTCTCATTCCATGACTGAGGTTGAAAAGCTATGTGACAGAGTTGTTATAATCCATAAGGGCGGACTTGTAGAACAGGGAACTATAGAATATTTAAAATCAAAGTACAATAGTGATGATATGGAAGAGATATTTATAAAATTAGTGGGAGGCAGCAGGCATGAATAATTTTTGGATAATATTGAAAAAGGAACTTGTGGATATTTTCAGGGATAAAAAGACTATTGTATTTACCATACTCCTGCCTATCATAATGTACCCTGCCATGTTTAAAATAATGGATTTAACATTGAGGAATACGACTGAATCCGTTCAAAAAAACATAACCGTTGCTTATAGGGGAGAAAAGAATTCCTCAGTTTATAAAATGCTGAAGAGTGTGAAAAATATAACAATAGATAATAGCGGCAATGCCCAGGAAAAGCTTAAAAAAGGAGATATTTCCCTTATAATCGATGTACCTGGAAATTTTGACTCGAAAGTTACAGCGGAAAGTAAAACCAACGTAAGGGTGATATATGATCAGGATTCAAATAAATCTTCCATGGCATCTTCTACGATGAAGGATATATTTGATAAATACAGTAAATCCATTGTCAATGGAAGACTGCAGGCAAAGGGAATTGACAGCCAGGTGCTGACTCCTTTTGATATAAAGGAAAAGGCTTTGAGCAAGGACAACAGCAGCCCGATAGCTTTTGGTATTTTAAGTGTGCTTCCAACTTTACTTATTATTTTCATGATAAGCCCTACTATAGGCATAGCGGCAGACCTGGTGGCGGGAGAAAAAGAACGGGGAACTTTTGAACCGCTTTTGTCGACGGCTGTAGGAAGAATGTCTATATTTTGGGGAAAACTTACGGCCATTTCATCTGTAGCTCTTATCACACTTATAGTTACATTGATATCCATGGTAGGTTCCATGCTTTACATATTTTCAGGCGGGGGAGGGATTGACATTTCAATAGGTGCTTTTGTGGTTATAGGTGTTGTATCTGTATTCGTACTTGTAGCACTTAGTTCTATTGAAATATCCATAAGTATATTTGCACGTTCCATGAAAGAAGCCAATACATATCTCGGCGGATTTATAGTTCCTGTAATGATTTTAACTTATGTTCCCTTTATGATGGATTCCAAAAATATAGGCATTTTATTCTTTAATATTCCCGTGGTAAATGCAGTTGCGGTTATGAAAGAAGCTCTTGCTGGAGTGTTTGATCCCATGCACATTTCCATAGTACTTGTATGGCATGTGGTGTATGTTGTAGCTACTGTACTTCTGGCAAAAATCATGTTTTCGAAGGAAGAAGTTGTGTTTAGAAGCTGAGAATTAACAGCTGACAGCTGACAGTTTACAATTGACAGTTTACAATTGTTAATTGTAAATTGAAAATTGTTCATTGTTGAAAGATCACTTTATTTTAAGCCGTCTGTAGCGGTTTACGGCAGCACAGAGTTCATATTTTCTCGGAAGTGCCAGGTTTCCGGGGTGTCCTGAATAGGGTGATATAGAATCCAGCCCTATTTTTCCTATTTGTTCAAACAGCATATCTGCAATTTGTGAAATTGACATCCTGTCATCTACCATTTTACTTGAAATAAAACCAAGCATCACTGCTATGCAGTTGGTCTGACTGCTGTCTGTGAGCTGTTCCAGTGCCGATAGATCTATGGAGGATTTGCCATAGAGGACCGTATGTTTTCCTTTGGCTTTTATTTTGAAAGATCTTCTGGTACGGGTGAAGCTGGATCTCAGTGGTATTCTGGAAGTTATGTCTCCAAAAATGGCTGAATCGGATTTTCCTCTCTGATATCCTGCACTGTTTGCAATTTTTTTGGCCTGCCCTGTAACTTCCTTTGGAATATATTCATCCATCATGATTATGTGATCCGCCACATCAAAATAATCTCCGGAACCGCCTACAATCAATATAGTTGAAACATTGTACTGGTTATATAGCTGGCGAACTTTGTCTATGAATGGAGTAATTGGTTCTTTATCCTTTGAAACAAGTTTTTGCATGCGGCCGTCCCTTATCATGAAATTTGTTGCGGATGTGTCTTCATCTATTAATAGAAGCCTGGTCCCGCATTCCAGGGCCTCCATTACATTGGCTGCCTGTGAAGTACTGCCGCTGGCATTATCCGTGGAAAACCTCAGGGTATCTTTATTATTTGGCAGGTTGTTTATGAAAGGGCTGATATTTACCTTTTCCACCCTGCGGCCGTCCTCTGCCCGTATTTTGACTGCATCTCTTCTAGTTATTACATATTCACGGCCGTCGTCTGGAATGTGATTGTATATTCCAAGTTCGAGAGATTTTAAAAGTGTGGATTTTCCATGGTATCCACCGCCTACAATCAAGGTGATTCCCTCTGGAATTCCCATTCCTCTTATTGATCCGTGATTTGGGAGAGAAAGTTCTATTTCAAGGCTTTTAGGGCTTGAAAAGGGAACTGCACTTTCATCCCGCAACGGTCTGTCTGATATTCCGTTTTCCCTCGGCAGAATGGAGCCGTTGGCAATAAAGGCTGCAAGTTTCCTTTCATTTAGTTGCTGTCTGATGTATTCCTGGTCCAGTATGAGTTCTACCTGCTTTTTTAATTTGGATTTGTCTATGTTTTTAAAAAGCAGTGATGAATTGACAATTTTGGGAAGCACGTCAGAGAAGATTCCAGCTGCGGATTTACCCCGGATTCTTCTCCCGGAGGCAGGAAGTTCAACTTCAAATCTCGCTTCAATATTGTCATGATTTACGACTATGGAGGTTCTCTCCAGCATTTCCTGGCCGCAGGTGTCTATAGACAGAAATGTACTTAGCTTTTTTGTATTGGGGGTTCCATTGAAATTTTTAATGCTGTGTGAAAAAGTTCTTGTTAAAAAGTCAGACACAGCTGTTATTTTATATTTTGAATCCAAAAATTTCTCGGGAAAGCCTGCTTCTTTTTTGGATAGAATTATACGTGCCTTTGATGGTGGGGCAAAGGGATCCGATTGTATATGATCTATGGAGAGTATATATTTTCCGAAGTCATATTCGCCTCTTAGTCCCTTATAGGCGGAATATCCCCTTCCATCTATTGATAATAATAATTGTTGAAGTTCACGATAATTTTTCAAAATAGATCCTCCTCTTTTGTTTTCAGTTGTGTATTGTATGTTTTGCATTTTACAATATAATATGATAACATAATTCTATAATTAAAGGTAAGTAAAATATTAGTAGATAGCGGAGAGGCTTTTGAAAATGGATCTGATAAAGACATATGGAAAATATATAAAAAAAAACATAAATAATCCTTCTAAGACATTGAATCTGTTGAAATTCGGATTTTCTTTTGAAAAATTTTTAGTTTCTAGATTTAAAGATAAAAAAATTCCTCCTTCCCTCAATTATTTAAACGAACTATGCGTTGATTTCATACTTACCCCTCTTAAGAATCCTCTGAATTCAGCTTTTGTTACAATATTTTCACCTGTTGAGATACTTTATGCCATGGATATGAATCCTCTTTTGATTGAGGGCTTTTCTTCCTTTCTTTCAGGCACCCAGTGTGAAGATGCATTTATAGATTGTGCTGAAAAATCTGGAATTTCCGATACACTCTGCAGTTATCACAAGGCATTTATAGGAGCTGTGGAGGCAAAAGCCGTACCAAAACCCAGATTTGCCATAACCTCATCCATGATATGCGACAGCAATTTGAATACCGTAAGGTATATTTCAGGCAAATATAATATACCTTATTATTATCTCGATGTACCTTATGAGTACAGTGAATATACTGTAAAATATGTTGTGGGACAGCTTCATGAAATAGTGGAATTTATTCAGGACATAATGAAAACCAGGTTTGACGAGGATAAATTTAAAGAAGTGATAAGAATTGAGAATGAAACCAAACTCTACATGCGCAGGTTTTATAAAAGACTTGAACACAAGTACTTTCCAAATACCCTTACATTGGAAATGTACAAATTGTTTACATCGCATCTGGGGATAGGCAGGCCTGAAGTACTGGACTTTTACAGGATGCAGGCTGAAGATATAGAGAAATATCCCGACTGCAGGGGGAAAAGGATACTCTGGAGCCATATCATGCCTTTTTACAGTAAAACATTGAAGGGTCGTTTTAATTTAAATGCTGACTGTCAGCTTCTTGCATGTGATTACAACCTGGATAATTTAGAGGAAATGGACTATAATCATCCATTTGAAGCCCTGGCCCAGAAATTTCTCAAAAACAAGCTCAACGGACCATTTCAGAGAAAAATACAGAATATAATGAAAATGGCTCGAAATTTCAATGCCAGCGGGGTTATAAACCTGTGTTCTTTCGGCTGTAAAGAATGCAGCGGAGGCACGATGCTTTTAAAAGAGGCCCTCAAACGACAGGATATACCTTATTTATCCATAGACGGTGATGGAGTTGACAGGAGAAACGCCCATGAAGGTCAGGTTGAAACCAGGGTTGAAGCATTTATGGAAATATTGAAAAGCAGACAGAAGGTGGAAAAATGATAGGTTACGTATGCAAATACACTCCCTCTCATATTATAAATTCTTTTGGAGAGAAAGCGGTAAAGATATCCCCAGACGTTTCTGGGTTTGACAAGGCCGAGACACTAATGCATCCCAATATATGTACTTATGCAAAAGCAGTGCTTGAGGAATGCATTGATTCGGAACTGCGCAATTTAGTACTTGTAAATTGCTGTGACAGTATCAAGCGGCTGTATGATGTGGCCAAGGACAGTGCTGAATTTAAATATGTGTATCTTATAGATGTCCCCAGGAAAAGGAACAGGGCTTCTGATCTGATGATGAAAAATGAGATTTTGAAATTTATAAGATCAATGGAAGAATTTACTGGAAAAAAATTTGATGAAGACAGATTCATAGGATTGGTAAACGGCGGAGGCAAAAGCGGCAGGACAGCTAAAAAATCTGATGACATCAGAATTGCACTTATGGGATCCAGAATGAAAGATTCTACCCTCGGGCAGATTGAAAAAGCAGGAGCTTCTGTAGATTTCGATTTTACCTGTACTGGAAACTTCACAAGATCAACTGTGCTTGATAAAAACGAAGATTTTCTGTTGAGCTATGCCTCTTTTTTGTTGAATTCATTTCCATGTATGAGAATGGTTGACAATAGTGACAGAATTGAGATTTTGTCTGAAAATTTGAAGGGCTTGGATGGAATAATATATCATACCACTAAATTTTGTGATGCCTATTCTTTTGAATATGCCGTATTGAAAAAGAAGGTTCCCATACCTATGCTGAAGATAGAAACCGATTATACAAAAGAAGGAGAGGGGCAGGTTAAAACGAGAATTGAAGCTTTTGTTGAAACAGTCAAATCAAGGAATGCACAGCATGTAAAAAATCATCCTGCCGGCATAAAAGATGATATTTTGGTTGCCGGTATAGACAGCGGTTCTACTTCTACAAACGTAGTCATAATGGATAAAAATAAAAAAGTACTTTCCTATTCCATAGTGCGAACTGGTGCCAAGAGTCAAAGCGGTGCGGAAAGAGCCATGGAAGAGGCTCTGAAAAAATTAGACATAGAAAGGGGAAGGCTTTCCAAAATAATTTCTACGGGATACGGACGTGTAAGCATTCCCTTTGCAGATAGAGAAATAACTGAAATTACATGTCATGGGAAAGCTGCTTATTTTTTGAATAACAGGGTTAGAACTGTGATTGACATAGGAGGTCAGGACAGTAAAGTTATAAGACTGGATGACAGGGGAAAAGTTGTGGATTTTGCCATGAATGACAAATGTGCAGCCGGGACCGGAAGATTTATTGAGATGATGAGCCGCACCCTCGAGGTTCCATTAGATGAGATGGGGGAAAAATCCCTGAATTGGAAGGAAGACATCGATATAACAAGTATGTGTACTGTATTTGCGGAATCCGAAGTCGTGTCACTCGTTGCACAGAATAAGGAGATAGCGGATATAATTCACGGGTTGAATAAGGCGGTTGCCGCAAAAACACTTTCACTTTTAAACAGGGTCGGGAAAAAGGGAGATTATATGATGACAGGAGGAGTTGCCAAAAATGTAGGTATAGTGAAATGTCTTGAAGAAAAGCTCGGAGATAATATATTTATACCAAAAGAACCCCAGATAGTAGGTGCTATAGGGGCAGCTCTTGCGGCACTGGAGAGTATTTGATCAGAACAATTTTCTTTCAAGGGTAAAAAAGTCATATTCAATGCTGTTGTAATGGTGCTTTTCATGTTTAATTATTTTATAATCTTCTGTGTTGAATTCCGGAAAATATGTATCTCCACTTTCAGAAGACATTATCTGAGTTAAATACATTCTGCCGCAGTAGGGAAGCATCTGTCGGTAGATTTTTTCTCCGCCTATTATGAACACCTCTTCCGGCAGATATTTATATTTTATGATGTCCCTGATGTTATGTACAACTTCAGCCCTGCTGTCCGGAATAAAATAATTTTTGTTTCTTGTTATAACAATATGTTTTCTGTTGGGCAGTATTTTGGGAAGTGATTCAAAAGTCATTCTCCCCATTATGATGGTTTTACCTGAGGTTAATTTTTTAAACCTTTTTAGATCATCCGGTATGTGCCATATCAACTTGTTGTCTTTCCCTATTACACGTTTTTTATTGATAGCCGCAATCAAACTTATCATCGGGGTTGAATCACTTCCTGCCTGTGTTTATTTTTATTATAACATAGTTTCATCCGGATATTATTTCAAACTATTATAAATCATTTCCAGATTTGACTTCATGCTTTGAATGTAATTTTTATTGTCTTCTTTGCTTTCAATTGTGTATATTTTTTTTGCCTTTGCTCCCACTTCTTTTGCCAGGGTATTGGAAACCTTGGGGCTCACCATATCTTCCACAAATATGGTTTTTATATTGTTCTGCTTGCAGTAATTTACAAGCTGTGCCAGTTTTTGTGAAGAAGGTTCTCCTTCTGCAAATACGCCTTCGACACTGTTTTGTTTTAATCCAAAGTCTCTGCAGAGATATGCAAAAGCAGCATGTCCAGTTACAAAATTTTTATTCTTGACATTGGAAAATTTTGTACTGTATTCGCGGTAGAGATCGTCCAGCTGTTTTGAAAAATCCCTGTAATTTTTTTCATAAAAATTCTTATTTGAAGGATCAGCTTTAACCAGGGCATCCTTTATGTTTTTTGATTGAATTTTGGCATTTTTTAGACTTATCCATGCATGGGGATCATATTGTCCATGTTCTTTTATTTCGTCTGCGCTGGTATTTTTAATTGGAGTTATCCCTTTTGAAGCATCTACTGTAACCAGTTTTTTGTTATTTGAAGAATTTATAACTTTATCCTTCCATGATTCCATTCCAAGTCCGTTGTATACAAATACGTCTGCGCTGCTTAAAACTTTGAGATCTTTTGTTGTAGGTTCAAAATCATGTGGCTCAGTACCGTTTGGAATTATGGTTGTTATATCTATTTTGTCCTTTCCGATGGCTGAAGCAAATTCCCGCATTGCATTAAAGGATACAACTACCTTGGGTTTTGATTTGCCTTGATTGCCTGAGGTTGTACCACCACTTGAATTGGCACATCCTGAAAAGATAAACATGATACTGCTTAAAATGGCAGCCAGTACGAGCAGCCTATTTTTTTTAAACATTTTATTACCTCCTTAAAAATATATAAACAAAGATGTGTAAATGCAATTAATTTGCATTTACACATCTTCCATTATAATTTAGAATTTTATTATTGTCAAGAAATAGAAGCCAATTTAAAATGATGGATTATCCTTGAACATGCATAGATAATTGCCCCTATTACGGATACAAAAAATCCAAGAGGCCATCCTAAAAAGTAGGCAAATACAAGAGAGATCCAGACTGTAGATACTGAAAAAATCAGTGACAATATCATGACCTTAAAAGGATTGCTTGTAATATATATACTGGCGGCAGTGGGCTCTATAAGCAGGCTAAAGCACAGCAGTGCACCTACCACGGGGACTGCAGCTGCAGTAACCAGGGCCACTGTCAACATAAACAGCATTTCTATCAATTTGACTGATATACCCCGTGATTCTGCTATACCTTTTGAAATACTTTCAAGCAGAAGGGGTCTATACAAAAAAGCCATACATATCAAACAGGCAATTGTGAGTACAATAGTGCTGAAAATTTGATCTGTACTGACACCGAGTATCTGGCCAAATAATAGTGCATAAGAACCGGCTGCATATTTATTTGTAAGTCCAAGAAAAAGTGCACCAAATCCAAGTCCTCCAACTAATATGAGAGCTGTTATAACATCATTATGTTCCTTTTTGCCTAGAGCTCCTATTAAAAGCGCACCTATTACGGCAAATATGGATAAACCGTAAATTGGATTTTTGTTTAAAAAAATGGCACCTGCTCCACCTGCAAAACCAATTTGAGGTAATGCATGTGCAACAAATGAATAACTTTTAATTACTATGAAGAACCCTACGAACGAACATAAAATGGCCACAAGAGTTCCGCTGATCCATGCATGAACCATAAATTCACTCATAATGTGCAACAACTCCTCTGTGTTTTGATGCTATCGGCTTTAAAAATTCTTTGTAAAATCTTACTACAAGGTAAAAGCCCAGTATTATAACTGAAACAAAAAAACTTACGGGCCATCCACGTCCGAAAGGAGGCCAGTGGTAACTGTCATAGGATAAAATTACCCCCAATATTATGGATACTGAACCTAAAACTGCTGAAATCAACATTGCAGTTTTGATGTTGTCGGTAATGCGAATTGCTGCTGCGGCAGGGCCAATGACCAGTGCAGTGCTTAGCAGGGCACCTACTATAATGGAGTCTTCCTCAACTACAAGTGACATTAAAATAATGAATATGAAATTTATCATGGAAACTTTAATTCCACGTACAAATGCCATGGAGTAGTCGATGGAACACATTAGAAGGGGCCTGTATATTGCCAAAAATATTATGATAATGATAGCTGTTATGAGTATTACCATGTGGATTGTAAATCTATCAACCAGGAAAACAGAGCCAAATAATACCGTCATGGGGGCATTGGCCTTACCTGTGAGGTTTGTATCAAAATATAAAAATAATGCCTCAACTCCAAGAGCTACTGAAAGTACTATTCCCGTAGCTAAATCCCGTTCTTTAAATCTATTCCCTAAAAATTCCATACATACTGCTGCAGCAGTACCAAAGCCGATAAATCCCCACAGGCTATTTATTCCCAGCAAAAATGCTGCGGCTGCGCCTGTGCCCCCAAAGTCGGACACGGCATGGCTTGCAAAAGACTGACCTCTCAGAATCACAAATACACCTACTATCCCAGATACTGCGGCTGTGACAACACCTGCAGTTAGCGCATTCATTACCTCTGTGCTCTGGAAAAAACCTGGAGCAAAAATGAATTCTATCAATTTATTCAACTTTCACTTTTCCTCCTTTCATATCAGAGGGATTCTGTGATCCAATGACTAAAATTCTTCCATTAATATGGAGTACTTCAATTTTATATCCGTATAATTTACTCAGTACATCACTGCGGAATATATCATCCACTTTTCCGATTACTGAGCTCCCGCCGGCCAGATACAATACTCTATCCATTGCGCCTAAAAGTGGGTTCATGTCGTGGGCCACCAGAATAACTGCAACTTTCCTTCTGTTTGAGATCTGTGAGACAAGATGCACAATTTCATAGGAACTTTTGATATCAAGGCTTGACAGCGGTTCATCCAATAACAAGAGCTGTGGATCCGTTAAAAGTGCCTGTGCAATTAACAGCCTCTGCTGTTCTCCTCCTGACAGTTTGCCTACCGGGAAATCCGCATATCTGGCTGCATCTACAAGTTCCAGCATCTTATTTACTTTATTGTTTTTTTTCTTGCTTGGCAGAGGTATTCCCCACTTGTTGCCGTCGAGTCCAAGTGCTGCCAGATCTCTTCCTCTTAAAGGCATACCAGGATCCAAATATATCTTTTGAGGCACGTAGCCAATTGTAATTTTTTGGGGGTTCCCGTTTTTATCGAATGTATTTACATTTCCTCTGCTCGGCAGCAGTAGACCTAGAATAACCTTTAACAGGGTAGATTTTCCGGCACCGTTTGATCCTATAAGGCCGATAAACTCACCGGGATATATGCAGAAATTTATGTTTTTCAAAACCTGTTTTTTACCGAAATTGACGCCTATATTATCCAGCGATAATATAGGCTTGTTCTTTTCTGGAATATCATAGTTCATCATGACATCTTCTCCGTGGAAACACCATTTTTCAAAGCTTTAAGCAAATTCTTGGCTTCGTCTTCCATCCATGTCTGATAATTGTGTTTAGGAGGCATGGTTTCATATACTCCAACTACGGGGACTTTATTTGCCCTGGCAATTTTTAATTGATTTTTTGCAGCGTCATCCACCGCCTGCTGGTTGTATAAAAATACCTTGACTTTTTTATTTTTTAGTAGATCCTGCTGCATTTTAACGTCCTGCGGTGAAGGATCCGTTCCATTCATCACAGCTGTTTGAAATGTCCAGGGAGTTTTTGTGTCCACTCCGGCTGCATTTAACATATAGTCAGCTACCGGTTCAGTAACTGCCACGCCAGCTTTGCTGTAATTTTTCTTTATTTCGTTTAAAACGTCAGTATAGCCTTTCATGGAATTATTGAACTTAGTTAATCTATCCTCGAAATACTTTTTTTGGTCTGGATTTTGTTTTTCCAGATTTTCAGCGATGAGTTTAGCTACCTTGGGCATAACTTTTGGATCATACCAAAGATGTGGATTGGGTGTATTTTTAGAATAGCTAAGTGATTTTCCAACATCTATTACGGTTCTCTTTGAATTTGAAGATCCAGATTCCAGTTTATTCATGAAGTCGTCATAGCCTATGCCGTTTTGAACGATTAATTCAGCTTTGCTCACCGCATTTGCATCCTTTGTATTGGATTCATATGAATGCGGATCAGCACTTAGATTGTTCATGATTGAAGTTACGGAAACATATTCTCCTCCAATTTGTTTTATGGCATCTGCATATTCATTTTCAGCACCTACAGCTTGTATAGTTTTTTCTGACTTGGCAGAAGAAGGACCGCCGCAGCCTGTTAAAGAGATTGAAAAGAAAATTATTACAGTAAAAATTGCCAATAATTTTTCCAAACCATTGGCTTTACTTTTAATATTAAATTTTTTCATTCTATCACTCCTCCATATGTAAATGCAATTGGTTCGCATTTACACACATGATACTTCCACATTCTTATTTTGTCAAGTACCGAAATCCAATGTTATATTTTTGAAATACTTGAATATTATTTAATAAACATTAAATTTAGGGGTGATGAAGTTGTTTAAAATACGTAAATGCTTTCTGTTTGTAGTACTTCTCGTAATTCCAATAGTTTTATTTTGTACTATTCCAGTAAAAGCGGGGGGAAGTGAAAGTGAGAACAATAGTATAGAAAATACGGTAAAAGGTAAGGTTTTGAATGTGAGATCCTCGAGCAATGCAAATAGTGAAGAGAAAAATGTCATGGAAAAGCAGCAAAAGTTGAAGGTGGAAGTTCTGGAGGGAAAGCATAGAGGTGAAAAGGTCGATATAATACATACTATCCAGCCGTCAAAGCCGGATAATATAGAATTTAAAACAGGTGATGAATTATTTCTGTCGATAAGTGAAGATAATAGCGGAAAAATAAATGAAGCGAGTGTGTACCAGGTGGTTAGACAAAATCACTTATTTCACTTGCTTGTATTTTTTATGATATCAATTGTTGCAATAGGGGGAATAAAGGGCTTTAAATCCCTGATAACACTGGCAATAACTTGTTTGATAATTGTAAAAGTATTTCTGCCGCTGATTTTACAGGGGTATAACCCTATTCTTGTTTCAACTGCTGTTTGTATTGCCATAACGGTGATAAGCCTTATCATAGTAAGCGGGTTTAATAGAAAAACAACGGCATCAATTTTAGGAACAAGCAGTGGAGTAATCATAGCAGGTGCCATAGCATATATTTATATTAATTTTACAAGTGTGTCCGGAGTTGGGACGGAAGATGCCCAGCTGCTTATGGACTCGCTTTTGAAGGGAACTTTAAACTTCAAGGGAATTTTATTTGGGTCAATACTTATTGGTACTTTAGGTGCAGTTATGGACATAAGCATGTCTATAGCTTCAACCATGAATGAATTGAGAGAAAACAACCCGAGAATTTCAAGCAGGAATATTGTAAAAGCTGGAATGAGTGTAGGGAGAGATACTATAGGTACAATGACGACTACTTTGATACTGGCCTATATCAGCAGTGCTGTATTCTTGGTATTGGGGTATATGGTAAGTAAAAGCAGTTTTGCCGATATAATAAATCAGGACATGATTGCTTCGGATGTAATAAAAACTTTTGCGAGCAGCATAGGGCTTATATTTACAATTCCAATCACTGTTTTTGCTTATTGGGTTTTGGATAAGAGATAGATATCTGCAGCGAATTTCAGTTATGAAAGGGGGAAAGCTGCTTTTTGTTTAAAGCAGTGAATGTGTTGAATTATAAAAAATTTAGCAGAAAAGATAAACCTGGATTTGAATTGTTCAATTTGATTATAAGCTTGATATTTGTGATTGTACTGCCCTATTTGGTTGAAGCCAGCAGTAACCCCAGTAAAAATGTCAGGGGAAATATGATGTATGTGCAAATATTAAATTATGCAATGCCTGCAGTTAAAGCCACTTGTTTTGATGAAGAGGATATGGCGGAAAATAATTTTTCTTTAAAAAATCTGATACTTGAACCATTCAATATAAACTCCAAAAGCCCACTCAGTATATTGGGAAGAGAAGTGGCTTTTCTGGGAAAGGATGTTTCAGGTAATGGTACAAGTGAATTCAAGCTGGATGATAAACAGATATCCAAAGTGAATGACGGTAAAAATTTGAGCAGGGGAGACAATTCTTCCGGTAGTGCAGATGCATTCGATCCGAGTTTGAAAAGAAAGATGAATGTGGAGAAACCGGATATACTTATCTATCACACTCACACTACGGAAAGTTATAAACCAGGGGATGCAAATAGTTTTGATGACAATAAGAATGTATGTGCCGTGGGACAGCAGCTGGTGACAGAGCTCAACAAATATGGAATATCTGCAATAAATGACACGACCGTCCACGATGCCCAGGGATATACCCAAAGCTATGCAAGATCTTCCGTAACTTTGGATAAATATTTGAAAAAATATGGAGATTTTAAACTTATAATAGATATGCACAGGGATTATGCCGAAGATAAAAATTCTGTAACGGTAAAATTAAATGGAGAAAATGTTTCTAAGTTCATGCTTGTTATGACTAAGAAAAATCCCCATTTTAACGAAAATATGAGGCTGGCAAACCAGATAGTGGATCTTTCAAATAAATTGTATCCCGGATTTTCAAGAGGTATCAATTTGGATTATAATTATGGAACCAGGTATTTCAACCAGGGAATGAGCGGCAATGCAATACTTATGGAAATTGGCTCCCAGATAAATACCACGGATGAATCCAAAGCTTCAACAAAATATATAGCCAGAATAATCGCCCAGATCATCAAGTGATTTGGTTACGGCTGGATTCGTAAATTTTCATATTGACTATGAGTTCATGAGGATTTTCTGAAACAAGCAGAAATTTTAGACTGTGCCTGTTTATAAAACCTTCTTTACAGGAATTTTCGATCATTTTTAAAAGAGGATCAAAAAACTGGTTTACGTTTAGTAGTCCTATGGGTTTTTTATGAATTCCAAGTCTGGCCCAGCTTATGGTGTCAAATAGTTCTTCATAGGTGCCGAGGCCTCCTGGAAGAGCTATAAACCCGTCAGAAAGTCTGGACATTGTTTCCTTCCTTTCACTCATGTTTTCAACATAGATGGTTTTAGTTAAGTTTTGATTTGGTGACTCGTTTGGAAGAAGTATTTTCGGAATGATTCCAATAACTTTTCCACTATTTTTTAAAACTTCACTTGAAACCTGACCCATGAGTCCGGAACTGGAACCTCCGTATACGAGCTGTATATGCTCTTTGGACAGTTCCACCCCGAGCAGTCTTGCAGCTGAACTGTATTCTCTACGTATGCCAGAATTTGAACCGCAGTATACACATATACTTTTCATATTGTTAGTCCTCCTGATTTTATTATTATATAGAAAAACAAGTACAATTGATAATTATACATTAAATGAGATATAATTATCAATTTCCGGTTTATTTATTGTATAATTGTTTCAGGATATACTTATAAAATTGGAGGGATTCCAGGTGAAGGATGATTTGAAAAAATATATTGAAATGGCAAAGAAACTTGGGGCACATGATGCTGAGATAATTGATACGGATACCGTAGAGACGGCTGCATGGACAATAATGAAATGTAAGTTTGGATGTAAAAACTATAACAAGAGTAACTGCTGTCCACCCAAAGCTCCTTCTTATGGTGATACTCAGGATATAATAGACTGTTACAGCAGTGCTCTTCTTATACAGTGTAAACTGGATCTGGTCTCTACCACCAAAATTGTAGTCGAGATGGAGAGAAAAATTTTTTTGGATGGATACTATAAGGCTTTTGGATTTGGTGCAGGACCCTGTAAATTGTGCGAGGAATGTGATATAGGAAACTGCAGGCATCCTGCTGAAGCAAGGCCTTCCATGGAAGCTTGCGGCATAGATGTTTTTGCTACAATAAAGGCAAATGGGTTTCCAATAGGTGTATTGAAGGATAAAAATGGGGAAGATAAGATCAATTGTTATGGATTAGTGCTTGTTGAATAACTGCATACAGTAATGATTTAAAAGGGATGGCCAAGCAGACCATCCCATACATATTTTTAAAATTGGAGTTGACTAATAACTGTGTGAACAGTTATACTAAAAAATGGTTGAGTGAAATTTGGTTATTTGCCGGGATTTATGAACATCTGAACCCAATAGGGAGTTCCATTTTTATTTCTAAAAATTCCCACTCCAATTTCTGTAAAATTGGAATTTAGTATGTTTGCCCGGTGACCTGGAGAATTCATCCAGGAATTCATTACTTCTTCAGGAGTTTTCTGGCCATAGGCTATGTTTTCACCTGCTGCTGTATAGCTTATGCCAAATTTTTTCATCATGTCGAAAGGTGACCCGTAAGTAGGCGAAGTGTGGCTGAAATAGTTTTTGTCAGCCATATCCTGTGACTTGACTGCTGCCACCTTTGATAATTCAGCATTGGCTTTAAGAGGAGCTAGTCCATTTTTACTTCTCTCTACATTGACCAGTTTTATAACTTCACTTGCCTCCGCATTTACATCAGAAGATTGTCCATTATTTTGTACCGGTTTTGCAGGTGATGAAGTACTTGAATTTATATTATTAGAATTTTTGTTTTCAGCTGATTTTTCCAGTGTGGAAATTTTCAAATTGCCAGCTTGGCTATATTTAGCCAGTGTGTCTTTTGATAGAGTCAGCTGATTTACCAAGTTAGAGTTGGGACATGTGTTTTCAGCTGCTTTTGATACAACAGGTGTAAGGGCTGGTATAGTTCCAGCTATGACCATTGCTGCAATTATCGATTTGACTTTTTTATTCATAAAAATAAACCTCCAAAAATTTTGACTTGAAAATTAAGAACTTATTTTAGAGTATAGATAATAAATATGAATATTGTGTCACTATTTTGTAAATGCAGTAAAAACATTTCAAATAATTGTAAAAACATTTTGGAAACAGCAGTTAATATTTGAATAGGGGGAACAATATGGAATATACATTGATTGCAACATCTACCTTTGGATTGGAGTCTGTGGTTGCCGGTGAACTCAAGTCCCTCGGGTATGAAAACTTGAAAGTTGAAAATGGGAAAGTTATTTTCAGCGGAGACGAAATGGATATAGTTACCTGCAATTTATGGCTCAGGACTGCAGACAGGGTACTTATAAGAATGGCGGAGTTCAAGGCGGAGAGTTTTGAGGAACTATTTCAAGGTACACTTTCTGTTGATTGGTGGAGTTTAATGCCCGAGGATGCCTTTATGCATGTGACGGGGAAATCCATAAAATCAAAATTACACAGTGTACCTGACTGTCAGTCCATAGTTAAAAAAGCCATAGTGGAATCCATGAAGAGCAGATATCATATGGAAAAATTTGCTGAGGATGGAGTTGAGTACAGGATAGAAGTTGCCATCCTGAAGGATATAGTTACTCTGACGGTGGATACATCCGGAGAGGGGTTGCACAAGAGAGGGTACAGGAGAAATGCAGGGGAAGCACCTATTAAGGAAACTTTGGCAGCTGCCATGGTACTTTTGAGCGGATGGGAACCTTCAAGGGTGCTTGCAGATCCGATGTGTGGTTCAGGAACTATTGCCATTGAGACCGCATTGATAGGAAAGAACATAGCCCCGGGACTGAATAGAAATTTTATCTCTGAACAGTGGAACATAATTCCACAGTATCTGTGGAGAGACTTGAGAAAGTTTGCAGCAAATTCCATAAATAATAAAAAATTTAGAATTTTGGCATCGGATATAGATGAAAGAGTGCTTAAAACTGCCGGAAACAATGCTAAAAAAGCGGGAGTACAGGATTATATATCATTTCGAAAACTGCCTGTACAGAATTTCAGCTCAGATGAAAGCTGTGGATTTATAATAAGCAACCCGCCTTACGGGGAAAGGCTGGGGGAGCTTAGGGAAGTGGAAAAACTTTATGGAGATATGGGCAAAGTGTTTTCAAGGCTTAAAAACTGGAACTATTTCATAATAACTGCCCATCGCAAATTTGAAAAATATTTCGGGAGAAAATCTGATAAAAACAGAAAACTTTATAATGGAAGGTTAAAATGTTATTATTATCAGTATTTTGCCGGAAACAGTTCCAGTCAAATTTAAAATTACTTGACAAGATTTTGTGATTTCAGGAATTCGTGAGCTACTGTGTCGGGTTTTTGGCCTAAACTGTCGACTTTATAGTTTAATTCCATCATGGTTTTATCGTCAATTTTTCCACTTAACCTGTTCAGAATATCCTGAAGTTCAGGGTGTTTTTCCAAAGTATCCTCTCTTATTATAGGTGCGGCATAATAGGGTGGAAATACTTTTTTATCATCTTTCAGCACCTTTAAATTGAATTGCTTTAGCAGTCCGTCTGTGGAAAAGGCATCAATCACGTCGGCTTTTTTTTGGTTTAATGCGGTGTATCTGAGTCCCCCGTCTACACTTTTGATTTCCTTGAAATTAATACCGTATACTTCTTCAAGAGGCTTTAAAGTATCTGCCCTCCCTGAAGTGAATTCCATAGTGCAGCTCAATCTTAAATTGTTGCTTATTTTTGCAAGATCGGATATGGTGTTCAAATTGTATTTTTTAGAAGTGTCCTGGGATACTGCCAGTGCATAGGTATTGTTGAAACCAATTGGCTTTAACCACTTTATTTTAAAGCTTTTATCATAATAATCTTTTACGGTATTGTATGTTTTATCTGGATCACTTATTAGACCGTGCTTCATTACATCCATGAGCCCAGTACCTGTATATTCTACACTTACATCTACATTTCCGGATTTTAAGGCGTTGAATACTATATTCGTACCACCCAGATTGGGCTTGTAATCTACTTTTAAATTGCTGTTCTTCTCAATGAGTTCTCCAACCATATCCACCAATATAATCTGTTCAGTGTAGTTTTTTCCACCTACTACTACCTTGTTTTTCGTATTATTATAGTAAAATATATAAGTTGATACTATTATGATGCAGAGTATTATTGCTGCAGCTCTCTTGAATTTCAATGGGATTTTTTTCTTTTTTGTTCTGGCTGAAGATCTCCTGGTTGCTGATTTTTCAATCTTGCCTATTATAAAATCTATTAAAAGCGCCAGTATACATGCTGGTATTGCTCCTGCAAGTATCATATAGTTGTTGATGCTCTGTACTCCTGTAAATACCATATATCCGAGTCCTCCGGCACCTACGAATGCAGCTATGGTCATAAGGCCCACTGCCGTAACTGCAGATATTCTTATGCCCGCCATTATTATTGGAAGTGCCAGGGGAAGCTTTACTATTTTAAGTATTTGAGATTCAGTCATGCCCATTCCCTCTGCGGCTTCTATGATATTGGGATCTATACTTGATAATCCGGTATAAGTATTTTTTATAATGGGAAGCAGAGAATACAAAATTACCATTACAATGGCAGGTTTGCTTCCAATGCCCAGGACGGGGATTAGAAATCCCAGCAGGGCCAGACTTGGAATTGCCTGTATTACATTTGCAATGCCTATTATGAATGAAGATAATTTTTTGTTGTTTTCTATGAGCATTCCCAGAGGTACACCTATCAATATGGCTATAACTACTGACAGAAAGGTAAGTTCGACATGCTGGAGGAAGAGATTTAGAATATCACCTGCTCTGCTTGAAATAAAATTGTAAAAACCTATGATTGAATTCATTGTTTGTCCTCCTCTGTATCTAGAAATTGAGTGCTCAGTACTGTTATAAGACTGCTTCTGGTAATAAGCCCTGTTAACTTGCCATTCTTGTTTAAAACGGGTACATATCCTATGTCATTATCATTTATTTCTTTGAGTATATCTACTATATTGTCTTCTTCGTATACTGTAAATATATTTTTTTCCATTATATTCTTCAATTTCAATGTTTTATCTATGCTTTTTCGTATGCCCTTTAAAGTTACTATTCCAAGGAGAGTTGAACTTTTGTCCACTATCATGAGACTGTCAACTTTATTTGTCTTCATTATTTCTACTGCTTGTACTATAGTTCTTTCTGAATTTGTTACCACGGGATTTGTTATCATTATATCCTTTGCCTTTATGAATTCAGGTTTATTCCAGATTCTGTTTTTACCTATAAATTCTTCTACAAAACCATGGGATGGATTTTTCAATATGTTCTCGGGGGTGTCAAATTGAAGTACGGTTCCGTCTTTCATTATACATATTTTATTTCCAAGTTTTATTGCCTCGTCCATGTCATGGGTGACAAATACTATGGTTTTTTTAAGATCCTGCTGCAGGTTGAACAGTTCGTCTTGAAGCTGGTTTTTGCTTATGGGATCAAGGGCGCTGAAGGGTTCATCCATAAGTATTATGTCCGGGTTCATGGCAAAGGCCCTTGCTACTCCTATTCTCTGCTGCTGGCCGCCGCTTAACTCGTCTGGATACCTGTTTAAAAATTCACTTGAGTTCATACCTATCATTTCCATAAGTTCCTTCATTCTTTTTTCTATCTTGTTCTCAGGCCATTTCTGAAGTTTTGGTATCAGTGCTATATTTTCTCCTATTGTCATGTGGGGAAATAGACCGATTTGCTGAATCACGTACCCAATTCTTCTCCTGAGTTCTATGGTGTTCTCTTCTTTTATATTTTTATTGTTTATAAAAATGTCGCCGGAAGTGGGAGTTATGAGCTTGTTTATCATTTTTAAAGTAGTGGTTTTTCCACAACCGCTGGGGCCAATCAGCACTACTAATTCTCCGCTGGGTATTTTCAGATTTATATTTTTCAATACTTTTTTACCTTTAAAGGATTTAATTATATTTTTGAATTCTATCACGACGAAATATCCTCCATTCTATTTATAATTTCCATGTACCGCGCAGAGGGAAATCGATAAAGAAACAATTTGATCATACCATAAAAGTTGTTACTTGTCATTAATAGTTTATTTTTTCGGATTGTATTTACATGATGGAAATAATAATTTATACTATTTATTGATTTAGTGAAATATTTTGAGGGGAGGTTTATTTTAGGTAATCATTATCTAAAAATAGGATTTAATATGTCAGTAGAATCAGAATATGCGGTAAAACCTATATATCAAAAAATAGCTATAGATATAGCCAACAGGATAATAACTGGAGATCTTTCGGTAGGTGACAGGCTTCACGGGAGATCATCACTTTCAAGCCATTATAACGTTTCGCCCGAAACTATAAGAAAGGCCATTATTCTTTTAAATGATATGGATATAGTAGAAGTGGCTAAGGGAAGTGGGATTACTATAAAATCCGTAGATAATTGTCTAAAATTTATAAAAAAATTTAGAAATATGGATTTCCTTAATCTGTCAAAAAAAGAGATCCTGGATTTGTTTAAGAAGAAAAATGAATTGGAAAAGGAAATCAGGAAAAAGATAAATGAATTTACCGATTATTCCAATAGATTTATAAACTCCAATCCCTTTATGCCCTTTGAATTCAAGGTTTACAAGGGACTGGAAATTGTCGGCAAAACCATCTCTGAGAGCAGGTTCTGGCAAAATACAAATGCCACTATAATAGGCATCAGGAGAGGGAGGGATTTGATTCTTTCCCCGGGACCCTATGCCGTATTCAAAGAAAATGATATTTTGCTGACAATAGGCGAGGAGAGCAGTTATTGTAAAGTCAGGAAATTTTTATACGGTGATGACAAGTGATTATTTTATATATGATTGATGTTTGAGGTGGTTTTTTGGAAAACTATAAGATACTTATAATAGAAGATGAAAAGAAAATGTCCATGTTTATGCAGATGGAGCTTGATCACGAGGGATATACTACTGATGTCGAGTATAATGGGAGAGAAGGATTAAAAAAGATACAGGAGGGAAATTATGATCTGGTACTCCTCGATATAATGCTGCCCGGATTGAATGGAATGGAAGTGTGCAGGAGGGTGAGAAAATTTTCTAAAATTCCAATTATAATGATAACTGCAAAAGATGATGTGATGGATAAGGTAATGGGATTGGACATAGGAGCCAATGATTATATTACAAAACCCTTTGCCATAGAGGAGCTTTTGGCCAGAATACGTGTTATAAGAAGAGACAGCGGAGAGAAATCACGGGGTTATAAGTATAAAGTGGATGGCCTCATAATGGACACCAGGACACATGAAATTACGAGAGACGGAAAACGTATTGAACTTACCAAAAAGGAATATGATCTCTTAAAAACTCTTTTGGAAAATAAAAATATAGTTTTAACACGGGATCAGCTGATAGAAAAGGTCTGGGGCTATGATTATTTTGATAATACCAATGTGGTCAGTGTGTTCATAAGATATCTCAGAAGTAAAATTGATGATGGATTTGAAAAAAAATTAATTATCACTGTAAGGGGAGTTGGATATGTAATAAAGGGAGACTAGGTTATGAATTTAAATATTGTAAAAAATGCTAAAATATCGGTAAAACTAACTGTAATATTTGCATTTATGCTATCTGTGATGCTGGCAGTATCAAATGCCTGTGTACTGCATGGGGTGAGACATTACATGTATACCCAGGCATCAAAACGTCTGGAAGACATAAACCAGATAATACTGAAGAGGATGAAGCTGAATGAAAAATCCAGCAGCAGGTTGTTCTCTGACATAATGCCCAACGAAAACATATTCATAAAAATAATGGACAAAAATGGGAAATTGATAAATACGTCCGGCAGATTCGATTATCATTTTAGAATTTCCGGGCCATATGGAGAAGCGAGACATGTGGAAAAGCGGGAAAAACATTTTGCCTATTTAAATACAAAGGTGCCCGACAGGAATTATGGGATATTGTATGTACAGATAATCAAAGATATGGACAATGAATATAATTTTTTGAAAATATTACTTTTTTTCATGGCCGTGGCGGATCTGGCCGGGATAGCATTATCCATTTTGCTTGGATATATAATAAGCAAAAAAATGTTGAGACCCATTGATAATATAACAAAAACTGCGGACGAAATAAGCATTAACAATTTAAAAGAAAGAATAAATATGCAGGGACCCAACGATGAACTCAAAAGGCTGGCAAATACCTTGAATAATATGATAGACAGACTTCAGATATCTTTTAAAAGGCAGACTCAGTTTGTTTCAGATGCTTCTCATGAACTCAGGACGCCTATAGCAGTGATCCAGGGATATGCTAACCTTTTGGATAGGTGGGGGAAAAATGACAAAAAAGCCCTTGACAAATCCATTGAAGCCATTAAATCCGAGTCGCACAATATGGGTGATCTGGTAGAAAAACTGCTCTTTTTGGCCCGCAGTGACAACAGATCCCAGAAGGTGGAAAAAGATGTTTTCTATATTGATAAACTGGTAGATGAGGTTGCCGGGGAAACTAGAATTATCGACAAAAAACACATCATATCAAATCACAGCAGTAAAAATATACAGGTTATTGCAGATTACAAACTTGTAAAACAATTGATCAGGATATTTATAGACAATAGTATAAAATTTACGCCGGAACGCGGGAAAATAGATATAAGCTCTGTTAAATTCGGAGAATATGTCAACATATCTGTAACCGACACCGGTGTGGGAATTCCGGAGGATGAAATTCCCAAGATATTTGACAGGTTCTACTGTGTGGATAAATCCAGATCCAAAGATATTGGAGGGAGCGGTCTTGGATTGTCTATTGCAGTGCAAATTGTGAATATCTACAATGGAACCATCAGCGTTGAAAGTAAAGTTGGAAAGGGAACCAGGGTGACTGCAAGTTTGGATATCATATGGAATTAAATTTGTCGTGTAATCTCGTGGTGATCTGTGCGGAAATAAACGACACTATTGGAACTGTGAAAATTACTGTCATGCTTCCCGTAAGTCCTTGAATTATTTCAAGACTTACCATATCCATATTGATGAGCTGGTTATAGCTTAAATTGTAGGAGTAAATTATTATAAGCATACTCAGGGAAGCTCCAGCAAAGGCCAGGATAAGTGTATTTGCCATGGTTCCCATCATATCTTTCCCTACATTCAATCCTGATCCAAATAATTCTTTCCTGCTGATTTTAGGATTTGACATATATATTTCCTGTATGGAAGATGCTATGGATATGCTGATGTCCATCACAGCTCCTAGGGAAGCTATTAAAATTCCTGCCGTTAAAAGTCCATACACCTTCATGCCGGATACATTGGAGATCATGTTCAGACTTTCCACCTGGGTTAGGTTTAGACCTGTCAAATGTGCAAGGTGCCCGAATATAACTTCAATTATACCTGCGATTATAACTCCGGCCAGTGTTCCAAGTATTGCAGACAGTGTTTTTGTACTTTTGCCATTTAGCAAAAAAAGTGAAACACAGCTGGTTATGATTATCATGATTATGGCAGATAAAACCGGAGAGTATCCCCTGTAAAGCATGGGAATAAACAAAAATATGACGCAGCAAAGAGTAAATATAAGTCCCAAGACCGATTTGAACCCTTTTTCTCCCCCCACTATACACAGCAGGGCGAAGAATATTAAAATAAATATATACTGTACCGGTGCCCTGTAGTAATTATAAACTGTCACATTGTAAGAGCCGTTTCCGGCAGTAGCTATATCCACTATGACCTTCATGCCTTTTTTTAAATATACGTTATGGGTGTCACTTAAATAATTTGTGACATTTTTTATTTCACCTCTGTGTTCCCCTGAAAGGATTTTCAATCTTACCTGCTGGCTTCCAAAATATATATTTTTGGACTCGTTGAATTGTTTTAGAGAATTATTCTTTATTTCCAGTACCTGGGCTTTTTCATATTTTATGTTAGCTTTGCCGTTTTGTCTGTTATAGGTTACGGGATGGCTGACGTTGAAGCTATATAAAAAAATACCAAATACCAATATGGCAGCTATGTAAAATAATATTTTAAATATTTTTGAAGAATTTGTCATGTCTGTTCCTCCATATGTTTTAGTATCTATTCATTATATTGCTTAATTGGAATGAAACCATAAAGATCGTGTAAAGTTTAAGTTAAATATAAAAATGTTATGATTATTTTACATTGAATTTACATGAACATGACAGATAGAAATTTTACAAGGTGATACTATAAAAACTGTATGGGGTGGACGGAAATTGAATTGGTCTGCAACGTATAACATATCTATAAGGGGGAGTTTCATGAAACATTATTTAAAAAAGACAGCATTATTTTTACTCTGCTGCTCACTTGTGTTTGCAGGTACTGCAATACCAATGTCTGCTAATGCGGCTACAGGTGAGAATACTACAACAAATCAATCAATTACCTCTGAAGGGGAAACCTCTGCCAATATCAAGGATATAACTTTTGCACCAGGTAAAGATGTATCACAGGTTGATTTCACCTGGTATTCCAATAATAAGACATCGGATCCTGAAGTACAGATTGCATTGAAATCCGATATGACAGGAAGTGAATTCCCGGAAAGCAAAGCTAAGTCGTTCAAAGGAAGCAAATCCGAAGGAAATGACGGCTATGTTTCCAATAAAGTTACAGTTACAGATTTGAAACAGGCTACCGAATATGTATATCGTGTAGGTGATGGTACTACGTGGAGTTCTGTCAATAATTACACTACGCAGAATATATCCAGCGGTTTTAGTTTCCTTTTTGCAGGAGATCCGCAAATTGGTGCAGGCGGTGATATAAATAAAGATACAACAGGATGGGTTGATTCTGTTAAAAAGGTAACAGATAAATTTCCTACAAGCAGTTTTATACTGTCCATAGGAGATCAGGTCAACAACGGCAAAGAACTCAATGGACAGACGAATGAACTGGAATATGACGGATACTTCAAACCGGAACAGATAAAAAATATTCCCGTTGCCGCAATTCCCGGAAATCATGAAGGATATGGAGTAGGGCATATTACACATTTCAATTCTCCAAATATGTCTGATAAGTACGGCATTTTTACGAATAACGGCTATGAATCTGACAACAGTAATGGAACGACAGGAAATGACTATTATTTTGTATATGGGAATACACTTTTTATGATGCTCAACAGCAATGATATAAATGCAGAAGATCATAAGGAGTTTATGCAGCAGGCCATAGCTGCAAATCCGGATGCCAAATGGAGAGTAGTGGGCATGCATCATTCCATATACAGTTCTGCAAACCATGAAACTGATGCCGATATAGCAGCTAGAAGGGTAACACATCCACAGGTATTTCAGGAGCTTGGAGTAGATGTAGTTTTAGATGGACATGATCATTGCTATACCAGATCTTACCAGATGGAAAATGATCAGGCAGTAAGCGGAAAAGATGATACCAGTGTTACTGATCCAAATGGTGTGCTCTATATAACTGCCAATTCGGCCAGTGGAAGTAAGTATTATGAGATTCAGGAGCCAAATTACAACAATTACTACGAGGCTAAGAAAGAGCAGGACAAAGTTCCTACATTTTCCAATATAAGTGTGACGGATAAGAGTTTTACGATATCCACGTACAGGACTGATAATATGACTTCTATAGACAGCTATACTATAAATAAGACAAATTCTCACAAAAATGTATCGAGGATAGCAGGACAGGACAGGTATGAGACTGCAGCTAAAATATCACAGAATAACTGGGATGAAGCAGGGGCGGCTGTATTGGTTTCAGGTCAATCTTTTGCAGATGCGCTGAGTGCGGCTCCTTTTGCAAAGTCGAAAAATGCACCTATACTTTTGACTTCGAATGATACTTTAAGTGACAGTACAAAAGCAGAGCTTTCAAGACTGAAAGTTAGGACTGTTTATATAATCGGAGGTACTGGAGTAGTTTCCGATTCAATAGAAAATTCATTGAGAAATATGAAATTGGTAGTTAAGAGAATAAGCGGCAATGACAGATATGCAACTTCGCTTGCAGTTGCAAAGCAGATAGGGAGTCCTAAGCAGGTATTTATAGCTTCAGGAGAGGGATTTGCAGACGGACTTTCCGTGTCTTCATATGCGTCACTGTCAGGAAGTCCAATACTTCTTACCAATGGAAAAGAGCTAAGCAGCGACATACTTGAATATGTCAAGGACAATTCAAGCACACCTTATGTAATTGGCGGAGAGGGTGTAGTAGACGACAGCATAGTCAGCGGTCTCGGAGCTGAGAGGATATCCGGAACCGACAGATATTCCACGAATCTTGCAGTGCTTGATAAATTTGACGGAAAATATGATATGTCGAATATCTACCTGGCTTCAGGAAATGATTTTGCAGATGCACTTTCAGGATCTGCGGCAGCAGGTGAGAAAAATGCTCCTATTGTACTTGTTGGAGGATCGGACTTGAGCAATACTAAAAATTATATTCAGAAAAAGTTGAATGGAGTTGGCCAGATTACAATTCTTGGAGGAGAGGCATCCATTCCGCAGAATACTGCCAATGAGCTTTTGCAATAGCAGACAGACAGATATAAACTTGTGAAGTTACGGGAAAACAGAACTTTTACTTTAATTGTGAAATTTCTGTACCGTAGCTTTTTTTTTCAAGGACCGGGCTTAAAACATAAGATTATCATGCAATTAACAAAGTAAATATATAATTTCGTTAGTAATAGAATGCAAGAGGTGAAATATATGGAATCAAAAGATGAGAAAGAATTAAATAAAATACTGGATGCAAAGGACATTACTACGGTGTTTCAACCCATTGTATCTCTGAGGGATGCATCTATAGTTGGATATGAAGCACTCAGCAGAGGACCTGAAGATTCACCGCTGCACCTGCCTGTAAAACTTTTTCATGCGGCAGAGATTTTTGGAAAAACATGGGAGCTAGAGCTCTTGTGCAGGAAAAAGGCAATTGAAAAGGCAAATAAGATAGATAAAAACAAGCTCCTGTTTATAAATGTAGATCCTAAGATATTCAAAAACGAAAATTTTAAAAGCGGCTTCACGAAGGATTTCCTGGAGAGAAATAATATTTCTCCGGACACGATTATATTTGAGATCACGGAAAAAACAGCTATAGAAGATTATGAGGATTTTAGAAAAGCACTGTCAACTAATTTTGAAAATGTCCCAAAAAGTTTTAATTATTAGCACCAGTAAT
>CAIFEX010000032.1 GCA_903789665.1 uncultured Clostridium sp.
AAGTCTCTTTTTCCATTTCTTATCTTAAATAACCCTACAGTAATTTTACACTAAGGTCATAAATATACAATTTATTTCTATATATTAAAATAATTACTATAAAATTGTTTTTGACAAGTAATAATTTTTATTATATAGTTATAATTGATTATATAATAAGGGTGGTGTCTATGGATAATTTAACTAATATTTTCAGAAATAAAAAATTAAAGCTAACTCCTCAACGTATTGCAGTATATAAATATTTACAATCTACTAAAGAACATCCATCAGCTGAGACGATATACAAAGCTTTACAAGCAGATTATCCCACTATGAGTTTGGCAACGGTGTATAAAGCTCTAAAGACTCTGGTTGAAGTTAATCTAATACAGGAGATCAACGTGGGAGAGGGAAATTTTAGATACGATGGAAACGTTCATCCACATTCTCACATCCAATGTATAAGGTGTGGAAGAGTGGATGACATAGAGGGAATTTGCTTTACAGATTTAAATGACAAAGTCAAAGATTACGTTGACTATAAGGTACTGAGTAATCAAGTTTATTTCTATGGTATATGTAAAGATTGCCAGGAAAAAATGAAGAAGACCAAATAAAAATGATGACAGCTCCAATTAACTGCGGCAGCTGTCATCTATATTTTAATAGGACTTCTCAACCGTTTCATTCCATTCGCTTCCACTGTATTTTCCTGAAAATATATCGTCTATCTCCTTAGATATATTGTATCTGAAATTTTTAGGCAGGTTATATATAATTGCCATATCATTTTCCGTACTATTTTTTAAATGTTCCATTACACTTTTATTTACATTTCCGCCGGATACATTTACTTTCTTGTCTCCCGTTACAAAACCTTTCTTAAATAATTTTTTCTGTACACCGTCACTCAATATAAATTTTATGAAATCATCCACTCCATCAGTATTTTTGTCGTTTACCGGTGTACTTATTATGACATCTGCCATAACTGGATTTTTATATTCAACGCATTTTATACTGGGATTTCTGATATCGCCCAGATAATAAGAGGATGTTATAATTGCAGGTATGTTGTCTTTTTCAAAGTTTTTTAAAGTACTTTTACTTCCAATCTCAAAAGTATCTTCATTTATATAGCCGTTTTTAACCATATTTTCCAAGCTGTCAAAACACCCCTGTATTTCTCCAAGAGATTTATATGCAGAAGGTCCGCTGTCATATATATTTTCCAGTTTTCTTGCAGTAACCAAATTATTTGATACCATAGAAAATAAAATTGTATTTATATCCATATCCTCATTTAAGACAACAGGTACGCTTTTCCCGGTAGAATTTATGACTTTTAAGCTATTCATAAACTCATCCATTGAATTTGGCACCTTTAAATTCAATTCACTAAAGGCCTTTTCATTGCACAGTATCTCTATAGTATATGGAAGCAGTGCAATTCCATAGTATCTGTCATTAAACCTACCATAGTATCTTGACGCACCATAATACCTTTCGTTTAAATTATTTTCCCTATATAAATTTCTCATATCGGACAAAATACCCTTTCTGGCCAAGCTCAACATATCCGTTCTGGAAATAAACGCTACATCAGTATTGCCATTGTCACTCATCCCTCCATCTATCTTTTCCCCTATGGAATTATTTATGTTGAATTTGGTTTGAGGATTGGCTTTCCTGTATTCGTCAACCACATAGCTTATCATATTCAGAGACTCTCTGTCCTTTACTCCAATATATAAATTCACCTGTCTATCATCACGCGTATTATTATTTACTCCACAGGCAGACAAACTGAAAATCAATATCAAAAAAAATACCATTGTTTTACTCTTGTGAAACATATATTTTTCATCTCACTTCCAATATCAATAACTAATATTTTATAAATTTATTTTGTACATAAATAATTAAATATATAATAAATTCATATAATTAAATGGAGGTGAAATTTATGAAGTTTAGAGTAATATTTCTAAATAGAAAACACATTTACTTTTTCATACTGTTATTCTTAATTATAATTTTATCCATAATTTTTATAGTATCTAGAAATTCCTCTCCTGCATTCAGTACAATTTCAAGCAGCAGGAAGATAAGAGCAGATCTCAATGGAGATGATAAAAATGATATACTTTTCATCATGAGGGATAAAGACAATTATTTAATAAAAGCAGATATAGGAGGAAGAACTCTTAATTTCAGCACCAATAAAAATTCACCAGTAATTCAAAAATATTCTCCATATTGGCCTTTGAGGATAACACTTATAGATATATCAAGAAATAAAGTTCCTGAAATATTTATACAGGGTTCAATAAAAGGCAGACCTGTACAGCGTGTTTTTATGTACAATGGTACCGAATTTAAAAATATTATGTCAAATTCCAATAACATATTAGGCTTTATGGACTGCAAAAACAATAGAACTCCAAAAATCATATCAGGCAAATTAAGCAAAAATTCCATCTATCTCTCCAATTACATATTTTTAAATAATGAATTTAAAAATTATAGCCGTGAATATGAAGGCACCCTAGTGGGTCAAGATACTATCTACACATTTGCGAAATTTATACAGAGCCTGCCTGAAAGTGAACCTTACAAACCAAAGGATATTTTCTCATCCAACATATCCAAAGAGGATATGGCTTTAATAGGCAACTTGACAGGTGAAAACAGCTCCTATGTATTTCAGGACGCCCTCTTTATGGAAAATAAATGCGATAAAGAGGGTAAGGCTTCCGAAATTTCCTGGTCTCTAAACTTTAAGGGCATTTCCAGAGCGGATAAAAATATAATAAAAAATTACAAGATAGATCTTATTCTGGTACCTGACAACAGCAGCACCAACAAGTATCACTTCAAAATTGTTTCAATGCATAAAAACAGATAAATAAAAAGGGACCGTATACGCGGTCCCAAGGGGGATGGGGGGTTATCACGTCAAATAATACAAAATATTGTTTGACGCTAAGGAGAATTTTATATCTCCTAGTTACATTTATTATATTGTCCTAATATAAATAATTTATTCATATAAATTAAAATTTTTAATATTTTTTACATAATTCCTCTAATTCCAATTTCATGTTTCTACGCAGTTTTTCAGGTTCAAGTATTTCTGCATCTTTTCCAAAACCCATAACCCACCTTTTTACTTCGTCGACATCATCCACGTAAAAGCTCAGAATTATATTTCCGTTTTCAAGTTCATCTACATGCTGGTCGGCATTCCATTTTATACTTTTTATAAACTGGGATATATTTCTGCTAAATTTTATTGTCACTCTTATTTTATCTCCCGTAAACAATCCCCAGTGATCATCCAAATAATCCTTCAATGAAAATGTATGAGGCCTCATGTAAACATCACTGCTTATCTTCAAGTTCTTAATTCTATCCAATTTAAAGATTTCCACGCTGTCCTTCATATGACAATAGCCTACTACATACCAGTTCCCCTGTTTAAATATCAGGTCATAGGGATCCACTTTCCTCATGGTTAAATTATTTTTATTTACAGAAAAATAATCTATATTAAGGCTCCTCCCCTTGCTCATAGAATAGTTTATCTGTGATATCTTGTCCTCTAAATTTTCCATACTGCCTATTGAATCTATAGAAAAATTACCTGTGTCATTCATATCCTTCAAATCAACATTTGAATTCAAAGAAACACTTTTTATTTTATAAACTGCATTTTTAAGTTCCCTTTCATATACAAATCCATTCTGTCTTGTAAGTACTTCCGAAGCCATAAGGAGTGCATCAAGTTCTTTTTCACTTAGATTTGCAGACTTCATATAAAAATTTTTGTCTATATAGAACCCACCATATCTACCCTTTTTAGTATATATAGGTATGTTAGCTTTACTCAGGCTGTTTATATATCTATATACAGTTTTTTTATCTACCCCTAAACTCTGAGCTAACTCTGAAGCTGTAGTCAATCCTTTATACTGTATAATCATCATTATTTCCAACAAATTAGAAATTTTAGACATGCTTTTAACCTCCAGTGTAAAATTATCATAATATTTTATTATATCGTCATCTTTTATATTTTTTTTAGTAATGCTTCGTATAAAATTAACTTTCACTTATAATTTTATACATTTTGGAGTTACATGTTCCAGTTTTTGTGTCAAATCTGTTTTTTATGAATAGTATATAATATGATTTCAGTTATAGAAACAAAAATGAGGTGAATGTAAAATGTCAAAACATCACAGGAATTATAATAACGGCTTCAATTTAGGTGATATTTTAAATAATATAGATATAACCCAGCTGCTGTCCATATTATCCGCTTTAGGTGGAAATAGAAATTTTTCCAATGAACAACTGGGTTCACTTATGGAAAATTTAAACTCTTTTGATGGAGGATCTCAGGGACATTCCAATTTCAGCGACTCGGATATAAAGACAAAACTGTCAGCATTGGAAAGCAGATTGTCCAAAATAGAAAGTGGAGGAACTATAAAAGAAGATCTTCTCCGTGCAATAAAGGAACTGGAGGATTCACCCGACGCAGCCAAAACAATAAACAATTATTTAAATTCCGTCAATTCCGGCAAAAATACACATAGAAGGTAATGAAAACTACATTAAAAAAGCACTATCAAAAATAATAATTTGCTTTAATTATTGATAGTGTTTTTTATTTTATGATTGAAAAATCAACTTATTTTTTGTATCAGAAGTGCCGCCACAGTTATGGAATTAAATGCAAAGTGATTAAATACTGCATACCAATATCCTTTTTTATGTATTAAATAACAATTATAGAGTCCAATCCACAATATTATCGGAAAAGCATTTAAACTGAAATGAATAGCTGCAAATAAAAGGCTGCTCAAAAATGCTCCCATATAAACTCCAATTCTCTTCACAAATATCTTTTCAAATATGAGCCACCTAAATACAAATTCTTCTAACACAGGTGCAAATATTATAACTACGGGAATCATTAACATAAATTTACCCAGGGGCATATTCGCCATATGGGTAACTATCTCCTGCTGGCGTAATTCAACTTTGAAATTAGAGAGCACAGCCATTTCAACAGCAGATATAAAAAAAACAGTTACATAAAATATGAATACCATATTAAGGGCTTTAAAGATGTCAAAATTCTTAATATCAAATTCATGGGATTCATCTGTACCTTTCATATACCATAGACTTATTACCACAAAGATAAATGGAATAAGGTTTCCTGTAAATATGGCGAGAACTATATAAAGTACACTTATAATAAGTAAAACTATTTTACTCCTCTTGTCTTTTCTCCAGAACTTAGCAAATATCAAGAGAGGTGGTAAATAAACAAGTACAAAAACTAAAAGATCTTTCACAATATCCAATTTAAACATTACTAATTTCTCCTTGCCAATATTCCCTGCCCTTATCGATCATTGATTTTCAGAAGTTACATCAACTATGGAATCCAAAGTATCCAAAATTTCCTTTCTCCCAGCTTTATTTAAAGCGGAAAAAGTTAAAATTTTATCCTGAGTCTTCAAATTTAAAGCATTTCTTATTATTTTCAAATTACTATTTAATTTTCCTCTGGAAACTTTATCAATCTTGGTAGCTACAATAACAGCCCTGTAGTTGTAGTATTTAATCCACTTATACATAGTTATGTCATCTTCCGTTGGTTTATGCCTGCAATCCAATATAAGAACTATAGCTCTAAGCTGTTTTCTTCCCTGCAAATATTTTTCTATTATTCCTCCCCAGTTTTTCATTTCCATCTTCGAAACCCTGGCATATCCATAACCCGGTAAATCCACAAAATAGAATTTTTCATTTATCAGGAAAAAATTAATCAGCCTGGTTTTACCTGGAGTGCCGCTCACTTTGACCAACTTCTTTTTATTTACAAGAACATTTATAAGAGAGGATTTCCCCACATTGGATCTGCCTACAAAAGCAACCTCCTCTCTATTATCCCTGGGATATTGATGTGGATGTACTGCTGAAACAATAAATTCCGACTTTTTTATTTTCATAATACCCACCTAGTTCCTGTCCAAAAGTGAATTTTTCAATACTACATCTATATTGTCCGCCAATATATATCTTATCTTTTTTTTAACCGTATTTGGAATTTTCACTAGATCATTTTTATTTTTTTCAGGAATTATAACTGTATCTATGCCGGCTCTATAGGCTGCCAGGCTCTTTTCTTTTAAGCCGCCTATGGGAAGCACCCTTCCGGTCAAAGTTATTTCTCCTGTCATCGCCACATTATGCCTTATTTTTCTCTTGCTCAAGGCAGACACCATAGAAGTAACCATGGTAACTCCCGCAGAAGGACCATCTTTGGGTACTGCACCCTCCGGAACATGTATGTGAAGATCATAATTTTTGTAAAAATCACTTTCAATTCCATATTTGTATGAATTGGCTCTCACATAACTGTAACCAGCTTTAGCTGATTCTTTCATGACATCTCCAAGCTGTCCTGTCAGCTGCAGTTTACCGCTTCCAGGCATGACTGTAGCTTCTATAGGAAGAGTATCTCCACCATACCCTGTCCATGCCATTCCCATAGCTACCCCAATTCTGTCTTCTTTATCTGCCTTATCATAGATAAACATTTCAGAACCCAGATAGGATCTCACTTTGGTCACAGTTACATTTACGGATTTTTTACCTTTTTCCATCATTTCCGACACAGCCTTCCTTATAATAGCTGCCACCTTTCTTTCAAGGCTTCTTACACCGGATTCCCTGGTATAATTATCTATAAGTTTATATATCGACGAATCGGAAAAGGTAACTTCATTATTTTTGATTCCATTTTCCTTAAGCTCTTTGGGTATCAGATATTTTTTGCATATGTGAAATTTTTCTTCAGAGGTATATCCGGACACCTCAATAACTTCCATTCTGTCAAAAAGTGGTCTTGGAATAGTTTCCAAAGTATTTGCAGTTGTTATAAACATGACATTTGAAAGATCAAAATCAAGTTCAAGATAGTTATCCCTAAAAGTATTATTCTGTTCGCTGTCCAGCACTTCTAAAAGTGCATTTGCCGGATCTCCCCTAAAATCACTGCTCATTTTGTCTATCTCATCCAATAAGAACAGCGGATTTTTTGATTTTGCCTGTTTAATGCCATATATAATTCTTCCGGGAATAGCACCTACATAAGTTTTTCTATGCCCTCTAATTTCCGCTTCATCTTTTATCCCTCCAAGTGACATTCTCACAAAATTTCTATTTAAAGCATGAGCTATGGACTTTGCAACAGAAGTTTTCCCTACACCGGGAGGTCCCACGAGACAGAGTATTGGACCCTTAAGAGATTTGTTCATCTTTTTTACTGCTAAATATTCAATTATCCTGTCTTTAACATCTTTCAGCCCATAGTGCTCCTTTTCAAGTATTTCTCTAGCTGATCTTATGTTCAGATTATCTTTGGTTTCAGTGTTCCATGGAAGACTCAGTATCCAATCCAAATAAGTTCTTATCACTCCACCTTCCGAAGAATAGGATCCCGTACTCTTAAGCCTGCTCAGTTCATAAGACGCCCTATCCTTAACATTCTTAGGAAGTTTGGCCCTGCTTATTTTATTTTTATACCTCTTTATTTCCCTTTTGTCCTCATCTTCTTCACCAAGTTCTTCCTGTATGGCTTTCATCTGTTCTTTCAAATAGTATTCCTTCTGAACCTTATCTATTTTATTTTTTACCTTAGTTCCTATTTTTCTCTCCAGTTTTAAAATTTCTATTTCATTTATCAATATGGAGAGCAATTTTTCAAGTCTTTCTCCGACGTCGTAACATTCAAGAAGTTCCTGCTTTTTTTCATTTTTCAACATAAGATAGGAACTCACAGTATCGGCCAATCTGCCGGGGCTATCCAATCCATCCAGTGAAATCGTTGTTTCAGCCGGTACATTTCCGGATAATTTTATATATTCATTAAACTTTTTTTCTATAATACGCATGAGAGCTTCATAATTTTTATTTTTACCATAGTCTTCATCCTTTATTATTTCAACTTTAACTTTAAAGAAAGGATCCTCACTTATACATTCTCTAAGTACTGCCCTCGATTCGCCTTCTACAAGTACTCTCACTGTATCCCCTGGCAATTTCAATATTTGTTTTATATTACAAACTGTACCTGTCTTAAATATGTCTTCTTTTCCAGGTTCTTCAGTTTTTGCATCTTTCTGGGCAGTCAAAAATATTCTTTGTTCTGCAAGCATAGCATCTTCCAATGCAAGTATTGATTTTTTCCTGCCCACATCAAAATGCAAAACCATATATGGAAATATAGTAATACCTCTCAACGGAATTAGAGGAAGATTCTTTAAATCTTTATCCATATGCCTCTCCTCCTTTTAAAAGATTTTATCCGATAGATTAATTTATTATAAACATAAAATATACTTTTTTCAACAATTCAATGTGAGTTTATTTAAAAAAGAGTACCGAAATCAGTACTCTTTTTTATAAGACCTATGCAGTTTCAGGACCCTTTCGTGTTCTGGATTTTTTTAATTTAATTGGAGGCCTTTTCCCGCTTTCAGCCTTTATGACTTTCGGTTTTCCCTCTAACACTGCATCTTTATCTATTATTACCTTACATATTTCTTCTTTAGATGGAATTTCAAACATAATGTCCTTCATAGTTTCCTCTATAATAGCTCTGAGTCCTCTTGCTCCTGTGTTCCTATCCAGTGCTTCCTCTGCTATTGCCTCTAATGCATCATCCATGAATTCAAGCTCTACATCGTCAAATTCAAAGAGCCTTTTATACTGCTTAACAAGTGCATTTTTAGGTTCTTTTAAAATTCTTATCAATGCATTTTTATCAAGTGCATCCAAAGTTACTATAATTGGAATTCTACCCACAAATTCCGGTATAAGGCCATATTTCAAAAGATCTCCCGGCATTATTTCCTTTAAAAGTTTTCCTATGTCCTTTTCCTTTTTAGACTGTATATTTGCACCAAAACCAATATTGCTTATTCTGGTTCTCTTTTCTATTATACTGTCTATGCCATCAAAAGCTCCACCACATATAAACAATATATTAGTGGTATTAATCTGGATAAATTCCTGATGAGGATGCTTTCTTCCTCCCTGAGGAGGAACTGAAGCCACAGTACCTTCCAATATCTTCAGAAGTGCCTGCTGTACACCTTCTCCTGATACATCTCTAGTTATAGATGGGTTCTCTGATTTTCTAGCTATTTTATCTATCTCATCTATATAAACTATTCCATGTTCGGCTCTTTCTATATCATAATCAGCATTTTGTATAAGCTTTAATAATATATTTTCCACATCTTCACCTACATATCCTGCTTCTGTAAGTGTAGTGGCATCTGCAATAGCAAAGGGTACATTTAAAAACTTTGCCAGAGTCTGTGCCAAAAGTGTCTTGCCGGATCCTGTAGGCCCGAGTAAAAGTATATTGCTCTTCTGCAGCTCTACATCGTCGCTTTCCTTATTGGAATTTATTCTCTTATAGTGATTATACACTGCAACTGCTAGAGATTTCTTTGCATCCTCCTGCCCTATTACATATTGATCAAGATAATTTTTTATCTCTACAGGCTTTGGAATTGAATTCATATCTATTTGTACATCTTCCTCAAATTCATCACTTATTATTTCAGAACAAAGCTCTATGCATTCATCACAAATATATACACCAGGCCCTGCAATTAATCTTCTAACTTGATCTTGTGTTTTACCACAGAACGAGCATTTAAGCTGTTTTTTATCATCATTATTATTCTTTGCCATTTCTACACCTCACTAAAGGTTATTTCTTTTTTGTAATAACTTCATCTATTAAACCATAATTTTTTGCTTCTTCTGCCGACATAAAGTTATCCCTCTCTGTATCATTTTCAACTCTTTCAAGAGGCTGACCTGTTCTTTCGCTTATTATGGTATTTAATTTTTTCTTTATTTTCAATATCCTATTTGCATGAATTCCTATATCGGTTGCCTGGCCCTGAAATCCGCCAAGAGGCTGATGTATCATTATCTCTGCATTTGGAAGTGCGAACCTCTTACCTTTTTCACCGGATGTAAGTAAAAATGCACCCATTGAAGCTGCCATCCCTATACATATAGTTGACACATCCGACTTTATATACTGCATTGTATCATAAATTGCCATTCCAGAGGTTATGGATCCTCCTGGACTATTTATGTAAAGATATATGTCCTTATCTGGATCCTCAGCTTCCAAAAATAGCAGCTGTGCTACCACAAGACTAGCTGTTGTATCATTTACTTCCTCGCTCAACATCACTATTCTATCCTTTAAAAGTCTAGAATAAATATCATAAGATCTCTCTCCTCTATTTGTTTGTTCTACAACTACTGGTACTAAACTCATAAATCTCTCCTCCTTTTATACTATCTTTTTGCAATTACATCTAGTATATATTAAAAAATAATTTATACAACCCTCTGTGAAAGATAAAAACTATTTCAAATTAATCCATAATCATTCCACTGCCTTGCTGCTATCCACCAGTATATTTATTACTTTACTATTTATCACATCAGTCTTTAAATACCCTTTTTGACTGTCCAGAATAAGTTTCGACATCTTCTCAATTTTATCCTCTTCCTTGCCGCCGTACTGCTTAGCCATATCCTTTGCTCTCTCCAAAAGTTCCTTGTCTTCTGCCTTAATGCCTTCAGCCTTAGCTATTTCTGCAATGACTAAATCCGTTTTAACCCTTTTTTCTGCTGTATCTTTCATGTAATCTCTAACTTTTTCCTCTGTATTATTGGTATATTTATAATAAGTCTTGAGATCCAGCCCCTGATATTTCAATTTCATCTCCAGATCCTTGAGCATGTTGTCAACTTCTTTTTTAATCATAACTTCTGGTATGCTCACCTCTGCATTCGAACAAGCTGCATCCACGACTGCTTCCTCATATTCCCTCTGGCTTCTCAACTTGTTTGACTCCTGTTTCTTCTTTTTTATGTCAACTTTTACCTCTTCCAGAGTGTCAAATTCAGATATCTCCTTTGCAAATTCATCATCTAAAGCCGGCAGTTCCTTATTTTTTATCTCCTTAACTGTAACTTTAAACACAGCTTCTTTTCCATTCAAATCATCTCTCCCATATTTCTCGGGAAATTTCACCTTAACATCCTTGGAATCTCCAGCCTTCAAACCAACAAGCTGATCCTCAAAATTATCTATGAAAGTTCCGGAACCAATTTCCAGTTTATAATCCTTTCCCTCTCCACCTTCAAATTCCTTGCCGTCTACTGTCCCTTTAAAATCTATCACAGCTATATTACCTTTTTCTACAGCTCCATCTTCTTTTGTCTCTATTCTAGCATTTTTCTCCTGCATTGTCTTCAATTCTTTTTCAACTTCTTCATCTGTTACGTCATATGTATTTCTTTTCACTTCAAGCCCTTTGTATTTCCCCAGTTTTACCTCTGGAAGCACAGTCACTGTTGCCGTATATATGAAATCTTTATTTTCACCTATCTGAACTATATTGATCTGGGGATAATCCACCGGTTTTATATTATTTTCCTTCAATACCTTAGGATATGTATCATCACAGCAAAAATTTATGGCATCTTCATAAAAAACTCCTTCACCATAATATTTTTTTATTATATTCATAGGGGCTTTGCCCTTTCTAAATCCAGGTATATTAAATTTCTTTACATTTTTGGCAAATGCCTTTTTCATAGCTTCATTAAATTTCGAAGATTCTACTGTAATTTCTAATTTTACAACATTCTCCTCTATCTTTTCCTTCTTAACATTCATTATAAAATTCCTCCCAATACACTAATTACTTGCTCTATACGCTTTACATCAACTATGTTATTATATCATATATCAATATATATTCATATATGGTACCTTTTACTTTTATTTATTGACTACAATTATCAATTATCTCTTTATATTATATATTTTACCACTAAAATTATAATATTCGCATTTTAATTTTACATTCACCAAACAAATTTTAAAAGCTGCCTTCTGCCAATACTTTCATCTTTTCAGCATAGCCGCCCTCAGCTGTTGAAAATACTGCAAATATAGTCCTTTGCCATTTTCAACTGACTATAATCTTTATAATTATCGCTGTACACTTCAATTATACCCACTTTATTATATCCTATTTCCTTTAATTTACAAAGTATTTTTTTATAATCCACATTCCCTTTCCCGGGGAGCAGGCAGGAATTTTTATCATCTCTGTCATTCAAATGAAGATTTTCCAGGGCACTTCCCATTACATCTATATATTCTTCAGGTGTTTTACCAGCTCTATAGGCCTGCTTTATATCAAGAGTAAAATATATGGGATAAATACATTTATCCCGGAGCTCACGCAGAAAGTCGATATTACTGGACAAACACCAGAATACATTCTCCTGACACAATTTTACACCCTGTTCACCTGCAGTATATATCAACTTGTTATAAACATCAAAAATAAAATTTCTGGGAACTTCTTTCAATTTTCTATACTTCATTCCATGAAAAGTGTAGCACCTGGCTCCCAATAACCCTGCCAATTTACATACTTTTTTAAACTTTAAAAAAGCATCCTCCCTTCTTCTCTTATACTCATCAAATAGATAGGGTTCAAAAGAAGAAGAAAAAGCATGAACTGAATTGATAATAAAATTATTTTTCAATTTTTGCTCTAAAAGCAATCTTCCAAAACTTTCCTCATATTCACTATCACTGTTTAAAAATAACTCTCCCAGTTTAAATCCCAGATTTTTCATTACGGCTACGCTGTCCTCCGTATTGACATTTGGATAAAAACTGGCAGATGACAATCCTATATCCATAATACCCCCACTCAGCTTTTTACTATAATTTATCACTTAAAATACCCAGTTAGAAAGGTGTATATCCTCTCTACTGGGTGATAGATCCCGATGCATTTACATAAACAGTCGTACCATCTTCAACCACTGTAAGTCCCTTTTCAGTCAATCCCTGAAGCTTTACATTTTCTCCCTGTATGCCCTGAACCATAACATGGCTCTTATTTTGTATATTTTCTATCCAAACATACTTTTGAGTTTTTCCAAGCCACGGCAATTGACTTGTATATGCAATATTATTATCATCCAAAAATTTTGGTGAAGAGCACCACATATAGGATGGATTGTTGGATATCTGAGTATTTTTTTCTATTACATTGCCAGTAGTAGATACATACTTGGGATTTGTCAAATCCTGTTTACTTCCATTTATATCCACCAGCAGTATGCTTTGAGATTTGCCGTCAAATAAAACTATATTTTTAGCAGAGGGACTTATATCATAAACTATACTTCCGTCTCCCGGACTAACACTCTTGAATTTTTTCTCACTGTCCTTACCCTCATATGTCAAATTTGCACTCTTACCGTCACTCAATTCTATTTTATAGCTTCCTGCTTTTTCTGTTGACTTGGATTTATTTTCCACAGGGGCTTTTGCACCCTTGCTGCTATCTTTTACCGGTTTATTCTCAGCAGAAATATTACTCTTTATTTTATTTGTTTCCTTTAATACATCTTTAAATGCTCCCCTTATATAAATTACAGCCAGAGCTATTACAAATATGCATACTATCACAAGTATAATCAGGTTTCTCTTGCGTCGTCGCATTTTCTTATCATATTCTTTGCTAAAAATACTTGGCTTAACCACTCAAAAATTCCTCCTATACTCAGTATTAAAATTATGATCTTAAATACTCATGCCCGTAATTTATTATAACTCAAAATCTTAAAAAATAGTACTAATTTTTTGTGAACCTTTCCAGATATACATCAAATTCCCCTACATCAAGAATTACCCTACTTAAAAACCCTACTTCCTGGTTTTACATAATCCATCCCATTCTTACACATGGGACAATCTTTTGGATCATAGGTATTTATATCCAGCTTCACTGCACCGTACACAGGATATGGTATTTTGGCATCTTTTGTTCTTCTGTCCACTATACAGCATATCCCTGCAACACTTCCCCCCATATTTTCAACAATTTTGGCAACTTCCATGGAAGATTTCCCTGTAGTTACCACATCCTCAGAAATCAAAATCCTTTCTCCCTTTTTTATCTCAAAACCTCTTCTTATAGTCATACTGCCATTTTGCCTTTCTGCAAATATTCCAGGTTTTCCCGTCTGCCTTGCAAGTTCATAGGAAACTATTATTCCGCCCATTGCAGGGCCTACAATTTTATCAAAATGGACATTCTTCAGTTTTTCCACAACAACTGACAATACTTTTGCAGCTCTGTCCGGATACTGCAAAAGTTTAGCGCATTGGCAATATCTGCTGCTGTGTCTTCCTGAAGAAAGTAAAAAATGTCCCTCTAAAAGGGCTCCAGCTTCTTTTAAATTATCTATAACCAAATTATTCATAATTTTCCTCCTATATTATTCCCCTTATTTCCTCTAGATCCTCTATATTCTCCTCAGCCATGTATTCTTCCAGTCCGTCTATTATATCCAAACATACATCGGGTTTAATGAAATTTGCACTACCAACCTCAACTGCACTGGCTCCCGCCATTATAAACTCCACCGCGTCTTCCCAGCTGCATATTCCGCCTATCCCAACCACAGGGACATCGACTGCCTTTGAAACTTCATAAACCATCCTTAAAGCTATGGGTTTTATTGCAGGCCCCGAAAGTCCGGCAGTTACATTGTCAAATACCGCTTTCCTGCTTTTTATATCCACTGCCATAGCTTTAAAGGTATTTACGAGGGATACGCTGTCTGCCCCTGCCTTACAGCAGCTGCAGGCCATATCAACAATATCCTCGGCATTAGGTGATAATTTTACCATAAGAGGCTTGCTGCACTTTCCCCTAACTGCCTTTACCACTTTATAAGCTGTTTCGGATTTTATTCCAAAAGCCATACCTCCGCATTTCACATTGGGACAGGATATATTGAGTTCTACAATATCCACATCAGAAGCACTTAACTTTTCCGCAGCTTCAACATACTCTTTCAAAGTTCCCCCGCCCAAATTAGCTATGACAACCGTACCAAGCTTTTTCATCCCTGGCAGTTCCACTTTTATAAAATGATCTACACCGGGGTTTTGAAGTCCGACACTGTTTAATATACCTCCTGTAGTTTCAAAAATTCTAATACCTTCATTTCCCTCTTTTTTATTCAGCGTAATACCCTTTGAACATATTGCACCCAGTTTTGATACATCATAGAATTCATTGTATTCCCCACCAAATCCAAAAGTCCCGGATGCAGCAATTACAGGGTTTTTCAAATTCACACCGCATATATTCAGCACTGGCCAGACTCCTTTCTAACCCAAAATATAACCGTTCTCGATTTACCACACCAGTTCACCGCCTGAAAAAACAGGTCCATCCCTACAAACTCTTTTATTCCCAGAAATCGTGTTACAAGTACATCCCAAGCAGGCTCCAATTCCACAGGCCATGCGTCTTTCCATCGATAAATACGCCACCGTACCCTTTTTCACACATTCTTCTGCAACTTTTTTCATCATGGATTCAGGACCGCAGCATAACACTCTGTCATAAAATTCAGCTTTAAAATTTTCCGTAACAAGACCCTTTCTCCCGTACTTTCCTGATTCCGTTGTAACAAATATATTGTCAACAGAAGGTTCCAGCTTCTCTATGGAATACACCTCATTTTTAAACCCTGCATACAGATCTATTTTCAGATTTTCAGAACTTTTGCTATTATTCAAATCATAATTTCTCAGATTCAAAATAAGATAAAACATCGGAGCAATGCCTATTCCACCAGTTATCACAGCAATTTTACCCTTTAAGTCATCCAGACAAAACCCGTTTCCCAAGGGTCCCAGCAGACTAATCTCATCACCTTTTCTTAACCTGCACAATCTCCTGGTCCCCCTTCCAACTACCTGATACAGGAAAGTTATCCTATCTTTCTCCAGATTACATATGCTCAGCGGTCTTGACAGTACAGGTTCCCTCTCCCAGCATCTCAGCATGTAGAACTGTCCCGGGCTGCCGCTGAAACTTCCACTTATCTCAAGTTTGTATATACCGTCACTTATTTTTTCATTTTCATATACATATTTACATACATATTCCAATATATCTTCCTCATTTCTCTACGCTATTTCACTGATTTCCATATGGCATTCCTCATTTTAATGCACTCTTCCCTGGCACATTCCCCATAATTTTTTTCACCTTTTTCCCTTTTTTTATAGGCAAGCAATATACCTCTCGAGGAATTCACCACGCCGCCATTTCCGTTCTCAAGGTAAACCGAAACATCATCTGCACTTCCACCCTGGGCTCCATATCCGGGTATTAAAAAAAATGTGGTATCCAAATCTTTCCTAAGTTTTGACCCTTCTTCCCTATGGGTACAGCCTATCACACCTCCAAGACTGCTGTAACCGCAGTTTCCAATATATTTTTTACCCATATCGTTTATCTTTTCTCCAACTATTTCATACAGTTTTTTCCCCTTCTGCGTATCCGCATACTGCAGGTCCCTTGCCCCTCTATTTGAAGTCCTTACAAGTACGAACAATCCCTTGTTCTCATTCATGACATAGGGTAAATAAGGCTCTATGGTATCAAAACCCATATATGGATTTAAAGTTATGAAATCACTTTCAAAATCGCCTTCAAAATGGGCTCTTGCATACATTTCAGCTGTCTTTGCTATATCTCCCCTTTTAATATCGGCGATAACTACCGCACCCCTGCTTCTTACATATTTTAAAGTTTTGCTGTAGGCTCTAATTCCATCAATGCCCAGAGCTTCGTAGTAGGCTATCTGCACCTTGTAGCAGGCAGCTACATCACAAGTACTGTCTATTATGTTTCTATTGAATTCAAACACTGCATCCCCCGCACTTTTACAGGATCCTGCCGTACTTTCAGGTACATATCCCAGATCCGTATCCAGACCCACACATACATTTCCCCTTTTCTTCACACTGTCATACAGTTTATCTACAATCATGAACGTCCTCCCTCTTCAAATACAATTTTCCCTGCTTTTATGGTTTCAAGTATCTTTCCGGACACCTTCCACCCTTCAAAAGGAGTATTTTTGCCTTTGGATTCAAATTCAGAACTTCTTATCGTATACTCTCTGTTTAAATCCACTAAAATCAAATCTCCATCATATCCAGGAGTTACAGAACCCTTTTTTACACAAAGTATCTCAGAGGGATTCTTTGACATCAACCTGGAAAGTTTGTTCAACGTTATATGCCCTTTTTTCACAAGTTCCGTATAACATAAACTGAAAGCCGTCTCTATACCCGATATTCCGGCAGCACCCCTGTCCTTGTCTTCTCTGGTATGGGGGGCGTGATCCGTACTTATGGCATCCACCCAGCCTTTTTTTATGCTGTCTACCAGATAATCCACATCTTCTTTATCTCTGATAGGCGGGTTTACTCTGTAGTTGTTTCCTGAAAGAACTATATGATGGGGAGTAACCTCACAGGTTATATTTGCCCCCCTATTTTTGGCATCTATTATATATCTCATGGATTCCCTGGTACTTACATGAGCTATATGTACAGGACACCCCGTAAATTCTGAAAATGCTATGTTTCTCCAGGTCATTATATTTTCTGCCAGCCTCATGTCAATATCGGAAAGGGACTCTTCCTCCGAGTGGCACATAACTATCTTTCCCAAATTTCTGGCTTTCATCATTGCCTTGACCATGACTTTGCCATCCATAACATCTTTGCCATCTTCAGATATTATCTTCACTTCTTCACCGAGCCTATCCAGATGGCTTATATCTCTTCCATCAAAATTGTTGGTTATAGTCGCACACTGGTGTGCATCCACAAGCCCCAATTTTTTTATTTTCTTCAATACATAATCTACAATTTTCATATTGCTGCATGGTGGATTTGTATTTGCCATAAGATTAACCATGGTATACCCGCCCCTGACTGCAGCCCTGCATCCGCTTTCTATATCTTCCTTATCTGTAAATCCCGGATCCCTGAAATGTACATGTAAGTCCACCAGAGACGGCATAAGAACCAAACCTCGGGCATCTATGGTCCTGCAGTCTATATCTAGATTTTCTCCAATTGTGCTTATAATTCCATTATCTATATAAACATCTCCCAGGAAATCTTGACAACAATCCACTATTCTGGCATGTCTTATAAGAAGCTCCACTTATATCAATCCTTTCAAATGTCCAAACTGCCCTCCATATATTTTTTTACAGGGATACATTCTTATTCTCATATATCTGGTCACAGTACTCGCACCTGTATTCTCCCGTTTTTTCATCTACCAGATTGAAAATATGAGGTACATTTTTCTCTATGGAAGTTACACATCTTGGATTTCTACATTTTATTATATTTTCTATTCTAGAAGGCAATTTCAGTTTTATTTTCTTATATATGGTCTCATCTTTTATTATATTAATCGTGATATTTGGATCTATAAACCCAAGTACGGCAAAATCCATTTCAAGGTTATTCTCTATCTTAATAATATCCTTCTTTCCAAGTTTTTTACTCTCGGCATTCATTATAAGGGCCACGGAATAATCAGCCTTATCTAATTCAAGATATTTATATATTTTCATTCCAAACCCGGCCTTTATGTGGTCAATTACTATCCCATTTTTTATACTGTTTATAGTTAGCATTAATTCATTACCTCCTTATTGAATTCCAAGCAGCTTCATCATGAGGGCCATTCTAACGTACATTCCATATTTAACCTGTTTAAAATAGCAGGCCCTGGGGTCACTGTCAATTTCATATGAAATTTCATTTACCCTTGGAAGTGGATGAAGTACAATCATATCCTTCCTTGCTCTGGATATTTTTCCCTTATCCAATATATAACTGTCCCTCAATCTTATATAGTCCTCTTCGTTGAAAAATCTTTCTTTCTGTACCCTTGTCATATAGAGTATATCCAAAGAACTTATAATATCTTCCAAATTGTCGGTTTCACTGTAGTCAATATTTTTATTATCCATTTCTTTTCTGGTGTAATCCGGTATTTTCAATTCTTTGGGGGATATCAAGACAAAACTGTTTCCCTCATACCTGGACATGGCTTTGATAAGCGAATGTACTGTTCTTCCGAACTTTAAATCTCCACAACATCCTATTTTTAGATTTGACAATGTTCCTTTTATGGATTTGATGGTTAAAAGATCTGCAAGAGTCTGCGTGGGGTGCTGATGTCCTCCGTCACCCGCATTTATAACAGGCACAGGAGAATACATAGATGCAACTTTAGGTGCCCCTTCTTTGGGATGTCTCATGGCAATTATATCTGCATAACAGCCAACCACTCTTATAGTATCTGCTATACTTTCACCTTTGGAGACAGAACTTGAGCCTGCATCCGAAAAACCTATCACCTTTCCACCCAGCCTTATCATGGCCGATTCAAAACTCAGCCTGGTCCTAGTACTGGGTTCATAAAACAATGTGGCCAACAATTTTCCCTCACATACATGGGAAAATTGTTCTCTTCTCAAAATTATTTCATGGGCCAATTCAAATATTTCATTCATTTCCTCTACTGAAAAATCCATGATGTCAATTAAATGTCTTCCTTTTAACATTTTATTCCTCCTTCTCAGTATCTCTGTACTAAAATTAAAGGTTTAAAAAAAGTGTCTCCTAATTTGGAAGACACTTTCACACCGCATACTACAAATATTTCAAAATATTCATGAGGCCTTCCCAGTTTCTCTGAACTAGTTTTAAAGGACTTATAGCATTTAATTTTACTGTAGCTTAGAATACCATAATTTTAACTTCAAGTCAAGAATTAATTGCCATGTTAATTAAATTCCCTGCCACCTATTTTTATTATTATACCTTATTCCAAATTGATCTAAAACTTTCATTACATGATAATTTATAATATCATCTATCGTAGAGGGGTTATTATAAAATGCAGGCATAGGTGGAAGTATCCTTACCCCTATTCTTGAAAGTTTCATCATATTTTCAATATGTATCGGACTTAAAGGTGTTTCTCTTGGACATATCACCAATTTTCTGCCTTCCTTTAGCATGACCCCTGCACACCTGGATATGAGATTATCATCATAGCCACATGCAATGGAACTCAATGTTTTCATGCTGCAAGGAAGTATTATCATACCATCTGTCATATATGAACCACTCGATATTTTAGCTCCAAGTTCTCTGTAATCATAGTTGAAATCTGCAAGATCTGCAATATAGTCAATATTATAAGGCGTTTCAGTTTCTATATTTTTTTTAGCCCATTCACTGGTTACAAGATGAACTTTTACATTTTCAATATTCTTCAATGTTTCAACAAGCCTTACTCCATAGATGACCCCTGTTGCTCCAGTTATACCCACTACAATTTCCATATATCCATCTCCCGCTCAGTTGAAATTAATTGCTGTATTTAAGCTTTTCACAGAGAATTTTAGCCATTTCACAAGAAATATTTTCCACGGACGATATTTCCTCTTTTGTAATATTATCAAAGTGTATTCCACAGCATATTACAAAATGCCCTATAAATCCCCTTATAAATATATCTGATATTTTCTCCGTTATAAATCTTTCCTTGTGACTAGAAAATGTAATAGTTTCAACTTTCCCGTCATGAAAGGCTGTGACTGCTCCTATATGTTCCTTTCCACCAGTTAAAATTATACATAAGTCTTCTCCCATTTTAAAAGCTTTTAATTTAAGATCTATCCTATTTATTTTTTGATTGATCTCTATCATAGGGATTATTTTTCACCATCTACTATTTCCGGCACAGGGGGCATTTTAGGTAGATTTTTTATTTCTTCTCTATTTATTTTAAATTTTTTATTATACTTTTTTGGATCTCTAATATAGCTATCTTCTGTAGATCTCCATGAAAAACAGCAGTCATTGCATATATACACTTCCCAAACATCACCATTTGGTGATTTTGCCATTACTTCCACATTTTCAGATTCACATCTCGGACATATCATTTTCTCATTCCTCCTTATTTAGTTAAATTCTTCATGTAATTGAACCAGTAGTCTGATTTTGGAGGCGGCGTAAGAGGACTTACTTTTCTCCATGTATCAGGATACACAGGAGTTGTAGCATCTATTATAAGTTTTGTATGCATTCCAGGAGGATCAGATGACGGATCAAGCGGCATTCCGGGAGCATTGGGAATTAAAACCACATCTTTATCTGGCCTTACTCTTGTTGTCATAGCCCACATTACTTGTGATAAATTAAAGGGATCTACTGTTTCATCAACTACTATAATTATTTTTGAATATGGCATTCCATGCGGAGTGGACAAAAGTCTCATGGCAACTGCCTTTCCATAACCACCGAATCTTGATTTAGTTGAAATTATAACACCTATTCCATGGGTATACATTGCATTTACAGCAGAAACCTCGGGAAAATCTTTTTTAAGCTGCCTGTACAGAGGAAGGCTTGTATTTAAACCAACTAAATAATCAACTTCTGTCCATGGCATACCTATATAAAGATTTTCGAATATAGGATTTTTTCTGCAGGTTATAGTGGTGATTTTTATCTCAGGCTGAAGCCTCGCACCTGAATAGCTTCCAGGGAATTCTCCAAATGGTCCTTCTATTTTCCTAGACCTTGGAATTATATATCCTTCAAGAACTATCTCACTTCTTGCAGGAATATCTAGATTGCCATTTTCACTTTTAGTAAGTTCTATAGGTTCTCCTTTGAGAGCACCTGCAAATTCATATTCAGATTGTGCATATTCTATAGGAGTGCTGGCCATAAGATTTAGAACTGGATCATTGCCTATACATATGGCTACTGGAAGTTTCTCATTTCTCTGTTCTGCTTTTTTGAGATGAATGGCTATATCGTGAAATTGAAGCGGCTGTATTCCAAGCAAATCCCTGCCTTTTACCTGTATCCTGTATGTTCCTGCATTTTGCTTTTCAAAATTATCCGGATCATCTGGATCTCTCGTAACTGTAAGAGCTTTTGAAAGATAGAACCCACCATCATATTTATTTACTCTAAAAAGAGGCATTATATCAAAAACATTAATATCTTTTGTGATTTTCATTTCCTTAACAGGTGCATCGTCAACCCAGATAGGTTTTACAGGATACTTGGACCACCTTTTGTCAAGTTCAAAGAATTGATCTTTTACGGAAGTATTTTTGGGAAGCCCCATCATTAAAGCGCTGTTTTTCCAGGAACCATGGACATTCAGAACCACACTGTTATTATAACCCTTTATATTTTCGACCATAACTGCAGGGCCGTTGTTCAAATCAGGGGCCGATTTTCCTATGGCTGCAATGTCAGGCTCCGGCATAACTTCTTCTTTTATACGAATTAATTGATTTTCCCTCTCTAATATTTTCAAGAATTCTCTCAAGTCTCTATATGCCATATCTTACTCCTTTCTTATTTTAATACTATATAAATTTATATTTTTTCATTTGATATATAATTTATCGAATTATAATATCGAAGTATAATATATACTATTATATTTTAATTATAATTTAAACTTTATTTAAAATATTTTTATACTGGAGGTCATACTATTGGTAGAAATTAATGAAGATATATTTTCAAATCCATATTTTACAGAAAATGAAGATAATCTACTGTTACACTTTCTCGGCAAAGCTTGCCCAATGTTTCAAGAAGGATTCCCTCTTGACTGTGCCATAGGGATAACCGATAAGGAAAAATTTTTATGTTACTACAATGGCGAGGAATTAAACTGCGGCGATCTTGAAGGTAAAACCATTCCTCCTGGAGGATTAATAACAAAGGCCCTTGAATCAGGACAAGTAGAAAGTGGTACAATGCCAAAAGATACTTATGGCGTTGCATTCAAAGCATCAGTCATACCAATAAAGGGTAAAAAAAATAACATAATTGGTACATTGAACATAGCAATAAATCTAAAAAATCAAGATGCTCTACTTGAAGTAAGTGACACTATTCAATCATCATCGGAACAATTAAGTGCTTCATCCCAGGAAATTGCCTCATCTGCCCAGGATCTTCTAAACAAAATTCTAGAAGTTCAAAATTACACCAATGAAATAATAAATCAAATAAACAATACCAACAAAATATTAGATTTTATAAATGAAGTTTCCCAAAATACTAAACTTTTAGGACTTAATGCGGCAATAGAAGCTGCACGAGCTGGAGAATATGGCAGGAGCTTTTCAGTTGTTGCAAATGAGATTCGAAAGATGTCAAAAAAAAGTGCTGATTCCGTAACAAACATAAAAAAGATATTAAGTTCGATAGATGCTGTTGCAGCAAGCCTTCAACAAAAAGTAAATGAAACTACAGACATATCAAATTCTCAAGCCTCTTCTACGGAACAAATAGCAGCCTCAGCGGAAGAATTGAGTGCATGTACTGCAAATATATCAGAAATTGCTAAAATAATATAAATTTTACCTATTTTAAAACATAAAAAGAGATATAAAACCTTGATGTATAAGATTTTATATCTCTTTTTAAATATTACATATAACTGTTGGTTTAGCCGCTCTATTAACTGAAATTAATAATATTTAGCACAAACTTAACATGAATATGCAATCAAAAAACAACTATAAGAAATATTATTATATTAGGAATACAAAATACGAGGAGGGATAATGTGAAGGTAGCTATTTTTACAGATACTTTTTTGCCCCAGATAAATGGAGTTACAAATACTCTGAGCAGACTTTCAGAATATTATGAAGCAAATGATATCAAATATTTAATATTTGCACCTGATAGTGATGTAGGGAAAAATACAAATTATAATATTCATAGATTTTTCAGCATAAAATTTTTTCTCTACCCGGAGTGCAGGATAGCTTTCCCTAACACATTTAGATTAAATGCCTTACTATCTGATTTCAAGCCAGATATAATTCAGCTCATGACTGAATTCAACATGGGAATGGCAGGGCTGAAATATGGAAAAAATCATGGAGTACCTACTGTATCCAATTATACAACTAATTTTTGTCAGTATTTAAATTATTACAATCTTGGCTTTTTAAAGAATTATATATGGGATTACATGAGATGGTTCCACAATCAAAATAATTTGACCTTATGTCCGTCGGAAGAAATAAAACTGTATCTTAAAAATAAGGGAATATCAAATACGGATATTTTCTCAAGAGGTATAGATTCTGAAAAATTCAATCCCAAGTTGAGAAGTGAAAATTTAAGAAAACGGCTTGGTGTCAATGACAAATTGGTATTTCTATATGTAGGCAGGGTCTCACCTGAGAAAGATTTGGATATCCTGATTGATGCCTACACAAAAGTATATAATAAATATGGAGACAAGATAGCTCTTGTTATAACAGGAGAAGGTCCATATCTGAACAGATGCAAAAATGATCTTCCAAAAGATACTATATTTACGGGATTTAAAAAGGGGAAAAAATTAGCGCAAATTTATGCATCAGGTGACATATTTGTCTTTCCCTCTTCAACGGAGACTTTTGGTAACGTAGTACTTGAGGCCATGGCTTCGGGTATTCCAGTTATAGGTGCTGATGCCGGCGGAGTCAAAAATACTATCGAACATAAAATCAACGGCCTTAAGTTCAAGGCGAGGAATGCCAATGAATTAACCAATTCAATGATAGAACTAATCGAGGACGAAGACTTGAGAAATACATTGAGCATAAATGCCAGAAACACCGGACTTAAAAGATCCTGGAACAAGGTCTTCAGCAGACTTATGGACACTTACGACGACATTTTACTCAATAAAAAGAACAGCATTATCAGTGCTTAATAGTGCCGAAAAATTTAAATTCTGCATAAAGAAAACATCCAAATTTCAACCTGGATGTTTTTTATATTTACTATATTAAATTGCGGTATTGCATATACGGTATATCTACTGTCTGTTTATCACATTTATCTGCATTCCCTCCATAACATCAAGGGCTTTTTCATTCAAGATCTCATCATTGCTGGCAGTACAGGATGCATCAACTATTATCTCAGCCTCCGGGAGTGCCGCTTTAGCCAAAACAGCATTGGATATAACACAGATATTTGATACAACACCAATCAGTTCCACACTATCATACCTATTATTCTCAAGGTATTTCGCAAGTTTCATGGATCCAAAAGTGGGTTTTTTAAATATTTTGGTATTTTCATCACACAAATCGGCAATTTTCCCGTACAGCTTCCATCCTTCCGTATTCACAATACAATGGGGAACCGGGAGATTTTTCCCTTCCTGGGTATTCAGATAGCTGTTACCATGAGTGTCAAAGGTAAATACCACCTCATAATTATTTTTCCTGTACTTTTCAATCTTTTCCTTAATTTTATCCTCCAGCACAACTGCTTTGTCAAATCCAAGACTGCCATCTACGAAGTCCTTCTGATAATCCACAACCACAAGTATTCTTTTCATTGAAAATCTCTCCTTTCATATATTCATATAATTTTCACTTTATAAATAATTATATAATATCCAATCAAGTAATTCCCGAGTCCTCAGACTCAATCGCAAACAAAATCTAGGAGGAGATAAATGAACAAGATAAAATTTGTCTATGACTTACTAGAAACAATCAAGCAGAAGGAGAATCTTAAGGGAAGCCTCAATATGGTAGGGGTAAAAGACAATACCAAGGTATTTGAGATGAACAGCAGCAATGGTTTTTATTTTCACAACAAATCCCTGCTAAATCATGAACACAAGCTAAATAAAGCAAAACTGCTGCTTAGTACATTAAACCACATGAAGATTGAAAAAAATAGAGTAAACGGCTACACACTTTCCCTGATTTCAGATAAAATGTCAAAAGATCTTCAGGATCTGATATTTGAAATAATAAACAGTAATACAAAGGAGGAAAATAATTTTATAAAACAATTTCATGAATCAAAGGAATTCAAATTCCAAGTAAAATTATCCATAAACAACAGATATGAAATAAAAAAATCCATTGTTGAAATAGAAAATCCCCAATCCAAGATGAAGCTCAATGTGAACGTAAAGTTAATCTAAAAAACAAATGAGCAATTCATATGCAGGCTATTGCAATTTGTCGATAGCCTGCATGTTTTTATCTGGAAAGAATTTAGCATATTGTGGAATACAAGAAAGATATAACAGCACCAGTAATTGCGGGATCAATTACTCATAAATAATATTTATAAGTGAATAAAAAAACAGTATTTAACATGTAAACCTTTTGAATTTATAATATAAGTAAATTCAAAAATAAATTGTAGAAAGGGGATAAAATTTGTCATGGGGAAAACTACTTCCAATTCTAAAAGCAAATATATAAGACTATTAATATCTGTTACAGTAGGAGTAATAATTTGGATTATTCCAGCTCCTTCCGGAGTAAAAATCAATGCATGGCATATGTTTGCTATTTTTATTGCAACCATAATAGGATGTATACTGAAACCACTTCCCATTGGCGCTGTATCCATAATAGGATTGACCATAACAGTTGCTACAAATACAACTACAATGAAAGTGGCACTTTCCGGATTCAGTCAAAGCAGTATATGGCTCATAGTTATGGCTTTCTTTATTTCCAGGGGCTTTATAAAAACCGGCCTCGGTTCCAGAATAGCTTACCAATTCGTACGGCTGTTCGGTAAAAAAACTCTTGGTTTATGCTATTCCATTTTATGTTGTGATCTTGCTATAGCTCCAGCAACACCAAGTAATACAGCAAGAGCCGGCGGTATAGTATATCCCATAGTTAAATCTCTTTCAGAATCTTTTAATTCAAGGCCGGAGGATGGAACAGAGAGAAAAATAGGATCTTTCCTTATATTTTCCGAGTTTCAGGGGGACATAATAACTTCGGCAATGTTTCTAACTGCCATGGCTGCAAATCCACTGGCTCAAACTCTGGCAGAAGGTTTAAATGTCCACATAACTTGGTTTGGGTGGTTTTTAGCAGCACTTTTGCCGGGAATCATATGTCTTATATTGGTTCCACTTATAATATACAAGATATATCCACCTGAAATAAAGGCTACACCTAATGCACCCGAAGTAGCCAAAGAACACTTGAAAAAGATGGGACCTCTCAGCAGGGATGAGAAAGCAATGGCATTTATCTTCATTGTAACATTGTTTTTATGGGTGACTGGGACTATAACCAAGATAGATGCAACTTTAACTGCCTTTATAGGATTATCTCTGCTACTGCTTTTCAATGTACTCAACTGGGAGGATATAAAAAGTGAAAAAGGAGCCTGGAATACTTTGATATGGTTCTCAGTGCTCGTAATGATGGCAAATGAACTAAATAAATTAGGGTTTATTCCATGGTTCAGCAAACTGATTGCAGGAAGTGTAAAGGGACTGAGCTGGCAGGTTATTCTCGCCGTATTAATTATAGCTTATTTTTACAGTCATTATATATTTGCAAGTGCCACAGCACATGTAAGTGCCATGTATTCGGCATTTCTGGCAGTGGCCATAGCCGGCGGAGTACCACCTATGCTGGCGGCATTGACCTTGGGATTCTTTGGAAACCTGTTTGCATCCACGACCCATTACAGCAACGGCCCTGCACCTCTTCTGTTTGGTTCGGGTTATGTAAGCCAAAACAAATGGTGGAGCCTGAACTTCATACTGGGAATATTCTATATAGTAGTCTGGCTTGGAATCGGACCTATATGGTGCAATATTATAGGTGTATACTAATAACATAAATGATCAAGAAAATAATTTCAATTCGATAAGGGGTGATTTTATGAAAGAAATCAAACTCAAATATAAAAGCTCTCAGTGTACAGTAGAAATTCCAGATAAAAATCTACATGGCATCTTAAATTCACAGGATCTTCCTGAAGTAAAGAATGCCGAAGAGGAAGTAAAATCTGCAATGCAAAACCCTATAGATTCAGAAACTCTGAGCACATTAGCCAGAGGCAAACACAATATTGTAATACTTGTAAGTGATATAACCCGTCCCTCACCATCTTATATACTGCTTCCTCCTATAATAGAGGAACTTGTAAAATCAGGAGCAAGCTATGACAATATAACTGTAGTTTTCGGACTCGGCTATCACAGAAAACAAACTGCAGAGGAGATGGAAAAACTAGTTGGACATTCCATATTCAATAAAATAAAATGTATCAATCATGATATAGATGACTGCATCAATATCGGCACCACTTCAAGAGGAACCCCCGTAGACATATTCCGTCCTGTTGCAGAAGCAGACTTTATAATAGCTACCGGAAACATGGAATTTCACTACAAAGCCGGTTACAGCGGTGGAAACAAGGCTTTACTTCCAGGTGTATGCAGTAAAAGAACCATTGAAACAAATCATGTAATGATGATAAAACCGGGAGCCATGCCTGGAAAATGTGAGGGAAATCCAATGAGGGAAGATATCGACGAAGCAGGCACTCTTGCCGGAGTGGACTTTATAGTAAATGCTGTATTAAACAGCCACAAAAAAATAGTAAAGGTGGTAGCAGGCAATCCTATAAAGGCCCACAGGGAGGGAACCAAATATATAGACAAAATGTATAAGATAAAATTAAAAAAGAAGGCCGACATTGTAGTTGCTTCCTGCGGTGGTTATCCAAAGGACATAAATTTATACCAATCCCAAAAAGGACTTGAAAATGCCAGTTACGCAGTAAAAGACGGTGGAAGCATAATTCTCCTTGCAGAATGTAGAGACGGCCTTGGGGAAAAACTATTCAAAGAATGGATGATGAAAGCCAAAAATCCTCAAGAACCTGTAGAGTGGATACAAAAAAAATTTATGCTTGGTGCCCATAAAGCAGCTGTTATCTGCACAGTTTTAGAAAGAATCAAAGTATACCTGGTTTCATCCATGAGTGACGAAATTGTAAAAAATATTTTTATGCACCCGGTGAGATCTCCACAAGAAGGATTGGATATGGCACTTAAGGAATATGGAGAAAATTCCAGTGTACTTGTCATTCCCTATGCAAATTCAGTACTTCCATGCGTGGAAAATTAAAAATACAAACTAATTAACAAAAGGAGTGTTTACAAATGCACAATTTGAAAGGACAGGATTTATTGAGAAATCCATTTTTAAACAAAGGAACTGCTTTTACAGAAGACGAGAGAGAAAAATATGATCTGGCGGGTTTCCTCCCGGATGCAGTCAGGACTTTAGAAGAGCAGGAGAAATTTGCCTATAACAGATCAAGGGATTTTAAAAGCAATCTTGAAAAACACCTTTATCTCATGGATATATATGACACGAACAGGACTCTGTTCTACTATCTGGTAGGAAAACATATTGTTGAATTTCTACCTATAATCTACACTCCAACTATAGGAGATGCCGTTATAGATTATTCCAAAAATTATGATACCCCCAAAGATGCTGTTTTTTTATCCATAGATCATCCGGAAAATATAAAAAAATCCATACAATCAGCTCTCAAAGATCTGGACGAAATAAAACTCATAGTTGTGACCGATGGTGAAGGCGTACTTGGCATAGGCGACTGGGGAGTACAGGGCGTGGATATTTCCATAGGCAAATTGGCAGTATATACTGTAGCCGCAGGAGTAAACCCCAGAAATGTTCTACCTATAGTAATAGATGCAGGGACAGACAATGAAAAACTCTTAAATGATCCCGGTTATCTGGGAAATAAGCATAGGAGAGTCAGGGGAAAAAGGTATTATGATTTTATAGATAAATTTGTGAAGATAAGCCTTGATCTATTTCCAGAAGTTCTTCTTCACTGGGAGGATTTTGGACGTGGAAATGCAAGAACCATTTTGGAAAAATACAGAGATAAGATCTGTACTTTCAATGATGACATACAGGGTACAGGAGTAATGATGAACTCTGCCATAAACGCAGTAGCAAGAGTTACGGGCGTACCTGTAAGAGATCACAGAATAGCAATTTTCGGAGCCGGTACCGCCGGAATAGGTGTAAGCGATCAGATATTTCTGGAAAAAATCAGAAGCGGTCTGTCTGAAGAAGAGGCTAAAAAACAGTTCTATCTCATAGATCGCCAGGGGTTACTTACAGACGACATGCAGGATCTTACAGAGGGACAGAAAAAATATGCAAGATCAAAAAATGAATTCAAAAAACCTTTAAAAGATCTGGCTGAGATAATAAGGGAAATCAAACCTTCCGTACTCATTGGAACTTCCGGCACCCATGGTGCTTTCACGGAAGATGTAATAAAGGCCATGGCAGAAATAAACAAAAGACCTGCCATCATGCCCATCTCAAATCCTACAAAACTCTGTGAGGCAACCGCTGAAGATATGATAAAATGGAGCGACGGAAGAGCTCTCGTAGTTACAGGAAGTCCATCGGAACCAGTAAATTACAAGGGCACAACCTATACTATAGGTCAGGCCAACAATGCCCTTCTCTATCCCGGCCTTGGACTCGGAATAATAGTTGCAAAATCAAGAATAGTAACGGACGGCATGCTGTCCGCTGCAGCCCACGGCATTGCATCAATCCAGGATCTTTCAAAACCTGGTGCTCCCATACTTCCGCCCATATCCAGGCTGCGGGAAGCTTCAAAACTGGTAGCAACTGCCGTAGTAGAAGAAGCTGTAAAAGAAGGCTTGAACAGGGCATCTATATCCGACGCCAAAAAAGCAGTGGAGAATGAAATCTGGGAACCCTGCTACAGACAATAAAAAAACCGTACTATATGCATACCTGCATGTAGTGCGGATCTAATTCTTAAATTTTAATAGGAGAAGATTTACTGAAGGCAAAATTTCAAGACAATTCAGTATATTTGATTATATTTGAAAAATCATCAATACCAATATATAATTTGAGGAGGGCTTAGAAAAGTGAAAAAGGGATATATATTTATTATTTTAACTGCCATTTTATACAGCACGG
>CAIFEX010000033.1 GCA_903789665.1 uncultured Clostridium sp.
TATATTGCAGGGAAAGTCTGTAGCTTTTTAACCTACAGTAAATTGACACGATCATAATTTTATTGAAAAGGTGATTTTTAATAATGATCTGTGTTATAATATGAATATGAAAAGGGAAAATAAAAACAGGATGCTGATAACATCCTGTAGTATACAATCTAGTTGCTTAGGCAACTGGTATCACTAAATTTTTAAATAAAAAATAGTAGTATCCACTTGCGCAGGGGCTACTATTTTTTTGAGATTTTTTCTATAAGTAGAATTATTAATGTTAATAGTGATATTAAGAATAAACCACTTTGAAATAATAACATTAAAATGCTGTTACTCATTTGTATCACCTCCCTTCGAAAAGGGATTGGTGATATCAGCAGCCCTTATGCAGCCTATTTGATTGTACTAATAGATTATAACATGTATAATGTTTTAATTCTATAGTTGGTATTATCTGTTACTTGAAACATATATTATAAAATAAGACTTGTGATTTATTTTTATTGCACCGTAACGTCTCTTACTATCTTTATAAATATCGAGAATAAGGGATTTAATCTGCTCATAATGTGGTTATTCATCCCTTTAACTCATCCTACATTGAACACTGTAATATTTGTATTCGCCTTGTGCAATGTCAGCATGTCAACTGTTGATTATGATACTATATTTCATGCACTTAAAGAAGTACCGGAAGGGGCAGTCATACAAGGCGACGGTACAGACGCTTAATTGATACATTGCAGGATTTGCCAAATGAATAAATAGAGTAATTTTTTATGTCAATGCCTTTTTTAAGGTATTGACATAATTATTTCAGTTGGAGTTAGTTGCTTTTTATTGGTCTACATTTTATTTTAATTTACATAATATTTATGATGTTTATTAAATTATTTTATATTTTCTTTTCAAATAAATAAAATATTCACTTTTATCATCCCCTTAATGATGTCTCACCCATGAGGTAATAGTCAACCTGCTGTGCCGCCTTCCTTCCATCTTTTAAGGCCCAAACCACAAGTGACTGACCGCGCCTCATATCTCCGGCAGCAAATATTCCCTTTTTGCTGGTCATATAATTTTCATCTGTCTTCACATTTCCTCTAGCATCAAATTCTACACCAATATCATTTAGCAATCCTTCATGCTGAGGGTGGACAAAACCCATAGCCAGAAGAACAAGGTCAACTTTTTGATTAAACTCCGTGCCGGGTATGCTTGTCATCTTCATCCTGCCATTTTCTTTCTGCCATTTAACTTTCACCCCTTGAAGAGATCTCACCCGCCCGTCTCTGCCTTCAAATTTTTCTGTACCTATACACCATTTTCTTATACAACCTTCCTCATGAGAGGTCGTAACTTTGAGAGTTTTGGGGAAAGTAGGCCAGGGCATGGTTTCATCTCTTACGAGCGGCTGCCTGGGCATCAGTTCATATTGATAAACAGCTTTGGCACCCTGTCTTATTGAAGTGCCTATGCAGTCAGAACCTGTATCTCCTCCGCCTATGACAACTACAATTTTTCCCTTTGCATTTATCTCCTCTTCAATTAGTTTCTTACCTGCAACTCTTTTATTCTGCTGTTTCAAAAAATCCACTGCAAAATGTATTCCCTTGAGCTCTCTTCCCTGAATTTTAAGATCCCTTGGAATAGTAGAGCCTCCCGTTAGAACTACTGCATCAAAGTTTTTAATCAATTCATCAGCGGAATACTTTCCTCTGCCCGCATAAACATTTGTTTTAAAATCTATGCCCTCCTCTTTCATTATATTTATTCTTCTATCCAATACGCGTTTTTCAAGTTTAAAATCAGGAATTCCGTATCTTAAAAGTCCTCCAATCTCATCTTCTCTCTCAAATACGGCAACCGAGTGTCCTACTGAATTGAGTTCCGATGCCGCCGAAAGTCCTGAAGGACCCGAACCTACTATAGCCACCTTTTTTCCAGTTCTTACTTTCGGAAGATTGGGCTTTATCCATCCTTCTTCAAAAGCTTTTTCTATTATATTCAATTCTATTTCCCTTATGGACACCGGTTTCCTATTTACTCCGAGAGTGCAGGCACCTTCACAGATAGCCGGACATATCCTCCCTGTAAATTCGGGAAAACTATTGGTAAGGATTAGCCTTTCAAAAGCTCTCTTCCAGTTATTCCTATACACAAAATCATTCCAATCCGGGATTACATTTTCGGTAGGACAGCCCCAGTTGCAAAAAGGAGTCCCACAGTTCATACACCTGGCCGCTTGAATCTTAATCTTATCTTCAGACAATCCGCAGTATATTTCTCTATAATCTTTGACTCTTTCCTCTACACCACGTTTTTCAGGATCTTCTCTTTTATATTCTCTAAAACCAGTTATCTTTCCCATAATGCTGACCCCTCTTCATTACCAGAAGCAGCAACCGCTTCCGCTTCTGTCTGCTGCAATATGGACTTGTATGCTCCAGGTATTATTTTTTTGAACTTATTTTTATAAGCATCCCATTCATCCAGTATATTTTCTGCCTTCAAACTGTCTGTATATTTATAGTGCTCCCGTACTAATCTATATACAACATCCATATCCCGTTTATCTGAAATATTCTCTACTTCAACCATCTGTAAATTACACCTGTCATAGAAGGAATCATCCTCATCCAGAACATAAGCAACTCCTCCGCTCATGCCGGCCGCAAAATTTTTGCCGGTTCTACCTATGATAACCACTGTTCCGCCAGTCATATATTCACAGCAGTGATCTCCTACACCTTCAACTACCGCCTCAGCTCCGCTGTTTCTCACCGCAAATCTTTCTCCTACGCCGCCATTTATAAAAGCTTTTCCTGAAGTAGCTCCATATAAAATAGTATTCCCGGCTATTACATTTTTTTCTGCTGCAAAAGTGCAATTTTTAGGTGTTCTAATGATTATTTTACCTCCTGACAGCCCTTTGGCCACATAATCATTGGCATCACCTTCAAGTACCAGAGTAAGTCCATTTACTCCAAAGGCACCAAAGCTCTGCCCTGCAGATCCTTTAAAATTAAGTACAATTGTATCTTCAGGAAGACCGCGGCTTCCATATTTTTTAGCAATTATACCGCTCAGCATGGATCCCACGGCACGATTTACATTCTTTATTTCCATGGTTGCAGAAACTTTTGTTTTATCATTTATGGCACCTTCAGCCATCTGAATAATCTTATAATCCAATGCATCATCCAATCCATGATTCTGGGGTATCGTACAATAGGATTTAATCTTTTTCGGCATATATGGCTTATACAAGATAGAAGATAAATCCAATTCTTTGGCTTTCCAGTGATCGACCGCCTCCTTTGTCTCCAGCATATCTACCCTTCCTATCATTTCATTCATGGTTTTAAATCCAAGCTCAGCCATGTATTCTCTTACTTCCCGTGCAATAAAAGTCAAAAAGTTTATTATATACTCGGGTTTACCCCTGAAATGCTTTCTGAGCTCGGGGTCCTGCGTGGCTATACCCATATCACAGGTATTCAAGTGACATTTCCTGAGCATAACACACCCCATGGTCACAAGAACTGTAGTTGCAAATCCAAATTCTTCAGCTCCAAGCAGTGCTGCAATTACCACATCCCTGCCTGTTTTTAACTGTCCGTCAGTCTGCAGCCTAACTCTGCTTCTCAAATTGTTCAGCAAAAGCACCTGTTGAGTCTCAGATAGACCAAGTTCCCAGGGAATCCCCACATGTTTTACAGACGAAAGCGGCGCTGCTCCTGTTCCACCATCATAACCACTTATCAATATTAAATCTGCATGAGCTTTTGCAACTCCGGCCGCAATTGTTCCCACTCCCATTTCAGAAACCAATTTTACGCTTATATTCGCCTCAGGATTTACATTTTTCAAATCATATATAAGCTGTGACAGATCTTCTATGGAATAAATATCATGATGGGGAGGTGGTGAAATAAGATCTATTCCCGGAGTACAATGTCTGGTTCGTGCAATATATCCACCAACTTTCTTTCCCGGAAGTTGACCGCCCTCACCAGGTTTCGCCCCCTGGGCTATCTTTATCTGAAGCTCGTCTGCATTTACCAGATACTCCGTAGTAACTCCGAAACGTGCTGAGGCTACTTGTTTTATGGCACTTCTCCTTGAGTCTCCATTAGAATCCAGTCTGTACCTTTGTGGATCCTCGCCGCCCTCTCCAGTGTTGCTTCTCCCACCTATTCTGTTCATAGCTATAGCTATGGTCTCATGGGCCTCTTTACTTATGGACCCAAAGGACATGGCTCCTGTACAAAATCTCTTAAGTATTTCACTTACGGGCTCCACCTCTTCTATTGAGATACTATTTCCCTTCTTAAATTTTAATAGGCCCCGTATAGTACATAGATTTTTATCCTGCTCATTTATGATTTTTGCATACTCTTTGTATACATCATAACTGTCGGTCCTGGCTGCAACTTGAAGTTTATATATGGTTTCAGGATTAAAGAGATGAAATTCTCCCCCTTTTCTCCATGAATAATTTCCTCCTACATCAAGCTGTGAAATAGGTTTTCTTATCTTATTGAAAGCATTTTTATGTCTTGACAGTACCTCACTGGCTATTACGTCAATTCCAACTCCACCTATTCTTGAAGGTGTACCTTCAAAATATTTGTCCACAAACTCCGAGTTCAAACCTATGGCTTCAAATATCTGCGCTCCATGATAACTCTGAAGAGAGGATATTCCCATCTTTGAAAGTATCTTCAATATCCCCTGATTTACAGCTCGTATATAATTTCTTTTTGCCGTATTCATATCTGCTTCAGTTATGTCTCCATCTCTCACCATCTGATCTATAGTCTGATATGCAAGGTATGGATTTACTGCCGAAGCCCCGTAACTTACAAGCAGTGCAAAATGCATGGTTTCTCTTGCCTCTCCCGTTTCCACAATAATTGAAACTTTCGTACGGGTTTTTTCCCTGATCAGGTAATGCTGCACTGCGGAAACCGCCAAAAGACTTGGAATTGCCGCTTCATACGAATCCACATTTTTATCACTCAATACCAGTATATTATATCCTTCTCTTATTCTCTGCGAAGCCCTTTCACAAATTTTATTAAGAGCCTCCTTAAAACCATCTATTCCCATATCGCATTTAAAGGTAATCGGTACCGTAGTAGTTTTAAAGTCCTTATTCCTCAAACTCTTTATCTTCGACATTTCCTCATCCGTTAAAATTGGGCTTTTGATCTCTATAAATGGATCCTTTGTAATTTCATCATTTAGTATATTGGCTTGAGGAGAGCCTATATAATTCAAAAGAGACATCACAAGTCTTTCCCTTATAGGATCTATAGGGGGATTTGTTACCTGGGCAAAAAGCTGTTTGAAATAAGAAAAAAGAAGCTGGTTTTTGTTGGAAAGCACAGCAAGTGGGGTATCGTTACCCATTGAGCCTACAGGTTCCTTACCTTCAATTGACATTGGGGCTAATATTCGCTTCAAATCCTCAAGAGTATATCCAAAAGCCTGTTGTTTTTCTCTCAGTACTTCTGGAGTTATTTGCTCTTTTGCCGCAACAGTATCAAACATATCCAAGGTAAATCTCAATTTATCCAGTATTTTGCCATAGGGTTTCGCTTTACAAATTTTTTCCTTTAATTCCTCATCCTTTATAATTTTGCCTTTAGATGTATCCACTAAAAACATCTCACCGGGCTTTAATTTTCCTTTTTCCAGGATATCTTCATTTTTGAATTCCAGCACCCCAGCCTCTGAAGCAAGTACAACAAATCCCGTTTTCGTTATTACATACCTGGCAGGTCTCAACCCATTTCTATCAAGGGTAGCACCTATCTGAATGCCATCGGAAAATGAAACAGCTGCAGGTCCATCCCATGGCTCTACCAGAGAACCATGGTATTCATAAAAAGATCTCTTATACTGTTTACTGCTGCAATTTTGTTCCCAAGCTTCAGGTATCAGAAGCATAAGTGCATGTGGAAGAGATCTTCCGTCCTGATACAAAAGTTCCAGTACATTGTCAAGAGAAGCAGAATCACTTCCGCCTGCATCTATTATTGGAAAAAGATTTTTGATATTTTTACCAAAGGCCCTGGATCTAAGCACACCCTCTCTGGCTCTCATCCAGTTTCTATTTCCCCTTATGGTATTTATTTCTCCATTATGGCCAAGATATCTAAAGGGCTGGGCCAAATCCCATGTTGGAAAGGTATTTGTACTGTACCTCTGATGTACCAGCGCAATAGCACTCTTAAAATTTATATCATTGAGATCAATATAAAATTTTTTTATCTGATTTGCCAGAAGCAGTCCTTTATATACTATCGTCCTGCTGGAAAGACTGCATACATAAAAAGTTTTTGCGGCTCCCTTCAATACCTCCTTTACTTTATTTTCCACCTCTTTTCTTATCATATAAAGCTTTCTTTCAAACTCAATTTGATTTCCTGCATTTTTTCCTATAAATATCTGCCTTATAATAGGCTCAGTACCCTTTGCAGTCTCACCTATACTTCTATTGTCTGTAGGTACGTCTCTCCATCCCAAAACCCGCTGGCCTTCTCTTTCAGCAACTCTTTCCATTATTCCCTCACACTGCAGTCTCAGAGCTGTTTCCTTAGGGAAAAATACCATGCCTACTGCATATTCTCCAGGCTGCGGCAGTTCAATACCTAGATTATCACAATTTATCCTGAAAAATTCATCCGGAATTTGAACAAGCATACCTGCTCCATCTCCAGTTTTTGTATCAGAACCAACTGCTCCTCTGTGAGTTAAATTAACTAGAATCTGAATGCCGCGTTTTACTGTACTGTGAGTTTTTTCACCTTTTACATTTGCTATAAATCCAACTCCACATGAATCCTTCTCAAAGTCAGGATCATACAGGCCCTGTTTTGAAGGAAATCCATTACTATAATTCATAATACTATGCCCCCTTTATAATTAACAATAAATGCCATCAGCTGAACCGATGGCCTCTACACACGGCAAAGATACATTTTTCAAGTCCCCAGAATGTATTTTATGCCTTTTTTCCTTTTAGCACTGTACTTTAAATTACAATGTAAGTTCTTAAAAGTATTTCATTTTTTATTAATATTTAGTAAAAATATTATCACAATTCACTATTATATGCAAGTTATATATAGAAATATTTCATTTTAATATATATTTTTTGTAATTGACATTATAAACTCCCCAACATTAAATTTATATTTTCAGATGTATGGGACACATTCTTTTATGAATCTGGACACCTGCACCGATTTGCCTCTTACAGTGCTGCTGCAGCACAGGTTCAAATTATCCACGGCCCTGGTGACTCCCACATAGAAGAGCCGTCTTTCCTCTTCTATATTGTCGTCAATATTGTTTTCGTGGGGCAGAATCCCCTCGCTGCAATCTACTATATATACATTCTTAAACTCCATCCCTTTCACGCCGTGAATCGTACTCAGCGTAACGCTGTTTTCATCCTGTACACTTTCCTCCAGAACTTTTTTTACATCGTCTACATGGTTTAAAAAGTCCTCTATACTGTCAAAATTCTCACATGAAACTTTAAATTCATACAGGATGTGCTGAAATTCTTCCAGATCCCTATTTGATTTTCTGCAGTAGTCCCTTAAATATTCTATATAATTTAGCTTATTCAATATAAATTCCACAGCACCATTTAGTTTTATCCTGTTTAATTTTTTGATTTTTCTCTGAAATTTATCTAGGATTTTAAGCTGGAAAATAGATATGCCGCCCACATTCTTCAATATTTCAAAACAATTTTCCCTCGTTCTGTTTTTTCTGATTTTTTCCATATTTACCCTTCCTATATACCTGAAGGGTTTATTTATAATGGATATGAAATTTTTTCTGTCACACACGTCAATGGATAATTTAAGGTAGGATATCAAATCTCTACATATAAAATGATTATAAAAATTATATTTCTCATCCAACAGCTTGAATTTTATGCCATGTGTCAAAAAAGAATCAATCAAGATCCTGGATTCCACATTTGTTCTGTAAAGTACCGCAATATCTCCATATTTGCACCTGCCTTCATCTACAAGATTCCGTATGGATTTCGACAGATAATCGGCCTGCTCTTTTTCTCTAGGGAATATATTGAAATTTATTTTCCCGTACTCCTGTCTGCTGCTGCAAATGGGTTTTAAATTTCTATCTTCATTATTAAATATGATGTTTTTAGACATACCTACTATATTCTTCGTACTTCTATAATTCATTTTTAGAAACAATTTTTTGCCATTTTGAAAGTATTCCCTAAAATTCACCATACAATCGGGTTTTGAACCCCTAAAGGAATATATGCATTGATCCTCGTCTCCCACTGCAAACACAAAATTGCTCCTGCCAAGCAGCTGCAGGATTTCTATCTGAAGGCTGTCGCAATCCTGAAATTCATCCACCAGTATATATTTAAAAGTTCTCCTGTAATAGTCTAAAATATTTCTATCCTTCCGGAACAGTTCCCCAACTTTCAGCTGGAGATCATCAAAATCCATAAGGTTATTCGCCGCCTTGTACCTCTCGTACTTATTAAAGCAGTCCATAAATACAGTTTTATCCAGTCGACTCTTGAAATCTTTTATATTTCCCCCGGTATTTTTAAAAAAGGATATGTCATTTAAAACCTCTCTTATTTTTTCATCTCCTGTGGAATCCATGTAAGATAAAAGTACATCTTTTACCACCTGGCTTGCTTTGTGCAGTGGTATTATCTTTATCTTATTATCATATTTTTTCAGTATGTTATAGTACAGGGAATGAAATGTTCCAAAAAAAGGTATATTTTCTCCCTTTGAAATCATTAAATACCTGCCTCTCATATCAAAAGCCGAGGATCTTGTAAATGTTATTACCAATATGTTACGCGGATCTGCATCTTTTACATTTATCAGATAATTCACCCTGTTTATTATAACTGTCGTTTTTCCCGAACCCGGCGGGGCACAGATTAAGACGTGCTTAAAATCAGTACATACTGCTTCCAGCTGATTCAAATCCAAGTTATTGTTCATTACAACCTTTCTCCTTATATATTTACAATAGTTTCGCCGAATCTACAATCTTGTAATATTTCATGTTAAGTATTACAATATTTATAGAATACCTATACATAATTTTGTTCATAATCACCCAAATTAAAACATAAATAGAGGAGATTTTTATTATGGAAAGTTCAAAAAATTTTGACATGAGAAATGGAAGAAATCTTACCATGCTGGTAGATTTTTACGAACTCACCATGGGTAACGGATATTTTGAAAGCGATATTGGAAATAAAATATCTTATTTTGATATGTTTTTCAGGAGTATTCCGGACAACGGAGGATACTGTATTATGGCTGGAGTTCAGCAGATTATAGAATACCTGTCCAATTTAAGCTTTTCAGAAGATGATATAAGGTACCTCAGAGGTAAAAAACAATTTTCCGAAGAGTTTTTGAATTATCTTAAAAACTTCAAATTTTCCTGTGACGTGTGGGCCGTACCAGAAGGAACTCCGGTATTTCCTGGAGAACCTATAATAACCGTAAAAGGTCCTGCCATTCAGGCACAGTTTTTAGAAACCATGATACTTTTAAATATAAATCACCAGACCTTAATTGCCACAAAGGCAAACAGGATTTGCAGGGCTGCAGGTAAAAGACCGGTAATGGAATTCGGATCCAGGAGGGCTCAGGGTCCTGACGCAGCTATGTATGGTGCCAGAGCTGCAGTCATAGGAGGCTGCAGCTCAACTGCCTGCACCATAGCGGACCAGATGTTTGGAATTCCTGCAGTCGGAACTATGGCTCACAGCTGGATACAGCTGTTTCCCTCCGAATATGAAGCTTTTAAAGCCTGGGCTAAAGTATATCCAAACAACTGCGTGCTTCTAATAGACACCTACAATGTATTAAAATCAGGCTTGCCAAATGCCATAAGAATATTCAAAGAATTCCTGATTCCCGGAGGTTATAAACCAAAGGGCATAAGAATTGACAGCGGTGATATAACTTATTTAACTAGAAAATGCAGAAAAATATTGGATGAGGCAGGACTCCCAGAGGTAAAAATAGTTATTTCCAATTCTCTTGATGAATTCGTTATAAGAGATGTGCTAAGCCAGGGTGCTTGTATTGATTCTTTCGGAGTCGGTGAAAGACTGATAACTGCGAAATCAGAACCTGTATTTGGGGGAGTGTATAAACTATCTGCAGTAGAAGATGACGGAGGAAATATAGTCCCTAAAATAAAAATAAGCGAAAATGAGGAAAAGATAACAAACCCCGGATTTAAAAAAGTATACAGAATTTACAGTAAAAACGAAGACAAGGCTATTGCAGATTTAGTGACTTTAAGAGATGAAAACTTGGATGCAGATAAACCTCTGGAAATATTCGATCCTGTATTTACCTGGAAGAAGAAAAAAATAAAAGACTATTATGCCAAAGAACTGTTAGTAAAAATATTTGACAAAGGCCGCCTTGTATATAAAAACCCGGATGTAAGCGCTATTAAAAAGGTGGTAGGGGAAGAGACTTCCAAGCTGTGGCCTGAAACTTTAAGACTTGAAAATCCCCATCGCTATTATGTGGATCTGTCCAAAAATTTATGGGATTTAAAGCAGCACCTGCTTGGAAAATATTCCGATACCTATGACGGATAAACCAAATTTAACTCACTGCTTGAAGATTTTCGGTCCTTCCGAAAATCTTCTTTTTAATTGTACTCTTTAATTATATCTGTAAACTTTTTTACTATATAAGCTGTAAATCCCCAGATAACATATTTTTTATACTGATAAAAGTATTCCGTTATTTTTCCACTTCTAAACTTATAGTTTCTCCCATTTACTACTAGATTATAGGGAAATTTTTCTCCCGGCATGGAAACCACCGGCATTTCATAAATAAGCGGAATGCTTTCCATAAAAAATTTCAGGGGAACTTTGATAATATGATCCACTTCACTTTTGCTGGGAATTATATTTTCACTTTTAACCCTGCATACAAAGGGATACATTATAAAATTATAGGGCGTTACAGCATAATCCATCTCTCCTACTACATCTATATCCTCCCTATTTAAATTTAATTCCTCCATGGTTTCCCTTACTGCTGTATCTTCGGGAGATTCACCATATTCCATTTTTCCGCCCGGAAAACATATATCCCCCGGCTGGTGCTTTAAATTCAGGGCCCTTACTTCAAATATCAAATTCAAATTCCCTTTCTCCAAACAAAGTGGAATTGTTACTGCACTTTCACTAAAATCCCCCATAATTTTTCCTTTTCTGCCTTTAAATATTCTCTCGACTTTTTCCATCAAAATTTATAACTCCTCCTATCTTTCAAAATACAACGATACTCAATTGTAAAATACATTCCTTAATGATATACTTTAAAATGTCATAATTAATTATATAATATGTTTTCAATAAAATACAAAAAAAATTTGGACAGATGGAGTGATTTACTTTGAAACACAGAATAAACATAGCATTGTTTTTCTATATATTTATATTTATATTCTCTCCGAATTACAATGTATCAGCTGCCAAACCGACTGGAAATGAAAATCCCGATATTTATGGAAAAGCAGCCATAACAGTGGACATGCAAACGAATGAAATAATATATGAAAAAAATCCGGATATCAGGGTGTATCCTGCCAGCACTACAAAGCTTCTCACGGCTATACTCCTTGAAAAAAACAGAAAGCCAAATAATATTTTAAAATATACTCCTGGAGCCAAAAATCAACCCAAGTCGTCTTTAAATAGGGACATCCATTCCATAGAGCCAGGTGATTCAATGACTGCAAGGGACGTAATGGATGGACTTTTGATGTATTCTGCCAACGATCTGGCCTATGTAGTTGCAGAGAATATATCCAAAAATGCAGGTGACTTTTCCAAAAAGATGAATGAATACGTGAAAAAACTCAATTTGAAAAATACCCATTTTGTCACCCCAAATGGCCTTCATAATCCCGATCACTATTCTACATCCTATGATATGAGTGTAATTGCAAGAGAAGCTTTTAAAAGTCTATGGATAAGAAACACCATGGGAACTTACCAGGCCACGGTAAAAACTGCAAGTGGTTTAACTTTTCCCATTAAAAATACAAATAAATTGCTGGGTAAAGATGGATGTATCGGAGGTAAAACCGGATATACCGTACCTGCCGGAAGATGCCTTGTAGCCATCTATTATAGAAACGGCCGCCAGATACTTGGAGTGGTAATGAATTCCGTATATGATCCGGGAGACACGTATGTATTCAATGATATGGAAAAAATAATAAATTGGAGCTATGATGAAAAGCCCACCATTTTATATAAAAAAAATTCTATAATTGGAAAGCAGATTATAAAGTATAGACCTTTATACTTTATAGGACCGCATGTAAATATAGAAGTTCCCATAAGAATAAAAGACAATGTAGCCTATTACGACAATGAGCTCAACAGAAAAGAACTGAAAAAAGATATGAATTTTTCGAACATCACTTTCAAAGCTTTGGAAGGTAAAGCTCCACTGGGAGATTTAACTATAAAAGAAAGAAATTATTCTAAAAGCTATAAAATTTATTCCAATTTATCAGATCGGGAATTTCTCAAAAAAATAATTCCTTTCTATTTAAAAACTTTACTTGTAATTTTCATAGGTTTCCTTATGATAAAGTTTATTTATAAAAGAAGTAGGGGCAAATGACAGTGGAGTATTTTGTCCACTGCCGCAGGATTCTATTTTACGCCTACATTATCCTCCAATTTATTTCCTCTCTGAATAGCCGTGAGTCCTGTACGTACAATCTTCTTAATTCCATAGTACTTCATAATACCAAGAAAAGCGGATATTTTTTTCTCGTCACCGGTTATCTCAATTGTCAGACTTTTTTCATCCATATCAACTATATTTCCCCTAAAGGTATTCACAATTTCCATGATAAGCAGTTTGTATTTTGAATTTGCGGATACTTTTACCAGGCACAGTTCTCTATAAACGGCCGGAACATCTGTAAGATCTGTTACTTTTATAACCTCAATCAATTTATTCAGCTGTTTGCTTATCTGCTCAAATATATAATCATCTCCCAGTGAAACAATAGTCATTCTTGATATCGTAGGATCGCCCGTAATACCTACAGTAAGGCTGTGTATATTGTATCCTCTCCTGCTGAAAAGCCCAGCTACTTTACTCAAGACTCCCGAATGATTTTCCACCAATACTGACAATACATATCTTTTTATAATGCTCACCTCTTTCTAAAATGTATTTTCGAGTGGATCAACAATACACTCTATTAAAAATGTTTTGTCCGAATACAGCGCTTCCTGAAAAGCCTTTTTAAATTCAACATTATTTTCTACTCTTCTTGCCAGAAGCCCATAAGCTCCAGCCAGTTTCACAAAATCAGGGTTAGCTTCAAAATTGACCTCAAATTCTTCAAAATGGTTATTTCTTTGAATTTCCCTAACCAACCCGAGACCTGAATTATTGAGAAGTACTATAATTATATTTATCCTTTTTTCCAAAATGGTTCCGAGTTCAAACATACTCATCTGAAAACCCCCATCACCTACAAAAGCTACAACTCTTTTGTCAGGGCACCCTATCTTTGCCCCGATGGCCGCCGGAATCGAGTATCCCATGGTCCCAAGGCCGCCGGAAGTGAAGAATTTCCTGTCACCCAGAATTTTAAAATTACGCACACACCAGATCTGATTCTGCCCCACATCTGCAGTTAAAATTACATCATTTTCCAATAAGTCGGATATTTTATTTAAAATAATTTTGGGATTTACCTTTTCTGTGCTATTTTCATCAGGATCTGAATTCTCACTCCATTCTTTTATTTTATATATCCATTTTTCCGTATCTAAAGGACATATCATCCGTGACAATTTCTCAAGAATGATTTTTATATCGCCCACCACGGGAATATCTGCATTTAAATTTTTATCTATTTCAGCAGGATCAATGTCTATATGAATTATATCTGCTTCTGCAGCAAATCGGCTGCCTATCCCGCAGGTTGTCCTGTCAGAAGCTCTGGAACCAATAAGTATTAAAACATCTGCACTTTCTACAGCCCTATTGGCATAGTCAAAACCATGCGTCCCTATAAAACCTATATAATAATTGCTGTCTTCATTCATGGCTCCCTTTCCCATCAATGTATTTACAACGGGTATATGGGATTTCTCCACAAATTCTCGAAGCTGCTTTTCAGCATTTGAAAGTATAACTCCTCCTCCTGCACAGATAATCGGTCTTCTGCTATTTTTAATTCTATCCACTATTTTTCTTATCTGTCCAACATGTCCCTCCGTAGTTGGCTTATATCCCCTTATATCAACGGTTTGTGGATATTCAAAATCATCAATATCTTCATCCATTATATCCACAGGTATGTCTATGAGAACTGGACCCTTTCTCCCGGTTCGTGCTATATAAAACGCTTCTTTCATAATTTTAGGTATGTATTCTGCCTTTTTTACAAGGAAATTATATTTTGTAAATGATTCGGCAGCACCTGTAATATCAAGTTCCTGAAAAACATCCCTGCCAATTAAGGAGGATTTAACCTGTCCCGTGATTACTACCATTGGAATGGAATCCATGTAAGCTGCAGCAATACCTGTAATGATATTTGACGCACCCGGTCCTGATGTCACAATGCAAACTCCAACTTTTCCAGTAGCTCTGGCATATCCGCTGGCTGCATGTCCCGCTGCCTGTTCCTGTCTTACAAGAACATGTTCAATGTCAGATTTTCTCAGGGCCTCATATATGGGAATAACTGTGGCTCCGGGATATCCAAATACCACTCTCACATTTTCTTTTTTTAAGCATTGCATAATTATTTCAGCAGATTTCATATATACATCTCTCCCCATTGTTGAAAGTTTAATATATTTTTTATGCACAATAAGCAAACACCATTTGCTTATTGTGCATAATCAAAGTTGTGCCATTCTCGTATACTACTTTAATATTGCTCCAGTATTTGCAGAAGTCACAAGCTTTGCATACCTAGACAAGTATCCTGTTTTTATCTTCGGGGAAGGCTTTACATATTTCTTTCTTCTTCTTTGAATCTCTTCAGAATCCACTTTCAATTCTATTTTCTTGTTTATAATATCTATGAATATGCTGTCTCCTTCCTCTATCAGGCCTATAAGGCCGCCTTCCATAGCTTCCGGAGATATATGTCCTATGGATGCCCCTCTGGTCGCCCCTGAAAATCTTCCATCCGTGATAAGTGCTACATCCCTGTCAAGACCCATGCCTGCTATTGCCGAGGTAGGTGAAAGCATTTCCCTCATTCCAGGGCCTCCTTTAGGGCCTTCATATCTTATTACAATTACATCTCCCCTGTTTATTTCATTTCCAAAGATGGCTTTTACCGCATCTTCTTCTGAGTTGAATACCCTTGCCGGTCCTTCATGTACCATCATTTCCGGTGCCACTGCAGATTTTTTGACTACTGCCCCATCTGGTGCAAGATTTCCCCGCAATATTGCTATTCCACCTTCACTGCTGTAAGGTTTGTCTATATGTTTTATAACTTCATAGTCAAGAACTTTATAATTTTTTATATTCTCACCCACAGTTTTTCCAGTGACAGTTAATTCATTCTCATTTATCAGACCTTTTTTTGAGAGTTCATTCATAAGAGCTTCTATCCCGCCTGCCATATGCAAGTCCTCCATATGATGCTTTCCGCTCGGGCTCAATTTTGTAAGACAGGGAGTTCTTCTGCTTATCTCGTGAAATAAATCCAAATTCAGCATGATTCCTGCTTCATGTGCAATTGCCGGAAGATGAAGTACGGTATTCGTAGAACCTGCCATTGCCATATCAACGGTTATAGCATTTTTAAAGGCATTTAAAGTCATTATATCTCTCGGTTTTCTATCGTTTTTTACACAGTCCATAACATACATTCCTGCATATTTCGCCAGTTGATTCCGTTCGCCAGTCTGGGCAAGTGCAGTTCCGTTCATTGGAAGCCCCATTCCAAGAACTTCGGTAAGACAGTTCATGCTGTTTGCTGTGAAAAGCCCGGAACAGCATCCACATCCCGGACAGGATCTTTTAACTTCCTCTTCAAGCTGTTCTTCTGTTATCTTGCCATCGCTGCAGGCTCCCACTTGTTCTATACATGTACTGAAGTCCAGAATCCTACCATTTAATCTGCCTGCCCTCATAGGTCCGCCGCTTACCACGACAGCTGGTATATTGAGTCTTGCAGCAGCCATTAGCATTCCAGGTACTATTTTGTCACAATTGGGTATTAAAACAAGTCCATCAAATTCATGGGCAAGTGCCATGGATTCAATTGAATCTGCTATGAGTTCCCTCGATGGAAGTGAATATTTCATACCTATATGACCCATGGCTATTCCATCACAAACTGCAATTGCAGGAAATTCCATCGGTGTTCCCCCGGCCATGACTACTCCAAGTTTGGCGGCCCTTGCTATCTCATCCAGATGCATATGGCCTGCCACTACCTCATTTTGCGAATTTACTATACCAATCAGAGGTTTTTCAATTTCCTCTCTTGTAAGCCCCATTCCATACATAAGCGCCCTGGCCGGAGCACCTTTAATTCCTTTTTTCGCCAAATCACTCCTCATTTTGAAAATCCTCCCTCAAATTCATACATAACCGAACCAAATACAAAACCATCAACTGTGAAAGCAATCATGACCTGCAGGTTTCTCACCTTCTACCCCGCTTCTCTGTAAAGTCAATTTTCACTGCTTACTTCACTTTTTATTTTTTAATCACTTATATTTTAAAGCCCCTTTTTATTTACGATACTTAAATCAAATTTATTCATTGTCAGGATTCTCATTTATCCAGGACATCATACCTCTCAGTCTCTTGCCTACTTTCTCTATAGTGGAATTTTGTTCCAGCCTTCTCCTTGCAGTAAACTTAGGCCTTCCAACCTTGTTTTCAAGCAGCCAGTCCCTTGCAAATGTTCCATCCTGAATTTCCCCAAGAACCTTCTTCATTTCAGCTCTTGTATCCTCGTTTATTATTCTCTTTCCAACCTTATAATCTCCATATTCTGCAGTATCACTGATGGAATACCTCATTTTGTTTATTCCACCTTCATACATCAAGTCAACTATCATTTTCATTTCGTGCATGCATTCAAAATATGCATTTTCAGGAGCATACCCTGCTTCAGTGAGTGTGTCAAAGCCCGCCTTTATGAGCTCTACAATTCCTCCGCAAAGTACTACCTGTTCTCCAAACAAATCAGTTTCCGTCTCTACCCTAAAGGTAGTAGTCATAACACCTGCCCTTGTTCCGCCAATTCCCTTTCCATAAGCAAGCGCAATATCTTTTCCTCTCCCTGTGAAATCCTGGTACACTGCATAAAGGCACGGAACTCCGGCACCCAATGTATATTCTCTTCTCACTATATGTCCTGGTCCCTTAGGTGCAATCATAAGTACATCTATATTCTTGGGCGGAACTATCTGATTAAAATGAATGTTAAATCCATGTGCAAAGAAAAGTGCATTTCCCTCTGACAAATTATCTCTTATGCTTTCCTCATAAACCTGCTTTTGTTTTTCATCAGGTATGAGAACCGCTACAATATCAGCCCGTTTAACAGCCTCAGCTGTTTCATATACTTTGAATCCGTAATTCTCGGCTTTTTTCCATGACTTGCTGCCTTTGTACAGCCCTACTATTACATCAAGACCGCTGTCCTTCAAATTCAAAGCCTGGGCATGTCCTTGACTTCCAAATCCTAAAACAGCTATTTTCTTTCCCTTCAAAAGATCTAAATTAGCATCCTCATCATAGTAAACTTTTAATTTTTCCACAACATTTTCCTCCTCTATAATTTCATTTGTGCCCATTTTCACCTAATTAAATGAAAATTATGATAATTCCAAATTTTACAACTATTAATTATAACATATTTCACTCATTCGATTTAATTAAATCATAAAACTAAGCCAAAAACATACCCCTAAAATTTTATAAAAAAAGCGGCCAAATTTCTCACTTGGGGCGAGAAGTTTGGCCGCGCGGTACCACCCAAAATTTTTACTCAAAGTAATAACGGTATTACCGGAAAAGCCTACTTAAAGTTCAGCTCACAACTTAAAGGCTACCTTCAATAGTTGTATTTATGAGTTTTCACCAAATCTCACTCTCTAAAAAATATTCCCTATTTACTCTTCCTTGTCATTGTCTTTTATACTCTATAATTTTTATACAAATCTTTTTAACAATTTTATTAATCAAAATTCAGTGTATGTGATGATAATAATCCTTCATTATCAGAATGTCAAGAGCTTTTTTGCAAAAAAATTATTTTTTTGAATCAATATTTTTTCCTACATTATATGCAAATTTGATACTCAAACTTGCAAAAATAAATTTCATGGATTTTATAGACTTTTTTAAATTAATTGTTGACATGTTTATTTTTTTATAGTATATTATGTACAATAAATAAAAAACATTGACGGAGAAGAGTAAACAAAAATATGCCTTCAGAGAATGGGAATGTGGTGAGAACCCAGAAGCTAAAGTTGTTGAAAATCACTTCCGAGTTGCATGCTGAAATTAATTTAAGTAAAGTAAGCTATGCCGGCACAGCCGTTATACGCATGAGTAATAATTTGGGTGGTACCGCGGTAGACTTTCGCTCCAGAGTGAGAAGTCTATTTTTTTATACTCTAATTTCACATACAAATTATTTTATTTAAAATTACAGTGTATATTTTTTTAACCTAATCGGCGAGAAGTCGTCCACCTCTATAGGTGGTGTGATAAATTGAATAATATTCGAATTTGCTTTATCCTATTAAAAGACAAATAGTGTCAGAATCTGTCTTTTAAACTCTAAAATCAATTATACTATCTTTTTATCTTTTAAAAAATCAAAACAAAGTTTTATTCATTCATTAAACGGAATTGACGGGCAGCAGGAAATTTCCTGACTTCAACCCTGCACAATTTCAACAGGCGCTTGTAAAAATATCTATAAAAAATAGGGGAACACTGTAAAAACAAGCTTACAGTGTTCCCCTATTTTGATTTTTATATGTTCCTTTTTCTTCAGCTGCCAAACTTACTTCCTCTGTCGCCTATGTAGTACTCAAATGTACTTCCCATACTGTCTAGAGACCATAATCCGGTTGCCTTGAAATTATATCCACTATAGGTATCATAATCTGCGGGATCTGTATTGTAGGTCTGTATTATAGGATATATAGGCTTGTCCAATCCATAGGCTTTATATTCCCTTGCCATCGTATCCAGGCAGGAAGCAACAGACCAGCCCATTTCTTTCCAGTAACATTGTGGTGCTGAAAAATCGCAGTATTTGTTAAAAACAGAATAGGGTATATTCTGGTGATAACTTGCTATTGGAAAAGATGAATATCCAATTATGGCATTTGGACATTTGCTTCTCACAATCTGACATACCTGTTCTGCCGCATCAAATTTATTGGCTACACCGGCCACGTTACTGTCGCCCTCGGCATCAAAGACATAATAATCGCTGTTGTTCAATGCATCTACTATAATATCCGCTTCACTTTCGGGATAATTGAAATAGTTGTACCCCCAGGTGCCTACTATGAATCCATTTCGCCTAAAGTCTCCTACATATTTCAGAAAATCATCCCTGAAGTTTGTCCCACCTCCTGAGGGGCTTGAACCTTCATTGTATTTTATGCATACATTGTTTATTCCCATGTTTTGCAGCTTTTGAATCAGAGCATCTATACCTCCGTAGGAATCCACTTCACTTTGAAGCTCCCATATCCACATGGATGTAGATGCTACAGATTCTACATTTTTATTCGAAGGTTTTATTGTAACACTAAGGTTCACCGGTTTGTCATATCCTTCTACACTTCCCTGATAAACATAGGTTCCCGGTGGATCCTGCGTATTAACACTTTTACTCCACACAACCCCTACCTGTTTGACGGTTCCGTCAGACATGGTAGCCGCAACGGTAGTCGGGAGGGTATAATTATCTCCCTGACTTATAGCCACATTCATGTCATTTACACTCACTACCTTCAATGTAGTTCTAAAATCCATGCTGAAATTACTTTTTATCTGCCTGTTATACCTCGATTTCAGATTAGAATCCACAGTCAATATGTATTCGCTGTTAAGAGCATAGGATTGTTTTGGTGAAACATTTACGTAATAGCCATTATTACTCAATGATATATTTAAGGACACTTGTCCATTAGTTTCTTTATTTACAACTTTTATACTGTTTTGGGCGGATGACAGATCAACAGGTTGATTGAATTTTATAGTCCAAGTTTTATCCACAGGTACATCTTCCCTGCTTTCAGGACTGCTTTGTGTCACATACTGCCGAGGTGCATCATTCTGCGCTGTTTCATCGGCCAAAGCAAAACTGCAGTAATTCAGCTCACATATTAAGACAACTACTGCAAATATAAAAATATTCTTTAGCAGTTTAAACAATAAACTCCTTCCTTTCTGCATAAAAGTAATATATTCCTCTTTTTTTTCCTCCTTTCCTCTGATTTAAAAACATACCATATTACCATTTTATTTCCTAAAGATTATAACTCAATGAACAAACTATTAATAATATGTAAATAATATATGAATTAACCGTCAAAAGCTCAAAAGTTAAAATATTTAAATCCAAATCAGAAAAAGTTTTTTGCTGTCTATGCACATATCCCAGGGCTGATTCAAATTCTTAATTTTTTGCCATTTTTCTCTGCTTATTTCCCATCTCAACGTCTTGATTTTATCATAAGATTTTTCTTCCACACTCTCCAGATAAATTGCCGTTGTAAAAGGACCATTGTTTACATATTTTACACGACATTTGAAAATATTTTCGCCAGTGCACCCATTTCCCATGGTAATATAATGTGATCTAATACCTACGTAGGACGGAGAACCTTTGATTTTTTTGTCAGTTTTAAGTGTACAGCCCCAGTCAAGAGCTTCTACCGTATTTTCATCCAGTACTTCAATCCTGGATATATTTTTACATCCGGTGAGCCGGGCGGCAGCAAGGGTAGCCGGATTCTCAAATATATAATCCCTGTCTCCGCAGCTTTCGACCACTCCGTTATTGATTATTGCAATATTCTTACAGATTCGATACACCTCGTCCCTGTTATGTGATACAAAAACTGTAGATCCGGTGTAATTATTCAATATGTATACAAGTCGTTCCTCCATTTTACTTCTCAAATGGCTGTCGAGAGCTGAAAATGGTTCATCCAGCAGCAATATCTCAGGTTTTACAGCCAGCGCCCTGGCAATGGCGACTCTCTGCTGCTGCCCACCTGAAAGCTGGCTGGGATATCTGTCTTCCAGCCCGTTTAAGTTCATCATGTTTATCTTTTCAGAGACTATTTTATCTTTTTCGACGCGCGATATATTATTTAAGGCAAAACTTATATTTTGACTTACAGTCATGTTGGGAAACAACGCGTAATTTTGAAACAAAAATCCAACTTTCCTGCTGCGGACGGGAATATTTATTTTCTTTTCAGAATCATACAGTACCTTTCCATTTAATATGATTTTCCCGCTGTCAGGGACTTCCAGCCCTGCAATACATTTTAGCGTCATACTCTTACCCGAACCCGACGCCCCAAGCAGACCTATGATATTATCTTCTGTACTGAATTTAACATTAAGATTAAATCCATGGAATTTTTTTTTGACATCAATATAAAGCCCCATATTATCTTCTCCCAACACCATATATGTTTTTCTTTTGACGTTCGTTCCAATAATCCATTAAAAAAATCATAACCGTTGAAATTGCAACAATTAATATGACCCAGATAAGCGCATTTCCCATTTCACCATTTTCTGCCGCAAAATAAATAGCTATGGGAATAGTCTGCGTTTTGCCAGGTATATTTCCAGCCACCATGAGAGTAGCTCCAAATTCCCCAAGACACCTGGCAAAAGAAAGGACTGTTGCCGCACCTATTCCAGGCCATGCCAGCGGCAGTATCACCTTCCAAAAAATCTTACATTCAGATACTCCAAGAGTTCTTGCGGCATTTATAATGTTATTGTCTATCTGTTCAAAAGATCCCTTTGTTGTCCTGTACATCAACGGAAATGATACAACAGCGGCAGCTACAACAGCGGCCGGCCATGAAAAAATTAAGCTTGTTCCAAATTTCATCAGCAATTTACCTATAGGTCCATTTTTCCCAAAAATAATAAGCAAAAAAAAGCCAACTACCGTTGGCGGAAGTACAAGAGGAAGTGTAAATACAGTATCTATGATGTTTCTGAATTTTCCTTCATAATTGGTCATCCAGTAAGCTGCAATGATTCCAACAAAAAATGTTATAATAGTAGCTATAAAAACCGTCTTTATAGAAATCCAGGCCGGTGAAATATCAAAATCCACAGCAACTCCCCCTTTATTTCAAAATCAAAAGTATATGCACTTTACTTTGCTATCTTGAACCCGTATTTTTCAAATACTGTTTTAGATTTATCCCCTGATAAAAATGAAAGAAATTCTTTAGCCGCACCTGCATTTTTACTATTTTTCACTACAGCTGCAGGATAAATTACAGTTTTATGGGAATCCTTTGGTGCCGCAGCTATGATATCAACCTTATTCGATATAAGTGCATCCGTTTTATAAACAATACCTGCATCTGCATTTTTTGTTTCAACCCAGGTTAAAACCTCTTTTACATCTTTTCCATAAACAACCTTAGGCTGAACCTTATCCATTAATTTTAAATTTGTAAGAACTTCCTGAGAATACTGACCTACAGGAACACTTTTAATCTCACCAAGTGCCACTTTCTGAACCTTGTCTGAAGCCAGATCATCAAAATTTTTGACATTGGAAGAACCCTTCGGAACTATAAGCACTACATCATTCTGCAGTAAATTCTTTATAGTATCGTTTACAACAAGATTTTCATTTTTGAGCTCATCCATCTGCTTGGTGGCAGCAGATACGAATATATCAACTGGTGCACCCTGTTCAATTTGTCTTTGAAGACTGCCCGAAGCCCCAAAATTGTACTTGACAGTGACATTGGGATGTTCTTTTTTATACAGTTTCCCTATTTCATTCATTGAATCCTTAAGACTTGCAGCTGCCGATACGGTCAAAGTAACCTGCTTGTCCTTATTTGCCGATGAACCAGTTTCTTTGGAACTTGCATTGGATCCACCGCATCCTGCTGCCAGGAATACAATACACAAGGACATGACAATAAATAACATTCTCTTAGATTTTTTCATATAACATAACTCCCCTTATTGCAATTATATTTTTCAACATAACATAACATTATATAACGTAATATAAAGTATATATTCAATCCATTTATTTTATGTTATATTATACAATAAAATTATATATTTCAAAAACTGATCAGTCAAGCCAATATCTAAATTTTCAGTATAATATTTAAAAATAAGCAGGGTGCTGTAAAACTGTTTTAAAAAATAATTTTACAGCACCCCATTTTACATATTAAAAAATAAGCAGAAGCCTGATTTAATTGTAACTGCTGACAGCTTTCTCTACGTTATTTTCCCCATAGGTTATCCAGTCACTCCAGCTCCCACTGTAAAGTTTAACCTTTAATCCAATTTCATCCATCAGCAAAAAATTAAAGGCCGCATCAATTCCTGATCCGCAGTATACTACCGCACCTTTTTTATCATGGGCGTTTTTAAATTTTCTCTTTAAGTAATCAATATCAGCAACGGTATTGTCCACGTTCAAACTTTCTTTCCAGTAATAATTTACAGCCCCGGGTATGTGTCCTGCTATTTTGTCTATGGGCTCACTTTCACCTCTGTACCTTGCCGGAGTCCTTGAATCTATCAATATCCATTTGCTGTCATATTTTATTCTATTTACAAAATTTACATCCGATATTATATTTTCATTCATATTCAATTGAAAATTACTTTTTCTAGTGGATTTTGACACATCTTCAGAAAGCCTGTTTCCATCATTTATCCATTTGCCTATTCCACCATCCAGGATGTAGTTAAATTTATGTCCCATGTAGTACCTAAGCATCCAGCAAAATCTTGCTGCATCGGCAATTTTATAATCATCATAGGCCACCACCACAGTACCTTCACTTATTCCCAAATTCTCCACTGTATTTCTAAATTTTTCAGCTTTGGGAAGAGGATTTCTGCCGCCGTGTTTCCCCGGTGTCGAAGATAATTCAGTATTCAAGTCCACAAAAAAAGCACCTTCTATGTGGGATTTTTTATAAGACTTTTTCCCATAGCTTTCATCCAACAGATCTCCCCTGCAATCCACAATCACCAGGTTGTCGTCTTTTAAATGATCTTTAAGCCATCTGGTAGTAACAAAATTTTTCATCTAACTCCCCTCCATATTATCTACTATTTAAATTTTTTTCTATTATCGACTTAACCATTAATGGCAGGCTTCTTTTTTGTTTTGCACTTAAAAGCTTTACATCAATAGGTTTATCAATGACCATCTTCACTCCGGCAGGTGCAAATATTTTATATTTACAGCCTTCAAATATTCTATAGCTGCCATCAATGGCAACGGGAATTATGGAAACACCCGATTTTATTGCAAGTTTAAAACTACCCTTTTTAAAATCAAGCATCTTATGGCACTTACTTATAGTACCCTCTGGGAATACAACCATGGAATACCCATTTTTCAAATTGTCTATCCCCCTCGCAATAGCTTTCACAGATTCTCTCATATTTTCCCTGTCCATAAATACACAGTGAATCTTTTTCATTCCTTCTCTAATAACCGGTACTTTTAGAAGTTCTTTTTTTGCTATAAATCCCATGGATTTGTCAATATAAGCAAGCATAACAAGAGGATCAAAGATTCCCTGATGATTCGAAACAAATAGATAGTTCCTTTCCCCAATGTTTTTCTGGCCAATTACATCCACTTTAACTCCAATTTTATCCAAAATGTTTTTTGCCCATTTCGACACAATTTCCGATATAAGTCTATCTGCCTTTTTACCCGCAAAATTTTTATACATAAACTTAATTTTCAATTCCAGATAAAGAGTATAAAATGCATAAAAAATAAAATAAATGTACAAAAATACAGTTTTCATATTTTTCTCCTACAATATCACATATTTAATATTTACATTATATCATTATTTAAATAAAAAATTGTATAAAATTATTGAAGATATGTCCGGTTAAGGATAAAATGATATCATACAAGTATTATAAATTTTTAATCAAAAGAAAATTATAGGAAGCGACAAATCTTATGTTAATAAATTTGTTTAAGGGAATAGCCATAGGTATGATAATAGGCATGCCTTTCGGACCAATTGGAGCCCTGTGTCTTAAAAACACATTGACTTTCGGGCGCAGATACGGCTTGATTTCAGGACTTGGAGCTGCATTTACAGACAGTATATATGCTTCTCTGGTTCTAATGAGCTTTATGTTGATAAAAAAATTTGTTGTATTGCATGAACTATACCTCCGTATTATAGGAGGACTTATATTAGTCTGCTTTGGAATTTATCCGGTTATAAATAGAAAACATCACATTACATTAAATATAAAAAAAATCAACAAGAAAGATATTTCACAAAATAACAATTTACTGTTTAAGACATTTACTTCCACATTTTTAATATCACTGGCAAACCCAACGACTGCTCTTCTGCTTATAGCCATATTTACAGGTTTGCACCTGTCAAATGTACGAATAAGTCCTATAAATAAATATTTTCTAATTCTGGGCATATTCACTGGATGTATGATCTGGTGGTTTATACTTGTTTCCACGGCAGGAAAATTTACAAGCAAGCTCAAGGTGGAAAATAAATTTTTTCTAAATAAAATATTGGACCTGGCAATAACTATCGGCGGAATAATAATATTTTTAAGTGCTTTTATTTCCTTTAGAATCAGAAGGCCCTCTCTTTTAAATTTAAAACTGTTTAACACATTTAAAAGCTCATTTTTCAAAATACCCTGGATTTGAACCCCTTGCCTCTAACTTCACTTGCATCCATAATTGACATAACCGCATTGGCATCCAGGTCATAGATGAATCTTTTAGCTTCTTCCACCTGTCTTGAACTCATGATGGAATATATGATCTTTTTTTGAACTCCAGTATATGCCCCTTCACCGTAAAGGTAAGTAACTCCCCTTCCAAGTTTTTCAACTATTTTTTTCTCTATCTCTTCATTTTTACTAGTTACTATAAACATTATCTTTTCTTTATCAAGTCCCTCAATAATCTTATCAACTACTACGGAATACATATACATTGATATAAGAGTATAAATTGCAGTAGGCAAATTACCTATGAGCATGCCTGCCGCCACTACCACTGCATTGATTGCAAAACCAATTCTCCCTATTGAAATACCATATTTCTTTTTCAGTGCAACTGCTATTATATCGGTGCCGCCCTGTGACGCCCTGCATTTAAATACAATACCCGCCCCAACTCCAGTAAGCATTCCACTGCACAATGCCGACAAAAGTGGATCCGGCAAATAATAAAAATTACTTACCGTTCTTGTAAAAATCAAGGACAAAGACATGGCCGCCATACCTATAAAGCTGAAAATTCCAAATTTCTTGTCTACGGTTTTGAATCCTACTATAAATATAGGTATATTTATTGCTATAATAAAATATCCTGAAGATATATCCGTCAAATACTGAAATATAATTGCAATACCTGAAACTCCGCCGCTTAAAAATTTATGCGGTATGATAAACATATTCACTCCGATGGAATATATTATATTCCCCACAATTATCAATATTACTTTTAATACAACACCCTTTACATTTTTCATATTTTTCTCCATACAAATAACCTATTTTTGATCTCTATTGCAAATAAATTCTATTACATACATATATTATGATCAATTACGATAGATGTCCATCAAATTACATTACTATTTATATAAAGGTGTGAACACAAATTACATCACATATATATCACATATCTTTCCCTAATCTTCAAATACCTCCAGATATATTCCGGTACCTAAAATCAAACAAAATAATTGACACATTAAAGAACTGCCAGAATAAAATATTATGAGAAGCAATATCATGGGGGAATTTGAAAAAATGCTCTACTTTAATTATCCTGATAATTCTAACTATATATTCAATATTGGAAAAAAGCACTTAAAATTCTATAGGCGTGACACAAATACCGGCTCAGTAATATTAAAAGAGCAAAAATTATCTCCTTCCAATTTTGGTATAAATTATCCCGTAATTTCAAATGAAGGTGATACAGAATCTATTAAAAAAATCAATAACCTTATTGCCGACAAAGTGAGTTCACTATTTAAAAGTCAGGTACTTCTGCCTGAAATAATTGATTTTCACGATATCCTTGGGAACTACGAAATAATGTTAAATCAAAAAAATATTCTCAGCATACTTTTTAACATAAGTACCTATATAAATCAGGCCGCCCATGGATATACAAAGTACTCTTCCATAACAGCCAATACCGAAACAGGACAGGTATATGACTTTGACGATTTATTTAACTCCAAAGTATACTACACCAAAATACTAAACGAGTTGGCAAAACAGTACATTAAAGAAAATGATATACATCTAATCGGAAAATACGATGGAATAACCCAGGATCAAAAGTACTATTTAACTCCCGAAAGTCTTGTACTGTACTATCAAATTTATGAATATACGCCGTATGTACATGGGCTTTTCAAAATAGAAATTCCCTACGCTAAAATCAAGAATATTATAAATCCCGCAGGGCCCATAGCCAAACTCATAGATACAATGTAATCCATCCCCATCCATCAAATTTGGGAATTAAACTGCATTTTCAATTACAGCAGTTTAATTCCCTGACATTGATTATTATTCTATTACTTCCAAATCCTTTGGATAATGATTCAATACCTCACAGCCGCCTTCCTCAGCAATTACCAGATCTTCTATTCGTACTCCAACTTCTCCCGGTATATAAATACCAGGTTCAATGGAAAAAATCTGGCCCGGCTGAACCACATTGGTATTTGCCGAGGAAACATCACCAAAATCATGATCATCTATTCCTATAGAATGTCCCAGCCTATGGGTAAAATATTTCCCATAACCTTTTTCCATTATATAGTCCCTGGCTGCCGCATCTATATCACAAAACCTAACTCCTGCCCCAGCTTTTTCTATTCCTCTCTTGTTTGCCTCAAGAACTATATTATAGACCTCCCTGCTGTGCTCCGGTACATATTTATAAAAAACAGTTCTAGTCATGTCCGAACAGTATGAATCTTTTTTGCAGCCGATATCGATGACAACACCATCTCCTTCCTTCACAGTCGAGTTGTCCATTACATGGTGCGGATCTGCCGCATTTGCACCATATCCTACAATAGGATCAAAGGAATGGCCCTGTGCTCCCAATTCTTCCCATATATCAGAAAGTATTTTTCCCATTTTCTTTTCAGAATATTTCTTGGGAATAAGTTTAATCATTCTGTCCATGGCAATATCATTTAATTTAGAGGAACTTCTCATAAGCTGCTTTTCCTTTTCATCTTTACACATCCTTACCTTGTCCACAATTTTTGAAGCATTTACAAATGCACTTCCGGCTTTTAATTTCATCAATTCAATTAAAAAATGTGAAGGCCAGTTTTTATCAATGCCCATGGGTTTATCTTTTTCAACATATTTTGAAAGGATTTCTACAGGTTCCTGAATATCATTGTAATAGACAATATCTATCCCCAAATCTTCATTTATCGGAAATAATTCATTTACGAAAAGTCTGTTGCCGTCCTTTAAATTTATATAAAGCGCCAGCATTCTTTCGCCAGGTAATATCCATTTTCCTGTAAGATAAAATATAGAAGACGGATCCGAAATTATCATTTGAGGCAATTTCTTTTCTTCCATTAGTTTCAAAACCTTGTCAAGCCTTTCCTGTATCATTACAAATCAACTCCTAAAATTATATTTTTAATTCATATGTATCATAATAACTAATAATCAGAAAATTACAATATTATTTTACCACATTTCTCATGTCATGTATATATTTTTTCCATATACATAGTAATTTTCTTCACATATACAGTAAAAAATTTCAATATTTCAATGCATCTATATATTGAATATATTTATTCGTTATGATATCATTATCATGTTCAGATAAGTAAAACTTAGGAGGAAAAAAATGATTGGTGAAATATCTCAAAAAATTCATAATTTAAGAAAGAAAAATAATCTCACTTTAAAGGATTTAAGCAAAAAAACTGGCCTTTCAGTGAGTTTTTTATCTCAAATAGAAAATGGATCTTCCTCCCTGGCAATTACCTCATTAAAAAAAATAGCAGATGCCTTCAACGTAAACATGAGTTATTTCTTCAAAGCTCCTGAAACGCATAATTTTCTGGTCAAAATAAATGAGCAAAAAATATTTAAAATGGAAGGTTCCAATTCAAAATTTATTAGAATAAGTGGAAATTTTCCTTCAAGAACCCTTGAATCCATGCTTATAATAATTCCTCCCGAGCAGACTCACGGAAGCACATTTAACCACCCCGGTGAAGAATTTGTATACGTACTGGAGGGAGGTCTTGTCGTAACTTTAGACGGCAGGGAATATTTCGTGGAAGCAGGCAATTGTATACAATATCCTTCAACTATAATACATTCATGGAGAAATCCAATGAAGCAGGCTGCAAAACTAATCTCCATAACAACTCCACTTATCTTCTAGTGAACTGCTGTCATTCTTACTCATTTTTATTCCCCCTATTCCCCCATTTCACCAATTCCCATATAAATAATGCTGTAACTGCCATTCCAAAAATTAAAATTAACACTTTCATATAAATACCACCTTCAATAATAAAATTATAGCATATCTTTCTATAAAAATAATGATTTTCAATTTAAAATTTTTTAGAGTTTCCCCAAAATAAATTATTTCAAATATACCTAGACCTATAATTCTA
>CAIFEX010000034.1 GCA_903789665.1 uncultured Clostridium sp.
CTTATTGCAGAATTTATTGGAATGATATTTATATACTTGTTACTTTCTATATAGTGTATTCAACTTTATATGTTGACTTAAGGGGAAGTTTAATTTAATTGCATCTGAGAGTCCCTTAATTCCATCAATACATGCTATAAAATATCTTTAACCTCTCTTATTTATTAAATCTTCCATGCTGTTGCATTTTTTTAACTTTTCAAAATCATTTATGCTTATTATTACCAGTTATACATACATAAAAATAACGTACCTGGATTTGATTTACACAAATCTAGATACGTTCCCTTTTTTACTTACATAACAATATTTTTCTCATTTCTTAAGATCAAGTTATTTCTCCCACTTCTATTAAGTTTAAGGATTTGGCTGTGTTGGTGTTATATTTACAGTTATACCCCTTAAATCATCAGAAGATGGCACATAATAAGCATAATTACCATTTCCATCTTTAACTGTTGAAATGTCTTTTAATGTATTACCCAAAGTATCTTTAGGGGTAACCACCAACGAACCTGTACTCTTAAATGAGCTTATATTCTCATTATTTGAATTAAATATGAATGTTACTGTACTACCATTAACATCTACATCATCTGCCTCTATATTAGTTCCACCTATATTAAATTTAAAATCTGAAGGTCTAACATTAGCAACTGGAGTATCAAATTGGATATTAACTTTTGCTCCTGTTACATCTCCATTACTATCTAATGTTTTAGTAAAATTCCAGTTTGAGGGTGAAGCCTTTTCTGAAGGTGTTACAACTGTCTTAGGTGCAGCATCATAGAAATAAGGTGTTATATCTTTTCCTGATTCAGTCGTACTAGAAAGTTTAGCACCAGTTACATCTTTAACTTTAGTTGTATCTTTAACTTTCAAAATAGCTCTATTTCCCAAACTCTTTACCCTATTAATATTTGTATCTAATGAAGTAGCATCTTTAGGATCTCTAGAAAATGTAAGAGTTAAACCACCATTCTTATTAACACTAACTGCATCTGGTGAAACATTAATAGAATTAGTTGTATCATTATTTCCTATTGAAAAATCAGCCTTACTATTTTCTTCTAACGTATCAGAATCTACCGGATTCACAAAGTTCACATCAGCTTTTAAATCTTTACCTTCATAATAAATTCTTAAGGAATTATTCTTAGCTTTTACTGATGTATTTGTAGATGAACTTGGTACTTCTCCACCATTATTTCCCACATCAAGTAAATTACCACTACTGTCTTTTACACCAGTCGCATAAACTTTTGCTATTGTATTTGTATCAGTAATTCCGCTAGCACCATTAACTTTAAGTGAAGTATTACCTACATCAATAGTAACACTCTTATTGTCATTGCTTACTGAAATCTGTGTTTTGCTTGGGAATGATTTAGAAGGATCACCTGCAGCATTTACATAACTATAATTATCAATATCATCAAGTGTACTTGAATCCATTTCCTTAGTAAACACTAATGTAACTTTTGTGTCACTTACCTTGTAAAGTTTTACTCCTGCGTTTACATCCTCTGATCCATCAAAAGTAGTAGTATAATCATCCATTACATTAGGAGTTGAAGCTAAATCTTGTATATTTTTAATTGTTATAGTATATTTCGAATCACTCAACTTAGTAGGTAATTTTATGTCGACTACATCTGTTGAAGTATCAGTCGATAAACCTCCTGGAATACTAAATGTAGCATTAGTAAGATCTATGCTATTACCTGAGTTATCACTTAATTTATAATTTGAAGAATTTTTAGCATAACTTGCATCTACATCTTTACTAAATTTTACTCTTATAGTATCTTCATTAAGAGCATAAACAGAATTCACCACCGGTTTAGTTGTATCTTCTTCTAGATCAAATGACTTATTAGTATCATCTGCTACATAATTTCCATAAGCATCTTTTACATTATTATCAATGTATATAGTATTAGCATTTTTATTTAGCTTAGCATCTCCTGTTAATCCACTTATCTTTACTTGTGTATCATCCTTTTTTAACTCAATATCTGAGCAATTTCCAATTTGTGATTCTGTACTTTTTACAAGCTCTTTACCATTTATCTTATAATTAGCATAATCTGTAGCAGTTTTCTTATCCATTGGTCTATCAAAGTTCACATATACTTTCCCGTCATCTTCAGCTGTTATACTAGTTATTTCCGGGTTTCCACTTACTGAATCTACATTAAAATCTTCAGTTGTTTCTGAAATTGGGAATCCTGCTCCATCTATTAATCCATCATTATTTCCATCAGAAATTTTTAAAGTGTTATTCCCAGTATTTAATGCTGTAGTAAAATAAAAGTCTATTTCATTTGTCCAAAGATTTCCTTCACTAGTATCTTTAACAGCATCTTTTGCTTCTGTATTATCAGTATCCAAACCCAATGAAGCTATATTATTTCCATTTACTTTAAACTTACTATAAATGTCACTTATATTCTTGCCAACTTTAATTGGTTCTGAAAACTTCACAACTAATTTCTTATTTCCTCTAGTTTCAACCGAACTCACAGTAGGAGCTGTAGTATCTTCAAATGTTATATTCTGTGTGAATTCTGAAACAGTCTGTGACTTATCTTCTGATAATACTCCTTTTTTAACTTTAACATCCACACTCTTATTTTGATCTTTTTTATTTGCAAAAGTTATTAACAAAGTTTTATCATCACTTTGAAGTTTAGCCTTTACACTTCCTGCTGGATAAGTAACTTTATCAGTTGCCAAATTTGCTCCATCGACTTCATAATTACTTAAATCTTCGGCCGTATCCGAATCAGCTTTCCCGTTGAAAGTTACTTTTATCTGGTTCAAACCATTGGATTCAACTGAGTCAACTGCAGTAGCCTGATCCTGATCTTGTGGATTATAAAGTGCATTGATATCGTCCTCTATTGACTGAGGAACAACTGCAGTTCCACCTATTAACTGTACATCAGTACTGGAATCAGTGTTGTTTTTCAAGTAAGCAAGAGCATTAGTCGTTCCCTCTGAACCATCTTTGTCCACTAATACTAGTGGTGCGGAATACTTTCCTGCTACTGCGGAAGCTACCAGCGCATCTGCATAGAGGTTGTCCGGATCTGCTGCACTTGCATTTGCGATATATACCTTGTCAGTCTTCAAGCTGTCTTTGAATGCATCCAAAACTTTCAGGTTTGTATCAAATCTGCTTGTTCCACCGTCTACTCTTGAAGCTGCTCCAAGAGCATCATATATAGTATCATTTATTACATTCTTAGTTCCTACAACTGTTGCTTTTGAATTGTTTGCTTTTACAAAATCAATTACAGGCTGAGTTGCGGACTGGTCGTTGCTTGCCAGTAATAATATCTGTCCTTTTGCAGCTGCTACTGGTGCTACTGAAAGGGCATCCGAGAATCCTTCTCCTCCAACAACCATTACATTGCTGGGGTCAACTCCCAATTTAACCAGTTCGTCAGCTACCTTAGCATTTGTCTCATATCTTGTAGTTCCACCCAATTCTGTCAAATTGTATTTGTCAGCTTTGAGGCCATCTCTTATGTTCTGAGAAATTGAAGCATTTCCACCTATAACATATACGTTTTCCGGTTTCAATGTATCAAGTGCCGATTTAGCGTCTGAGCTCAATGTATCAGATGCAGTCAAAAGGATTGGTGCATCCAGTTTCTTAGCCAGTGCTGAAGCACTAACTGCATCTGCATAACCTTCTCCTGATACTAATACTACATTCTTACTGCCCTGTGCCCAGTTTGTCTTAGCAACTTCAGCAGCTGTTGCATATCTAGTAGTACCACTTGTTCTTGTAACTTTTCCTTGAGCTGCTTTAACTGGACCAGCCGATAAAGCTGTAGTTAAAACCAAGGACATAAGTGCAGCACTTGCAAGTGCCTTTGTACTTTTCTTGCTCATATTGTAATACCCTCCTCGATTTAAGTGAATTTTAATTAAAATTCTTTAAAAAATATATATATATTTTAAATATATACTTTTATACTTTGTCAAAATGCAAACCAGATTACAGTAGTATGTCCAATTATTATTCATCTACAAACTGAAATTTTACTTTTTTATACGTATTCTACTCATCTGTAATATATCATACGCACCATACTCACAATGCTTGGTCCACATTCTTAAAACAGGTTTTATTATAACACATATAAATCGTACATTCTAGTAAGATTGTACAATTTAGCAGAATATTTCACAAAAATTTATTATCTGCCCTATATTCCTGATAATTCATACCTGATTATATCATAATAAATCCATAATTTCTATAGTCTATATATTATGATAAATAATTAATAAATTGGTAACAATCAACCCATGTATCAATTATACAACAACATTTCTAAATTTTCCATAGTCTAGCCCTAGTAATTCAAGGTTCTACAGGAAACATATTCCTCAAAATACAGTTATTTTTCATGACGGCTAGTTAATTATACTTATGCATTTCCTATATTATTCTACATAATATATAAAAATCCTTTTTTTATCCAAGATTATGATCATTAATCATAGTCATTTTAATACTTAAATCAACTAGTTATTCTCCACTTCGCATTTCTTCCCTTGCCCGTAACAGTTATTTTATTTTCACCTTTTAATTTTGATAAAACCCTATTTATAGTTGATTCTCCAACATCCGGGCATGCCTTCCTGATATCATCTTTAGTAAATGAGCCTATAAAATGATTTATTGAATTTTCTATCCTGCTGCTTTTGCTTCCCCTTGTATTTTTTACATTTCCAACTCTGGTTTCAAATTCTCGATAGGCAGAAAGAATAACCCCAAGCAAATACTCTATCCATGGCAGCAAGACATGCTTACAATCATGCCATTCTTGTGAAGATAAATACAAGGTCCTATAATATTCTTCTTTATTTTTTTCTATTATCTTTTCCAAACTTACAAATCTTCCCACTTCATACCCAAATTTATATAGCAACAGCAGAGTCAGCAATCTCGACATCCTGCCATTACCGTCATCAAAAGGATGAATACATAAAAAATCCAATACAAAAGCGGCCGTCAAAATCAACGGATCTATTTTATTATCTTTTATACTCTCATTAGTCATACTGCACAGTTTTTCCATAAAGTCAGGTGTTTTAAAAGCGCTTACAGGTTTAAAACGAATAAATTTTCCCCCATTTGGCAATGTTTCTTGAATAAAATTATCACTGCTTTTCCAATGTCCCCCCTCTATTGAAACAAATTTATATAGATCTCTATGTAATTGAAGAATTACACTAGGCTTTATTGGAATATGAACTGCCGATGTATGTATCAAATTCAGCACTTCTTTATATCCCATTATTTCTCCCTCAGATCTATCTTCTAAATTTATAGGCTTGCCTTTATTTATAATATCGTGAAGGCGCTTATATTCTATTTTAATGCCTTCAATTTCATTAGATGCCTTAGTACTCTCTACAATTGCTACTTTTTTAAGACTTTCTAAAACCTGCGGTGACTGCTGATTATACAAATCCTGTTTCCCTTTGTATTCATTAATCTTCCCTATAAGCCGCACTATACGCATTGGGACGTCCATATACAACAGCCGATTATTTAAAAAAGAGTTCATTAATTTATTTCCTTTCTATCAAATTATATATTTTTTATTATATCCATTTTCAGATAATCATAGTCATTTACACCCCAAATGAACATGTTTATTATAAAATGAACATATTTATGACCAAATTAATTATATAAAATCAGCAAAAAATTCTCAATTTCAAATAACCGGGCATAAGGTCATTTAATCAAAGTTTATAGATTAAATGATGTTAAAATAAAGAAATCCCCGAAAGAAGCGTTCACTTAGGGATTGAATAAAAAAAGTGAACACAGTTTCAAGCGGAGGCAAAAAACGACCACATAAGAGTGTAATGCTCCTGTGTGGTCGTTTTAGTACTCGGCTAATTTTGTCCCAACAGTTCTATTATCAAGAGTTTATTTGCTATATCCTTAATAAATTGAGGAATTTCCTCTATGTGTTGTGCAATAGCTTTAGCTCTTCCTGGCTTTGATGAAATATGATATTTTTCAGAAATGGTTTGTTCCATTGAAGTATAGTCATCTATTGCTGTACGCAAATAGGATTCAAAGTCTTTACCGAAGTATGCATAATCGGCTCTAACAATACAATTTTCAGTTTCTGTGTCCCATGCTTCTTCACAAAAGATGCCGTTAAACACATTTCTAGTCTTTGACTCATTTTTATCACAGTCAAATATTGCATAACAATTGTAACCGTATGCTTTAAACAACCTCCAGTACAAAGGGATTGCATCCTTACCACGACAATTAACAATTTCGGTTCCATGTTCAGCTAAAGAATATCCACTACGTTTTAAATAGACCGGCAGAGCAAAGTATTCGGTCGCTCCCTCAACTAATATGATTGTTTCTGCAAACATTCCTTTTAACTGGTCAGAAAATAGTTTTGTTGAGTAAAAATCAACTATGTTTTCTGGTGACACACTATTCTCTGGAACGCCCGACCCTACACAAAAATCGCAAAGCTGTTGTGCGGATAATTGTATTGCCTTAGTAACTCCGCCTTCTTTATGTACTCGAACAAGTCCATCTAGGTATTCTGCATCAATAAATTCTGATGAATGCGTTGAAATGATTACTTGAATGCCACATGAACACATATCTACAACATATTCCTTTAACCATCTTTGAGCTAAGGGATGGAGATGGGCTTCTGGTTCTTCAATAATCAACACAAAGTTTTCACCAGTGAATACTTCCATATATGCTTTAACAAAAGCCATTAATAAGACTTGCTGTTCACCAGTGCCGAATTCTTCAAATCCACGAATATTATCTCCCTCTTTTGCATAGATCCGAAGTGACTTTGCATAATTGTTTGGATCATAGGCTGAAAAATCCACAGCCAATGAATGAACAAATCCTTTTACCGCCCCCTTTAGAGCTTCAGAAAATCGATTAAAAAAACCAGAGAATTCATCAGTCTGTTCAAAGGATGCTGTAATTTGATTAAAGGCTTGTGATAATTCATCTTTATGCTCTGTACTTAAGGCTTCATGTATCTTCTTTGAAAACTTACTTAACAGAGAGTAGCTACTACTATAATTAAAAGCACTCTGGATATTTCTTTCAGCATCAATCAAATAGGACTGACAGGCAGAACGCTGTTCGTTTGTGGGATATATTTTATTTCCACTGCCATCGTGCAAAAGATTATTATTAGCCTGTCCATTATAACCATAACTTACAGCTATAACGTCATATCCATTTCCTTTATTATCATAATATAAAGGCTTAGTAAATTTAGCGGTAATATGTGCGGTAGGATATTCATTTTGATTACGTTTAAAGTAATCACTTTCCAACATCTCAATATAAGTTGGATATCTTTCACCAAGTATTCTATTTATAGCTGATAATATATTAGATTTTCCTGCGTTATTCGGTCCGAATAGGACAAGTGGCTTATTTGGAGGAAGTTTAAGAGCCACTCTTTCTATCGATCGATAATGTTTAATTACAATTGCTTCTAACCTCAACCTTTCATCCCCCTAAATTAAATTACTCTGCCAATACTTCTTTAATAATCTGAGCCATCTGTTTGTTGTTTAACTGATCACGGAAATAAACAGTGTACCCATCTTTCGAGAGCATATCAAAGAAAACACGAGCACAATCAATTTTTGCTTTTTCTGTACCACGTAAGTCGGATTTATTTTCTACGTCTTTTGTTTCGACTACAATGTTAAGCTCTTTCTCACCGGAAGCCTTTCTTACAACATACATGAAGTCTGGACTGTACATTCCACCGGTAATAGTTGGTATGGCAATGCTGCTACGTGGAATTTTTCCATATACAATGACTTCTTCGATGTCCGACATAATATTTTTTTGTTCCAACGGTGAGTCATAAGCGAAAGCATCATATAAATACTTCTCGCTTGGTGTTCCCGGAGCTATCTTTGTGCCGATACGTCCCTGTGCGATATCTTCACGTGGAGAACCGTCTGAATAGGTGAGTGCTGTTGCACCAACAGGTGTATTGCTTTTTGCATAATGGAATCGACCTTGCAAATTATTGCTTCTCCAGTCATGAAATTGTTGGATAAACATGCTGACAGAATTTTCATTAATATGTTCTGGATTAATAGTTCCATTCCTCTTAACATACTCACACAATGCTTCATGCAATATTTTAATTGGAATGTTTGTAGCATTTGTGATCCTCTTAAGAAATTCATTGTAGGGAATAGGTTTGGATACTATATATTGAGCGCCTGTATCTGAAACAATCATCATCTGTGAGCCATCGCTCTTAACGATATCTCTGGAGCTAGTCATGACAATGTCTGTAAAAACACCGGGTTTTTCCAGCAAAGATAAAACAACTTTAGCCATATCAGCATCCAGATCATCATCATAGAAAAGTAGGTATCGTTGATTGATTGCTTCCCATAATTCGCGTATTTCACTGTAAACAGCTTTGCGGATTTTTACAGGTCTTGGTTTTGCTACATTTCGGTCTTTTACCTTACCTGAAGACAATCCTGTAGCAAAGTCCGGGTATTCTGCAAAGAAAGCGTCCCTTGTATCGGGTTTTATATTTAATCGCCTGTCTATGTAATGTTTATCATATAGTGCATCAAAAAGTTCATCTGAAGTCATGCCAAGCTTCTTGGCCACTTGTTCCAATCTTTCTTCGCTAATAGAAGAAGCTTGTGGAATTTCTCCGTTTATTTGGTCTATTAATCGTTTAGCAAAGTCTGCCTCTGTGAAGTCAACAATATAATTAAGCTGGAATTCTTCATTGGAGATTCTATTACCATTCTCATCTACAGGTAGACGTAAACCTCGTCCAACCTCTTGCAGTTTACTATTTTCACTTCCGCTAGAACGAAGTTTAGCTATCGTAAATACATTAGGGTTATCCCAGCCCTCTTTAAGTGTCCATTTTGAAAATAGAAAACGTAAAGTGTTATAACTGCCGTCTTTATTCTTGAAAGAGAGAAGATGTTTTTTTCCATGAAGGATGGTTTCTACTTCTTTTGCTATATCTTCATCCGAATCGCTATTGTCCTGTGAAAAATAGCCTGCATGGCAAGCAGAAATATCTGCAAGACTTGCTTCCAGATATGCCCGATATTCTGTATCATGCTCACTGAGGGTAGATAGCACCGATTCTATCCGTTCCTTAAGCAATCTCTCAAAAGCTTGCAATAGATAAGGGGTTTTACCTTCCTCGTTTGGTCGATATGATGATATATCATCGATAAAAAATAATGCCAATGTCTTGATCTTGAAATTGCGTCCACAGAAGTTTGCTTTTTCTGTTTCAAAATGACGTTCGAGGGCAAGGCGTATCATCTGCTCTTGATAAGAGGTCATATAGATATCCACATCCAATTCCTCACCAGATGACTTTTGAATGCCATTAGAAAACTCAACTGTTGATTTGCCAATAGCATGAATCGTAATTCCCTCAAAAGCTTCATTAATGATAGATAGTGAATCTCCAGTTTTAAGAGTAAATGTTTTAGTCGATTCATCACGCTTTTTATACTGAAAGGTAACAGAATCCTTGCTTGTGATGGAAGTGATTTTCACCTTTTCTTCACGCTTAGATACCGGTTCAAAATGTTCCTTCGTTACTCCCTTAATCAAATTCTGATTAAAGGCTTCACAGGCATTTAAATCATAGAGCAGGTTTTGGTAGTCTTTTACGGTTATTTTGTTTTTTCCACGTCCACTTGTAGTTTCAGGGAAGGTAGCACCAAAGCGTATAATACACTGTGGTTTTATTTCATCAACGATAACCTTAAATGCCTTCTGGTCACGAGAAAATCTGTGTGGCTCATCAATAATAACAACAGGGTTTGTTGCACGAATAGCATCAAGTGGTCTATAAAAACCTTCTACACCATAATCATAATCATCACGACTGAGTAGACCATTTTTACGAACAACGAGCAGTTGCATATTAACTAACAGCACATATATTTTCTTCGTGTTTTGGCAAGAACCTTTTACAAAGTCGCTTACAACACTCGGAAAATATGTACGTCCCTTTTTCTTGCTTTTCGGCGCTTCTAGTACTCCAACCTCAATCTCTGTACCATAGCCACAAACATCGGAAAAATGTCGCTTTACATATTCATCACGCAAAAACTGTGCAGTTCCTGCTTTAATCGCAAGTGAAGGTACAGCGATAATAAACTTATTAAGTCCGTAACGTTTATGAAGTTCATATATAGTATGAGTATAAACGTAAGTCTTTCCTGTACCAGTTTCCATTTTAATATCAATATTCAAATAGTCACCAATAGGCATACTGCTTCTATATTCTGCAGGTATATTTTTTTGAATTTCTCTAATATTTTCAGCTAGTTTAGGATCAGAAAGAGAAATACTTGGGTTTTCATAAAATTGTACAGGAGGAGTTATCTGTACCCCATTCAAAGCAGCACTTACTGCATCTACAGCTTTTTGTTGGTGTGGTAATCCTCGTTGTAGGATAAGTTCCATAACATACCCTCCAATCAATAACGGATATCGAAGTTGATACGCAAGTTTTTCTCTGTATCCTTCAACCGTTTCAAATTAATTTTTAAAGCTTCCATTTCCGTCCATGTAAAACTATAACCAAATAACACCACGTTCTCAGGATTAAAGCTACCGTCAGTTTCATATTTTACTACAATGGCTTCAATAGCCTTATTTGACAGTTCCGAATCAATAAGGTAAAGGTGTTTTCCGGTATAATAGCCCTTGTACCCTGCAAAATCTAACTCTTCAGCATTAGCAGTTAGACCATAACCATCCCTTACAAGCCATGTTGAAAGTATGGTAGGCTTTCCAAAATCGTCAAGCAGAGATTTCTCCGCAAATAGCTTATTTTCATCTGGGTCAAACTTCTCTAGCTTGTCTATAGTATCAGTAGCTGGTTCTTTAAGAGTAAAGTGTTTAAAACCAAGGTCGGCTGTTGTATCTGGATATTCTTCCTTTATAGATTTTGCTGCTCTAATAATGCGTTCCATACCGATTTGGTCTATAGTTAAGTAACCTGCTTTTTCAGCAACACTACCTTCTTTAACTTTTTCTGGTAACTGTACCATTATAAATTTACGATTTCCCCCATCTTCTGCATTTAGTTGCATTACAGAGTGAGCTGTAGTTCCTGAACCAGAGAAAAAATCAAGGATTATATCATCCTCATTCATTCCAACTTTAATTAAATCGGAAATCAGAGAAACAGGTTTAGGAAAGGAGAAAATTTTACCTTTTAATAATTCTTCCACCTCAGCAGTTCCACGTCTACTAGAATACTTTGTGTCAGATAAAATACTACGAATTAATTTTTCTGAATGTCTCATCTTTTGTACTATGCGATATTCATTTGAATTTGTTTGGTATCCAATAATCTCTTGATTAATAAATTTTCTTGCTTTTTCTTTTCCCCATCTCCAAACAAATTGAACATTATTTTTTAATGACTTTGGTGGATATATTTCAATAGAATTAGCCTTTTTTTCTAATCCGATTTTAAAGAATCCATCCTTACAAGGTTCATCAAGATATAAATAAAATGGATAAAATAAGTTAGGACGATTTTCTTTATGAAAAGCTTCATTACTATTATATAGAGGATGAATATTAAATCCTCCTTTGTCATCTTCATATTTAAAGTTCTTATCGTTGTCTGGTAACATATTAGTTTTCGTTTCATCATTATTCTTTGCGTAAAAAAAACAGTATTCATGCATTTTCCCAATATGCCCGTAGTCACGTGCATTTGGTGCAGAATTAATTATAAAGTTCCCAATAAAGTTTTCTTCACCAAAAACATCGTCACAAATTAGTTTTAAATTTGCTTGTTCATTATCATCTATTGAGATAAATATAACTCCATCTTTTTTAAGCAAATCCCTGGCAAGCAAAAGACGTGGATACATAAACATCAACCATGCTGAATGAGATGCTGAACCCCGCTTAGTTAAATCTAAAATACGTTGTGCCTGCTCTTCACTAATACTTAACTTTTCAGATAATTCCTCAACAGTAAAGTTAAAGCTGTCATTATAAACAAACCCATCTGTCCCAGTGTTGTAGGGTGGGTCAATATATATCATTTTCACCTTATTTGAATAAGATTTCAAAAGATGCTTCAATCCGTCAAGGTTATCTCCGCTTATGTAGACATTTTCGCTGTTTGCATTTTCTGGTTTTGAGTTATGTTCCTCGTCTGGCACGACAACTGTTGTAGTATCAATTGAAGCCAGCAATCGGGCATAGTTTTTACCCAAAAACTTAAGTTCATAACCTTCTCCAGTTACAGCAATCTTATCACTTAAAAATTCCTTAAACCGTTCAATATCAAAGGACCCATCTGCCCTAAAGCATGAGGGAAAATTTTCTTTTAATACAGCTATTTCTCGACTGTTCGGTGTTGCACTATCATTGGCATTCATAATATCCTTAATCATTGTTATCATTCACCTTGCCTTTCTCAATTTTATCTGGTACAAACTCTAAAATATCACAGATGTCACATTCTAAAGCTGTGCATATTTTTTGAAGTATTTCTGTATTTACATTTTCATTTCTGCCAAGCTTTGTAATAGTTGCCGAGCTAACACCGGAAAGGCGTTGCAAATCTTTCTTTTTCATATTCTTATCAATTAGCAGCTTCCATAGCTTGTTATAATGTATTGCCATTTTTTGCACCTCCCACAAATATTAATAATTATATCACAAAAACACGATATAAACAGCATAAATTTTTAATCCCACATTATTTTTCATCTGTTTCAATCACAATTTTCTGTTTGCGCATTTAATTAATGGTGCTCAAATAAATACTTTTAGACAAAAAAGTCGGAAAGTCTAATTGAAAAATCCAAAACTACAGCATTAAGCCTTCTTAAATTTAATACCACTTTCGCTCAAATTTGAGCAAAAGCATAAACATTACAGCCGTCTTTTCTGGAAAAAAGACAGGCTATTTTTTATTTTAGGGGTTCGAATCAATAGAATTCTTCGCTTATGGATGAGGAAGAAAAAATATTTTTAGAAAATCCTCAACTAATGTGCCCTACCAAGGCTATAAGGTGAGAGGAAAAAAATCCCCCAATGAAAGCATAGTTTTTCTCTCACTGCTCCTTGACAACTGAATACCCCGAAATGCAAGAGATACTTCAAGCAGAATATGCCATGACGATAATTCCGAGCGTATTCCTTAAAAGATAACGAGGTTGTGTCAAACAAGGCAAACCCTCTGGAACCGTAGCGTTTCGGGTCATTTATAACAGGCAAGGAGGTGAAATAACTGAATACACAATATTATAACTTGCCGCAGATTCTTAAAGATAAGCCACAGTTTTGCTGTTGGAAATATGAAGAGCGAAGTGGCAGAAAAACCAAAGTTCCCTATAACCCAGTAACAAGAAAAAGGGCAAAACCAAATAAACGTGGTACATTTAAAGATTTTAGTTCGGCTGTAGCTGCTTTAAGTGATTATGATGGTATCGGCTTTATGGTGGGTAATGACATTTGTGTTATCGACTTAGATAATTGCTTCGACAGTAGTGGTAAGCTTAAGCCTATTGCCCAAAGTGTTGTAGAGGCTTTTAGTGGTTGCTATATGGAACACAGTCCATCTGGGAAAGGGCTGCATATTTTCTTTAAGGCCACTGGCTATGACTTTGACAAAACAAAATATTATATCAACAACAGAAAGCTGGGAGTTGAGGTCTATGTGGCTGGAGCAACAAATCGCTTTGTTACCGTAACAGGCAATGTATATGCAGATGGTGATATACCGGAGAAATCGAATGAACTACAGATGATACTAGACAAGTATATGCTACGTCCTACCCCTGTGAAGCAACTACCGGATATGGACAGCCAGTCCTATCTGTCTGATAAATCTGTTATTGAGAAGGCTTTAAAATCAATAAATGGAGAAAGGTTCAAAGCATTATGGCAGGGAGATACATCTGGCTATGCTTCCCACAGTGAAGCTGATTTGGCACTTTGTGGTATGCTGGCATTTTGGTGTGGCAGGGATATTGGACAGATGGACAGACTTTTCCGGCAGAGCGGTCTAATGCGAGATAAGTGGAATAGACAGCAGTCCGGCAGTACTTATGGAATGCTAACCATACAAAAAGCAATCACAAGCGTTACGGAGATATACAAACCAGGTGGTAAGCGTTCATCGGCTACAGAAGATTTTGGCGAATATTCCCTTACTACTTTAAAGCCTGAAAACAATGAGCGTTACCCTTGGACAGACATTGGAGCAAGCAGGCTGTTTGCCGATTATTATAAGTCTTTTGCCCGCTATGTTCCCGAAAGGAAGATGTGGTTTTGCTATGAGAACGGGGTATGGATTCCCGATATTGGCAATCTCAAAGTAATGGAAATGTGTAAATCACTGGCTAACCAACTACTAACCTATGCTTTAACGATTCAGGATGAACATCAGAGAAAGGCATACATTGACTATTGCCGAAAGTGGCAGTTAAGAAGATACAGGGAAATGGTACTTAAGGATGCACAGAGCGTATATCCCATATCAATGGCTGAGTTCGACCAAGATCCTCTTGTGTTCAATTGCACCAACGGTACTCTATTCCTGTTATCGATGGAGTTTCGTCCTCACAACAGTGAGGATAGACTCACAAAGATATCCAGCGTTAAATATGACCCAGAAGCAAAAAGCGAGCGCTGGAATAGATTCATTCATGAAATTATGAGCGGTGATGAGGAAAAGGCAAAATTCCTGCAAAAAGCCTTTGGCTACAGTATCAGCGGAGACACTCGGTATGAATGCCTATTTGTACTCTATGGTGCCACAACTCGAAATGGTAAAGGTACGCTATGCGAGAGCATTCTTAAGGTATTAGGCAGCTATGGCTGTACCGCAAGGCCGGAGACTATTAGTCTGAAAAAGAACAATAATAGTTCAAGTCCCAGTGAAGATATTGCCCGGCTTGCAGGAGTACGCTTTGTAAATATCTCAGAACCTAGCAGAGGCCTTGTCCTAAATGCTGCACAGGTAAAAAGCATGACGGGCGGTGACACCATTAATGCAAGGTTTCTGCACGAGAATTCCTTTGACTTCTCACCGAAGTTTAAGCTGTATATCAACACCAATTATCTGCCCGCTATTACGGATATGACGCTGTTTTCCAGTGGCAGAGTGGTGATGATCCCTTTTGAACGACACTTCAATGAAAGCGAGCAGGATAAAAGCCTAAAACGTGAATTCGCCAAACCGGAGAATCAGAGCGCTATCCTCAACTGGCTCATTGAAGGCTATCGGCTGTTAAAGAAGGAAGGCTTGACTTTACCCGATTCCGTCAAGACAGCCACGGATGCTTACAAGCATGAAAGCGACAAGATAGCATTGTTCTTTGAAGATGCCTTGGAAGAAAGTCCAAACAGTGAGGTGCGGACATCCGAAGTGTATGCCCGGTATCAGCGCTGGTGTAGTGCCAATGGCTGCTACTCGGAGAATGCCAGAAACTTCAAACAGGCCTTGTCCGCCATCGCCCGTGTGGAGCGGAAACGACCACGTTCTGGCGGTGGGATGACCACACTTTTAATTGGCTATAAGCTGGCCAATGACGATGAGTTTTTCCTCCTTTAAACACATTGTAGCAGCTTGTAGCAAGTAAAACTGGTTATATGAAAAAACGCTCTCGTATAGAGAGTTTAGTTTTTACCTGCTACATCTTGCTACAAAGCTTAAAAATATTGATATTACAGGCTTTCACCCTATGTGTTCAACATAGAAAGAAAGGACGCAGAACATGAATAAAAATAGACTTTTCAAATCCTATAACCCTAGCGATTTTGATACAGAGCATTATGAAGGAATGTTTATACTACCACAGGCAAAAGGCTCTCCAGTAATTATTCAACGTAGTAAAAATGTAGACCCTCCGCACTGGTGTATCGTGCATGGATATTCCAGCAGTGTCTATTACAGCTATAAAGAAGTGATAGATTATTGCACAAAGCAAGGATGGCTTTAGTTTCTATCCCCATAGGGGAGGTCAAATCTCCACACCTGTTTATTTGTGTAACGGGCGTGGGGCAATGCGTAAAAAAACGCGGTTTCAAACAGGGTATATACCCCACAATCGAATTAAATTTAGGAGGTAAACGATTATGGCAACATCAACAACTTATAATAGAGCGTTTTGGAATGTTATGAAAGGAAAAGAAGAAAATAATCAAAATCTAAGCGAGGGCTTTGATAATGCAGGAGCCTATGTCGCACCAGACGAGTTCCGAGAAGGCTTTAACACTGCTTTGGCAAAGGAGAATATATTCCGCAGATTTGCTACTGTTATCAATCTATCTTCTGCAGAAGGTAAAATTCAAGCGGTGTCTTCAACGGGTACAGCAGATTGGGTTGAAGACGGAGATCCAATCCCCGAAAGTGCCGATACATTTACACAGTTTCTGGTGAAATCATACAAGCTTGCATCTCTTGTCAAGCTAAACCGCTCATTCGTCACCGATATGAACTTTAATCTTGAAAAATATTTGACGGGTGATTTTGCGAAGCGTTTTGGCAAGGGTGAGGAAAATGCATTGCTTAATGGAAATGGCACAACACAGCCAACAGGCATTCTTACGGCAGACGCAGATGTAACTACAGCAGACAGTGTTACCATTTCTTTTGATGAGATTACTTCTCTGTACTTTTCATTAAAAGATGAATATCGCAACAACGCTGTGTTTATCATGCACGACAATACTGCCATGCTTCTTAGAACTCTCAAGGATACAAGCGGCAGTTATCTGTGGAACTCTTCCGATAATACCATCTTCGGAAAGCCTGTAATTACCTCTCCATATATGCCTACAGTATCAGCAGGAGCGAAAAGCATTGTATTTGGAGATTTATCATACTACTGGCTGATTGAGCGTCAGCCAATAACCATAAAGAAATTAAGTGAGTTATATGCATTGCAGGGACAAATCGGCTTTTCCGCTTATGAGAGATTGGATGGCAGGCTGATTCAACCGGATGCTCTGAAAATATTACAAATAAAAGCTTAAATAATGGATTAGGCACTGGATCATTGATTCGGTTCAGTGCCAGTTCCTTCAAAACATCGGACAGGAGGTCACAATATGGAAAATCAAAGTAACAGCCACACAACCGAATCTGCTATCGGAGGTACGGTCTATGTGGTGGAATCACGAATAAGTGATTCTGCAAAGGAAAGTGCCTATTCCAAGCTAAAACGACTGATTACAGTCAACGCAAAAAGCCTTTCAAAGTTATCAGATAGTTCAGATAAACCCACGGAAATCAACTCGACTTCTTCAAGGTAGTACGGTAATATACATAGTGCTAAACCGCTTGAAGACTGTCGGAAATGGAGGATAAAAATGAATAGACAGTCAACATTTAGCACTATACGTAAATCAACATTAACATTTGAAGAAGCAAAAATTACTGCTCTGTACTGCAGGCTCTCACGTGATGATGAGCTTGCCGGAGACAGCAACAGTATAGTAAACCAGAAGGCAATTCTAAAAAAATATGCTGAGGACAACGGTTTTCGCAATATCGAATTTTATGTGGATGATGGGGTCAGCGGTACAACTTTTGATCGACCAGACTTTAACCGCATGATTGCAGATGTAGAGTCCGGTAGAATCGGAACGATCATCATCAAGGATATGTCCCGTTTTGGCAGGGATTACCTCAAGGTAGGCTATTATACAGAGATTATGTTTCCTGAAGCAGATGTGCGATTCATTGCTATTAACAATGGTATTGATAGTGCAAACCAAGCAGACAGTGACTTTACACCGTTTCTTAATATTATTAATGAATGGTACGCTAAAGATACTAGCAAGAAAATCCGTGCTGTGTTCAAATCCAAGGGACAGTCCGGTAAGCCGCTCTGCACCAATCCACCTTACGGTTATATTAAAGCCCCTGAAGATAAGTTGCACTGGATTATAGATGAAGAAGCCGCCGAGGTGATCAGAGATATTTTCCGACTGTGCATGGCGGGTTTTGGACCCACACAGATAGCAAAGCAACTTGAAAAGGGATGCATTGATACGCCTACGGTTCATCTACGCAAAATGGGTATTAACACTCCAGCAAGACCACCTGAAAACCCATATGCTTGGTCGGCTCGTACCGTAGCAGATATTCTGGCTAAAATGGAATATCTCGGTCACACGGTGAATTTCAAGACTTCTAAAAAATCCTACAAGAGCAAAGTCAAGATATTGAACAATCCAGAAGATTGGATGGTTTTCAAAAATACACATGAAGCAATTATCGATGAGGGCACTTGGGAAACAGTGCAGAAAATCAGAGATGGCAAGCGAAGACCATCACGATTAGGTGAAATGGGAATGCTTTCAGGTATGATGTTCTGTGCCGACTGTGGGGCGAAGCTGTATCAAGTTAGAGGAAAGGGATGGTCACGCGATAAGGAATACTTCGTTTGTGCTACTTACCGTAAGAAAAAGGGGATGTGCAGTTCACACCAGATACGCAATGTTGTAGTGGAACAGCTTTTGCTGGAGGACTTAAGACGTGTAATGTCCTTTGCCAAAGACCATGAACAGGAATTCATCCGTATAGTTATGAATAATTCAGAAAAGGAGCTTGCCAAAGAACTCCGCCAAAGTCAAAAGGAATACGAACAAGCACAGACTCGCATTGCTGACATAGACAAAATCATTCAAAAGCTATATGAAGACAATGTGATGGGCAAAATTCCCGAAGAGCGTTTTTACAAGATGTCGGCTGAATATGAAGCCGAGCAGAAGGCACTGGAAGAAAGGATAACTGAATTAAAATATACTATTGATACAGCAAATGAACAGTCCCTCAATACCGACCGCTTTTTGGCACTGGTTAAAAAGTACACAGAAATTACAGAATTGGATGCAGAAATTATCCGGGAATTCATTGACAAAATTATTGTATTCAAGGCTGAAAAGGTGGATAGTCGCAGAACTCAGCGGATTCAGATTTTCTATAACTGCATTGGCGCTATCGATTTGTCAAACTAAACCAAAAACGGCATAGCCGCAAATCAACGACTATGCCGAATTTTTTAGGAATTATAAATCCCTATCTGACCGCTCCTAAAGGGGATCTTTTTTTATTCAATGCCTATAACTTCGAAATCTTCACCATTTTCAAGGGTTGTCTGTATTTCCTGTGAAACAGAAGCTGTTCCTCCAACTATTACAGCTTTGGAGCTGCTGTCTGCATTACCCAATATATAAGCATTGGCATCTATTATCTGATCTTCACCTGCACCAACTCCGCTGAGCACTACAGGGGAATCGGTCTTTGCTGCTGCTGCAGAAGCTACCAGGGCATCTGCAAACTGATCATCGGATGCACCGCCTGCTGCCACATATACAGTATTGAAATCAAGACTGCTCTTAAAATGATTCAATATTGCCAGGTTGGTGGCAAATCTATTTGCCATGTTGGAATCGTCGGTAATCTTGGATGCATTCACAGAATCAACCACGACTTCGGGAAGCACTCCGCTTCCACCTGCAGCCTGTATATTGCTCAAGCTGTTGGAAGTTATTACATCCTTGACTACAGAAGGCACTTCCTGTTTATTTGCAAACAAAACGGGATATCCATTCTGGGCGGCGATGGAAGCTACTGAAAGAGAATCAGCATATCCATCCTGTCCATTTACAAGAACTGCGGATTTTTTACCGCCCATATCAAGCACTTTCTGGGCAACTGCCGCATTTGTACCCATTCTGGTAGTGTCAGTAGTACCTTGTATACGCTGAACTTTTTCATCACCGTATTTAGTTTTCAAATTATCTTCCATGGATTGAGATACAACTCCGGTTCCGCCTATTATGTATACATTAGCTGCTCCAAGCTGGTCCATGGTTGAAGATACTTCAGATTCCAGAGTATCCTCCCCGTGGGTTAAAAGTATAGGGGCGTCGAGCTGCTTTGCCAGAGGAGTGGCACTTACAGCATCTGCATAACCGTAGCCATTTACAAGCACTACATTCTTGGAAGTTTTAAACTGCTCTATGGCCAGCTGGTCAGCAGTACCTATTCTGTCACCCTCGCCAATCCTGGTTGTCGGTATTTGGTCTGTCGCTGCTTGTACACCTGCAGTCGGAATTCCAAGTGCCAGGGTTACTGCCAGCGCAGTTAAAAGGGGGCTTAGAAATTTTTTCTTATTCACCATATAATTTACCTCTCTTTCCTTTTATCATGAAATATACATAACTTATTATATAACAACAAAAAAAATTTTTATAGAGGCCCGAAAGAAATTTATACAATTGACAATGGGCAATTGACAGTTGGCGGTGGGCAAACAAATAAATAATTGTAACCTTTTAAACTTTTTCAAATAAAATAGTATTGTAAATAAAATATGGAGGTGAAAGCCTATGGCTTTTTCAGACAGGGAACTTCTTGCCAGAATCATAAAATGCGAGGCCGGCGGGGAGGGAGACACCGGAATGAGGGCTGTAGCTACCACTATTATGAACAGAGTCAGGGTTCCCTACGGGGAATACCACAGAATAGGCCAGGGAGATTTAAGACGCATACTTTTCCAGACCGGCCAGTTCGACTGCATGCGCACTGAAATAAACGGCGTACCCAATAACCAAAATGTCTGGTCCACTCCCCCCGATCAAATACACTATGACATAGCAGACTGGGCACTTGCGGGCAACAGACTATTTAACATAGGCTATTCTCTATGGTACTTCAATCCCTATGCTCCATGTCCCAACATGTTTCCTCCAAACGGAGTAGGGATTTTCCAGATAAAGATACTGAACCACTGCTTTTACGATCCGACAGAACTCTATGCACAAACTTAGGCAATGGACAATTAACAATGGACAATATGTAAATTTTAAATTAATTAATATATCACGGAGGTATTTTAATGATATCAAATTATCCTGACTATTTCAGGACTATGCCAATGGCACCAGAGATAATGCCAGAAGTGGAGATGCCGGAAACTGCATCTTTAAATTCCGATAAGACAGATAAGGCAAGACAAACCCAGACGCCTTCACAGGCACAGCAGCACATCACGCCTACACCTACCAGTTTTGAAATGGCACCGGGTTCACCAGTGCAGCAGGACATAAATTATGTTCAAGGTTACTTAAGGACCCAGATAGGGAAAAGAGTGAGAGTCACATTTCTGCTTGGTACCGGGACCCTCCAGGACCGAACAGGTATACTGGAAAACGTGGGAATAAGCTATATAATACTGAGGGAGGACGGTACAAATTCAAGAGAACTGGCAGACATATATTCCATAAAATTTGTAGTTATATTTGACAGCTAACTTATCCAATTCAGATTTTCGGCCGGCGCCGGAAATCTCTATTTTATTTTTTGACGCCGCGCCCTTTTCTCCGCTTTTTCGCATTAATTTCCTCTATGACAAATTTATCAAAGGGAAATCTGTCTATAAAATTATCCTGGTTGAAGGTAGTCTTTCTTCTCCTGTTGTACTCATCGAGGTTAGTGGGAAGCCAGTAGGGTTTTTCAATGTCAAATTCACTGCAGATCTTGATTATGCAGTTCTTCAAGTCCTCCTGGTAATCTTCTCCACTGTCTAAGGTGATCACCTTATCCTTAACTATCCTATTATTCTTTATGAGTTTTCCCCACAACTTCGTCATTTTTTACCCTGCCCCTCATCGTAGTTTTCCAGGAAAGAATGCCTTTCTCCACCCTGTTTCCAGGCCAGTATGCCGTCCAAATTCACATTTTCGGCCGCATGAAAGATGGAGTTGTCTATATCTTTGTATTTTTTCTTGAGTTCCGCTATAAGATCCTTTATCTCATACCTCTTATTGCCCGTTCTTTCCGCTTCCACCATGCAGGCACAGTTAAGGGGCCATATGCCGCTGCCCTGTATAAAGCGTTTGATATAAATTTCCTTTACATAATAAAGAGGCCTTATGAGTTCCAGTCCCTCGAAATTTTTGGACTTCAATTTAGGGAGCATGGTTTTAAAACTTCCGGAATACAGAAGATTAAGAAGGGTCGTCTCTATCACATCGTTGAAATGGTGGCCCAAAGCAAGTTTATTGCACCCAAGTTCCCGGGCTTTTGTATAAAGTGCCCCTCTTCTCATCTTTGCACACATGTAACAGGGATAATCCCTGGCGATTTTATCCACAACATGGAAAATATTGGACTCAAAAATGTGCACAGGAATATTCAGATAACTGCAGTTGCTTTCCAGAAGTTTCCGGATACTCTCGTGATACCCCGGATCCATGGAAATAAATTCCAGATCGAAGTCCACCCTCCAGTGTTTTTTAAGTTCCTGAAACAATTTGGCCATAAGAAGGCTGTCCTTGCCCCCGGACACCGCCACTGCAACTCTATCCCCCTCTTCTACCAGGTGATAGTCGTTTATGGCTTTTACAAATTTCGACCATATATGAGTCCTGTACCTTTTTGTAATGCTGTGTTCTATTTCCTTCAACGGTTTTCTCTCACTAAAGGGAACCAATATGTCACATCCGGTTCCTTCAATTTTGCTCATGCCATCACCCCGCTTTTACCAAAACATTATATCACTTATAAAAGCGGAAATAAAATCTACATACAGTTGATTTTATTTATAGTATATATCCGATATATCCGGAAATTCCATGCCTATCTGCTCTTTTCTGTTTCCGCAGTCATCATCTATACATTTTTCTTCGTCTATAACCTTTACAGGAAGTTTTATCGTAAATTCGCTTCCTACATTCAGAGTGCTCTTTACACTTATTTCTCCACCGTGGAGCTCCACAAAAGATTTAACCAGGTAAAGGCCTATGCCGCTGCCTTTGCTGTTGTTGATATTATTCCCACCCACCTGCCCAAATCTTTCAAATATTACTTTAAGTTTGTCCTCCGGTATTCCGACACCAGTGTCTCTTACTTTGATATATACATTATCCCCTTCATCTTCGACATTTACATATATTTCACCATTCTTAGGGGTAAATTTTACTGCATTTGAAAGTAAATTCAAGATTATTCTCTCTATTTTATCAGAATCAACTGCCATTATCTTTTCCTCCACATTGGTGTCAAAAACCAGGTTGATTCCCTTGTCTTCCACATAAGGCGCCAATGAAGAGGTAATGTCCTCAACCACACTCACTATGTTCCTATTATGAAGATTCAATTTTATAAATCCGGAGTCCAGTTTACTTACATCCAGTAGATTATTTATAAGCCTCATAAGTCTGTAACAGTTCTGTTTCATAATCGTAAGATACTGACTTTGCTTGTTAACATAATTTTCATCCGTATAATCCTTATATAGTCCCAATACCTGTATTGCAGAAAAAATAACGTTGAGAGGTGTTTTTAGTTCATGAGAAATATTAGATATGAATTCTGTAATTTTTTTGTTAAGTTCCTTGCTTTCATTTAAAAGTTCAGTATTTTTTTCTACGTCATTTTTAAGCTGTTGAACTTGCATTTCCAGAGTTTCATCACCAAAAATGTCTAATACAGAAGGTTCCTGTAATTTATTGTATTTATCGTTGTTTTGTTGATTAAAACTATTCATATTCTCACACCCGTTTCCATATCATAATAAAATTATATTTTTATTGTACAAACTGCTCTACACATAAATTATATTGATAATTATTGCATTATATGAACTGTTTATAAAAAAATATAAGTTAACCATCAATTACGCATTGTGGGAACTAAAATTAAGCACTTATGAAAATGTTTTAAATTGTAATTAAAATGTAACTTAATTCATAAATATGTAATATATAGTTCAAGGTAATTATATCACCTCTTTTTCTAAAAATAAACCTATAATTAAGAAGATTTTTGTAATTTTTATTTTTTATGTATAAAAATTACATTAGAATTGTCTAATATTTTGCAATTTTTAAAATAATAAAACAACAAGCGCACTTTAAAAGGTCTTAAAAACCTAATCAAAGTGCGCTTTACCATATATATGGATTCAAATTTATCCTAAAATTTCCCTGACAACCCTCATTATATTTTTATATGAGATTTTTTTCAGTTCTTCTTCATTATAACCTCTTTTTTTAAGTACTCTCAAAAAATTTGGAATCTCAGAGGCATTTTCAATTTCCGGAGTTGCAGTCAGGGCTGTTTCCTGAAAGCTCTGGGTGGATCCGGAATCCAAAAAGTCGCAAAAGTCAAATCCCAGGCTAATATGGTCAATTCCCACAAGTTCTACAATATGGTCCACATGATCCGCAAATTTTTCAAGGGTGGGTTTCCCGTCGCTGCTTATAAAATCAGGCCAAGCGTTCATTCCCATTACTCCGCCCCTCCCTGCCAGTGCCTTTATCTGATCATCCTTCAGATTTCTGGCATTTGGACAAACAGCATAGCAGTTGGAGTGGGACGCTATAAAAGGTTTCTCCGTATTCTCATATACATCCCAGAAGGTCTTTTCGTTTGCATGGGACACATCTACTATCATTCCCAGCTTCTCCATCTTTTCAAGAGCCTGTATCCCAAGATCCGTGACTCCCCTGTCCTTGTTGGGGCTTGAAACTCCAGTTGCAAACTCATTTTCTTCATTCCACGTAAGCATTGCATGCCTTATGCCAAGGGCGTAAAGTGCATTTAAAAAGCTTACATTTTTACCGAGCCCGCTCAAACCTTCAAATCCCAAGATTATAGCCAATTTGCCCTGTTTCTGGATATTTTCAATGTCCTCCGCATTATAGGCTACAGCAGCACAGTCTCCCATCTCTCCGATTTCTTCGAAGGTGGCACCTAAAATCTGGACCATCCTGTCCATAGGGTTTTTGTCATAGGGAGGATCCACCCAATTTACAAGTATGGTGGCCGCCACGCCGCCTTTTTTGAGCCTGTCAATATGATATTTCCTTAATACATTTCTTTCACCTTTTGATCTTTTTATAGTAACATCAGTTAAAATATCAGAATGTCCGTCAAATATCTTCATTAGTTATCAACAGCCCAGAGACAATTTTTTACTTTAGGCTGTCAAAATTCACTCCCTTTCTAGATTTCATTTTTCATCAATTTTTCATATCTTCTATAGAGCATTAGTGCAATAAGTGCAAACACAGCAGGCCCTGCTATAATCCAGAGCGTCGTACTTAAATCGCCTTCCACAGCCGGCTGTATTATGGAAAAGAAATTTGCAAAACCAACCGTCAGTGTAGAAAGTACCGACCAGAGCATGACACTTCTACGCGTCTTGAACATGCTGAAGGATTTCTTAATGGACTTGTTTTTCTTAAACCTCGGAAATGCCCCGGTTATGAACACATAGGGCAGTGTCATGGCTACATTGGTCATCAGAACAAGTTTGTTGAAAAATTTATTTGCGCCCTCACCTCCAAAGCTTACAAGTGCAAGAATTATAACTATAATTATGCACTGGGCCCACATGGCATTTTTAGGCATATCGTCGGAAAGTTCGCCTAATTTCCCGGGCCATAATTTTTTAGGCACCCCTTCTATCATCTGCTTGAGCGGCGAATAGGATACATTTATGAGAGACCCTACATAGGTGAGAAACATGGATAATCCTGCAAACCTGGCCACCCATCTTCCAAAGTTAAGGCAGCCGGCCTGGTCCAGTCCCAACCCGGATCCAATCTGATACCCCAAATTGTTCATTACAATTATAACTGCATTTACGGTATTTATATTTTTCCCGGACAGCACCTGTGACCAGTTGGTAAATATGCCTACTGCAAATATACCCACCGCATAGGCAATGGCAATGAAAGAAGCTCCTATAATTATCCCTTTTGGAAACGTTCTTTCCGGATCCTCGGTCTGGTCCACCACACCTCCCATGACTTCTATGCCTCCATAGGCGACTATGGAAAAAGTGACAAAGGACAATATCGAAATGGTACTGCCGTACGCCGGGTTCGGTGAGCTGACAAAGGAGTGCAGGTTTATGGCCTGTGCTATATGGCCGTGGTTAAGTACAAGCACAACTATGGCTCCCACATAGGCCACGATATTTATAAACCCGACGGAAATACCCCCAAGAGAGGTTATTTTAATTATTTTGTCAAGCCCTCTCGTTGCAATGAAAGTAAGAGAGACAATAAAGATTATTGCCAATATACCCACACTTTTGGTGGAACCCATCCCGAGAAAACTCCAGGTGGATGTAGTGTCCCTTCCAAACAAGATGGTTGAAAAGTGAACCCATATGGACGTGCAGGTCAAAACCACCCATACAAGCCAGCCCACATACCACATTATTATTCCTATGAAAGCATATTTGGGACCTACCGACTTTTCAAGCCAGGAATATATCCCTCCTTTTTCATTTTTAAAAGCCGCACCATATTCTGCTATCATAAATGCGAAGGGTACAAAGAAAGCAACTGCCGATAAAATATACCAGGGAATTGCAGAATACCCCATAAGCAAAAATGATCTTGGAATATTAGTGAACATGAATACGGTTGTAACACACATTAAAGACAACGAAACTAATGTCAATTTCTTTTTTTTAACGTTTTCTGTCATTCCTTTCACCTCTTACAACTATATATAATAATTCATTATATTAAATATTTTTATGTATATATATAATATTCTTCACTAACTTGAATATTCCTGCTATATTTTAAAAAAATTTTGTATTTAGAATAATAAAAGCTCGAAATATTTATTAACAATGGACAAGTCACAATTAACAATGGACAAGGAGCGGTGGACAAGCATAATAAGCATTGGGCAATAGCTAATCGTCAGTAGACAAGTTAACAGTTTAAAGCTGACAATTCACAGCTGGCAGTGGATAAACAGTGGTGGACAAGTCATAACAGGCATTTGGCAGGTGTGTAAACGTCAGCGGACAAACTACCGATTAATTACAAAATTGGTTATAAAACAATCACATAATAATCTAACTTGCAGGATAATTGAAACGAACGGTTAAATCAAATGGTTAACTATCATAATCTTTAAGTAAATTGGAAAATAAGTAATTAATAACCAGTAAAGAGCAAGGAGATTTAGAAATTGACAAGCTGGATACAGAGTTATAATCATAGCGCAGATTAGAGTGTGGACAGGATAATATAAACCGGAACTATATATAACAGGATTAGAGTTCCAAGGATGGACAGGTTATCAAATACGATATTTCACAATTTATGATAAATAGCTTATATTTTAGTATAATCAATTTTCAATACAATTATCAATTAAATAAAAAAGAAAATTTTCGGCATCTGCCGAAAATCCACCACATATAACCACTTGATTTTACCACGTATTCTCTCTGAACGCTTCTTCCGTATAAATACCACACTGACTTGAATAGTTTTTCCCACAGCCTTCTGTAGAAATACCACTCTTATAGAGCATTTGCCCGTCAGTTTCTTCTAAAAGCTCGGCGGAGTCATTGCCCATACGGAAATCACAGTATCTTCACCTACATTTATGTACCTGTGGGGAACATTGCTGTCAAGATATATGCTGTCGCCTTCTTCCAATACATATTCCTTGCTTCCCCACTTCACCTTCATGGTTCCCTTGACTACATATCCGCACTCTTCACCCTCATGGGAAATCTGTTCATAAGAAGTGCACATGCCAGGTTCAATTTTTACCAGAAGGAACTCAATTTTTTTCTTTAAATTAGGGCTCAAAAGCTCATATGTAACATTAGAATTGGGAAGAGTTATAGTTTTCCTGCTATTTTTTTCACAATCGGAAGCGACTTATCATATTCATCAAAAAAATAATTTATACGCACATCAAGAGCCTTGGCTACTTCCCAAAGAGACCACACTGAAGGGGTGGTTATATTTCTCTCCATCTGACTTATAAGCCCCATACTAAGACCGGATATTTTTGAAAGCTGCTCAATACTCATTTTTTTGGATTTTCTTAAATTTCTTATTTTCTCACCTAAATTCATAAATTCACCACGCTAAAAGCCTCATTTTTTTCATTATAACATATCACTGTAGAAAAGTTCAAAGAAAGAAGATAATTTTCAATTTCAGCTGAAAATCAAGCAATCTGAACATCAATCCCCAAAAATTTATCATTTTTACCCACTCTGCAAATATTTATCCGTCTGAAAAAATTGTAAGAGATGTGAAAACAGCTATGTAGGCAATTATCTCGGTTGAAACAGCTGGTTTAGAGACAGTCGCTTGTCTACTTGCTGAGCTGACTGAACTTGCCGGGACTGGTTGCTTGTCCTACTTGTGTTCCTGGAACTGATTGCTTGTCTTGCTTGTCCAATCATTTACACTTTATTCACAACATTTGCGGCAGCCTGACTTTTTTCAATTCAGATTGATCCCCGTTAACTGCTGTGATACCAAGGTCATATGAGTCTATGGCTTGGCTCGAAAAGCAGATGAATGTTGGGGGGATTTGTTCACAGTTTGTTCATGACCCCCGGGGGTTGCATGTCCACCCGGCAAAATCCCGGCAAAATCCTGGCAAAATCCCAACGGCTGCATGTCCACCTGGCAGTCCGAAAAATAAAAAATGAAGATTTCCGGATTTCGTCCGGAAATCAACCATGTATATCAATTCAACTTTCTCTGCTCCAGCTTTTCTTTAAACTCTCCAATGGAACTGCTCCTGGCGGCATCCTCAAAAATGGAGCTCAAAGTATTTTCGTCCTCTACCTCTCTTATACTGTCCATACAGGAAGTATCGGAAAACTTGATATAAATTAACTTTTCCAGGCCCTGAAGAAGGCCATCTTTTCTGCCTTCTTTTCTGCCTTCTTCCATGCCTTTCGTTTTGCCTTCCTTTACGATATTTTCTA
>CAIFEX010000035.1 GCA_903789665.1 uncultured Clostridium sp.
TTGCAGGGAAAGTCTGTAGCTTTTTAACCTACAGTAAATTGACACGATCTTATTTATAGAAATATGTTGCATAGTTTTAAAATAAGTTTTACACTTAAAATATAGGAAAATATATACCTAATGGATTAAAATCTAGAAAAAACGTATAATATAATCTGAAGTGTAACCTTTCTATAAGTATATTTCCAATTTTATTTCAATATTTCCCAGCATTGTTTCAAAATATATAAAATTTAATAATTGTGAGGTGTTGCTTTTTGAACAGTAAAGATATAGATAATATGACGGTTGCAAAATTGAAGGATATTGCAAAAGCCTTAGAGATAAAGAATATATCTAAATATAAAAAATCTGAATTGATTGAAAAAATAAAAAGGGTTTCTCCTGCATATATAAGTAAGAACGGTGTTGTTCTCAGAGAAAAAATAAGCCCTAAAAATGAAGAAATCAATAATCATGGCGAATCGGTCCATACTGGAAAATCATCGGAGAATAAAATTCATAGCTCTAAGTTTCAGGAACAGAAAACAAGCGGTGAGGAAAAAAGGGAAAAGCTCAAGGAAATGATAAATGAATCTGACAGTGCAAGAGGAGTACTTGAGATTATTGAAAATAATAACTACGGATTTTTAAGAGGTAAGAATTATCTTACGGGTCCCGATGATATATATGTATCTCCATCGCAAATAAGAAGGTTTAATTTAAAAACCGGTGATGAGGTTTGCGGAAAAGTTAGAATTCCAAAAGAAGGGGAAAAATTTAAAGCCTTACTTTATGTACAGAGAGTAAATGGAGAGAATCCGGAAAAAGCAGTTGGAAGAGAACCCTTTGAAACGCTCACTCCTATATATCCCAACCAGAGATTGAGATTAGAAACCAATAGCTCAAATCTTTCTACAAGACTTATGGATATAATATCACCTATAGGTAAAGGACAGAGAGGAATTATAGTTGCCCCCCCTAAAGCAGGTAAAACAACTCTTCTAAAAAAAATAGCCCAGAGTATTTCACAAAATCACCCGGAAATGAAACTTATAGTGCTGCTCATAGATGAGAGGCCAGAAGAAGTTACCGACATGCAGAGATCTATAAAAGGGGAAGTTATTTATTCCACCTTTGACGAAGAACCGGAGCACCATACCAAAGTTGCCTATATGGTACTTGAGAGGACCAAGAGGATGGTGGAGCAGGGTCAGGATGTAGTAATACTTTTGGACAGTATTACAAGGCTCTCCAGAGCATATAACCTGACTATAACTCCAACTGGCAGGACTCTTTCAGGAGGACTGGATCCGGGAGCTCTTATAATGCCTAAAAAATTTTTTGGTGCAGCTAGAAATATAGAAGAAGGAGGAAGTTTGACTATACTTGCCACTGCACTGATTGAAACTGGAAGCAGAATGGATGATATGATATTTGAGGAGTTTAAGGGCACCGGAAATATGGAAGTGCACTTAGATAGAAAACTTCAAGAAAGACGGATATTCCCTGCTATAGATATATATAAATCTGGTACGAGGAGAGAAGATCTGCTTTTTGAAAGCCAACTGGAAAGGGAAACTGCCTATAATATAAGAAAAATTTTATATGATGATAATAATACTCAAAATATTACTGAACAGCTGATAAATTTGCTGGCAAAAACCAAAAACAATAGGGAATTCATGAATGTTGCCAGTAAAATGGAATTAAATAAATCATTGCATTGCATTAAATAAATATTAAAAATAGGGAGCTGTCTCTATTTTTAAAGACAGTTCCCATAACAAATTATAATTAATTTTCATTCTTCAAGTTAAATTTCTTTAAGAACTTATCAACTCTTCCACCAGCGTCAACTCTCTTTTGTTTACCAGTGAAGAAGGGATGGCATTTAGAACATATTTCCACTTTCAACTCTTTTTTTGTTGAACCAGTTGTAAAAGTGTTTCCACATGCACACTTGACTACCGCATCGTGGTAGTACTCTGGATGTATGCCTTTTTTCATATCGTTCACCTCTTTTGCATTTAATGACAAAACCCTAATTTTAACTTCTGTATTATAACATAGCTATATTTTTAAGTCAATAAAATTATTCATCTTGTGTTAGAATATATTTGATTATATAAGAAATTTGCATTAGATTTTATAATAAAATGCGATAAGAGGGTGAAGTACAGTGTCTAGTGAAATATCTGTTGGAGGTCAAGCTGTAATAGAGGGGGTTATGATGAGAGGAAGTAGAGGTATAGCTACTGCAGTTAGAAAATCCGACGGTGAGATTGTAGTTAATAGAGAGGAAAGTATACCTTACAGTAAAAAAAATAAATTTTTGGGATTGCCTGTTATAAGAGGTTTTGTATCTTTAATAGAATCACTTATCATAGGTATAAATACAATGAATTATTCGGCATCGTTTTTCCAGGATGAAGAAGAACCTACTAAGTTTGACAATTGGTTTGAAAGTATATTTAAGGAAAAAAGTGAAACTGTATTGGTGGGTTTAACTCTTTTAGTATCTCTGGGGATAGCAATTTTATTGTTTTTTATATTTCCAACTTTTACAGCAAATATATTTAAGAAATTTGGAATAGAAAATACTATTTCTTTAAATATAGTGGAAGGTATAATTAGAGTTTCTGTATTTTTGATATATATATATGCTATAAGTAAAATGTCCGACATAGAAAGGATATTTCAATATCATGGTGCTGAACATAAGACCATTTTTTGTTATGAAAATGGAAGGGAATTGACACCTGAAAATGCAGCTGGATTTGGAAGGCTTCATCCAAGGTGCGGTACAAATTTTTTATTTTTGGTAATGATAGTTAGTATAATACTTTTTTCATTAACTGGTTGGGGGAGTATTTGGCGGAGAATCTTGTTTAGAGTGGTATTATTACCTCTTGTATCAGGGATAACCTATGAACTTATAAGGTGGATGGGTCGAAATGACGGATTTTTAACAAGAATTTTATCTTACCCGGGGCTTATACTTCAAAAACTGACTACAAGAGAACCTGATTACGACCAGCTGGAGGTAGCTATTGCAGCACTAAAATCTGCTGAAGGAATAGAGAGTAAAATAGATCAAATTCAATGAAAATGGAGAACTACTATTATGAAAAGCAAAATAGGAGAACTTTTGAAATATGGGTATAAGATCCTTAAAAATAGAGGAATATGCAGTTATATTCTGGATGCACAGCTTCTTTTGGGGAAGGCTATGAATAAGGATAGGTTGTTTATAATTATAAATAGAAATTATGAAGTTACTGAAAAAGAAGCCGAAGATTATTATAGGTATTTGAAATTGAGGGAAAAAAGAATGCCTGTAAAATATATACTGGGAGAATGCGAATTTATGGGATTGAATTTTTTTATAAAACCTGGTGTATTGATACCGAGACCTGATACAGAGATCCTGGTAGAGCAGGCTCTGCAGAAGATAAAAAATAATAATTTTCACAATATATGTGATCTTTGCTGTGGAAGCGGGGCCATTGGATTGTCCATAGCTAAATTCACGGATGATGTAAATGTAAAATGCTGCGATATATCTTCCATGGCCCTGAAAGTTACTGCTGAAAATATGAAAAGACTTTCTCTGCAGGAAAGAGTTCAGATAATAAGAAGTGATTTGCTTGAGTATTTCATTGAGAACAAAATGAAATTTCAAATGATAATATCAAACCCGCCCTATATAAAAAAGAATGTGATAGGTACGCTGATGGACGATGTGAAAAATTATGAGCCCTATGAAGCACTATGCGGAGGAGAAGACGGGTTGGTGTTTTACAGGAAAATAGCAGAGGAAGGTTTGAAAGTTTTAGATAAAAATGGAGTGCTGATGTTTGAAATAGGTGATGATCAAAAAGATGAAGTGGGCTGTATCTTACAAAAACATGGTTTCCAAGATATATCCTGTGTAAAAGATCTATCTAAAAGGGACAGAGTAATGAGTGCAGTTGTGAAAGCTGTAAAGTAAATTTATTGATATGGATAAAAATATTATGATATAATAATATATTGTGAAAATATTTATACGGAGTGATAAAAATTATGTTAGAAAGACTTAATTTCATAGAGAATAAATACGAAGAATTATCTATTAAAATAAGTGATCCTGAAGTTATAAAAAATCAGAAAGAGTGGCAAAAACTGTGCAAGGAAAACGCTGAGATGGAAGAAGTTGTTTTAAAGTACAGGGAGTATAAAAAGGCACTTCAGGATCTGAAGGATAATAGGGAAATGCTTAAAGAAGAAACGGATAAAGAAATGAAAGAAATGGAACAGGAGGAAATAAAGAATCTTACGGAACGTATAGATAAAATTGAAGATGATTTAAAAGTTCTTCTCATTCCCAAAGATCCGAATGATGACAGGAACGTATTTGTAGAAATAAGAGCTGGAGCGGGAGGAGAAGAAGCTGCTTTATTTGCGGCAGATCTTACAAGAATGTATACCAGGTATGCGGAACGTAAGGGCTGGGGAATAGAGACGATGAGTTTAAATGCCACAGATATAGGAGGATTTAAAGAGATTGTATTCATGGTAAAAGGAAAAGGTGCTTACAGCAGATTGAAATATGAAAGCGGCACTCACAGGGTTCAAAGAGTTCCGGATACGGAATCCAGCGGCAGAATCCATACTTCTACTGCAACTGTGGCAGTACTTCCGGAAGTGGATGATGTAGAGGTAAAGGTGAACCCGAATGATATAAGAATAGATGTTTTCAGGGCTTCAGGCCATGGTGGACAATGTGTAAATACTACGGATTCAGCAGTTAGAATTACACATCTGCCTACTGGGCTTGTAGTATCCTGCCAGGATGAAAAATCTCAGCTTAAAAATAAGGAAAAAGCTATGAAGGTCCTTAAGTCAAGACTCTATAAGAAGGCAGAGGCCGAGAGGAATGCAAGCATAGCTGAAAATAGAAGAAGTCAGGTTGGAACAGGTGATAGAAGTGAGAGAATAAGGACATACAATTACCCTCAGGGAAGAGTCACAGATCATAGAATAGGGATGACATTGTATAAATTGGATTCATTTTTAGATGGTGATATAGATGAGATGGTAGATGCCCTTATAACTTCAGATCAGGCAGAAAAGATGAAAACTATTGGAAATGACTGATGAATATATGCAGAGGTTATGGTGGATTTGCAGTATAGATAATTAATAAAGCGGAAAGGAGTTGAATAACCGTTAAACTCCACCTAGCGGGAAGGTATGAATATAGATAAAGCTATTAGGAAGCAAAAAAGATCTCATAGAATATTAATGCTTTCTACAGGCCTTATTTTTTTTATGCTTCCCGGGTACTTTATTCTAACGGGTAAATTTTATACATTTTACACGACTTATCTTATAATACTTGAAATACTTATTTTTCTAGCTATTATTGTAAAAGTTGATAATGCTTCATTAAGTTTTACTTACGATGGATATAGGTTGAAAGTAAATATAGGAATAAAAAATAGCAGGTTAAATATAATATGTGATAAAATTGTATTTGTACATGTGGAAGACTATGTACAAAAAAATACAGGCCGAAGTGAATTTAAAATTATTTTTATCTCAATATCTAAGTTTAGAAATGACAGAATGATACCTGTACACAGGGAATTCCTTAAAAGACATGCGTATGTTGCCCATGAATATGCCAAATTAAAAATTATATATCCTAAAGAGGAATTTTATTATACTATAATAAAAAGAGGGGAATTAAATAAATATCCATTTTTAGATACAGTTTATAAAAGCTGTGTATATGCCAACTTTACAAAAGAATCTATAGAAAAGATAAAATTTTATAGGAACAACTCGGAAAATTACGTGTTGAAAAATAAAAAATAAAAATATAATTCATATCTTACAGCACATTGAAATAAATATGAAATATAAATAATAAACATAGGGTGATTTTTTGAGGTATGAATTTAATTGATATAGTTATAGTAGGAAGTTTTGTATCTCTTGTAGGTACTATGGTGGGAGCTTCGCTGGGAGTGATAATAAGAGAGCCGTCTGATAAATTTTTGGGTTTTATAATAGGATTTGCAGGGGGTATAATGTTATCTGTGGTTGTGTTTGATTTAATTCCCCAGTCTGTGGAAAAATGGAATTTTGGACTTACTGTGATATTTGCAGTTTTAGGTATCGCAGTCATTTCAATAATTGATGCGAAAGTAAATATAAATAGCAGCAATAAGCATATGAAAATGGCGTTTATGGCTTCCCTGGGACTTATGATTCATAATTTTCCGGAAGGGATAATAATGGGGTTTGGTTTTGCAGGAGGCAGTACCTTGGGACTGAAGATGAGTATTATAATTGCAATTCATGATATACCGGAGGGCATTGCCGTGTCAGCACCTCTTATGGCATCTAAAGTGAAAATCCCTAAAATACTTTTTTATGCTTTTATTACAGCGTCCCCGACAGTTCTGGGAACTTTTTCAGGTACATACATAGCTAATATATCCCAAGATGTGTTGGGAGCATGTCTTTCGATGGCTTCCGGGATAATGCTGTATGTGGTTTGCGGAGAGATGATACCTGAATCCTCAAAGCTGTGGGAGGGTATAACGAGTACGTTTGGTACACTGTGCGGTATTATCTTGGGTCTTGTAATAGTATGGGTATTGTAGAACTTATTTATATTCAGATATAAAAAGGTGGTTTATTAAATGAATACGAAAATAAAGATGGTGGATGAAAAAAAATTGGATAAGGATATTATCGGTGAAGCCGGTAAAATAATAAGAGAGGGCGGTCTTGTAGTTTTCCCGACAGAAACTGTCTATGGTCTTGGGGCCAATGCCCTTGATCCTAAAGCAGTAAAAAAAATTTTTGAGGCTAAGGGGAGACCGCAGGATAACCCTTTAATTGTACATATATGGAATATAGACCAGATAAAAACTTTAGTCCACGATGTACCGGATATGGCTTATAAATTCATGGAAAAATTTTGGCCGGGACCCATGACCTTGATTCTTCCCAAATCAGATGTTATACCTGATGTTACCAGCGCATCGCTTCCCAGTATAGGAATTAGAATGCCATCTAATGTAATAGCCAAAGAATTTATTAAAAGTTCAGGAGTACCTATTGCGGCACCTTCTGCCAATATATCCGGACGTCCAAGTCCCACAGATGTAGAAAGGTGTATAGAGGATTTAAATGGAAAAGTTGACTTTATATTAGGTGGAGAAATGTGTCAGGTAGGAGTGGAATCTACAGTAATAGATTGTACAGTTACTCCCAGCTGTGTATTGAGACCAGGTGGAATAACTCTTGAAATGCTGAGAGAAGTGGATAAAAAAGCTTATATTGATCCTGCAGTTATGAAAAAACCGGATAAAAATATAAAACCGAAGGCACCGGGAATGAAATATAGGCACTATGCCCCTAAAGCACCTGTGAAAATAATTAAGGGAGATTTGAAAAAAACTGTTGCAAAAATCAATGAAATGGTGCAAAATTATATAGATGAAAACAAAGCTGTAGGGATAATTGCCACAGATGAAACAAAAGATTTTTATAAAAACGGATTGGTAATTTCTATAGGCAGCAGAAGTAATATGTTCAGTGTATCTAAAAATTTATTTGAAACTCTCAGGTGTTTTGATGATAAAAAAGTAGATATCATATTATCTGAAGCTTTTGAAGAAAAGGGCATAGGAGTTGCTGTAATGAATAGATTAAATAAGTCCGCAGGATTTAATATTATAAGAGTGTAAAAAATGCTGCACATTTAGCTGTTCAATCTTGACAGGTATTTTATTAATATCTGGTGTGAGCTTTGCCGGGAGGATTGGTTTATGAAAAATATACTGTTTGTTTGTACGGGCAATACTTGTAGAAGCTGCATGGCTGAAGCTATATTTAACTTTATATGCGGCAAATCAGATATAAAAGCTGCATCTGCCGGTATAAGTGTAATTGACGGCAGTGTAACTTCCAGGAACTCTGCATTGGTTGTAAAGAGAAACATAAATGTAGATATTAGCGGCAGAAAGGCCGTTCAAATAAACCGGAATATGGTTGAAAATTTTACAATTGTTCTGGCTGTGACTTCACGTATAAAGGCCATATTGCAAAGAGATTTTTCCGAGTTTGTAAATAAGATTTATACTTTAAATGAATTTGTTTCTCTGGACGAGGAGATAGAAGATCCTTTTGGTAAAAGCATATCTGAATATGAGTATACCTATAGTCAGTTGAAATACAGTATTTTATTATTAATAAATAAATTAAGAGAAGATATGGACATTGGTTAAATGTTGTTATCTTCTTTTTTTGCGGGTATATGATAAAATGTCAGTAGTATGAAAAGTTAAAATATATTTTGGAGGTATTTTTATGAAAATTGCTTTAGGAAGTGATCATGCAGGCTTTCCGCTGAAAAAGGAAATAATAGATCATTTACAGGTAAAAAATATAGAAATTGAGGATTTTGGAACTTTTTCGGAAGACTCCTGTGATTACCCAGATTATGCATTAAAGGTTGCGCAAAATGTTGCAAATAAGAATTATGATTTTGGAATATTGGTCTGTGGAACTGGTATCGGGATAAGCATTGCTGCAAACAAAGTGCCTGGAGTGAGAGCGGCTCTTTGCGGAGATACTTTCAGTGCCCATGCGAGCAGGGAACATAATAATGCCAATATTCTGGCGATAGGTCAGAGGGTAGTAGGTGTAGGACTTGCACTTGATATAGTAGATACATTTTTATCTGCTGAGTTTCAGGGAGGCAGGCATCAGAGGAGAATAGATAAGATTACTGGGATAGAGAGAAAATACAATAAGTAGTTAATGACTGTAAAAAACTATAGCTTTATTTAAGCTGTGTAGTGTAAATAATCAAATTGGAGGAATTGAAATGGACAATGTAACACAAATAAATCATCCCCTTATACTGCATAAATTGGCTCTGATAAGGGATAAAAACACAGGATCCAAGGATTTTAGGGAACTTGTGGAAGAAGTGGCTATGCTTATGGCTTATGAAGTAACTAGAGATTTTCAAACGGAAGATGTGGAGATAGAAACTCCTATAGCAAAGACAACTTGTAAGATGCTGTCTGGGAAAAAAGTGGCCATAATACCTATACTGAGAGCAGGACTTGGCATGGTAAGCGGGGTATTGAGGCTTATCCCTGCGGCAAGAGTAGGTCATATAGGGCTATACAGGGATGAAACCACATTGAAACCTGTAGAATATTTCTGTAAATTGCCACAGGATATAGGAGAAAGGGAAATAATAGTGACGGATCCGATGCTGGCAACAGGAGGTTCGGCTACAGATGCAATTTCTATGTTGAAGAGAAAAGGTGCGAAAAATATACGTCTTATGTGTCTGATAGCTGCAAGGCAGGGAATTAAAGCTGTAATGAAAGCTCATCCTGATATACATATATTTACTGCAGATATAGATGAAAAATTAAATAAAAACGGATATATAATACCGGGACTTGGAGATGCTGGAGACAGATTGTTTGGAACCAAGTAAATGGATCTCTACGTACGTGGCCCACTTTAAATCAGGTGGGCTTTTGTATGTTAGGACATGAAAAGCAGCGGCAATTGTTTTAAAATATTCTTTAATAGTTTATAATATATAATGTAATTCTTATGAAACGAGGAGACATTTATGGATGAGAAAAGATTGGGATAGTTATTTTATGGATATAGCGTTTAAAGTTGCAGAAAGAAGTACATGCCCTAGACTGCATGTGGGGGCAGTCCTTGTTAAAAATAGAAGGATAAAGGGTACCGGTTATAATGGAAGTCCCAGGGGGCTGGCACATTGTGATGATGTTGGCTGCTATTTGAAGGGCAATCATTGTGTGAGAACAATTCATGCGGAGGTAAATTGTCTGCTTGAGGTATCACCAGAAGATAGGGAAAATTCTACACTATATGTAACTCATATGCCATGTTCGGAATGCCAGAAATTAATAATTACCTGCGGCATTAAAAGAGTGGTGTATTCTGAAGAATACCAACCTGAAATTAATTGGTTTGAAAAGGCACCGCAAATTGAATTAATATGTGTAAAAAGAGCAGAATAACAAACACAAGATGCAATCGAGGAAGGTTATTATGAATAAATTATATCTATTTGCAATAGTTTCAGCAGTGCTTTCAGCTGTTATTACACCACTTGCTAGAAAATGTGCTATAAAACTGAATATTATGGATGTCCCTAAAGATAATAGAAGAGTACATACTAAACCTATACCGCTTTTAGGTGGAATAGCCATATATATTTCTTTTATAGTTACTTTATTCTTAAAATCAGGCGGCCTCACAAATTCTGAAATAGGGCTTATATTGGGTGCCACCATAATAGTAATAGGAGGACTCATAGACGATAAATTCAATATGAAGCCCTGGTGTAAATTGTTATTTCAATTGGCTGCCACCTTGGTTCTAATGGTTTATGGAATTAAGATAGTACTTATTACCAATCCTTTCAGCAGTTTGTATCAATTTGTAAACATAGGAATAATGTCTATTCCACTGACACTGGTGTGGGTGATTGGAGTTACGAATGCATTAAATTTGATAGACGGTCTGGATGGATTGGCTGCAGGTATTGCCCTTATATCTTCTATAACCATTTTTATCATAGCAATGCTGAACGGAAGGAATGAAGCTGCTATACTTACAATTATCTTGGCAGGATCTATAGCGGGATTTTTACCCTATAATTTTAATCCGGCATCTATATTTATGGGTGATGCAGGGGCACAATTATTGGGGTTCCTTCTTGCGTCCATATCTATTGAAGGAGCTGTAAAATCTGCAGCTGCTTTTTCTATAGCTGTGCCTATACTTGCACTTGGTATACCTATATATGATACTTTGTTTGCTGTAATAAGGAGAAAAATAAATGGGAAACCTATTATGCAGGCTGACAGAGGACATTTGCACCACAGACTTCTGGATATGGGCCTTACACAAAAACAGGCTGTTATAATAATGTATGTTATAAGTGCAATCCTTGGTAGTTTTTCTGTAGTAGCCATGGAGATAAATGCACAGAGATCTTATTTTTTATTGATTATAGTGATGATTATTTTAATTTTAATAGCTTGGAAAGTTGGTTTTTTTAAGCGTAGAGAGTAAAATGGAGGATTTTGTATGAAAAAAATCAAGAGTATTGCAATATTTGGCACAAGACCTGAAGCAATAAAAATGGCTCCCTTAGTCAAAGAACTTGGGAAGATAGATAGTATAGAAAATAAAGTATGTGTTACCGCCCAGCATAGACAAATGCTTGATCAGGTTCTGAGTCTTTTTGGGATCAGGCCGGATTTTGATCTTAACATAATGAAAAGCAAACAGACTTTAACAGGGATAACTACAAGAGTACTTCAGGGACTTGAGGGCATATTTGAAAGAGAAAAGCCGAATTTGGTTATTGTTCATGGAGATACTACTACCACTTTTGCAGGTGCTTTAGCAGCATTTTATAAAAAAATAGAAGTGGGACATGTGGAAGCTGGGCTTAGGACTTACGATAAATACTTCCCTTTTCCTGAGGAAATGAACAGGAGACTTACAGGCGCTATAGCCGATTTGCATTTTGCACCTACTGTGGGTTCTAAAAATAATCTTCTCAGGGAAGGTGTACCTGAAGATAAAATATTTGTTACGGGAAATACGGTTATAGATGCCATGAACTTTACAGTGGAACAGGGTTACGTATTTAACAATAATGAATTAAACCAAATAGACTATGTACATAGAAAAGTTATATTGGTAACGGCTCATAGAAGAGAGAACTGGGGCAGGGGAATTGAAAATATCTGCAACGCCCTTAAAAAAATTGTAAAGGACAATGCCGGGGTGGAAATTATATATCTTGTGCATTTAAATCCAATAGTAAAAAATGCGGTGTACAGAATATTGGGCAATACTCCAAGAGTGCATTTGCTGCCTCCATTGGACACAAAGGAAACCCACAATTTAATGAATAGGTGCTATATGGTTATGACTGATTCGGGCGGCCTTCAAGAAGAGGCACCTCATCTTGGGAAGCCTGTGCTGGTACTTAGAGGTGTTACCGAAAGGCCGGAGGCTGTAAAAGCAGGAACAGTAAAATTGGTTGGTACTGATGAAGATAATATAGTTAAACTGGCAAATGAACTTATATCAAATCAAAATGAGTATAACATGATGAGCAGGGCCATAAATCCATATGGTGACGGTAAGGCCTCCAAGAGAATAGTGGCGGCTATCCTGAAACATTTTAATATAGAAAAATAATAGATGCACTGAATGTGGTAAAAGTTTTGCTTGACAGCTTTAAAAATAATTATAAAAAAGTTTGTTTTTTTTTTAACAAAAATATTGATAAAATTTTATTAAACTAGTATAATAAAGGGGATGACAGAAAACTTAGTAAATTATGAATAGATAACTTAATTTAGGAGGATTAATTATGAGAGATGTAGTTATTGCAAGCGCTGTAAGAACACCTATAGGAAAATTTGGTGGGAGTCTGAAAAACGTTTCCGCTGTGAAATTAGGAACTATAGTTATAAAGGAAGCACTTAAAAGAGCAAATGTTAAACCAGAACTTGTAAATGAAGTTATAATGGGAAATGTATTACAGGCAGGTCTCGGTCAGGATCCTGCAAGACAAGCTGCCGTATATGCAGGTATTCCTGTAGAAATTCCGGCATTTACCATTAATAAGCTCTGTGGTTCGGGACTTAGGGCAGTTAGTTTGGCAACCCAACTTATAAAAGTTGGAGACGATGACATAGTTGTTGCCGGAGGAATGGAAAATATGTCTGCTGCTCCATATTTACTTGAAAACAGCAGGTGGGGAGCTAGAATGGGAGACAAAAAAGTAGTGGATTCCATGCTTCGAGATGGATTGTTTGATGCCTTCAATAATTATCATATGGGAATTACTGCAGAAAATGTAGCTGAAAAATGGCATATAACCAGAGAAATGCAGGATGAGTTTTCAGCATCGTCACAGCAAAAAGCTGAAAAGGCTATAAAAAGCGGAAGATTTAAAGACGAAATAGTTCCAGTTACTATAAAGGACAGGAAAAAGGGAGAAATAATCTTTGATACAGATGAATTCCCTAGATTTGGAACTACAGCTGAAATTTTGTCCAAGCTAAGACCGGCATTTAAAAAGGACGGAACTGTTACGGCAGGAAATGCTTCTGGAATAAATGATGCAGCGGCAGCATTGGTAGTAATGAGTGCGGATAAAGCAAAAGAATTGGGAATAAAACCACTTGCTAGAGTCGTTTCCTATGGTACCAGGGGCCTGGATCCTAAAATAATGGGTTATGGTCCATTCTATGCGACTAAAGTGGCAATGAAAAAAGCTAATTTAAAAGTAGAGGATATGGATTTAATAGAATTAAATGAGGCATTTGCAGCTCAAAGCGTAGCTGTAGCTAAAGATTTAGAGCTTGATATGAGCAAAGTCAATGTAAATGGCGGAGCAATAGCCCTTGGACACCCAGTTGGATGTTCCGGTGCAAGAATACTTGTTACACTGCTTTATGAAATGAAGAAGAGAAATTGTAAAAAAGGTCTTGCAACATTGTGTATAGGCGGTGGAATGGGTACTGCTATGATAGTGGAAATGTAGTCTGTGATATTTCAGTTTATACTGCACTTAGTATAAAAGCTGTAACACTTTTCAAAATATTTAAATTTTGAAAAGTGCTGCAGCTTTTATTATTGATAAAGACTTTTCTTAATTGATGTTCTATTGTAAAATTATTAGTTTATTGAAAAAATTTATGGTATAATTACTTTATGATTTCTATAAATATATGTTTATTTCATTTTAAAATAAGCGGCAACTCTTTAAAAATTGCAATAAATGACGAAATATAATGTAAATGCATAGAATGTGGGATTTTATTTATCTTTATATGAGATGTATAATAGTTACCAAGCTAAGTTGGAGGAAAGAAAATGAGCAAAGATGTTATACATATGTTAAAAAAGATCGCTTTTTTAGACATAATTATACTTCTTATATTCACTGTGATAGGAATTAATTTCAAATTCAGGAGCTATTTAATATTTGTTTTTCTTGGATTTGGGATTGCATATGTAAATATTGTTATAAATGCAGTGTCTACAGAAATTGCACTTTTTAAATTTAAGGATTCCTACAGGTCGATTTCTCTGCTGTGCTTTATATTTAGGGTATTGTTAGTATGTGTTATTGCATTAATACTTTTTAGATATAATAAAAGCGGTATGTTTGCTTACTTGGTAGGCTACAGCCTGCATTTTATCTCTTTAATTTTATACGGATTAGATCTAAAAAATGAATAGGAAATATCCTTAAAGCTATATTTTATAGAAAGGGAGTGATAATTTGGAAGAGTTATTGCCTATGGTTTTTTCTATACGATTATTTGGATATAAGTTTGATATTACATCCAGTATATTTTATCAGTGGATAATAATAGCTGTATTAACTGTGCTGGCAATCTGGGCTACTAAAGATTTGAAAAAAGTTCCGGATAAAAAACAGACAGTAGTGGAAATGTTAGTACAGACTTTTAATTCCCTGGTAAAAGAAAATATGGGAAAGTCTTATAAAAATTTTGTGCCTTACATAGGGACACTGGCAATTTTTCTTTTAACTATGAATTTGTTGGGATTAATTGGCTTTAAGCCGCCTACGCTGGATATCAGTGTAGTGTCCGCATTTGCTTTGATAACTTTTGTAATTGTTCAGGCTAATGCTATACAGAAAATAGGAGTGGGACATTATTTCCTAGCTTATTTTTCACCTTTTGTCCCGATGCTGCCTTTAAATTTGTTGGAAAGAATTATGTTACCTGTGTCTTTAACTTTAAGACTGTTTGGTAATATGACAGCATCTGTCGTTATTGTGGATTTGATTTATAATAAGTTAGGGAATGTGGCTTTTGGTTTAGGTCAGCTTGTAATACCTATTCCATTTCATGCGTACTTTGATGCCTTTGATGGAACAATTCAAATGATTATTTTTATGATGCTGACAATGGTCAATATCAGAATTGTAGCAGAAGGAGCAGTGGATTAATCTTATATAATATTTTTAGATATAAGAAAATTAAATTAATTAATAAATTCAAGGAGGAAAAAACATGGTTAATATTGATGGAAAATCATTTGTATCAGCAATGACAGCAATTGGAGCAGGTCTTGCTGCAATAGGATGTCTTGGCGGAGGAATTGGAACTGGTAGTGCAGCAGGAAAAGCTGTTGAGGGAGTTTCAAGGCAGCCGGAAGCAAGCGGGAAGATAATAGGTACTATGGTTGTTGGTGCAGCATTTTCAGAGGCAACTTCAATTTATGCACTCTTGGTTGCCCTTCTATTGGTATTTAAGATGTAAATATCATACTTGTTATTATTAGATGCCTGAAGGGAGGCTTTTATAGAGTAGTATGGATAATATGGAGTTTAATTTATTTAGAATTATAGCTACCATTATAAATTTTGGTTTGCTTGTTCTTATCTTAAAACATTTTTTATTTGACAGGGTAAATAGAACTATAGATAATAGACAGAATGAAATTGTAGGTAAGATAAGCAGTGCAGAAGAAAATATGAAAAAAGCTCAAAGTTTGAAAGAGAAAAGTGAAAAACAGTTAAGTAATACAAGAGAAACAGGTAAAAGTATAGTAGAGGAATACAAAGTAAAAGCTGATAAAGTTTCCTCAAATATTGTAAAAGATGCGCAAAATGAGGCACAACTTATACTGAAAAGAGCAAAGACTGAAGCCGAGAGAGAAAGGGAAAAAGCACAGGATGATATAAAAAATCAAGTAGTTGATCTGGCTATGTTAGTTTCTTCAAAAGCTTTAGAAGGTTCTATTGACGAAAAACAGCATAGGAAACTTATTGAGGATTTTATAACTAAGGTAGGTATCTGATCATGTATGAGTATTTGAACAGAAGGTATGCCCTTGCACTTTACGAGATAGCAGAGGGAAAGGGAAAAGTAAAAGAATACCTAGATGAGTTGGAACAAGTTGTAAATGCCATAAACAAGGATACTGAGTTTCTGAAAATTATGGAATATCCAGAAATCAGCACCGCAGATAAAAAAAAGATGTTTACAGAAATATTTAAAGGTAAGATAAATGAAGACATTTTTTCATTTTTATTGGTTCTTATAGAAAAGGGAAGAATTGATCAGTTGAATGAAAAATTTAAGGAAATGAAGGATATTTATCTTGAGAAACACAATACTGTTGTAGCAAAAGTAAAGACAGTTATTCCGCTGCAGGAAAGTGAAAAAAAGAATTTGAAGCAGAAACTGGAAAAGAAATTCAACAAAAAAGTTTTGATTGAAGATGAAATTGATCCCAACATTATAGGTGGAGTTTACATAGATGTAAACAATGAAGTAATTGACGGAACCATAAGATCAAAACTTTCCGAAATGAAAAAAATTATGCTTAAAGGAGAACAGAGGTGAGCCTATGAATGTAAAACCTGAAGAAATAACTTCAATCATAAAGGATGAAATACAAAAATATGAGAAAAAAATAGAGACTGTTGATTCAGGTACTATAATTCAAATTGGAGATGGTATTGCTAGAGTTTATGGTCTTAATCAATGTATGGCTGGAGAACTTTTAGAGTTTCCACATGATGTTTATGGTATGGCTTTAAACCTTGAACAGGACAATGTAGGCTGTGTTCTTTTAGGTTCCGAAGAGGGAATAAAAGAAGGGGATACAGTTAAAAGGACCGGTAAAGTTGTGGAAGTACCTGTAGGTGAAGCTCTTATGGGAAGAGTGGTAAATTCTCTTGGCCAGCCCATAGATGGTAAAGGACCTATTAAGGCAAAAGAAACAAGGCCTGTGGAATTGGTTGCACCGGGTGTCATAACAAGACAGTCCGTCAAAGAACCTCTTCAAACTGGAATAAAGGCAATAGATTCTATAATTCCAATTGGAAAAGGGCAGAGAGAATTAATAATAGGAGATAGACAGACAGGAAAGACTGCTATTGCTATGGATACCATAATAAATCAGAAGGGAAAAGATGTAATATGCATTTATGTGGCCATTGGACAGAAACAATCCACTGTGGCACATATAGTAAATGATTTGGTGGAAACAGGAGCCATGGATTATACAATAGTTGTATCTGCATCTGCATCGGAATCGGCACCACTTCAATATATAGCCCCTTATGCAGGATGTTCTATGGGTGAATATTTTATGAATAAGGGAAAAGATGTACTCATAATCTATGATGATTTATCTAAACATGCTGTTGCCTATAGAGAAATGTCACTGCTTCTTCGAAGGCCGCCTGGAAGAGAAGCTTATCCAGGAGATGTATTCTATTTGCATTCACGGCTTTTGGAAAGGGCAGCAAAACTTTCGGATAAACTGGGAGGGGGATCTTTAACTGCACTTCCCATAATAGAAACCATGGCTGGTGATGTCACTGCATATATACCGACAAATGTCATTTCAATAACAGACGGTCAGATATTCCTTGAAACAGAGCTTTTCTATTCAGGACAGAGACCTGCAATAAATGCAGGGATATCGGTATCCAGAGTTGGAGGAAATGCACAGATTAAGGCAATGAAACAAGTTGCTGGAACTTTGAGGATAGATCTGGCACAGTACAGAGAACTAGCTTCCTTTGCCCAATTTGGATCTGATCTGGATAAGGAATCAAAGAGAAGGCTTGAAAAGGGAAAAAGATTAACTGAAGTATTGAAACAGCCTCAGTATCATCCTATGCCTGTTGAAAACCAGGTAATGGTATTATTTGCTGTTTCTAGAGATTATCTAATGGATGTGCCTGTAGAAAAAATCTCCCAATTTGAAGAAGAATTTCTCGACTATATGAATACCCATCACGGTGAAATAGGGAATGAAATTCGAGAGAAGAAAATTTTATCAGATGAACTGAGTGATAAACTTGGCAAGGCTATAGAAGAATTTAAAAAAATATTTTTAGCAGAGTAGAAATACTTGCTCTGCGGGAGGTGAAATATGGCAGGGGCAGGACTTGTTAAAATCAAGAGAAGAATTAAATCGATAACTAGTACCCAAAAGATAACAAAAGCCATGGGGCTTATTGCCACCTCTAAACTTAGAAAGGTTAGAAGAAAACTTGAGGCAAATAACAAATATTCTGAACTTTTTGGTTCCATTATAAATGAACTTGTCCTGGAGACTGAGGGAAATAATATTTATATAGATGGCAATAACTCCGATAATAAGCTCTACGTAGCTTTGAATTCAGATACGGGGCTATGTGGAGGATTCAATATGAACGTTGTAAATAAAACAGACTCCATTATGTCAAAAGAGAAGGACAAATCCATTTTAGTGGCCGTAGGGCAAAAGGGCAGAATGTATTTTAAAAGGCTTGGTTATAATACGCAGGCGGAATATGTGGATATTCCCGATGTTCCTACGATAAAAGAGGCAAGTACTATAGTTTACAAGGCATTGGAACTTTATAGGGAGGGTAAAGTTGGAGAAGTCAATATAGTATATACTAGATTTATTTCTACAGTCAGGCAAAATGTAGTTGTTGAAAAATTACTCCCGCTTGAAAGTAAAAAAAGTGAAAAAAGAAATTTTCTTATAAAGTTTGAACCAGCTGCAAGTGAAATGATAGGTGATATGGTGGTCTCACACTTGAAACAGAAAATACTCAATTGTATGATAAATTCAAAAGTCAGTGAACAGGCTTCCAGAATGACAGCAATGGATGGAGCTACCAAAAATGCAAATGAACTGCTCAGTGATTTGAATCTTAAATACAATAGGGCAAGGCAGAGTGCCATAACGCAGGAGATAACTGAAATAATTGGAGGAGCAGAAGCTCTGAAGTAAGAAGTGAGGAGGGACGTTGATGCCAAATATAGGCAAAGTTATTCAGGTTATAGGACCTGTAGTAGATATAAAATTTGATACAGAAAACCTTCCTAACATATATAATGCCATAGATATACAGTCGGGAGATAAAAAAATTGTTACTGAAGTCGCCCAGCATTTGGGGGACGATATAGTAAGAACTATATCTATGGAAAGTACAGATGGACTGGTTAGAGGAATGAAAGCCGTGGATACGGGCGCACCAATATCTGTACCTGTTGGAAAAAATGTATTGGGGAGACTTTTTAATATGTTAGGTCAGCCAATCGATGAAAAGGGAGAAGTAAAGGCAGATAAATATTATCCTATTCATAGATCAGCTCCAAGTTTTGAGGATCAATCTGTAAAACCTGAGATGTTTGAAACCGGTATTAAAGTTATAGATTTAATTGCACCTTATCAAAAAGGTGGTAAAATAGGACTGTTTGGAGGAGCTGGTGTTGGCAAAACGGTTATTATTCAGGAGCTTATAAACAATATAGCTAAACAGCACGGTGGACTTTCTGTTTTTACCGGTGTTGGAGAGAGAACAAGAGAGGGCAATGACTTGTATTATGAAATGCAGGATTCCGGTGTAATAAATAAAACCGCCCTGGTATTTGGACAGATGAATGAGCCGCCAGGAGCAAGAATGAGAGTTGCACTTACAGGTCTTACCATGGCAGAGTATTTTAGAGATCAGGGTCAGGACGTACTCTTGTTTATTGACAATATATTTAGATTTACTCAAGCAGGTTCGGAAGTTTCCGCACTTCTCGGAAGAATACCAAGTGCTGTTGGCTATCAGCCGACACTTGCCACTGAGATGGGTGCACTGCAGGAGAGAATAACATCTACAAAACAAGGCTCCATTACGTCTGTTCAGGCTGTATATGTGCCGGCAGATGATTTGACTGACCCGGCACCGGCAACTACTTTTACACATCTTGATGCTACTACGGTCCTTTCAAGATCCATATCAGAACTTGGAATTTATCCTGCCGTTGATCCGCTGGCATCTACTTCTAGGATTCTTGATCCCAGGATTGTGGGGGAAGAACATTATAAAATAGCTTCAGAAGTTAAACATATACTTGAAAGGTACAGTGAACTTCAGGATATTATCGCTATACTCGGGGTAGATGAACTGTCAGAAGAAGATAGGCTCGTGGTTTTAAGAGCCAGGAGAATACAGAGATTTTTATCTCAGCCTTTTACTGTTGCAGAGCAGTTTACAGGATATAAGGGTGAATATGTTCCCATAGAAGAAACTATAAGAGGATTTAAAGAGATACTGGAAGGTAAGTATGATGATTTGCCTGAAGCAGCTTTTCTTTTTAAGGGGACTATTGACTCAGTAGTTAAAGCAGCTGAAAATATGGCGAAGAGTTAAGAGGAGATCAATATGTCAAAAGTGTTAAAATTGACTATCCTTACTCCCGACAGGGAATTTTATAAGGGAGAAGTGGTAGAAGTGATAACTGAAAGTACTTTAGGAGGCATAACGATTCTTCCGGATCATATGCCTTTGATAACTACCTTAAGACCTGCTGATACGGTGATTGTTCAAGGTGACAATAAGCAACTGAAGGCATTTACATCTGTTGGAATACTGGAAGTAAAGGAAAATGGATTGAGGATTTTATGTGATGCCTGTGAGTGGCCTGATGAAATAGATGCGGCAAGAGCTCAGAGGGCCAAATCCAGGGCAAAAAAAAGACTGGCTAATAGAGATGGAGTAGACGTAAAAAGGGCAGAACTGGCCCTGGCCAGAGCCCTGGCCAGAATTAATCTAAAACAATAAGAAATGTATATTTCATATTCTGTTTTAAATATGAAAAAACGCTGCCAAACTTCGTTTTCATGAAGTTTGGCAGCGTTTTTTTGTGCTGAATTATGCACTTTTTACTAAGTGATTTTATATATTAATATCGAGTCATGTTAATATTTTTTTGAATATTAACGTAAAAGTTGTCCATAATGCTTAAGAGAGGAAAGAGAGGTAGGAGCTGTTCTATATGAAAAAGAATGTAAAAATAGCATTTTGCCTGCTGCTGTGTGTACTTTCTTTTCAGTATTATGTAAAAGCTTATGGAAACACTTTAGGCAATTTGAATTTTTCGCGAAGTATCACTGCAGTTGAGAAAAAAAATGATCTGTTTAAGGACATACTGGATGAAACCCACGGTGTTCCCCGGGAATGTAATCTCATGGTTATATTTAGTACAGATAAACCAGGGGAGAAAACTGTAGATGGAATATTTCAGAAGTTACTTAAATATGGAGATTTCAAAGGTAAATATTTAAATAACAATAAAACATATTCCGTAGAATTTAACGGCGGTGATATAAGTGGCTACATAGAAAGTGTTCAATATGAAGGCCATAATATTATAACTGTCAATATTCTGGAAAAATCCGTGAATTATAATCTGCCCCATTTGAAAAATACAATTACAGAATGTCTACCTGGTGGAGAAGGAAAATACAGGTATTATCAATATGTAAAGGCCAGGATACAAAGTGGAAGAACTGCAGCTGTGAATGAAAAAATTGAATCTGTATTGAAATGCATGGGCACATCCGATATCAAAACTGTGCTCATAGATCATGGCTATAGTTCCACTGCCAATACTCATATGTTTGATCCTATACAAAGCGGCGAAAATCTAGTGGATTTTAATTATTCCGTCGTAAAATATCCAAGTGGAATCTATATAATTATGGGAACGCCAGAAATAATGACAACATACTAGTATATTAAGTACAAAATAATCAACATATCAGCAAATTATAGAATGGAGGAACATTATGAGTAAAATAGTGGTTAGGGGAGGAAATAAACTTCATGGAGAAGTAAACATCAGTACTGCTAAAAATTCTGTGTTACCTGTTATAGCAGCTTGCATTTTAAGTGGGGGAAAATGTGTGATAGAAGAGGTCCCCATGCTTGAAGATGTTTTTGTAATAAGCGATATACTGAGAAGTATATTTGCGGAAATAAATATAGATAGAAATACAAATAGAATTATGATAGACACTTCCAATATAAGGGATTGCAGCCCCTGCAGCGAACTTGTAAAAAAAATGAGGGCTTCATTCTTAATAATGGGACCTATGATATCTAGATTTGGAAAATTTAAGTTATCTCTGCCGGGGGGCTGTAATATTGGCACCAGGCCTATAGATCTGCACTTGAAGGGTTTTAGTGCTCTTGGTGCAGAGATAAATATAGGTCACGGATATGTGGAAGCACGGGCTGAGAAATTGACAGGGAATAAAATTTATCTGGATTTTCCCTCTGTAGGGGCTACTGAGAATATAATGATGGCGGCAGTCATGGCTGAAGGGGAAACAATAATAGAGAATGCAGCAGAAGAACCGGAAATAAAGGATCTGGCAAAATTTTTAAACAGCATGGGTGCAAATGTTATAGGTGCAGGTTCCGGAACTATTTGTATAATAGGAGTTAAAGATTTACGTGGAAGTACCCATAGACCTATATGCGACAGGATCGAAGCAGGTACTTTTATGGTAGCTGCTTCGATAACCAGAAGTAAAATCAAAATAAATGGTATAAATGAAGAACATTTAAAACCTATAATTGCCAAATTAACTGAAGCGGGAGTATATATAAAAACCGAAAAAAACAGTTTGATTGTAGATGGAAATAGAGAATTGAGACCTATAGATATTAAAACAATGCCTTATCCTGGGTTTCCCACAGACATGCAGTCTCAGATGACAGGTCTTTTGTGCACAGTTAGGGGGACTAGTATAATAACTGAAACTATTTTTGAAAATAGGTTTATGCATGTGGTGGAAATGAAGAGAATGGGGGCAAACATAAAAATAGATGGAAGAAGTGCGGTTATAGAGGGTGTTGATAATCTCACGGGAGCAGAGGTAAGGGCAACTGATCTAAGAGCTGGTGCTGCCTTGATACTCTGTGGCTTAGCAGCAGAGGGAGAAACGGAAGTTGCTGATATATACCATGTAGACAGGGGGTACGTGGATATTGAAAAAAAGCTCAGAGGACTGGGTGCAGATATAAAGAGAATAGATTGAGAATTTGGAGTGTTTTAATGAGAAGGTTATTGGGATCTTCTTTTTTTTTATCTAAATAATTATGATGGAATATTTTAGTTGAAGCAGTAATAGAAATATATTATTAAAAACATAGATGCGTATAAAATGATAGAGGTACAAAACATGAATTTTTTAAAAAAATTTGCAATATCGGTATTAATGAGCATGCTTTTTATAATTTTGCTTTCTCTTGTTATGACCGGAAAAGGAGGTGTGGAAAAAGGTCTTCCTAAATTTATAATTAAGTCTAAAGCCGAACCTCAAAATATAAAAGTGTATATGACCAGGGAACATAAAATAGAAGAAATGACTCTGGAAAATTATGTTCTTGGAGTAGTGGCAGGAGAAATGCCGGCGGAGTTTTCCGAGGAAGCTCTTAAGGCCCAGGCCGTGGCAGCCAGAACTTTTGGTGTAGCTCACATGGAAGCATATGGAGGCAAAAAATATAAGAGCAATACAGGGGCGGATGTATGTGATACTGTTGAGTGTCAGGTATTTAAAAGCAAAGAGGAAAGAATGGATACATGGCCTAAATCAAAGGCCAATGAATATTGGCTTAAAATAAAGCAAGCCGTACAAGATACTTCGGGACAAGTGCTGTCATATAAAGGTAAATTAGTTATGGAACCTTATTATTTTGCGATAAGCGGTGGGAGGACGGAAAATGCAAAAGATGTATTTGAAGGGGGTGCAGAGTACTTGAAAAGCGTTGATAGCCCCGGGGAAGAAAATGGACATAATAAATATAAAACTTCTCTGGGAGTATCCTATAAAGATTTTGTAGATAAAATAAATTTGTATTATCCTGGTGCAAGGCTCAATGCAGGGAATTTGTCTAGTGAAGTAAGCATACAGGACAGAACAGAAGGTGGAGCTGTTAAAGAAATTAGACTTGGTTCAATTATTATATCTGGAACTAAATTCAGAGCTATTATGGGACTGAACTCCACAAATTTCAATATAAATTTTAGGGATAAAATTTATATTGATTGTCTGGGATACGGTCATAGGGTTGGAATGAGCCAATGGGGGGCAGATGCGATGGGTAAGAATGGTAAAACTTATGTACAGATTTTGAGTCATTATTATACTGGTATAAAATTGAAAGACGTGTCTTTATTTCTAAAGTAAATTTAATATTGTGAAAATGAGGTGAAGATTTCACCTCATTTTTTTATCCGGCTCCACCTGGAGCCAATAACCACTTGATGAAAAATTTAGAAAAAAATTTATAAAAAATGTATTTTTTGTTATTCTCTGGACAAACTACAAAAAGGAGGTGTTTATATGGACAAAAAATTTTCAAATAAAGCAATTAACTTTTTGAAAAAGGAGGGCTTTTACGTAATATTATTTATTTGCCTTTGTATAGTTGCAACGGTTGCACTATTAACTGCAAAGAATAATAAAGATCAGAGTGCCCAATTGCAAAAAAGTAATGCTATAGAACAAAAACAGGCAAAACAAACCGCAAAGACAGACAAAAATCCTTCTTCAACTTATGACAATGCCCTTCAAGTTAAAAAAAATAGTCGAACAAGTGCAAATGCCGAGCAGAAGACTTCAAAAGAGGTAGCTAATTCAATGAGTACCTCGTTTCAAAAACCAGTAGAGGGAATTATTGCAAGAGGATTTTCAGAAGATCCGGTGTATTGGAATTCTACTGGAACATATAGACCAAATTTAGGATATGATATACAAACGGATTTAGGAAAACCGGTGTTTGCAGCAATGGACGGGAAAGTTGAAGAAGTAAATACTGCAACGCAGGATGGAGTGGAAATCATAATAGATCATCAAAATGGCTTAAAGACAGTCTATTCTAATTTGGATCCAAATGTCAAAGTTAACAAGGGCCAAATGGTAAAAAAAGGATCAGTTATAGGAATAGTCGGCAAGAGCACATTGAGATCGGCTTATGAAAAATATGGAAATCATTTGCATTTTGCTGTTTTAAAGGGAAAAGAATTTGTTGATCCGGGAAAATATATAAAATACTAATAGTTGGCCGTTTCTCTTGAATTTTATTCAAAGTTTAAATTATGGGTGAACTCTGTCTGAACTTTAGAATTACTTTTTAGGGAGATGGCCTCCATAAGATGAATTTTGGAATATAAAAGGGCATATTTATATATGGAAAGAAAAGTTAGTGACAAAAGTTTTTGAATTAAATGAAAGAATATTCAAATAATTTTATTGATAGAAAACACTGAATATTAAAAAATGTTTATATGAAGGAGTTGATCGAATATGAAAGATTATATTGAAGAAAGAGTTCTGGAAGTTGCCAAATATATAATAGGCTCTAAAGCCACTATAAGAAAAACTGCAAAAGTTTTTGGAGTTAGCAAGAGTACTATACACAAAGATATGACGGAAAGATTACCTAAAATAAATCCCCAGGTTGCCCAGGAAGCCAAGAGTATACTTGATTATAATAAGGCGGAAAGACATATAAGGGGTGGAAAAGCTACTAAAATGAAATATAAAGCTATTGAAGGTTGAAAACATTCCTATTATAATTAAAATATGATATGATATTTAATGAATAAATATATTTGTGCTTTTTTATGAAAGGCAAGTTAGAGTAGGAGTGAAAAATAGGATGTTTTTTAATATAGGAACTGATATGGGGATAGATTTAGGTACGGCTACAGTACTTGTGTATGTGAAAGGCAAAGGGGTGATTTTGAAGGAACCCTCAGTTGTTGCCATAGATAAAAACAGAAGTAAAGTACTGGCTGTAGGAGAAGAAGCATGGCAGATGATAGGCAGGACACCAGGTAATATTGTTGCTATTCGTCCATTAAAGGATGGAGTTATATCTGATTATGATGTAACAGAAAAGATGCTGAGATATTTTATAGGAAAAGCCTGTGGGAAAAAGAGAATGTCTGCGCCTAGAATAGTTGTGTGTATTCCCTGTGAGGCTACTGAGGTCGAAAAAAGAGCTGTAATTGATGCGGCTAAAAATGCAGGGGCAAAAAAGGTATTTTTGATTGAAGAACCTCTTGCTGCAGCTATAGGTGCTGGAATTGATATAACCAAGGCAAGCGGAAGTATGGTGATTGATATAGGAGGAGGAACTACCGACGTAGCTATAATTTCACTGGGAGGAATAGTGGTAAGGGCCTCAATTAAGGTTGCAGGAGACAAGTTTGATGAAGCCATAATGAAATATATTAGGAAAAAACACAAATTGATGATTGGAGAAAGGACTTCAGAGGATTTAAAGATAAAAGTAGGTTCTGCATTTCATAAAGATGAGGAAAATAGTATGGAAATAAGGGGAAGAGATTTAATTACCGGACTTCCAAAGAATATAGAGGTGTCTTCTAAAGAAATGAGGATAGCCTTAAAAGAAACTGTAAATGCCATAGCAGACACAGCCAAGGCAGTATTGGAAAAAACTCCTCCAGAGCTGTCTGCAGATATAGCTGAAAAGGGAATTGTCATGACTGGAGGAGGGGCTTTGCTAAATGGTTTGAGCGATTTAGTACAGGAAGTAACCTGTGTCCCCGTGTATGTAGCTGAAGATCCAGTATCCTGTGTGGCTTTGGGTACGGGAAAGGTTCTCGGATATTTGGATAAGATGGAAGTCGTTTTTACAGGTGATGACATAACCTTGATAGATTAAATATGTCATAGCTACATTTTGTGATTATAGAGATAATATGAATGAATTAGTGAATGAAGTATTACTTCAGCCATATTTAGGATTAGATTTAGACGTATATTACTGCTGCTATTGTTTGAATCAACTATCCCTATTATTGATGAATCTCCTACGTTTGGGAGAGATTTTCCCACCCCTTTACCAGGGTGTACGGGAAAATCTCTTGCTTGTATTTCACCAATGGATTCAATCTCGCCCAGACAGGCATCAATTCCTATGATACTGTTGTGGGGATGAAGTGATTTTATGCTGTTTAATTTATTTTCAATATTTAAAGCATGTATTGGTTCTGAGATTGTGCCATAGACGGGAAGTGGGAAATTTTTACGATTTAACAGGGTACCTACTAGGGGGCCGAGGCAGTCTCCTATGTATCTGTCTGTGCCGATGCACATTATAATGCTATCTTTATTTATATGATCTTTCAAGAAATAAGCTAAGTCGTAGTATGCCAGCGGGTTTTTATAATTTGATTTTATTTTACTCAATACATTCACCTTCTTTTATGCATGCAGTGCTTATGATAATATTTATGGGGTACACTATATATAATCTATATGATTGACTCATGTAAAATATTAGATCTAAATTATATGTATATGATTTTAAAAGAGATGTTGAGTTATAAAGAGAAATAAGCAGTTAATATTGAATTTCAATGGAATATGAAATTTGAAAATAACCTTATAAAAATGTATACTAAACTACGTTAAACGTTAAACATCGTTGTATTTATTACAATGTGCTGGCATAGCTCAGCTGGTAGAGCAACTGACTTGTAATCAGTAGGTCGTGGGTTCGAAGCCTACTGCCAGCACCAATGTGGAGGAATTCCCGAGCGGCCAAAGGGGGCAGACTGTAAATCTGTTGTCAGT
>CAIFEX010000036.1 GCA_903789665.1 uncultured Clostridium sp.
TATATTGCAGGGAAAGTCTGTAGCTTTTTAACCTACAGTAAATTGACACGATCATTTATGACCTTCGATTTGTATATTTTATTTTAATGCTATATAATAAAAGCATTGATTGTGTAAAGGAATAGGTTTGTATGAATATTTATTTTGTAAGACATGGACAGACAAATGAAAATAACAATAAATACTATTATGGGAAACTGGATGTATGTTTAAATGAAAAGGGTTTAAACCAGGCTAAAAAAGCAGCTGATTTTTTAAGACATGTTAAATTTGACAATGTCTATGTAAGTGAGAGGAAGAGGACTTCTGAAACGGCTCATATAATTTTAGGACATGATTTTGAAAAAGTCAATATAGACAGTAGGATAAATGAAATGGACTTTGGAAAATTTGAAGGCAAGAACTATAAACAGATAAAGAAAATGTATCCAAGCCAGTGGAATAGATGGTGCAGTGACTGGAAAAATGAATCACCGCCGGAAGGCGAAAGTTACATGAAATTTTATTCGAGAGTACATGAATTTATGGATGACATTTTAAAATTAAATGAGGAGAATATTCTTGTGGTCACCCACGGAGGCGTGGTGCGATCTGTTTACTGTTATGTATTAAGTGGGAATCTAGATTTTTTCTGGAAATTTGCTTCCAGAAATGGAGATATTACGCTGATAAAATATGAATATGGTAATTTGTATATAGACAGCATAACTCATGTAGATGCTTGATTATACTGCCTGTTTCAGCGGCTTTAAAGTATTAGGGGGGATTTTATGGGGGAGTTTGTAAATGATTTTCTTTTGATGGTTCAGTTTTTAACGAGAATTCCAGTAAACAAGAATTTGCACTGTGAAAAGGAAAATTTCAGAAAAGCATCTATTTTCATGCCTGTTATAGGCCTTATAGTTGGAGGAATACAGTGGATACTGTACAAATTAGCCGTGCTTGTATTGCCGGTAAATGTTTCCGTGGCCATTGCAATGCTTTTGGGTATAATGGTAACTGGTGCACTGCATATAGATGGCCTTGGAGACATGTGCGACGGTTTTTTTGCGTTTAAAGGCAATGACAGGATAATTGAGATAATAAAGGACAGCAGAATAGGAAGTTATGCCTGTGTTACAATAGTTATGGATTTACTTTTAAAGTACAGCCTGCTTTGTTTTATAGTCCCCAGGTTTTCTCTTGCAATGATAGCGGCACCTGTTATAGGAAGGTTTTCTATAGTCTTTATAGCTTTTATAGGGAAAACGGCCAAAAGTACGGGATCGGGCAATCTTTTTATAGGCAATATAGGAAAACTTCAGCTTTTTATCACTGTGTGCATAACTGCGCTTCTTTTAATCTTTATAGTTGGTCTAAATCCGGAATATACAGCTGCATTACTGCTGGCTTCCCTTATTCTAGCGTCTGTTTTTAATTTATATTGTAATAGAAAAATAGGAGGTCTCACCGGTGATCTGTTCGGCGCGGATAATGAAATGGCAGAGATAATTACAATGCTTATAATATCTGTAATTATTCGTTGAATAGATGTCCTGTGATATTTGCTTGGAGGGTACGAATATATGGGTAAGATAATTTTAATAACGGGAGGAAGCAGAAGTGGCAAGAGCACTTTTGCTGAAAAGCTCTTGAAAGAAAAGAAAAAAGTTCTCTATATTGCAACAGCTGTAGTTACGGATGAAGAGATGAAGCTCAGAATAAAAAAACATAAATCCAGAAGAGATCCGGGCTGGATAACTTATGAAGGATATAATTCACTGGGTGATGTGATAAGAAAAAGCGAATGTCAGTACATAATGCTGGAGTGTATAGGTACCATGATAACCAATATGATCTTTGAGAAAAATATTAATATGGACAAAATAGACAGCCAGGGAATAGAGAGATTGGAAAATTATATTATAGGTGAAGTTAAAGATATAATTTCCGCGGCAAACGAAAGTTCTAAATGTGTTTTGATTGTGACTAACGAGGTTGGCTTGAGTTTAGTTCCAGAGTATAAACTGGGCAGGGTATTTTCGGACATTTTGGGAAAGTCGAACCAAATCATAGCCAAGTATAGTGATACAGTTTATCTGACTGTCTGTGGTTTGCCATTGAAATTGAAGTGATTAAAATTCGATAAAGGAGTTAAATTAAGTGAAGATCAAAAAGAATAGAATAGCTATTTTTTTAATTGCAATAATATGTATGATTCCATTGTATTCCTGTGATAATGCTGATTCAGAACCGTTGTCAAAAACAGAATATATGCTGGGTACTATATGTACGATAACTGTGTATGACCATAAATCTGATGCAGTTCTGGGCAAGGCTTTTTCTAGAATAAAGGAAATTGAAAATAAAATGAGTGTGAATAAATCGGGTACGGAAGTAGATGGTGTGGGAGATGCGGCGGGAAAGAAGTTTGTCAAAGTGTCTCCGGATACTTTTTATGTCCTTAAAAAAGGCAAATATTACTCACAACAGTCCTCGGGAGTTTTCGACATAACTATTGGACCTTTGGTAAAATTGTGGGGCATAGGTACGGATCATGCGAGAGTTCCCTCCATTCAGGAAATTGATGAGAAAAAATCATTGGTTAATTATAGAGATCTTAAGCTTGATGAAAAGGGTAAAAGGGCTATGCTCATGAAACCAGGTATGTCATTGGATTTAGGAGGCATTGCAAAAGGATATGCGGCAGATGAGGCAGGGAGAGTGCTGAAGGAAGAAGGAGTCCAGCATGCCATTGTGGACTTGGGCGGAAATGTTCTGACTATAAATGATTCTCCTGATGGAAGACCGTGGAATATAGGTGTGCAGGATCCTTTCAAGGCAAGAGGAAATTCGATTGGAACTGTAAGTGTAACTAATAAGACAGTAGTTACCTCTGGTATATATGAAAGATATTTTGAAAAAAATGGAAAAAAATATCATCACATATTAAATCCGTTTACAGGCTATCCTATGAATAATGATTTGGCCAGTGTAACTTTGGTTACAGATATTTCTGTAAATGCTGATGCCATGACAAAAAATATATTTTATCTTGGCTTGGATAAAGGCGCAAAATATGTAAAGAATATAAAAGGGCTGGATGCCATATTCGTAACTAAAGACAAAAAAGTGTATGTTACGGAAGGATTGAAAAATAATTTTAAAATTACTGATTCAGGTTTTAAATTAATTCATAATATCAAATAAATGTTTTTAGAAAGCTTGATGTAAAATGATTTTAGTATTAAAATTATTTTATATTATTGTATAATATAAAGTGAGGTATGAAATATGTCTGAGATAACCAAGGATATGACGATAGGTGAAATAATTAGATTGCATCCAAGGCATGTGGAAACATTGATGGCATTTGGAATGGGATGTGTAGCTTGCGGTGCGGCCCAGGGAGAGACACTGGAGGAAGCGGCTATGGTACATGGAATAGATGTTGACAATTTATTGAGAGCATTAAATGTATTGGATTAAACTGAATGTTTAATAAAAAAGTTAAAGAGAGGTTGATATTATGGCTAAAATTACTAAGGACATGACAATAGGCGATGTAGTTAAAATGAATCCTGCATATGCCGAAGTACTTATGGAAGACTTTGGAATGGGATGCATAGGTTGTCCTGCATCATTGGCTGAAACAGTAGAAGAAGCAGCTATGGTACATGGAATAAATGTAAGAAAGCTGGTCAAGGCATTAAATAAAGCAGAAGCAGAATTAAGCAATTCTTAGATTTAAATAATTTTACAAAAATAGATAGGAATTATCATATTCCTATCTATTTTTGCATTTTGATTTATTTGGAAGTCCACAATTTGCACAATCGTCGTTGCAGGATTCCAAATGAATCATCACTTCTGTATTTTTAAGGGATTTTCTCATTTCCTTTTCTATATCATCGCATATATCATGAGCCTTTTTTATATGCATATTTCCGGGGAATACCAAATGAAGATCCACATATCTTTCATTTCCAGATTTCCTGGTTCTCAATTTGTGAAAACCACAGTATCCAGGATTGTATTTGGATATGGTGTCAGTTATAATTGAAATTTCACTGTCTGATAGTTTTACATCTACCAGAGGGTTGAAAGCAGATTTCAAAAGATTTGCAGCTTCCTTTAAAATAAAAAAAGCTATGAATATAGCTACCAGTGGATCTAAAAAGTGAAGACCGGTAATCCATATTAAAAACAATCCTAAACCAACTCCTGCGGAAGAATACACATCTGTCCTGAGGTGAAGAGCATCTGCTTTCAGAGCCATGGAATCATTTTTTTCTGCCACTTTGTGTAATTTGCTGGATACCAAAAAGTTTATGGCTGCTGATAAAAACATAATCAAAAATCCTAGAGTGGAGGAATTTACCTCTTGTCCACTGATTAGTCTTTTTAAAGCCTCCGTTATTATGATAATGGAAGCTGCGAAAATTAATACTGCCTCCAGCACACCGGATACATCTTCAAATTTTCCATGACCATAGGGATGTTCTTTATCCGCAGGCCTGGATGATATTTTGACAGAAAAAAAAGATATTATGGATGCAGCCAAATCCATGGTGGAATGTATGGCTTCAGATAGAATACTTACTGAACCTGTAAATATTCCAACTATTAATTTCATGATTATTAAACTGCTGTTGGAAATTATGGAAAGCGAAGCAGTTTTTACTCTTTCATCCATTTTAAACATCTCCTAAAATTCAATAATTATCAAATGATAATTAAGCATCTTTACTATAATAGGCTAAAATATTGTACAAGTCAATAGAAAAACGTAGATAATATATATTATCAATTGATAAAGAGAATCGATCTTAAAATTTTCATATTATCCGATAATCTGATTTTATTATCTATTATATGTATATATGTAAAAGACGATTGAATGTGATTATTTGGAAAATCCAATATTTTTGAAATATTTATGTATGAGAACTGTTATATTTCAAATAATAAATTAAGGAGGATATAACTTTCTGCCATGAGATTGATGAAAATGACATGAAAAATGTCGGTGGAGAGAATTTGCAGAGCCTTTTAGACTCTACGAATATTATACATATCTATCTGTAAATAATAAAGGAGGATGACAAGTTTTATGGTTAAGAATATGAAGACTATGGATGGAAATCAGGCTGCAGCCTATGCTTCTTATGCATTTACTGAAGTAGCTGCCATATATCCTATTACTCCATCTACTCCCATGGCCGAGGCTGTTGATGAATGGTCTGCCCATGGGAAAGAGAATATTTTCGGTCAGACTGTAAAAGTGGCCGAAATGCAATCGGAAGCAGGAGCGGCAGGTGCCGTACACGGTTCTCTGGCGGCAGGGGCGTTGACTACCACTTATACTGCTTCTCAGGGGCTTTTGCTCATGATACCCAATATGTACAAAATAGCAGGGGAACGGTTACCCGGAGTATTTCACGTAAGTGCCAGAGCGGTTGCCACCCATGCACTTTCCATTTTCGGAGACCACCAGGATGTAATGGCCTGCAGGCAGACGGGATTTGCACTTTTGGCATCTTCTAATGTACAGGAGGCTATGGATCTGGGATTTGTTGCACATTTAAGTGCCATAGAATCCAAAGTGCCTTTTTTACATTTCTTTGATGGTTTTAGAACTTCCCATGAATATCAGAAAATAGATGTTATGGACTATGAGGATATAAAACCGCTGGTGAATTACAAGGCGATACAGGAGTTTAGAGACAGAGCCTTAAATCCTGAACATCCCACAATCAAGGGAACTGCACAAAATCCCGACATATATTTTCAAAGCAGAGAGGTTTCCAATAAGTTTTATATGAAAGTTCCCGAAATTGTTGAGAAATACATGGTGGGGATAAACAGGATAACGGGGAAAAACTATAAGCCCTTTGAGTATTATGGTCATGAAAATGCCAAATGTGTGATTGTGGCTATGGGTTCCGTATGTGACACTATTGATGAAACGGTGGATTATCTGATGAAAAAAGGCAGGGAAGTCGGATGTGTGAAAGTACATCTTTACAGGCCTTTTTCAAAAAAATATTTTTTGGATGTGTTGCCCCGCACTGTCAAAAAAATATCAGTTTTGGATAGAACCAAGGAACCGGGCTCTATTGGGGAACCGCTTTATTTGGATATATGCAAGGTGTTCTATGGTGAGCAGAATGCGCCTTTAATATTGGGAGGAAGGTATGGACTTGGTTCCAAGGATACTACCCCTTCACAAATACTGTCTGTGTTTGAAAATATGAGGGAAAAAGCACCTAAGGAAAGATTTACTATAGGTATAGTGGATGATCTGACCAATACTTCATTGAAAAATTATGGTACTATAGAGACTACACCTCAGGGAACTATAAGTTGCAAATTTTGGGGTCTCGGTTCTGACGGCACTGTGGGAGCCAACAAATCTGCCGTAAAGATCATAGGTGACAATACAGATCTCTATGCCCAGGCCTATTTTTCCTATGACAGTAAAAAATCAGGGGGAACTACCATTTCACATCTGAGATTTGGTAAAGAACCTATCAAATCACCGTATCTTGTAAGTAGTGCAGACTATATAGCCTGTCATAATAAATCTTTTCTGAATAATTATGATATATTAAAGGGTTTGAAAAAGGGAGGAACTTTTGTATTGAACTGTCCCTGGAAACCGGAGGAATTGGATGAAAAACTTCCTGCTTCCATGAAAAAGTACATTTCTCAAAATGATATAAATTTTTATATTGTGGATGCTATTAAAATTGCTAGGGGAATTGGACTTGGCGGGAGAATAAATATGGTTATGCAGGCGGCATTTTTTAAACTGGCCAATGTTATACCAATTGAGAATGCCATTGGATATCTGAAAGAATCCATAGAAAAGACTTATGGCCGTAAGGGCAGGAATATAGTTGAAATGAATGACAGGGCTGTAGATGAAGGACTTAGATCTGTTGTAAAGGTGGAAGTCCCTGGAAAATGGAAAGACGCTGCAGAGGAAAAAGGTACGGCAGAAGAAGATGAACCGGATTTTGTAAAAAACATTCAAAGGCCTATGGAGAGAAATGAAGGGGATAATTTACCTGTAAGTTCTTTCTTGAATATGCCTGACGGAATTTATCCTGTTGGGACTTCAGCTTATGAAAAGAGAGGTATAGCCGTAACCATCCCTGAATGGCAGATTGACAAGTGTATACAGTGTAATCAGTGTGCTTTTGTGTGTCCTCATGCTACCATAAGGGCCTTCCTTTTGGATGAGGATGAAGTTGAAAATTCTCCAGAGAGTTTCAAAAGTAAAAAAGCTTTGGGAAAGGGGCTGGAAAAGTTTAATTTCCGTATACAGGTAAGCCCTATGGACTGCACCGGTTGTGGAAATTGTGCCGACGTATGTCCGGCTCCGGGAAAAGCTCTTGTGATGAAACCTCTGGAAGAAAAGGTGGAATTTGAATCGATAAACTGGGATTATGCAGTTGGTATAACTCCAAAAGAGGATGTTATCGGCAGAAATACCTTGAAGGGCAGTCAGTTTGTAAGACCTCTCCTTGAGTTTAACGGAGCTTGCCCTGGATGCGGTGAAACTCCCTATATAAGACTTCTAACTCAGCTTTTTGGAGAGAGGATGATGATTGCAAATGCCACGGGATGTTCTTCAATATGGGGGGCAAGTGCGCCGTCTATGGCCTACACTAAGAATTTAAATGGAAAGGGTCCCTCCTGGGGGAATTCGCTGTTTGAGGACAATGCGGAATATGGCTATGGTATGTTTTTGGCTGTGAGACAAATGAGGGAAAAACTTAAGCTCCTTATGACCTCATATTTAAAAGATTGTAAATATGCTGATGTAAAAGAGGCTTTCAGCGAATGGCTGAACACTATGGAAGATGGAAGTCTGTCTAAAATTTCATCAAAAAAAGTGATAGAAGCCATTGAGTCCCATGATTATAACAGGGATCCTTTGCTGAAGGAGATAATTGATAAGAAGGATTATCTTGTAAAAAAATCTCAATGGATTATAGGCGGTGACGGATGGGCATATGATATAGGCTTTGGAGGCGTGGATCATGTGCTGGCTTCCGGAGAGGATGTGAATATGTTTGTAATGGATACAGAAGTGTATTCCAATACAGGAGGACAGTCGTCAAAGGCAACTCAAACCGGTGCTGTGGCGAAGTTTGCGGCTTCAGGAAAGTCTCTCAAGAAAAAGGATCTGGGGCTTATGGTGATGAGTTATGGTTATGTATATATAGCACAAATATCTATGGGTGCGAATATGAACCACGCTCTGAAAGCCATAACGGAAGCTGAAAATTATAGAGGACCGTCTTTGATAATAGCTTATGCACCCTGTATAAATCATGGTATAAAAACCGGTATGGGAACAAGTATAGCTGAGGAGAAAAAAGCAGTGGAATCCGGCTACTGGCATTTGTACAGATTTAATCCTCTGCTTAAACTTGAAAACAAAAATCCATTTATCTTGGATTCCAGACCGCCTAAATTATCTTTCAGAGATTATTTAGAAGGGGAAATAAGATTTTCATCTCTTAAAAATACATTCCCTGAAAGAGTGGATAAATTATTTAAGCTGTCAGAAAAAAATGCCATGGACAGATATGACATATATAAAAAATTATCTCAAATAAAGTACTGATTAAATAACTGCGGATGGCTTAACTTAAGCCATCCGCAGTTATTTAATCTATATTTTTGAAGCTTTATTTTTCATTGGTATCCACCCATTTTTTGGAACTTTCAGCCGCATTTTCATCTGGCATGGGCACTTTAGAAACCGGTTTGGTTTTAGCTATATTTGCCCAGGAGGCAGTTTCATGGTTTTCTATAATTTTTTTTCTATGACTTTTTTTATTTTTTGACATCTTCATTCACCTCCATTTTAGTATTTTCGAAAGAGGCATATTATATGAGTGAAAAGTTTTTCTAATTACAGCCAACAATTGCAGTTTTGGAAAAACTGAAAAATTGTGGAATAAAAATATATCAGACATATTTATCCCCCGAGAGTTATATCCTGATTGCTGTACCATTCAAGGGCATTCATGAGATGTTCAGTTTTGAAATCAGGCCAATAATCGTCTATTGTATAGAAATCCGAATATACTGACTGAACGGGTAAAAAACCACTGAGCCTTCTTCTACCGCCCCAACGTATTATAAGGTCCACTCTTGATACGTCGCGGGAATTTAACCTTGAGACAATGGAATTTCTATTTGTGGTCTGAAGATATCCCGATTTCCCCAAGTCCCATTCCCAGCCATAATTTACTAAAAAGTTGAGCCTCATTCCACCGCTGCCTAAGTCTTTTCTGGTGGTGTAGGGCAGAAGAGCTTTTGGAAACATATTTGAGTGAGTGTTTCCCAGCACCAGCAGAGAGACATTTTCTTTGGAAAGCATTTTCACAGCTTTTATACATGCTTCAGTGAAGGCTTTTCTCTGGATTTGCGGTCTCTTGGTGTTATCTGTAGTAAAACCATAATAAGTTAGCTCTTTTATCCCAAGTTTTTCGCACAATTTAAATAATTTCATGCCAGGGGATAAACCAAAAATATAACCTTTTTCCTTGCTCAATTTATGTTTTACAGCCCAACGCCTGTTTCCATCTGGAATTATACCTATGTGATTTGGTAATTTCATGTACATATCCCCTTTGTATTTGTTACTGTTTTAAATTATAGCCATTAATTTTGGTTAATATTCTTAAAAAGTGTAAAAATAAATAAAAGGATATCCTAAAGGCTATTTATTGCCTTTTGGAATATCCTCCTTATATTGTGTTGCTGAAGCCCTCTCCTAAGACTTCGTTTATGTCATTTACGGTGATGAAAGCTCTGTTATCCAATTTTTTTATATATTCCTTTAATTTTAACAGCTGTTTTCTGTTTAGAATAGTGATTATAACTTCTTTTTTGTCTTCCCTGTAGGCGCCTTTAGCATAATAAATTGTTGCACTTCTTTCAAGTTCATTTATGATAAAATCCTGTATGCTTTTTCCACTATTACTTATTATGGAAACCTGTTTGTAAGAATTTAAACTTATTATGACTTTATCTATTATGGTGGAGTTCAATATCACTCCGAGTATTGCGTATAGGCCTTTGTTTACTCCGAGCACTATAGTTGCGATTATGGTAACAGTGATATCGGCTATCAGCACAGATTTACCTATACTTATTTTTGTATATTTATTTATTATTTTTGCAATTATGTCTGTACCTCCGGTGGAAGCCCCTGTATTGAATACTATGCCCATTCCCATTCCACATATCAATATGCCAAATATAAGTTGTACCAAAATATCGCTGCTAAAGGGTTTTATATGCGGATATATTTTTTCTAATAGCAGTATTAGTGCAGATATGAAAAAACTGCAAAATATGGTCTTCCCGCCAAATACGGGACCTATTATTATGACTCCTAAAGTAAATAATATGACTTCCATTCCCATCATTAATAGTCCTATGGGAAGGTTTGGGAACACGGCATTTATAATTATGGCAATTCCGCTTGTACCACCAGCAGCGATGTGATTTGGAGCCAAAAAAAAATAGGTCCCAAAGGCTACAAGAAATGTTCCAGTCAGCATAAAAAGAGCTTTTTTAAGATTTATTTTCATAGATGGCCTCCTTTCATTTTATAGTTACCTGTTCTTAAATTTATTCATTAAAAAAAGCATATAAAAACCCAAGTAAATGTTCTCTCAGATTCATATGCTCTCATACATACAAAAATTACAAATTTATTGTGTGTATGTCTTTTAAATACTCCATAATTTTATTATATACTGACAAATATTGTGATGTCAATATGTTCTCATAGTTATTTTCAATGATTTCTGTAATTTGTGTTTTCTTCCTTTGGCTTGTATTATTCAATTGGTAATATTATAATAAATAAGTAGAATGAATAAGAATATGAAAGGCAATGGACCTGTAAAAAATTTAGAATAGTAGGTGAATTATTTATGCAGGATATAATTTTGACAGAATCAGGGAAAAAGAAACTTGAAAAGGAACTGGAATATTTGAAGACTGTTAAAAGAGTGGAGATAAAAGCTGCTTTAAAATCTGCCCGTGCACAGGGAGATCTTAGTGAAAATGCCGATTACAGTGCGGCTAAAGAGGATCAGTCATTGACTGAGACCAGGATACAGGAACTGGAGGAGCGGCTTAAGAATGCTGTGATAATAGAGAGCTCAAAGGATGAAGATGTATTTGATATAAATAAAACGGCAGAAGTAAAGTTTTGTGATGTAGATGAAGTTGAACATATTACTCTTGTAAGTTCGGTAGAATCAGATGTTAAGAAGATGAAGATAAGCATAGACTCACCGCTAGGTAAAACTTTATTTAGAATGAAAGTAGGTCAGAGGTCAACTGTTGAGTCGCCGGATGGAAATTATGATGTAGAAGTGGAAAAGATTCTATAAATATTTCGCTGGATATTTTATCTGGCGAAATATTTTTGTAAGAGAATAGGTTGACAGACAACTGATATTCTGGTATTCTTTATTTAAAACTAATATTAAATTTCTTATCGCGAGAGACTGAGGGACTGGCCCTATGATGTCCAGCAACCTAAATTGTATTTTAAGGTGCTAATTCCAGCAGGTGATACCTGGAAGATAAGATATATTGTATCGTAAGTATATAAATCTTCTTATAGTGTATCTGTAAGAAGATTTTTGATCATGTAGGTGTCATCTTCTTTAAGCCTGAGAATATTTGATAAAAAATTGGAGGAATTGAAGATGGGTGTAGAAAATGTAGTTAATTATTTTTTAGACAGGGGGATGGAAAATCCAGTATTTAAGCTTCCTCACAGCGGTGCCACTGTGCAGCAGGCTGCAGAAACAATACATACGGATCCCAAGTATATAGCGAAGACTTTGGCATTTAAACTCAAGGATGAGGATATACTTGTTGTTATGAGAGGAGATCTCAGAGTTAGCAATAAAAAGTTCAAAAAATTTTTTAAAACAAAAGCCAAAATGCTGGAACGTGATAAAGTACTTGAAGTTACAGGACATCCTGTAGGTGGACTTTGCCCCTTTGGGTTAAAAAATCCCATAAAAGTTTATCTGGATAAATCCATAAAGGATTTTGAATATGTATACCCTGCAGCGGGTTCTAAGGAATTCGCCCTCAAAATAAAACCGGGTACAATCAGTAATCTGGTCAACGGGCAGTGGATAGATGTTTGTGAAGATTGATCCTGACTGCAGTTTGCAGTATATGATATAATTCTGGTAGATTTTCGGATAAGACCGAAAACCTACCGATTTTTTCTAACCGAGTATCCAAAATAGCCGAGAGGTTTTGAGTTCAGACTGTAATATTCTCCGTGACTGTAGCATATAAGATTTGCTTTTTCAAAATGTATTTTGTTATTGGAATCCAATAGATTTTTATCTACTTTTGTATTTAAAACCTCAAACAGAAAAAGATCGTGAGTCCCCAGAGGTGTGTTTGAGATTAATTTACATTCTAAAGCTATCGGAGATTTTTCAAGAGAAGGAGTTGAAATGGATACACCTCTATTGAGCTTTAATTTAAAATGTCTTAATTTGTTTTCCCTTTTTCCGGAGACCACACCACAGTAGTCCACAATCTTGACCATATTTTTTGTAGGGAGGTTTACGGCACATTCGCCGCTTTCCAGGATATACTTGTAGGAAAGCCTTTCAGGTCTTATCCCCATGGCAATAATTGGTTTTTTAGTACAGACAGTGCTGATCCACCCTACTGTAAATATATTTAATTTGTTAAGTTTATTTTTTGAAGTAACAAGAACCACAGGTGTTGGATTCAGCATTGCACTGCCTTTAAAATTTAATTTACCCATAATACAGTTCACTCCAATTGATTAACGATTGGATTTTTTATTTTTTGCCAGTTCTACAGAAACTCTTCTGCCTTGAAACTTCTTACCATTGGACTTTTTTAATATGACATTTCCAACTCTTTCAGGAACGCTTATAAATGTGAACTTGTTTAGTATGTCTATATCGCCTATTTCATAAGCTTCTATTGAAGAAGTCTGGGTTATGAATTTCAGTAATTTTCTTGGAGTTACGTTATCCATTCTTCCTATTGAAAAAAACAATCTCATATTTTCTTCTTCGGCATTTATGGAATTTTCCTTGTAATTAAAACTCAGTTCCTTGTCAAAAGTTATTTTTATAAGTGCGGCAGCTACATCTACAAGATTATAATCTTCATCTAATTCCATTGCTATGGGAACAAAATTTTTATAGTCGTTTTCTGATATAACTTCTTTTATTTTTTTCTCTATATTTTTGTACTTTGCTTCAAATATATCATCTACAGTAGGAATTTCCTTTCTCTTTATCTTGCTTTTAGTAAATTTTTCTATTTGCTTCAGCATCATGTACTCTTTAGGAGTTACAAGGGAGTAGGCAATTCCATCCTTGTTTGCCCTTCCGGTTCTTCCTATTCTGTGAACGTAGGATTCAGTATCCTGGGGTAGATCATAGTTTATAACATGGGATACATTTTCTACATCTATCCCCCTGGCGGCTACATCTGTGGCAACCAGAAAATCAAGAGAACCATCCTTGAATTTTCTCAATGTATTCAATCTCTGATTCTGTCCCATGTCCCCATGCATGCCTTCCACATTATAACCTCTCAGCTGGAGGTTTTCCACTAATTCATCCACACCACGTTTTGTCCTGCAAAATATGATGGCACTGGAAGGTTCATCTACATCTAAAATCCTGCACAGAGATTCAAACCTGTCTCTGTTTTTTATTTCATAGTAATATTGTTTTGTTTTTTCGACAGTCAATGTGTTTTTGGCTATCTGTATATACTTTATATTATTTTTCATGTACTTTGAAGCCAGTTTCCTTACCTGATTCGGTATAGTGGCAGAAAAGAACAGTGTCTGTCTGTCTGAATTGCAGGCTTTTATTATATCTTCTATGTCTTCAATGAATCCCATATCCAGCATTTCGTCAGCTTCATCTATTATTAAAAATTGTATATTACTTAAATCCAGGGTATTTCTATGCAGATGGTCCAATATTCTTCCAGGTGTTCCCACTACTACATTGATACCTCTTCTTAGGGATTTAATCTGTCTTTCTATGGGCTGACCGCCGTATATTGGAAGCAATGATATTTTTCTAAATCTGGCAATCCTAGATAATTCATCATTTACCTGAATGGCAAGCTCCCGGGTAGGTGTGATTATTATAGATGAAATGTTTTTCTCGTTACAGTTGATTTTGCTCAACATTGGTGCCCCGAAGGCCAAAGTTTTTCCGGTACCTGTCTGAGCCTGACCTATCACATCGTTCCCCTCCAGTATAACGGGAATTGATTCTGCCTGAATTTGGGAAGGTTCCTCAAATCCCATTTTATCTATGGCCTGGAGAATTTTGGGATGTAAACCTAAGTTGTTAAAACCGATATTTTTCATTAAGATTCCTCTTTCTTTTTTATATTACAAAACAAAACCTATCATATCATAGTATATGTATATTATCAAATTTTAATTTGATCAAATACTTTTTATTTGCCATGAGATAAACTATAATAGTATGTACTGATAAATTAAAGGAGAAGAATTTTATATGTTTGATGCTAAAGAGAGCATTCTGCCTAATGGTATAAAACTTGTTGCCATAAAAAAAGATACCCGGATGATGGCCCTGCATGCCGGTATTAAAATTGGCTCCGTATATGAAAATGTTGATGAAAAAGGGATATCACATTTTATTGAACATATGCTTTTTAAAGGTACAAAATCTAGAAATAACGAGAAATTGAATAGGGATTTGGAAGCTCTGGGGGGAGAGTATAATGCCTATACGGATACTGGTTCTACAGTGTATAGCATTACAGCATTATGGGTAGAATTAGAAAGGTCTTTAGATATTGTCTCCGATATGCTTATGAATTCAATATTTCCCGGAGATGAAATCGAAAGGGAAAGAGAAGTAATACTTTCCGAAATAAGAGCTGGTGAAGACGATGTGGAGGAGTACAGCTTCAGGAAAACAAATGAGTTGGCATTTAGAAGGGGACCTCTGAGATATGATATAGCAGGAAATAAAGATACAATAAATGAATTTAAAAGAGATGATCTTATTGCATTTTACAGCAGGTATTATGTACCCAATAACTGCTTTATTTCTGTAGTTTCTCCCTGTGAGTACGACAGAGTCTATAGTTTGGTCTTAAAATATTTTGGAGCATGGAGATATGAAAAATTTAGTAGAAATAAAGTGATAGTTGAGAAGAATATTCCCTGTAAAAAGGTTTCTTATAAAAGAGATATTGGACAGAATACTATAATATATTTGTTTACTTTTTATGGATTGAGTAAAAGAGAAGAACTGGCTCTCAGAATATTAGATCATAAATTTGGAGAAAGCGGTAATTCTATTCTATTTAGAAAGTTGAGGGAAGAAAAGGGACTTGCTTATGATGTGTACAGCGATTTGGATCTGTCGGATTATGTGAAAACTTTGTATATTTACACCTCTGTAAGGGAAGAGGGTGTGGAAAGTGCTGTCGATGTTATTGAAAAATGTATAGACAAAATAAAAAATAGGGAAATAGTTTTTGGCGGCAGCACAATTGCCCTGATGAAAAAAGTGCTTAAGACTTCAGTTGCATTTACTTTGGAAAATCCCGTTGAGATAGGAAATTATATACTTTGCCAGTCTATGAAGGGAGATAGCATATACAGATTTATAAATGACATAAAAGAAATTGAGAATATAGGAGAAGAGGATATACATGAAGTGGCTAAAACTGTTTTTAAAAATCCAACCATTCATATACTGAAGAAAAAGTCCTAGGGAAATTTAAAAGTGTATTCAGAAACTGCAGTTTCTGAATTATGAATTGTGAAATGAAGGAGTGTTCAAGGAGAAAATTATGGCTGAGCATGTGATAACCAAGGTTGAAATTCAGAAAAAGAATAGGGAGAGAGTAAATGTTTATATAGATGGACATTTTGCCTTTCCCTGTAATCTGGAACTTGTATATACTTTTGATATAACTAAGGGAAAAATTGTAGATGTGGAGTATTTAAAGGGGATAGTGGATGAAAATAACTATATGAAATGCAAAAATTCGGCTCTTAGGATACTGGATAGGACTTACAAAACAGAAAAACAAATGAGGGACAAATTGGCTGAAAAGCAGTATGATGATGGTACTATCTCAAAAGTTATTGATTTTTTGAAAAAATATAAGTTTATAGATGACAGTAAATTTGTCGAACTGTACATAAAGGAGAAAATTGATTTTCAGGGCAGGAATAAAATCAAATATTCTCTGCTGAAAAAGGGAATAGGAGAAAATATCTTAAATGAAAAACTAAATTCAATTGACAGTCACTTTGAGGAAAAAGCTGCTTTGAATATGGCACAAAAGAAATATGCCTCTATTCTAAAAAGTGAGAATAGTGTAAAAAAGATATATAAGAAGTTAGGTGATTATCTGATAAGAAAAGGGTATGATTTTAGCATGGTCAAAAGCGTACTTGGAAAGGTATTAAAAGAATGCGGCAATTTCAGTGAAAAGGGAGAAAATACCTATTTTAAGAAAAATAATGATTTAGATGAACTGTACGCTGTTGCAAAAAAAAGATATGAAATAATAATAAAATCGGAGAAAGACAGAAATAAGGTATATAGAAGATTGGGAGCATATCTGATGCGCCGGGGATACCCCTGGGAGAATATAAAAAAAGTCCTGAATAAAATCATTTAGAATATATTACCCTTTGACTGAACTTGATAAATAATTTAAAATTTATTATATATGATATATAAAATTAGTTGAAGTTTGTTATTGAGTTTTAAAACTTTTTGCCGTTTAGAGGTGATTATAATTATGACTGCGAAAATAAATCCTATAACGTTGATGATAGGATTAATATTTTTATATCCCCTTGTAAAGGGGTTTTTATTTAAATTTTCATCCAATGCATTAAAGTTGGATATAAGTGACGTAAGTAAGAGCATTTCATTTATAATATCTTTGATAATGGGAACGTATCTTGGCAAAAAAGTGTTTATACAACATGATAGGGGAATATATAGAAAAATATATAATCTTATACCTATAGATTTTTCACAGTATCTTGAAAATAATAATTTTATAATATATGCGGTTATAATTCCACTGATTGTATTTATATGTTATAAAATCATAAAATTATTTTTGAATTTGATCAATTGTTTTACTTTTTATCCTGTACTTGACAGCATAGATAGGTTTCTGAGATCCAAAAGCAGCGTCTTTAAGAGAATACTTGGAATGGTGTTTCAATTTCCCAAGGCAATATGCTATGTGCTTTTAGCTGCATTCATATTGAATATAATGTCCATGTTTAACATAAATGCAAGATTGAATAAGTATATGGAGAGTTCGAAGCCCTATAATTATATTTGCAGGGAAGTAATAATACCTGTTACGAATTCGACTATTGCAAAACAACTTCCCAATATACTGGATAATTCATTTAAGGTGGTTATAAGAGAACCGGATTCAGGTGAAGTAAAAAATGCGGATAACTTAAACAGGGTAAAGAATACCGGGAATACCGTAGTATATTATAATGGGGTTACTTTGGATGAGGGGGTTAGATCAAATTCTGAAATTGACAGTTTTGCAAAAGCCCTTGCTTCAGAGGGAAGCAATACCACCGAAAGGGCAGAAATGCTCTACAATTGGATAGGAACTAATATAAATTATGATAATGAAAAAGCTAACAGGGTGTTGAACAATGATTTTAATGTAAAATCAGGTGCTATTCCTACATTTTATTCCAGAAAGGGAATTTGTTTTGATTATGCATGCCTGTATGTAGCTATGGCGAGAGCCAACAACATGAAAGTGAGATTGATAACCGGGGAGGGATTTAATGGAATAAGCTGGGTGAGCCATGCCTGGAACCAGGTCTATATTCCGGAGCAGAATAAATGGATAAATGTAGATACTACTTTCTATAAAGGCGGGAATTATTTTAACAGCAGAAGATTTCAATTTGATCATAAAAATGCCCAGGTTATAGGAGAGTGGTAGTAGATCAAGATAAATACCACTCTTGTTTAAAGCAGAGTGGCATTTATCTAATTCGATTTATCTATGTAATTTTTGAGTATGTTATTTATTGCTTTTTCACAATCTGAGTCTTTGTTGTCTAAACACCAGGCATTATTGAAATATATGAGAGCTTTTTTATTATCTTTTAGCATTGAATAGCAATATCCAAGATTAAAAAAATATTTACTTTCTCTCTTTAATTTAATTGCACAATTTAGCAGTTCAATTGCTTTTCCGTACTCTTTGAGTTTTATAAAACATACGGCTGAATTATACAGTGAAGATGATTCATTGTCTTTTGTTTTTATTGCTTTTTCGTACATATCAATAGCTCTTTTATAATTTTTTGAATTATAGTACTCATTGGCTTTTTGAAAATAACTCATTTTATTCCTCCCCAGATTATATGTTATTTTATGCTAAACTTTTATAATCCTCTAATAAATTTATATCCATTTTTGAAAAAAATATTCTGAAATATTTTATAACACCGGTTTTGACAAAAAATTAAAATGCCGGACCGGCATTTTAACTAGATTTTTTAATGGAACATCCTTTTCCTCAAATTTTTTTCTACTATTGATACTGCTTCATACATACCATAGGCTAAAATTGAAAGGATTATTATACTTAACATAACTGTATCAAGCTGGGATATCTGTCCCCCGTATATTATTAAGAATCCAAGACCTTCTTTTGCTACGAGAAATTCTCCCATTATCACTCCTACCCAGGAAAGCCCTACATTTATTTTCAGGGAGGATACCAGGGTGGGTATGGAAGCCGGTATTATAAGATAATTTAGAATTTGGGATTTTGAGGCTCCGAAAGTTTGAAGAAGTTTGATCTTATCTTTGTCTACTTCTTTAAAACCATTTAATATGGTTAATATAGTTACAATTACAGATATCAGAACTGTTACTAAAATAATAGCAGGCATTCCGTTTCCAACCCAAAATATTATTATTGGAGCCAGGGCAACTTTTGGAAGGGCGTTTAATACTACTATATAGGGATCCAGCACGTCTGAAATGAAATCAGACCACCAGAGGAGTACGGCAATAAGGGTGCCTATAATTGTGCTGAGTAAAAAACCCAGTACTGTTTCAATACAAGTGATTCCGATATGTTTAAATAAGTTTCCTTCAACATAAAGCTTTATCAGGTTTTTAAACATTCTAGAAGGAGTGCTGGTCAGAAAAGGGTCTATCCACCCCAGGTCTCCGGCAATTTCCCATAACATAAAAAAAGCTATCAAAATGGCAATCCTGCTTATTGTGACTTTTTTCTTCCGAGTATTTACATTCTTTAAATACATTTTACGTTCTTTTACATAATCCATGATTAATTGTTCAACTCCTTCCAGATACTGTTGAAGTAAATCCTGAATTTTGGATCCTCCCTGCATTTTAGCGGAGAATCATGACTTTCTTCGAAATCTATATTGTATATTTTTTTTAGCCTTGCAGGTCTTTTGGAAAGAACGATGATTCTGTTTGACATTGATATGGCTTCTGAAATATCATGAGTTACCATTATGGCAGTTTTGCCCTCTTTTTTTATTATCTTGAATATTTCATCACTTATATTCAATCGGGTTTGATAATCCAGTGATGAAAAAGGTTCATCCAGCAGAAGAAATTCCGGCTCCATGGCAAGTGTTCTTATTAAAGCTACTTTTTGCCTCATGCCTCCGGATAATTCCTCGGGATAATGGTGTATGAAGTCCCATAAACCGTAATTTTTCAACATGTCGGTTATCTTATTCTTGTATTTTTCTACGGATTTGTGCTGTATTTTAATACTGAGGAATACATTATCCCATACATTCAGCCACTCGAAAAGCTGATCTTTTTGAAACATGTACCCCATTTTAGCTGAAAAAGAAGTTAATTTTTCACCATCTACATATATTTCACCCTGAGATGGTTTTATGAGACCTGATATTATATTTAAAAGAGTGGTTTTGCCACATCCAGAAGGACCTACTATACTTAAAAATTCACCTTTCTCTACAGTGAAATTTATGTTTTCCAAGGCTTTTGTAGAACTTTTTGGTGAGTGATAATTCATATAGATGTTATTGACAACTAATTTATTCAAGGTATCATCTCCCAATAATCGTGTTTTAAGATGTTAAAAATTGTTCTATACGGGTTAAAATTTAAGCAAAATTAAGTTATAATCTATTATATGAACCAGTGCAAATTGGTGTTAAAGATATATGTTCATATGTTATAATATATTTACATACATTGTAATTGTAAATGATGTGTCATTTTAAAGTCTATAAAATTAGTCTAAATTTATTAATTTTAGAAGGTGATTGATCATGGAAAATTTATTTCACGTAGGTCTTGATATAGGTTCAACTACAGTAAAAATAGTAGTGTCAGATATAAAAGACAGTATAATCTACCAAAAATATCAAAGACATTTTTCAGATATAAAAAAGACAATAACCAAGATTATTAAGGGTGCCTATGTAAAGTTGAAAAATTCAAATATCACTGTAATGGTCACGGGCTCAGGAGGATTGTCAGTGTCCAAATGGCTCAACATACCTTTTATACAGGAGGTTGTGGCATGTACTAACACTATAGAAAGGTTTATCCCTGATACCGATGTTGCAATAGAATTGGGCGGTGAGGATGCTAAAATAACCTTTTTTGACGGTGGAATTGATCAGAGGATGAATGGAACTTGTGCAGGAGGTACGGGAGCATTCATAGATCAGATGGCTTCCCTGCTTCAAACTGATGCCAGGGGATTAAATGAACTTGCTAAAAATTATAGGGTGATTTACCCCATAGCTGCAAGGTGCGGTGTATTTGCCAAGACTGACATACAGCCGCTTTTAAACGAGGGAGCTAAAAAAGAAGATATTGCAGTGTCCGTATTTCAATCAGTAGTAAATCAAACTATAAGCGGGCTTGCGTGCGGAAGATCCATAAAGGGCAATGTAGCATTTTTGGGGGGACCCTTATATTTTTTATCTGAACTTAGAAAGAGATTTATAGAAACTTTGAAACTTACGGATGAGCAGGTGATCTTCCCTAGAAACTCCCAATTGTTTGTAGCACTTGGTGCTGCTATTTCATCTAAAAATGAAAAACCCATTTCCTTTAAGAATTTAGTGGATAGACTTCCGAATCTGGATAAATGTTCGGGCGGAGATATGCAGACCCTGAGACCTCTCTTTAAAGATGAAGATGAACTGAGGGAGTTTAAAGAGAGACACAGCAGAAATTCAGTGAAGAAAGGGAGCCTGGAGGGATTTGCAGGAAACTGTTATTTGGGAATTGATGTAGGTTCCACCACCACCAAAGCGGTTTTGATTGATGAGGAGGGGAACTTGCTGTATTCTTCTTACGGAAGCAATAGGGGCAACCCGTTAAAATCCACAGTCAATATATTAGAGGATCTATATAGGAAATTGCCTCAGAATGCCAATATAGTGAGTTCAACGGTTACAGGATATGGAGAGGGACTTGTAAAGGCAGCTTTATCCGTAGACATAGGGGAAGTTGAAACCATTGCCCACTATAAGGCAGCAAAATTTTTTCAGCCTGAAGTAGATTTTATATTGGATATAGGCGGACAGGATATGAAATGTCTTAAGGTGAAAGATGGAGTAATTGACAAGATAATGTTAAATGAAGCTTGTTCTTCTGGTTGCGGTTCTTTTATAGAAACTTTTGCTAATTCTCTGAACATGGATGTAAGAGATTTTGCTAAGGCCGCGGAAACTTCCAAAAGGCCTGTAGATTTAGGTTCTAGGTGTACTGTATTTATGAATTCAAGAGTTAAGCAGGCTCAGAAAGAAGGGGCATCTGTAGGGGATATTTCGGCAGGACTGTCCTATTCAGTCATAAAAAACGCCTTATTTAAGGTTATAAAAATAAGAGATCCTGAAAAATTGGGCAAGAAAATCATAGTTCAAGGCGGAACTTTTTATAATGATGCCATATTGAGAGCTTTTGAAATCATATCAGGAAGAAAAGTTATAAGACCGGATATAGCGGGACTTATGGGGGCATTTGGGGCTGCTATTATTTCCAAGGAAAGATCCAAGCCCAATCATAAAACGACATTGTTGAATTCAGAGGGGTTGGATAAATTTTCAACAGAAATTTCCATGAGAAGATGTGGAAAATGCGTAAATAACTGTCTGCTGACTGTGAATAAATTTTCAGATGGAAGGGAATTTATATCCGGGAACAGGTGTGAAAGAGGAGCAGGTTTGGAAAGCAAAAAACTGGATATACCCAATATTTACGATTATAAGTATAAGAGAGTATTTGACTACAAACCCCTTGAAAAGGAAAAAGCCTACAGGGGTCGGGTAGGTATACCTAGAGTCTTGAACATATATGAAAATTATCCTTTCTGGTTTACTTTTTTTACTCAGCTGGGATTTAGAGTGGAGCTGTCAGCTCGTTCTTCAAAACGCATTTATGAGTTGGGAATAGAAACTATACCCTCGGAATCCGCTTGCTATCCTGCTAAAATAGTTCATGGTCATATAATGAATTTGATACGGAGAGGGATAAATTTTATATTCTATCCTTGTATACCTCATGAACAAAAGGAACAAAAAGAAGCAAACAATAACTATAATTGTCCAATGGTGACTTCCTATCCTGAAGTTATTAAAAATAATATGGATATAATCAAAGAAAAACACATTAATTTCAAGGATCCATTTTTACCTTTGGATAATAGTGAAAGGCTTAAAAAAAGACTTGTTGAGGAACTTCAGGAATTTGACATACCTGACGAGGATATATTCAATGCTGTGGATAAAGCCTATGAGGAAGATAAGAAAATGAAGAGAGATATCAGATCCAAAGGTAAGGAAGTACTGGGATACCTTAAAAAGACCGGCAGAAAGGGAATAGTGCTGGCGGGGAGACCTTATCATATTGATCCTGAAATAAATCACGGAATACCTAATATAATCACTTCCTACGGCATGGCGGTACTTACAGAGGATTCAGTGGCCAGTCTGGGTGTAGTAGAAAGGCCCCTTCGTGTATTGGATCAATGGGTATATCATTCCAGGCTGTATGCAGCAGCAAGTTTTGTAACTACCCAGGATAATTTGGAACTTGTACAGTTGAATTCTTTTGGATGCGGTTTGGACGCAGTTACTACAGATCAGACTCAGGAGATACTTAATAAGTACGGGAAGATATATACAGTGCTGAAAATTGATGAAGGAAGTAATCTTGGGGCGATTAGGATAAGAATACGTTCTTTGAAAGCGGCTATAAGAGAACGTGAAAAGGCGGGATTCAAGGCACATAGAATTGAAAACAGCTATAAGAGAGTGCCATTTACTAAAGATATGAGGAAAAATCATACCATATTATGTCCGCAAATGTCACCCATACATTTTCAATTTTTACAGGAGGCATTTAGAAAATCGGGTTATAATTTGGAAGTGCTTCCTTCCGTGGACAGGAAGGCTGTCGATGAGGGACTCAAATATGTAAACAACGATGCATGTTATCCTTCTATAATGGTTGTAGGACAGCTGATAGAAGCATTGAAATCCGGGAAATATGATTTAAATAACACTTCCATAATAATGTCTCAGACGGGTGGAGGATGCAGGGCAAGCAATTATATAGGATTTATACGAAAGGCTTTGAGAGAGGCTGGAATGGAAAATATACCAGTGATATCCTTCAATGTAGTTGGACTGGAAAAAAACCCCGGATTCAAGATTACTGCAAAGCTTGTAAACAAATCCATAATGGGGCTTCTATACGGAGATTTGCTTATGAAGGTGCTGTATAGAGTCAGACCTTATGAAAAGATACCGGGATCTGCAAATTTACTTTATAGAAACTGGGTTAAAAAATGTATGAAAAATGTAGCTAACGGCAATCACGGGGAATTCAAAAAAAATATATACAGCATAGTGAATGACTTTGATAATTTGGAAGTCACCGGTGTGAAAAAACCAAGAGTGGGAGTAGTGGGAGAAATACTAGTTAAATTTCACCCAACTGCTAACAATAGAATCGTAGATACATTGGAAAAAGAAGGAACTGAAGCGGTAGTACCTGATCTGACGGGATTTTTGTTGTATTCCACCTATAATGTCAAGTTCAGATACAGATATCTTTCTGACAGCCATTTAAGTGCAATTTTAAATGAAGGGGCAATAAAATTTATTGAACACTGCAGGCGACATATAGTAAAGGCTCTTGAAGACAGCAGGAGATTCTCGCCGCCATCTCGTATTGAACAATTGGCACATGATGCTTCCAAAGTGCTGTCCATCGGGAACCAAACAGGGGAAGGCTGGCTGCTGACAGCTGAAATGATAGAACTCATAAAAAGCGGAGTCAAAAATATTGTATGTATGCAGCCTTTTGCATGTCTTCCCAACCATGTAACAGGTAAGGGAATGATAAAGGAATTGAAAAGAATCTATCCTGGAAGCAATATTGCAACTATAGATTATGATCCTGGTGCCAGTGAGGTAAATCAGCTGAATAGATTAAAATTAATGTTATCGGCGGCATTTAAGTCAATGAACAGTGAAACTGCAGCAGAAAGTCAAAAGAAGAAGCTGGTTCCCAAAGCAGTGCTTGTAGGAGATGGAGATAAATAAAGAGCTCAAAATATTTTAACACAATTTTAATAAGAGTCATATTATGAATAGATATTAGAATTGCTTTTGGAGGATATGTAGTGAGAAAAAAATTCGGACTCTATTCTATTGTGTTGTGTTTTGTATTTGCAGTTACTATTTTTACGGCTTGCGGGAGCAATAAAAAAAATGCTGGTTCTGTAGCCAATGTAAGATTGAATGAAGTGGCAAGATCTGTTTTTTATGCACCTATGTACGTTGCAATAAACAAGGATATGTTTAAACAGCAGGGCATAAATATAGAACTTACTACAGGCCAGGGGGCGGATAAAACCATGCAGCAGGTATTGAGCGGCAGCTGTGACATAGGCTTTTGCGGCCCGGAACAGACAATCTATATATATAATCAAAAAAGAAAAGATTTTCCTGTGTTATTTGCCCAGCTGACTGCCACAGACGGTTCTTTTCTAGTAGGTAGAAATGAAGAAAAGAATTTCAAGTGGAAATCTGTAAAAGGAAAGACCATAATTGGTGGAAGACCAGGAGGGGTTCCAGAAATGGCTCTGGAATATGTACTTAAAAAGAATAATATACAACCTGGAAAAGATGTAAATTTAATAACTAATTTGGCCTACACGGCGACAGCTGGTGCATTTAAAGCAGGTACAGGAAACTATGTAGCTCTTTTTGAACCAACTGCCAGTATGCTGGAAAAAGATAAAGACGGTTATATTCAGGCCTCTGTAGGTGAATCTGCAGGTGTATTGCCTTATACCTGTTATTTTGCCACCAAATCATATATTTCAAAAAATCCTGAATTGATACAGAAATTTACAAATGCTATCTATAAAGGTCAGATATGGGTTCAAAGACATAGTGATGAAGAAGTGGCCGAAGCCATAAAGTCTTTCTTCCCGGGGACCGATGAAAATGTGCTGAAATCCGTTATAAAAAACTACAGGAGCATAAAAGCCTATGCTGGCACTCCAGTTATAAAGGAACAGGATTTAAACAGACTTATGGATGTAATACAGTCATATAAATCAAGTTTAATACCTGAAAGGCCTCCTTTTGACAAAATAGTGAATAATTCTTTTTCTGAAAAAGCCATTAAATAGATGGTGGTTATAGAGCTTGCCTATCTCTTGCTGTGAAGAGGAGGCCAGCTCTGAAATAGTTAGCTGTTTGATTTCAAGTATTTTTGTGTCCACGGGCAGATAGATATGCATTTTCCAATCCATCCTATTCCTGACCTTGTTGCTACAGTTTTATGGGGAAAAATTGTTTTTAAAGTTGTCTTATCTGTTTGAATGTTTTCTTTGATTTTTGGCAACGCATTGAATCCATGTGTCAACTAATTTTGAAAATGTCCCAAAAAGTTTTAATTATTAGCACCAGTAATT
>CAIFEX010000037.1 GCA_903789665.1 uncultured Clostridium sp.
AAGGAAAGTCTTAAACTTATAATTCCGCCTATCTTTACAATTTATTTACTCATGCGTTTGCCCTGATTAGTGCTGTGTGCCTTTTCACCGTCATCACTATTATCAGAATCCTGCCTGAGTATTTTTTTTACATTCCTTGTAAATTTACTCCTTGGAAGCATCACTATTCTTCCACAACCACAGCATTTAATTTTTATATCGGCTCCAAGCCTTATTATCTCCCATTTATTACTCCCGCAGGGATGGCTCTTTTTCATTTCCACTATATCACCTATATAAAAAACTTTTTTCATTTATTACCCTTCCTTCAATAATTTTATTGACAAACAAGGAGTTTTTATATTTTCTTTTTTAAACATTTCTCCAATCTGTTTCCTGAGTTTCATTTCCATATTCCATTGAGTCATTGGTCTGGTTTTTCCTGATATCCTGATTGTCACTTTATCATCCGCTATTTTTATTATGCCCTGGACAGCAGGTCCTTCTTTAACATCACTATTTTTTTCCTTGAATTCACTGCATAGATCAGATAATAATTTTATAACTCTATTTATATTTTCTTCATAGGATACATCCACATCTATAATAATTCCCACATTCCCCTTAGAATGATTGGTAACTTTAGTAATAAGTCCGTTCGGTATTATATGTAAATCTCCATTAAAATCTCTTATTTTAGTAATTCTTAGTTCTATGCTTTCCACTATACCGCTTTTATCATCTATGCTTACATAATCTCCAACTGAAAATTGATCCTCAAATAGTATAAAAAAACCATTGATAATATCTTTTATAATATTTTGTGCTCCAAAACCAACTGCAACTCCGCCTATTCCTGCAAAAGTCAATCCAGTAATACTTATCTTCGGTGATATCACCGAAATGATAGTAAATATTCCAAAAAAATACACTGAATACTTCAATACACTTTTTAAAATAGCTCCAATTGTTTTAGCTTTTTTATCATTTAACGATATTTTAAAATTCTTCTGCTTCGAAACATATCTCTTTATGATTATATTTCCTATTTTTATAATTAAATACATGGAGATCAATATTAATATTATTTTAAAAACCACTTCTGTAAAATTAAGAATACTTTCTTTATATATAGATAATTTTCCTATTTTAACAGCATCATCTTCTACAACGATTTTAAAAAAAGGAAAAACCTTATTGAATATCATATTTTACCTCCAAAGCTGCAATGGTATATATCCTCTATCACTTCTTTTATAAATATTTTTAACAATCAATTGTCCCTGCCTAACCAATTGTTTTATTTTTTCTACGTATATATCATCTACTTTTATACTTATTCCACAACTTTTCGTAATAACAGCAGGTGTAGGCATAACATTAACTTTTATGCCATTTTCCTTTAAAAGCTTTTCTCCATTTATAGCACCATGTGTATTCTTAAAAGTTATTATATAATATTCCTTCATAATTATCATAATACAGTCAAAATAAAACTGTAACCTCCTGTAAAATTTTACAATAATTATATACAACAATTATTTATTAGTTTATAATTGTGTATATAACTATTTTATATATTATTATAACAGAAATATCACCACAAGTTTATAAAATATATGGTATTTATTATTAACTTGTGATACAGTCACATTAATGCTGTTAACAATCAGGAAAAATAAAAGGGAGTTGTTATTACTACTGTGAAAGAACTAATGAACAAAATTGATAGAATCGTTTTATTTTTTGTCCTCTACACATTGATATTCTTAATATTCTTTAATACAATTGACTACACACTGCCTTTCGTATTAGCTTTAATATGTGCTTTAATACTAAAGAAACCAACTCTGCTTATTATCAGGAAACTTAAAATAAACAATGGAATTGCCTCTCTCATCACAACTACAATATTTTTTGCAGTAATACTGATTATATTATCCTTTGGAATAGTTGCCATAACTCAAGAGGCTATCCAATTGGGAAAGAATGTCCAATCATATATTTCCAGTAATTATAATAATTTATATGATTCTATATACAAGCTGCAAAAATACTATAATAATTTAGATCCTTACATAATAAACACTTTTGAAAAAAACTTTACAGGTTTCATCGATAAAGCTTCCAATTTAGCAGTAAGTTTTTCAGGTAAATTGGTGAGTTATCTTGTGAATTTAATAACTACCATACCCTATGTATTAATGGTGATACTTTTCACGTTGCTGACAACATATTTTTTTACAAAAGACATGACTTCTTCAAACATGAATATATCCAGGCTACTTCCAGACAGCAATACAGTCAAATTATATAAAATATACAATGAAAGCAAAAAGATGATTGGAAATTACCTATTATCATACATGATAATTATCTCCATTACTTTTATAGAAACTCTGATAGTATTTTTAATATTTAAAATAAAATATGCACTGATTTTAAGTATTGTATGTGCCATAGCAGATATACTGCCTATCATAGGAATAGGAATCATATATATTCCTTTGGCACTTATTTACCTGATTACCACAAACAACTATGTTGTTTGCTTTGGATTAATAATTTCTTACTTAATAGTTTCAATTATAAGACAAATTATTGAACCTAAAATAGTTTCTTCTTCTCTAGGAATACATCCAGTAGCAGTATTAGCATCTTTATTTATTGGATTAAAGGTGAATGGACTTCTAGGTGTGATATTCTGTATATTTTTAGTTATCTTCTATAATATATTCAAAAAATTAGATATGCTGTAGAATTGTCAATTAAAATATTACTATTATACGTATAAAAAACCTCCTTATAGTAAAAAATATATTTAGGAGGTCCTTTTATGATTAAGAAAATGATAGTAGATCCGTCTTCCCCAAATTCAATATTTGATTTAAGAGATATCTTAAGCAATGAACTGCAAATTATCATGGAATCTGACAGAAATATAGTAATACTCTGCATAGGTACAGATAGATCAACAGGAGACAGTTTAGGACCTATAGTTGGAGATAAATTAAAATTTTTAATGAGAAGCAGAATTGAATTGTATGGTAATTTACAACATCCGGTACATGCAAAAAATATTGTAGAAACAATAGATAAAATAAATCTAAAATATAATAATCCCTTTGTCATAGCAATCGACGCGTCATTGGGTTCTATTCAAAATGTTGGCAAAATAATAATAGAATCAAAACCGCTTCACCCCGGATCCGCCATGAATAAATCCTTACCACAAGTAGGCGATTTAAGCATCACTGGAATTGTAAACATATGTGGGGCTATGGAATTCATGGTGTTACAAAACACTAGACTATTTACAGTAATACAACTTGCCAATACAATTTCCAGAGGACTATATTATTCAATATTAAAAACTGTACATTCAAAAAACTCAAATAATGCCTTAATAAATACAGAAATCTAAAAGCTCAAAATACCCTATCTCTAAGTATATATTCTAATTCATCTGCACTCTTTCGCCCCAGATCAATTATTAGAGTATCTTTATTCTTTATATGTAAATTTGCAAGTCCATTATCTTTCAATCTACAAACTATAGCATCACATTTCATATCTTTACTATCATTTATTATCATATATCCTCTTTTACGCAATTCATTTCCTATATAATTTAAATCACTGGGAACGTATATTTTCATATAAAAAACCTCCTTAAAAAGTAATTTTCCCTTAAGGAGTTTTTTTTATGTAAATAATTTTATATTCCCTTATTTATACATTCATTCAAAACCTGTTTTTCTTCTTGAGACAATTCATACCTAGACATACCACTATCTATAGGTTTTGCATAAGTAGTACTCTCATCTCTTCCATATATTCCAGTAATTATTACACCATCATTATTTGCATCCAATAATGCAATTGAAAAACTCAAGTCACTACCTACATCTTCAAAAGCCCTATAACGCACAATAGATATTTTTTGTATACAGCGCTTTATCTTTGAATTCAAATTATCATACATTTTTTTAACATTTTCAGATTCTTTTTGGGCATCATTTACTTTATCAAAATATTTTACAATAAGATCTTCTAGATTTTTACCACTTGAACCACGCACAAGTTTTTTATATTTTCTTTCCAATCTATTTAATGATTTAAATATTATGACATTCATAATCAATAATATTATTACTAATATAACTAATCCAATTACAATATACAATTGTAAATTATTCAACAAGTTACTGATATTTTGCATATTTTTCTCCCTTCATATTACAAAATGTTTCACGTGAAACATTAATATTTTTATTAAACTTCCAATATATCCAATATTCTCTGCAAATCTTCCTGAGAATAATATTCTATTTCTATTTTCCCCTTGTTCTTCTTATCAACCAATGAAACTTTAGTACCAAATAAATTTTCCAATTTTTCTCTTACATCTACATAATAAATATTTTCTTTTCTATCAGGTTTCTTCTTATTTCTCTTTACAGAATTTAAATTTTTAATTATCTTCTCTATATTCCTTACCGTCAAATTTTTATCTACTATTTCTCTGGCCAATTTATATTGCAATTCAGTATTTTCCACTCTTAGAAGAGACCTTCCATGTCCTTCACTAATAATACCATCCATGAGATATTTTTGAACTCTACTATCAAGGTTGAGAAGCCTCATACAATTTGAAATCGCAGTTCTGGATTTTCCTATTCTGCGGCTTAATTCATCTTGAGTAAGATTAAAATCATCAATCAATCTCTTATATGCTAAAGCTTCTTCTATTGGATTCAAATCCTGTCTTTGTATATTTTCTATAAGAGAAATTTCTAAAACTTCGCTGTCAGATAAATTCATTATAATTGCAGGTATTTTTTTAACACCAACGAGTTTGGCTGCTCTCCATCTTCTTTCACCTGCTACTATATTATATCTACTATCTGCAATTTTATTAAGTATAAGAGGTTGAATTATACCATGTTCTTTTATAGATTGGGAAAGTTGCTCTATTTTACTTTCATCAAAGTTTTTCCTGGGTTGAGCCCTGTTGGCTTTTATAAGATCAATATCAATGTAATGTATATCTTTTTGATCTTCCTTTTGATCTTCTAAAGCATTATCGGGTATTAACGCCCTCAGACCTTTCCCCAGTCCATATTTTTTACCCAAATTTTACTCACTCCTTTTGTCTGTTCAAAAACTCTTTAGTTAGCAGCTCATAGGCTTCCGCCCCTTTACATTTATCATCATAAAGCACTACAGGAAGTCCAAAGCTAGGAGCTTCTGCCAATCTTATATTCCTAGGTATAGTAGTTTTATATACCTTATCTTTAAAAAATTTCTTCACTTCTGAAATAACTTGAGTAGAAAGATTAGTCCTCATGTCACACATACTCATAATTACCCCTTCTATTTCCAAGCTCCTATTCAATGACTCTCTGACTAATTGTATCGTATTTATAAGTTGTCCAACTCCCTCTAATGCATAAAATTCACATTGAATAGGTATTATAACACTATGAGATGCCGTAAGCGCATTTATAGTTAACAATCCCAAAGATGGTGGACAATCTATAAATATAAAATCATATTTTTGTACTAAATTTTTTAATTTATTATCCAATATACTCTCTCTATTTTTTTTATCTATAAGTTCCACTTCAGCACCAGCCAATTCCATAGTAGAAGGAATTATAAAAAAATTATCTATTAGTTCACATTTTCTCACAACTTCATTTATATTGATTTCTGAATTCAGTACATCATATATTGAATTTTCTATATTTCTCTTGTCAATGCCCAACCCGCTAGTAGTATTCCCCTGAGGATCAATATCTATATCCAATATCTTATATCCCTGCATAGCCAAATATGCACTTAAATTAATACAAGTAGTGGTTTTCCCAACTCCACCTTTTTGATTAAATATCGATATAATTTTTATCTTGCTCACTCCCTTCAGCTTATTATTAACTTTATTTTTAATTATATATTTTTATTTAAAATAATAAAAGAGTTTTTGTACAAATTTAATCTAAAATAAATTAATTCAGAAGTAAAACAAGACATTTTTTAAAGATAAAAAAATAAAATGTTTCATGTGAAACATTTTATTTTTTAGGAATCGTAATTATTATTTGTATTTTATCATCAAGATCCTGAGAAGAATATCTTGCATTCAAACCATATTTATCAAATATCTGTTTAACTGTATTCATATAAACCCTTGGAGAAAATATTCCTTTTATTTTCTTCCTCTTACCCTTTTTTACCTTTCCAGTTTTTGTTTTATCATTTATTATTTTATCCAGTTCTCCGTTAATAAGCTCCTCTGTTTTCTTAACATTTAAACCTTTTTTAATAACTTCCTTTAATACTTTTTTTTGAAGATCTACTGTAGGAAGCTTTAAAAGTGCTCTTGCATGTCTTTCAGTTAAATCATTATCCAGTAATATTTTTCTAATTTCATCATCTAATTTAAGCAGTCTAATTTTATTGGCAATAGTCGATTGTTTTTTCCCTATAACCTCAGCTAATTTTTCTTGAGTATAAGAATGATCTTTAATCAAATTATAATATGCCTCTGCTTCTTCTAAAAAATTGAGATCCTCTCTTTGCAAATTTTCTAAAAGAGCTATGGCTGCAGATTCTTTATCACTTATATCAATTATTATTGCAGGCACTTCAGTCAGCCCTGCCTTTTTTGCAGCCTTAAGCCGCCTCTCTCCAGCTACCAATTCATATTTATTTTCACCTAATTTCCTTACCGATAAAGGTTGAATCACTCCGTGTACATTTATAGACTGGGCTAATTCCTCCAGGCTCTCTTCATCAAAATGCTTTCTTGGCTGATATACATTAGGTAAAATTAAATCTACAGGTATATAATTAACTCTTTTTTGCATATTTAACCATCCCTCTTACATTTCCTATTATTAACATTTCTTTATTCTTTTATAAAATCCTGCTATTTTATATAATTTTCGTACGACAAATTATTTCATTTATTTCAATGGTTTTTTAGCAACTGTTCCTGATCTTCTTGGATAGGTTTTAGGAGTTCTCTTGATTTTTTTTATTACAACTAAATTATGATTCAGCTCACAATTTTCTACATTGATTATACTTTCAATCTTACCACCTAAAATATCAATAGCTTTTTTACTTTCTTTCACTTCTTCATCCACCGCAGGACCTTTCATAGCTATAAAATAGCCTCCTACTTTTACATATGGAATACAAAATTCACTTAAAACCGTTAAATTTGCCACTGCCCTCGATACAGCAACATCATATTTTTCTCTATACTCTATTTTTCTAGAAAAATCTTCCGCCCTTCCATGTATACAAACTATCTTATTTAATTTAAGCTCTAATACAACTTGATTTAAAAAATTTATTCTCTTGTTTAAAGAATCCAAAAGAGTAATATTCTTTCTATCATCCATTATCTTAATAGGAATACCTGGAAATCCAGCTCCCGTTCCTATATCTATAATATCTAAAGCGTCTTTCATAGGCGAAAACTTAAATATCTCCATACAATCTACAAAATGTTTTTTGATAATATCCCTATCTTCTACTATAGCAGTAAGATTTATTTTATTATTCCATAACTTCAGCATATCTTTATATTTCATGAATCTATTATATTTATCTTCATCAAAACCCAATTTAATATCGTTACATGCTTCCATCATAATTTGAAAATAATTCATAACAATTCTCCAAATCAATCTTAATTAATATTATAATTATAAATTTTTTTCTCTAGCTCTTTTTTCCATATAAATTAATAATACAGAAATATCCGCCGGTGAAACTCCTGAAATTCTAGAAGCCTGGCCAACATTCATAGGTCTTATTTTGTTCAATTTCTGCATGGCTTCTATTCTCAACCCCTTGATTTTATCATATTCTATATATAAAGGTATAACTTTATTTTCAAGTTTTTTAAATTGAGCCACTTGTTCAAGCTGCTTACTTATGTATCCTTCATATTTTGAAATTATATTTACTTCTTCTTTAACATCTTCACTTAGTTCAGGCCTATTTACATCTAGAGCCCCCACATTAAAATAATTGAGTTCCGGCCTTTTGATTAATTCATATAAGCTAACGCTCTTTTTCAGCTCGGATGAATTCAATGAACTTAAAAAATCAATCACTTCTTTTTTCGGCGTTATTTGAATACTCTTTATTCTATTTAATTCTTTTTCTATATCATCTCTTCTCTTTAAATATTTTTTATATCTAGCCTCATCGACCAAACCTATTTTATACCCCATTTCCGTGAGTCTCAGATCTGCATTATCCTGTCTAAGCAATAATCTGTATTCAGCTCGAGATGTCATCATCCTATAAGGTTCTTCAGTTCCCTTCGTAACTAAATCATCAATTAAAACACCTATATAACCATCAGATCTTTTCAAAATAAGAGGTCTTTTCCCCTCAGATTTAAGGGCAGCATTAATACCTGCAATTATTCCCTGAGATGCTGCTTCTTCATATCCGGAACTTCCATTTAATTGTCCGGCTCCAAATAGACCTTCAATATTCTTAAATTCCAATGAAAGTTTTAATTGAAGTGGATTTATACAATCATATTCAATGGCATAACCTGTTCTTAAAAACTCTACATTCTCAAGTCCAACTATTGTCTTATACATGGCAATTTGTACATCCTCCGGCATAGAAGTAGAAGCGCCATCAACATACATTTCATTCGTATCTTCTCCTTCAGGCTCTATAAATATCTGATGCTGTTCTTTATCTGGGAACCTGACTACCTTATCTTCAATAGACGGACAATATCTCGGACCCACTGATTTTATTGTACCATTATAAAGTGGTGATCTATCTATATTATTTCTTATAATTTTTGATGTATTTTTTGTAGTATAAGTCAAATAACATGGAACTTGAGCTTTGTCTAAGTTTTCACTCATAAAAGAAAACGGTACTATTCTCTTATCCCCCAGCTGCTTTATCATCTTTGAAAAATCCACACTTCTCTTATTTATCCTAGCCGGAGTACCTGTTTTGAATCTTCTAAGCTCTATTCCCAAATCAAGCAAGCTCTGTGAAAGATCATTAGACGGCATAAATCCATTAGGGCCTGAACTATAGCTAACATCCCCTATAATAACTTTTCCCTTCAAATAAGTTCCTGTAGCCAAAACTACAGTTTTCGACCGAAAATACGCTCCATTTCTAGTAACTACTCCGCAAACCTTTTTATTTTTATCTGTCTTTATTTTTACTACCTCTACCTGTCTCAAATATAAATTAGGCTGCTTTTCAATTACTCTTTTCATTCTTCCAGAATAATTCCTCTTATCGGCCTGAGCTCTAAGGGAATGCACTGCAGGACCCTTGGATGTATTTAACATCCTCGACTGTATAAAAGTATGATCGATATTTACACCCATTTCACCCCCTAATGCATCTATTTCCCTTACTAAATGCCCCTTAGCTGTTCCTCCCACATTAGGATTACACGGCATAAATCCTATACTATCCAAATTCATAGTACACATTAAAGTTTTACATCCCATTCTAGCCGCAGCAAGGCCTGCCTCACATCCTGCATGACCTCCTCCCACAACTATTACATCATATTTATCCGAAAAATATTCCAAAATCCACTACCTACTTTCCTAAACAAAATTTTGAAAATATCTTATCAATTATATTTTCTTCCAGAGTATCTCCAGTTATTTTACCTAAATTAGTCCAAGCATTTCTCATATCTATAGAAGCTAAATCTATAGCCGGGGTATTTTTCAATACATCCAAGGCTTCCATGCAATTTTTCCTGGCTCTAATTAAGCACTCTTTATGTCTTACATTAGTTACAAATAAATCCTCAGATCTAACCTCACCTTTAAAAAACAATTTCTTAATACAATTTTTAACTTCATCTAATCCATTGCCCAATTTAATTGAAGTCTTTATCACAAATTTTGAATTTAGTTCGTGAATACTGTCTAAATCTATTTTATCACCTAGATCTATTTTATTTAACAAAATTATATATTTCTTATTATCTACATATTCTATTATTTTTCTATCTTCATCATCTAATTTCTTACTGGAATCCAACATTAATATAATTAAATCAGAATTATCTATTTTTTCCTTGGATTTTTCAACTCCAATTTTTTCAACCACATTATCAGTTTTTCTGATTCCAGCCGTATCACTTATTTTTACAGGTATCCCACCTATATTCATGTACTCTTCTATAACATCCCGCGTAGTACCTGGGACATCAGTAACTATGGCTCTGTTTTCCATAATCAATGAATTTAAAAGAGACGACTTTCCTACATTTGGTTTTCCAACAATTACTATATTCAACCCTTCTCTAACTATTTTTCCCTCTTCGGCAGTACCTAACAAAAAATCTATTCTATTCAATATTTTTTTTAACTCTGCAGAAGCCTTATCAGACGTTACTTCCTCTAAATCAGCTTCAGGGTAATCAACAGTAGCTTCAATTGATGCAATTATTTCTAAGAGATCTTCTCTCAATGAATTAATTTCTTTAGAAACTTTTCCCTTCGACTGTTGAACCGCAGCTTTCATAGATACTTCAGTCTTTGCATTGATTATGTCAGTCACTGCTTCAGCCTGACTTAAATCAATCCTTCCATTTAAAAATGCCCTTTTAGTAAATTCTCCTGGTTCAGCCATTCTGGCTCCAGCTTTAATAACTTCCTCAAGTACTTTTTTAGCTGCCAAAACCCCACCATGACAATTTATTTCAACTGTATTTTCAGTTGTATAACTTTTAGGTGCTTTCATGAAGCTTACTAGAACTTCATCCAACAATTCTCCTGTTTCCCTTTCCACTATAAAGCCATATCTCATTGAATAGGATTTTATATCTAACAGTCTTCTATTATTTTTTCCTTTAAATATTTTATTTACTATTTCAAGAGATCTTTCTCCTGAAACCCGCACAATAGATATTCCGCTTTCACCCAAAGCTGTAGCTATTGCCGCCATGGTATCAACTTTTTCCATCATTTCACTTCCCATTAATCTCAATTTAATAAACAGTCTTAAATATCATCTACAATTCTTCCGGGTATTTAAAAAAGAAAGCCTTTAGGCTTTCTTTAAATCTACTACAACTCTTCTAAAAGGCTCCTGACCTTCACTATAAGTATTTACATAAAGATCATTTTGAAGGGCAGAATGAATTACCCTTCTTTCATAAGGGTTCATTGGTTCCAATTTAACCACTCTCCCTGTCCTCTTAACCTTTTCAGCTACTTTCCTAGCAAGTCTTCTTAAAGTTTCCTCTCTCTTCGCTCTATAGTTCTCCGTATCTAAAATCACTCTTTTATATTCCATGTCATGATTTTTATTTATAACAAGACTCAAAAGATATTGAATTGCATCCAAAGTCTCTCCTCTATATCCTATAAGTATTCCCATATCTGAACCAGTTAAATATATCTTTATTACATTGTTTTCCTCTTTTATTTTTATTTCTGCATTTACTCTTATTTTTTCTAAAACATTCTTTAAAAATATCCTTGCTTCATTTATGTAATCCCTTTTTACTTTGACTCTTACCTTAGCCGGCCGTACCCCTATAAAATTTAAGAATCCCTTATTACCTTCATCTAATACTTCAACTTCAACTTTATCCCTTTCAACATTCAACTTCAATAATGCATTCTTCAGTGCTTCTTCAACAGTTTTCCCTGTAGTTTCTACAACATTCATGCCACATAGCCACCCCCTAGGCCTTACTATTTTTAGTTTTTTTACCCATTTCAATTTTTTTAATAACTACAGTTTGTGCTATTTGAATTAAATTACTAACAACCCAATACAATACTAATGCCGATTTAAATTTCATACTCATATATACCATAAATATAGCCATTCCTATATTCATCATTTTACTTTGCTTAGCTTGTTCACCAGTAGTAGGCATTACTATAATCCCCGATATATAAGTAGTTGCTCCCGATATAATGGCAAGAAGAAAATCAGTTTTAGCCAAATCTTTCATCCATAGAAAACTAACACCATTTATTCCTGTTAAATTATTAAAAACGTAGTAAAGAGCTAACAGAAGAGGCCACTGAATAAGAAGTGGGAGGCATCCACTAAAAGGACTTGCTCCTTTTTCCTTATATAATTTCATCATTTCCTCTTGTGCTCTCTGTGGATTTTTTTTATACTTTTCCTGCAGCTTTTTAATCTCCGGTTGAATTTCATTCATTACAAAAGAAGATCGCAATTGTTTTATCCCCAAGGGAAGTATTATGAGTCTAATTATTATAGTCATCAAAATTATTGCTATACCATAGGAAACATTGGGATTAGGTATAAACGAAATTACAAAACTATGTAAGAAATTAAAAAATCGAACAAAAGCATCATTTAAATATTGCAAAATATTAAACCTCCTGAAATTTATTTAACCGGATCATATCCACCTTTACAAAATGGATTACATCTCAATATTCTTTTTATAGACATAAACCCACCTTTTATAATACCATATTTTTGCAATGCTTCCAATGCATATTGTGAACAAGTAGGATAAAATCTGCAACATGGCCTTTTTAGAGGTGATATATATTTTCTATACAATTTAATTAATAAAATCAAAAATTTTTTCATTTCCACAAACCTGCTTTTTTAATTAAATTTTTTATAGAATTTCCTATTTCCATATAATTTCTACCTTTTGATAAATTTCTGGCTATAAATACTAAATCATAGCCTACTTTTATATTATCACTATTCAACCTATAAATCTCTTTAATCAAACGTTTTATTCTATTTCTTTCTACACTGTTTCCCACTCTTTTATTTATAGATACACCCAATCTATTTATATTTTTCTTATTTTTATAAATATATAGTACTAATAGACTATTAGAAAAAGATTTGCCTCTTCTATATACAGCACGAAATTCCGCATTTTTTCTTATTCTGTAGATTCTCATTTTTGCTCCTTTTTTACTTGCAGAAAAAGGCCACAAAAGCGGCCTATGCTGTTAATTTCTTTCTACCTTTTTGTCTTCTTCTTTTAATAACATTTCTTCCTGATAAAGTTCTCATCCTTTTTCTAAAACCGTGCTCTCTTTTTCTTTGTTTCTTTTTCGGTTGATAAGTCATCCACATAATATTATAAAAACTCCCTTCACTTTAATGTTGATCTTTATATAGAATTTGATATTCTCATCTTAAAATATCGTCAAATTTTTAAAGTTTTACTATTAAATTATATATTCACTAACTTATAATGTCAACATAAATTCAAAAGTATAGATTTCAATCAAAATAGTTTTTATCTACAAATTGTGGATAATTTCTTGAATAGGTTCTTTGGTTTTGATATTATAAATAGGGGATTGTTAATAACTCTAAAAAATATACTACTTATCCACAACTGTGGATAAAAATGTGCATAACTTGTTTTTTTTAATATTTTTTTTCTATATATTTACCTATTTTACTAACATTATTCATTGTAAATAATGTTAATATTTACTTTAACACTTATGTTTTTATTTTTTTTTACTCTAAAATTATAAACTTAATTATAAACATGTGAATATTTTTATACACACATGTCAACAAATTATAATAACGAAACACATAAACTCAGAATTTTTTCTAAGACTGGAGGATACAAAATGAATGCCCATCCAAAAGAAATATGGGAACAATCTTTAAAAATAATAAAAGGTGAAATTACTGAAGTAAGTTTTAACACATGGATTAAAAGCATTACTCCTGTATCCATCGAAAACAATATTTTTATATTAAGTGTACCAAATGATTTAACAAAGGGGATATTAGCCAGCAAATATACAAATTTAATATCAAACGCATTAAAATTAGTTACTTCAAAAAAATATAACATTAAATTTTTAGTATCATCTGAATCTGAGGAAGCATTGACATTAGATAAAAAAAACTTTAAAAAAGAAACAGAATCGAAAGACGAAGAAACACCACCTATGCTAAATCCTAAATACACCTTTGATTCTTTCGTAATAGGCAACAGCAACAGATTTGCCCATGCAGCATCTTTAGCTGTAGCAGAATCTCCCGCTAAAGCTTATAATCCCTTATTTATATACGGAGGAGTGGGACTTGGAAAAACTCATTTAATGCAGGCTATAGGTCACTACATACTTGAAAATAATATTAAATCAAAGGTAATGTATGTTTCATCAGAAAAATTTACAAATGAACTTATAAATTCAATAAAAGATGATAAAAATGAAGAATTTAGAAATAAATATAGAAACATAGACGTACTTTTAATAGATGATATCCAATTTATAGCCGGTAAAGAAAGTACCCAGGAAGAGTTTTTTCATACTTTCAATGCTTTATATGAAGCAAACAAACAAATAATACTATCAAGTGACCGACCGCCAAAAGAAATACCTACGCTGGAAGATAGGTTGAGATCTAGATTTGAATGGGGGCTTATAGCCGATATCCAACCACCTGATTTTGAAACAAGGATGGCTATATTAAAAAAGAAAGCCGATGTAGAAAATTTAAATATTCCAAATGAGGTCATGGTATATATAGCTACTAAAATCAAATCAAATATCAGAGAATTAGAAGGAGCTCTAATACGTATAGCTGCCTTTTCCTCACTTACAAATAAAGAAATAAGCATTGACTTAGCTGTCGAAGCACTAAAAGATATAATCTCAAGTAAACAGTCTAAACAAATTACAGTAGATCTAATACAAGACGTAGTAGCAAATTACTATAATTTAAAAGTATCCGATTTCAAATCAGCCAGAAGGACGAGAAATGTAGCTTTTCCAAGACAAATAGCAATGTATTTGTGTAGAAAACTTACAGATATGTCACTGCCTAAAATAGGAGAAGAATTTGGAGGTAGAGATCACACTACTGTAATACACGCCTATGAAAAAATATCAAATAATTTAAAAAAAGACGAAAGCCTTCAGAATGCAATAAAGGATTTGACAAAAAGGTTAAACCAAGGATAATTATAAACAGCTGTTTATAATATTCTATGATACATTGTTGATATTATGATATATACATTATTTCTTTTTTTTCTGTGGATAATACGATGTTAAATTGCTTATTTATCCACAATTATTTTTCTCATTTTTTTCAGTATTATTAACAACTTTGAGATATATAAACATACTAACAATCCCTACTACTACTACTAAATTGTTAATTATCTATCTATATATATATCAACTAAAATAAAATATTAACAAAGGGGAAATCAAAAATGAAATTTAAATGCAAGAAAACAAATTTACAAGAAGCCATAAACACAGCTCAAAGAGCAATAACTGGAAAATCAAGTATGCCAGTATTAAATGGTTTAAAAATAACTGCTTCAAATAACATAATTACCTTAGTAGGATCAGATATAGATTTAAGTATAGAAACTAAAATACATGCAAATGTTGAAGAAGAAGGAGCAGTTGTAATAGATGCGAGATTATTTGGAGAGATAATAAGGAGATTACCCGACGATGAAATAAATATTTTAACCGTAGAAAACAATTCTGTAGAAATATTATGTCAAAAATCAAAATTCACCCTCATACATATGAATGCGAGGGATTTCCCTGAAATACCCAATATAAATGAAAACATGATTTTTTCAATACCTCAAAAAACATTGAAGAATATGATAAGAAGTGTTATATTTGCCACAGCTCAAGATGAAACAAGACCTATCCTCACGGGAGTGTTGTTTGAAATAAAAAATAAAAAATTAAATTTAGTGGCACTGGATGGTTATAGATTGGCCCTGAAGTCTAAATATTTAAATACAGATAATACTATTAATGCAGTAATTCCAGGAAAAACATTAAATGAAGTTTCTAAAATTTTAGAGGATAATGATGAAAATGTAAATATAACATTTACACCAAATCACATATTGTTCAATCTGGATAATACAAAAATAATATCTAGACTTTTAGAAGGAGAATTTATAAAATATAATTCTATAATTCCTGAAGAGTTTAATATGACAGTTACAGCAAAGAAAGATGAGCTTTTGAGCTGTATTGAAAGAGCCTCCCTAATGGCTAAGGATAGCAATACCAATCTTATAAAATTGGAATTAGAAGAAAACAAAATGGTAATAACATCTAATTCTCAATTAGGAATGGTAAGAGAAGAATTAAATATAATTTTGCAGGGAGATAATCTGAAAATTGCATTTAATTCAAAATACTTAATTGATGTTCTAAGAATAATGGATGAAGAGGAAATTGTTTTAAAATTCTCCAGCAGCGTAAGTCCATGTATAATTAAAAATAAGATTAAAGATAATTGTACTTACTTAGTTTTACCAGTTAGACTTTTAAATAGTTAAAAATTAATAAATTGGAGATAATAGAAAATGTATGAAATAAAAATTAGCACAGATACGATAAAATTGGATTCATTTTTAAAATGGTGCGGGGCTGTTTCGCAGGGATCTGAAGCTAAAATTTTTATAAAAAATGGCAAAGTAAAGGTAAATGGAGAAATAGAAACAAGAAGAGGCAGAAAACTCTATAAGAGTTTTATTGTTGAATTTGGAAATAAAACCTATAAAATTGTGTAGTTACATTTACGTTAAAAATTATTCTTAATTATATTCTATATGTTGTGATATAATTATAAATAGGTGTTTTTAAATGTATATTAGGTATTTAAAGCTCATTAATTTTAGAAATTATAGGAAGCTTGATATTAAGTTTGGTAAAGGTACGAATATATTTATAGGGGATAATGCTCAGGGAAAAACAAATTTACTTGAAAGCATATATTACTGCGGCATAGGAAAATCTCCCAGGACAAATAGAGACAGGGAATTGATCAACTGGAATGGTAGAGAATCTTATATAAGGGCATATGTGGAAAGAAAACCCCTGGATAAAACTATAGAAATAAAAATATTCAAAGAAGGGAAAAAGGGAATAAATATAAATTCCATAAAAGTAAGCAAATTATCTCAACTTATGGGAATTTTTAATGTAGTGATGTTTTCTCCCGAAGATTTAAAGATAATAAAAGAATCACCCGTTTATAGAAGAAAATTTTTAGATATTGAACTCTGTAAGTTTAGTAAAAAATATTATTTCAGCCTGGTTCAATACAACAAAGTTTTGAATGAAAGAAATGCATTACTTAAAAATTGGTCCAATTACAACCAAAATATAATCCAGGTTTATGATAAACAACTTTCTAAATACGGCGGGTTTATAATATATTTGAGAAATAAATATATAGAAAAGCTTAGTGAAAAGGGCAAGATCATACATGAAGATATAACCTCAGGATCTGAAAATATAGAATTCAGATATGTGACGCAGGTAAAAGATCTAGATAAACCAGAAAACAATTTGTTTGAAATACTGAGTTCAAACAGAAAAAAGGATATAGAGAGGGGAACTACCCTTTATGGACCGCATAGAGATGATTTCATTACAAGTATAAATGGGATAAATGTTAGAAGTTTTGGTTCTCAAGGACAACAGAAAACATCAGTTTTAACATTGAAATTTGCTTCTCTCGAGATAGTTAGGGAGGTTATAGGTGAATATCCTGTATTGCTGCTGGACGATGTTTTATCTGAATTGGATTTGAAAAGACAAAATTATATATTGAATTCTATAAAAAATATACAGACATTTATAACTTGTACAGGAATTGATGATATTAAAAAAAATTCTCAAAATGAAGCAAATTTATTTGTTGTACGAAATGGTAAAATAACTACGATTTAGTTTTGAAAGGAGATTATTTATGTTTTTACATCTAGGTGAAAATATAGTCGTTCCAACAAAAGATATAATTGGAATATTTGATGTTGAAACTTCAACATATAATTCCGACACAATTCAATTTTTAAGAATGGCTGAGGAAGATGGATTTGTTCAGAGGATCACAAAAGATAAGCCTAAATCTTTTATTATTGCCGAAGTGAATAAAAAAAGTAAAATCTATTTGTCACCTATATCTTCATCCACGTTGACTAAAAGATCAAAAGCTCTAAAGTATGAACTTCAAGATGAATAGGAGGATAAATATGCATCAGGAAAAAAAACAAGTTTATGATGAAAATCAGATACAGGTGCTGGAAGGCTTAGAAGCCGTAAGAAAAAGACCTGGAATGTATATTGGAAGTACAAGTTCCAGGGGACTCCATCATTTAGTATATGAAATAGTAGATAACAGCATAGATGAAGCATTGGCAGGATATTGTGATAGGATAAATGTTATTATACACGAAGATAACTCTATTACAGTTACGGATAACGGAAGGGGAATGCCTGTTGGAATGCATCATAAGATGAAAAAGCCTACAGTAGAAGTAATAATGACCATATTACATGCAGGAGGTAAATTCGGCGGTGGAGGGTACAAAGTTTCAGGTGGGCTTCATGGAGTGGGTGCATCTGTAGTAAATGCGCTGTCCGAAATTTGTGAAGTTGAAGTAAAAAGAGAGGGGCATATATGGAAGCAGATTTTTAAAAGAGGGAAAGTTGCAACAGGATTAGATATAATAGGTGATACTGAAGAACATGGCACTAAAATTCATTTTAGACCTGATCCAGAAATATTTGATAATATAGAATTTGACTATGATGTATTGTCTCAAAGACTTAGAGAACTGGCTTTTTTAAACAAAGGCATAAAAATAACGTTAAAAGATAAAAGAAATGATAAAGAGGAACTTTTCCATTATGAGGGTGGAATAAAGTCATTTGTAACCTACTTAAATAGGAATAAACGTGTAATTCATAAGGAACCCATATATATAGAAGGTGAAAGAAAGGATTGTTCGGTAGAAGTTGCCATTCAATATAATGATGGATATTCTGAAAATATTTTTTCATTTGCCAATAATATAGATACAGTTGAAGGTGGAACTCATCTAGCTGGATTTAAATCGGCTCTGACTAGGGTATTAAATGATTATGCAAAAAAATTTGGAATATTAAAAGAAAATGATAAGAATTTATCGGGAGAAGACATAAGAGAGGGACTTACAGCAGTAATATCTGTAAAATTGATAGATCCTCAGTTTGAAGGTCAGACTAAAACAAAACTGGGTAATAGTGAAATGCGTGGCATAGTTGATAATATATTAGGCGAGAGTTTGAATAATTTTCTACAGGAAAATCCTCAAATTGCAAAAATGATATTGGATAAATCTCTGATGGCATCACGTGCCAGAGAAGCTGCGAGAAAAGCGAGGGAACTTACAAGACGTAAGTCTGTACTTGAGAATACTTCTCTTCCGGGAAAACTTTCAGATTGCTCATCTAAGAATTCGTCTGAATGTGAAATATATTTAGTCGAGGGAGATTCTGCAGGTGGGTCCGCAAAACAGGGTAGGGATAGAAAATTTCAAGCTATATTGCCGCTTAGAGGTAAAATAATGAATGTGGAAAAGCAAAGACTTGATAAAATACTTGGTTATGAAGAGATAAGGGCCATGATCACTGCTTTTGGCGCTGGAATAGGAAAGGAATTTGATCTTAATAAAATAAGATATGGCAAGGTAATAATAATGACGGATGCAGATGTAGATGGTGCACATATAAGGACATTGCTGCTCACATTTTTTTATAGGTATATGAAAGCTCTTGTGGAAAACGGTCATGTCTATATAGCTCAACCGCCTTTATACAGGGTATATAAAAATAAAAAGGAATACTATGCATATTCTGATAAGGAACTTGAAATAGTGTTGAATGAATTGGGAGGAAAGGATAGCAATGTAGATATACAGAGATACAAGGGTCTTGGAGAAATGGATTCAGAACAGCTTTGGGATACTACAATGAACCCAAGTACAAGGACACTTATTCAAGTAAATGTAGATGATGCTATGGCAGCTGATGAAATCTTCACTATACTTATGGGTGACAAAGTTGAACCTCGTAGAAATTTCATAGAAGAAAATGCTAAAAAAGTTGTAAACTTAGATATATAGTAGAGAGGTGTAGTTGATGTTTGACGAAGGTAAAATTTTACCAGTGGACATAAGCAAGGAAATGAAAAAAAGTTATATAGAATATGCTATGAGTGTTATTGTAAGTCGTGCTCTTCCCGATGTTCGTGATGGATTAAAACCAGTTCATAGAAGAATATTATACTCTATGCATGAACTTGGACTTACGCCTGAAAAAGGTTATAGAAAATGTGCTAGAATTGTTGGAGATGTACTTGGTAAATATCATCCTCATGGAGATTCAGCTGTTTATGATGCTTTGGTTAGAATGGCACAAGATTTTTCTATAAGGTATACCCTAGTTGATGGACATGGAAATTTTGGTTCAGTGGATGGGGATAGCGCAGCAGCTATGAGATATACTGAGGCAAAAATGAATAAAATAACACTTGAGATGCTGAGAGATATAAATAAGGATACAGTAGATTTTGTTCCAAATTTCGATGGTGAAGAGAAGGAACCTTCTGTTTTGCCGTCTAGATTTCCAAATTTACTTGTAAATGGATCAGCTGGCATAGCTGTGGGAATGGCCACGAATATACCACCACATAATCTTACTGAAGTTATAAATGGTTTAATAATGATAATAGATAATCCAGAAGTTACTATTGATGAATTGATGACAGCTATAAAAGGTCCGGATTTTCCAACCTCAGGTATAATAGTTGGCACATCGGGTATAAAAAATGCCTATAATACTGGAAGAGGAAAAATAATTGTAAGAGCTAGGACCGATATTGAAGAGATAAATGGAAGAAATAGTATCATAATGACTGAAATTCCATATCAAGTTAATAAATCAAAATTAGTGGAAAATATAGCAGATTTGGTGAAAAATAAGAAGATAAATGGGATATCAGATATTAGAGATGAATCAGATAGAGATGGAATGAGAGTTGTAATAGAATTAAAAAAAGATGCCAACCCAAATGTGATTTTAAATCAACTGTATAAACATACAAGAATGCAGGATACTTTTGGAATAATAATGCTGACTCTTGTAAATAATGAACCAAAAATATTGAATCTAAAACAGATATTGGTTTATTATCTGCAGTTTCAAGAAGAGGTTGTAACTAGAAGAACGCAGTTTAATTTAAATAAGGCGCAAGCTAGGGCCCATATTCTCGAGGGATTAAAAATAGCATTGGATCATATTGATGCAGTAATAAATTTAATAAGATCTTCTAAGACTACAACAATTGCAAAAAATGGGTTGATGACTCAATTTAATCTTTCTGAAAAACAGGCACAGGCTATATTGGATATGAGACTTCAAAGACTTACAGGTCTTGAAAGGCAAAAAATTGAGAATGAGTATGGTGAATTGACGAGAACGATAAAACATTTAGAAGAAATTTTGAAGGATAAATCTGTTCTATTAAGTATAATTGAAAATGAACTTATTGAAATAAGAAATAAATATGGCGACGAAAGAAGAACTGAAATACAAATAGGTAATGATGATATAAATATTGAAGATTTGATTGATGAAAAAGAAGTGGTTATAACTTTGACTCATGAAGGTTATATAAAGAGAATCCCAGCAGATACGTATTCTTCTCAGAGAAGAGGTGGTAGAGGTATACGGGCGATGGCTACAAAGGAAAATGATTTTGTAGAACATATGTTTATCACTTCAACTCACAGCCGTATTTTATTTTTTACCAATAAAGGTAAGGTATATAAACTTAAGGGATATGAGATCCCTGAAGCAGGTAGAACTGCCAAAGGTACAAATTTGATTAATTTAATACCCTTGGATACAGATGAAAAAATTCAGGCTATTGTATCCTTCAAAGACGAAGAAATCAATAGGGACAATTATTTTGTAATGGCAACTAGAAATGGGTTAATTAAGAAAACTAAGATAAATCAATATGCTTCTATAAGAAGAAATGGCTTGAATGCTATTAATTTGAAAGATGAAGATGAACTTATACAGGTTAGAATGACTACAGGAGAAAATCAGATACTTGTTTTTACCAGAAATGGATATGCCATAAGATTTAGTGAAAAAGATATAAGGTCTACAGGCAGAAATACTACAGGTGTAAAGGCTATAACTTTAAGACATGGTGATATAGCTGTCTCTATGGACATTGTAGATGAAAGTCAGGATGTTCTTGTTGTAAGTGAAAATGGATTTGGTAAAAGAACTCATGTAGATGAATATACTATCCATAGAAGAGGCGGAAAGGGCATGATAACATATAAGGTTACAGAAAAAACAGGCTTGATAGTTGGAGCTAGAATTGTCAAGGATGAGGATGAGATCATGCTTATAAATAACAGCGATGTGGCAATACGACTTAATGTATCTGAAATATCTACTACAAGTAGAAATACAATGGGTGTTACACTTATGAAGAATGAAGATAAGCAGAGAGTGGTTGCTATTGCCAAAATAGATTGTAGTGATGATATTGATGATAAATAGCTTTTATCCGAATACTGCCATTGGTAACTATTTTTCTTTTAAATTTTAAGAATTGAATATAATAAATGGTGTATTTGATTTTATCAAATACACCATTTATTATATTTTGCAAATTCAAGTAAAGAAATTTTAAAAAATATATTGACTCTGTTCAAGTAAGATGATAGAATATAAAAGCTGTGTTAATTAAGGAATATTGAAGTTTGCATTTATAATATTAATAAAATGTTGATATTCTTAAATTAATGTGGTAGAATGAAATAGTTATTTGATAGTTTAATGTGATCCTTGAAAATTAGACAGAATAATATAGGGAAACTTATACGAGAAAAAAC
>CAIFEX010000038.1 GCA_903789665.1 uncultured Clostridium sp.
TTTCAATATCATATTTATTATAAATATAATCAACTACTTCAAGCCACAATTCATCTTTTTAATGCTATTTTCACAAAAATCCTGTATAATATTATCCATAAGAGACCTTCCTTCTTTCTTTAATGTATTTTGTTTTGCTTACTTAATATATTATCAAAGGAAAGTCTCTTTTTCCATTTCTTATCTTAAATAACCCTACAGTAATTTTACACTAAGATTGTTAAGTCTTGTTAACTTTTTATAAGATGAAAATGAATCCAGGTGAGCAATTGACAAATTTTTTGGTTTCGGCTATACTATTATTGTTAACCATAGATATTATATATGTTGACAATTGATTTTAAGGAGATGTAAGCATGAAATTGAAATTTTCCATTAGAGAGATGTGTACTGCAGCTATTTTTACAGCTATAACGGCTATATTGGCTCAAATTTCAATACCGCTGCCTTTTACACCTGTTCCCATTACAATGCAGGTATTTGCAGTATACTTGTCAGCTATGATTTTAGGAAGCAGACTTGGGACAATGTCTCAACTTATCTATTTGCTTGTGGGTGCAATAGGTTTGCCTGTTTTTGCAAGTTTTACAGGTGGATTTCAAATTTTGGCTGGCCCAAATGGAGGATATTTGATAAGTTATCTGTTAATAGCTTATCTTATAGGTAAAATTTCAGAAAAAGGTTCCAATCATATAATTTCAATAGTGGCGCTTATGGGAACTTTGGTGATATGTTATGCTGCGGGAACAATTTGGTTTCATTTTGTGACGAATATACCTATAAAAAAAGCAATATTTTTATGTGTTTTCCCATTCATACCGCTTGATGTAATAAAAGTTGTAGTTGCCTACATAGTTGGAATTAAGGTAAGGGGAGCTCTCTTAAGAGCGAAATTGATAAAATCAAATTGATGTTTTAACGATCTTTGATATGTTATAATAACTCTATAAAATAAATCTGTATTTTATAGAGAAAGGTGGTGTACTTTTGGCTTTTGCCAAATGTATTCTATGGTAAATATAAAAATCTGTGATTGTGTGAAGAACAATTTAGGATCCCAAGTTGCCATAGGCTCTTTAGAGGCAGCTGTTAAGGTGAAGGAATCAGATCCCATGCTGACGAGGGAGATATCTTTATTATCAGGTAAAATAGCAGTCCTGTATAAGTTGTCGGATGTCTCAAAACTTGCCAACATACATGCTGCAAGGGGAGCCTATAAAAAGTTTGGAAAAGATCCCAGCAGGTATAGAGTTTCTTCTGAATCTTTAGTGAGGCGCATAGTAAAAGGAAATGAACTTTACAAAGTCAACAATATAGTGGATATAAATAATTTGATTTCCATATATTCGCTTCATTCGGTTTGTGCCTATGATATGGATAAAATAGATTCAAAAATCTACTTTACTATAGGGAAAGAAGGGGACTCATATAGAGGTATTGGAAGGGGAATGGTGAACTTATCGGATATGCCGGTATTTGAGGACAGCAGGGGCGAATTTGGAAGCACTACCTCTGATTCAAGGAGAACTATGATAGAAAATGACACCAGAAGAGTTTTGATGAATATAGTTTCTTTTAATGGGGATGAAAATTTAGACAAATATATGAATTATTCCGAAGATCTATTGATAAAGTATGCTGAGGGCAAGATTATGTCTGCCCGGATAATCAAATAGAGATAAAAATTAAGAAATGCGTTTTGACATCCAGAATGTATTTCTTAATTTTTCCTTTTCTTTATCAATGCCGCCCTGTTTATTATGGAAGATCCGTATTTTTGGCGCAGGGTATCCATGACATTTTCTATTTTTTGTTCCTTATCTGATTTACTTTTTTCAAACATGGATATCTGCTTGATTCTATAATTTTCTGTAAATCCGCTTATACTTATTCCAAGTAGACGAATTGGAAGATGGGTATTCCAGCTTTTTTCAAGCAGATCAATTCCTGCCGAATAGATGTCTCTGGATAGACATGTGGGGAAAACTGTTTTTTGCCTGGTAATGGATTTGAAATTCGAATATTTTATGCTGATTTGTACTGTGTGGCCTCTTTTACCGTATTTTCTGGAAGTCATTGCCACTTTGTCTGAAAGCTGCATCAGGATAATTCTGGCTTCTTCTATATTGGAAATATCATGAGGAACTGTAATGGACTTTCCAATTGATTTCACATTTTCCTGCAGCCGTGGTTTTAAACTTGGATCATCAATGCCGTTGGCTAGTTCATGAAGTCTTCCGCCAATTTTTCCAAATCTTTTTATAAGATAATCCCTGTTGAAAAGTGCCAGGTTTCCTATGGTTTTAATTCCCATGTCCTGTAATTTCTGAGATGTTTGCTTTCCAATTCCGTACATGGATTGTATTCTGAGAGGCCATAATTTTGATTCAATGTCCTTTCTCCAGAGTTCTGTTATTCCAAGAGGCTTTTTCATTTCAGAAGCCATTTTTGAAAGAAATTTATTTTCGGATATGCCTATGGAGCATCCTAGTCCCAGTTTGCTTCTGATGTGATGACTTATGAGCTCTGCCGACTTTAGAGGGTTGCCAAATATTCGGCCGCAGCCTGTCATGTCGAGCCATGCCTCGTCAATGCTGTTTTGCTCGATAACAGGTGTGTAGGAGGATAAAATATCCATGACCTGTCCGGATTTTTTCTTATAAAAATCTTTGTCGGGCGGAATAACAATTAAATCTGGACATAGTTTAAGTGCTTCACTTAAAATCATTGTAGTTTTAATTCCAAATTTTCTGGCCCTGTAGTTTGCTGTTAAAATAATTCCTCTCCGGTCCTTGGGATCCCCTGCAACTGCTGCCGGTTTGCCGATTATTTCCGGGTGCCTTGTTGTTTCACAGCTTATAAAAAATGCATTCATATCTACAAGAAAGATTACTTTTTGCATATTTTCACCTGCTTTTACTCCTTATAGATAATATTATATAGGATTTTTCCTGAAAGATAAATTCAAGTGCTTTATTTTATTGTTAAGTTTTATTTTTAAAAAGTCCATTTTTACAATAGCCGCAGGAAAACCAGCTGCAGACGGCACAAGTTTCCCTGAAGTTTTTAAAAGTCAGGTTTTTATTTAGGGCGTCCAGCAAATCTCTATATTTATATATGTAATTTGGCTTTATCGTTAGAGTTTTTAGCGAACTGGCATCTAAAAAGGAAATTTTGGCCTGACTGTCACAGTGATGATCCTTCAACATATGGGGACATTTACTGCAGAGGTCGTCGGCTTCTGTCACAATTTTCACCAAAGCATCGGGATTGAGTGAATTCACTACCTTATCCATGTTTTTTACAAAATCTTTACTGTAGCCCTTTCCTATGTACCCCTGAATACAAAATATATGGTGGGCTCTTAGAATTAACATTTTATCGAAACCGTCCTCAAAATATATTGTCAACAAGTATTATAATTATAGTTGACAATTATAGTATATCCATCTTCCAAAAATTTGTCAACATATATGTATATACAGCAAATAAGCACCTTGTGTCAGTGCTTATTTGTATTGACTATCTTATATATTGTCCTGGTCCGTCAGTATCTTAGGTCCGTCTTCTGTTATTGCAATGGTGTGTTCATATTGTGCGGATAAACTGCCATCAGCAGTACGTGCAGTCCAATTGTTACTGTCTACTGTGACTTCGTAGATTCCTATATTTATCATAGGTTCTATGGTAATTACCATGCCGCTTTTCAACTTTAACCCTCTTCCAGGTTTCCCGTAATGTGGTACGGCTACATCATCGTGCATTACCCTGCCTATGCCGTGTCCCGTATAATCTCTTACCACTGAATATCCAAGGGGTTCCGCGTAAGTTTGTATTTCATGTCCTATATCACCTATATGATTTCCGATTACCGCTTTTTTAATACCCCTGTAGAGGCATTCTTTTGTAACCTTCAAAAGATCCTTTGCCTCCTTGGATATATTGCCTACTGCATAGGACCATGCCGAGTCTGCCAGCCAGCCGTTTAAATTTACAACCATATCGATGGTTACGATATCTCCGTCTTTTAAAGGTTTTTTATTCGGGAATCCATGGCAAACCTCGTCATTTACAGAAGCACACGTAGCGTAGGGAAATCCCATATATCCCTTTTGCTCAGGGGTAGCGTTATGCTGCTTTAAATATTTTTCTACGAAAGAATCTATTTCCATGGTAGTTATGCCGGGTTTTATCATCTTTCTTATTTCTCTGTGGCAGGACGCAAGTATTTTTCCGGCTGCCGCCATGTAACCTATTTCTCTTTTAGTCTTTATATATATCATAATTCTCGCCTCTGTTTTTAAAATTAGTACACAAACACTTATTATTTTAACATATTTTCTTATAAAAAAACTATTGTTGGTTTGTTTTTTGTAATTTAAGGAATCTGGTGATTAAATGAATTTTTCATTATATTTTCTGCAAAGGACCTTGCCTTTGATTTTATACCTGGTATCTTGAATATGGCCCCAGGATCATTGGCAGTTTCCGTAATTATTGAATTAGGAGGCAGCCTGAAGCCCTTATTTATATTGAGGGCTCCTATCAGCTGCTTTGCTACGGAATCACTTCCTGAATTTCCGGAAACTATTACAGCAAAAATGGATTTGTTATAGAAACTTATCTTATGATATAGTACAGTCAATCTGTTTATGGTAGCAGTTAAGTTTGCTCCAATGGAATCGTTATAATTTGGACAGAGCCATACTACTGCATCCGAAGATTTTATGGAGGGAAGTATATTTTCTACCATGAACCCACCATAAAAGCAGCTGTTTTGTTTGCCGTAGTGCAGACAAAGCTTGTAGTGACAACCCTTGCAGTCAAGTATTTGCCCGTTTTCAATCTGCAGTTCTTCTATTGATATTTTTTTTAGATGTTTTGAAATCAGGTGCCATAGGTCAAGTGTGTTGGATATTTTATGGGGAGAAGAGTATAAAACCGTCATTTTTTTTATTGCTGCTGCAGATTTATATTCTGCCAACCTCTTTCCAAGCTTGGCACTTAAAATTAAACATATTTCTTCTAGAGGACGCTGGGTGGATTTTTGCCAGGTTAAAAAATTTTTCAAATTGGCAGTGGCTTCTACCAATGGGTGGCCTATAAAATTGCATCCCAGTTTATTTGCCATAAAAATTATGTCCTGGGCAGCCCTTTTTGTTCCCAGTTCTGAGCTGCTGTGAATTAAAAGGGCTGCAGTGGAGCCTTGAAAGGCATCTTTGGATTCTGAACTTAAATTGCTGAAAAAAATAAGCATGGGTATATCAAAGCAAATACTATTGTCCAATTCTAATAAAAACAGTATTTTTTTATTCCTGAAATCAGTATTATGCCAATTGAGAATGTAGTGTACAGTATCGAATTCCCTTATAAAACTGTTTAACATTTTCTTTAGTTCGGAGGATATCTTATCATTTGGACATATAACATAAAGTTCTTCCATAATTTCACCCCTATTGATCTATGGCTTGAATTTTAACAGCTGTTTATAAGTCTGGTTTAACCTGTAAAATAGAGATTCCTGCATGTTTCCGTAGTATTCTAACTGGGTACCATAAGGCAGCAGCCTGTTCCTGCATCCCATAAAAGCCCCTCCAAGGAACGTACTGCTGTAGTTCCAGCTTCCTTTTATAGTATCTATTATTGAAAAGGCACCGGAGGATATGGCAGGGGCGATATAGGGTTTAAAACCGATGCTTCTCATATACATATTGGCATTTTTAGCCTTCTCAGTTAAATAATTTGATACTTCTTCATTATAATTTTTGATGCTGTTGGCAACTACAAGACCGTCGCCGTGAGGACCGAAGGATCTTCCTTCTTCGAGAAAATTTTCCCTACTGTTTAATTTTAAAGCATAGTAATTGGCCCTGGCATTCATTACGCCTAGACCGTATCCTCTTATTTGATCCGGAAGAAGTCCCGTACTTAACGCAGATTTACAAAGCAGGTCCACCGGATCCGAAACTACTGCAAATATCCCCTTAAAATTGTAACTTTTAGCTTTGTGGGCATAGTCTTTTATCACTTTTGAATTTCCCTTAAATTGTATGAGCCTTACGTCGGATACGTTTTCCCCGATTTCAGGTACACCCTTGGAAACACAGAATATGAACATATCGCCCTTAAAAAGATCCTCTTCTTTTTTTAAAGGAAGTATTTTCGGAAATAGGGAATCAATATTGGAATCTGTGATTTGGCTGCATTCGTATTCCCATCTTTTTATCCTGTTTTCATCGCTGTCGTATATGGATATGGTATTTATATATTTTCCCCCCAATATTCTGAGACCTGCAATTAAAGTTCCACCTACATCTCCCAGACCTGCTACTGTTAGGTTCCATTTACGGAAATTACTGCTGTCGTGAAAGACCGGAAAGACATGGTCCAGTCTTTCGGCCCAGTTAGGATAAGCTGTGTTTAGGCATACCAGCCTGTTTTCTTCAATGGATTTTAAAAGCCATTTTGGCAGGGTATAGTCTGCAGAAGTTTTACACCATATGAATTCCAGGCTTTCTTGTGTTGAAAATACTTGGGAAGGATGGGTTATATAATAGCACATTCTGGAATTGTCTGTATTTTCATTTATCAATCTGTAAATATATCCACTGTAGTTGGAAGCGGCTTTTTCTTCGACAGTCCTAAAGGGAAATGATATCTCGGAAATAAGCAGCTTGTTTTTGTAAATATAATAGTGAAATTGCATTTTAACACCTCATTTTTTATTGTTCAAAAGCATGTTTCATTCGAGTTAGAATCTCCAGATCATTTTTGATATAACCTGATGCGGGAAGATTGAGATTGAAACTGATATTTTTTCCCGGATCGGGACACCTTGGTGTGGCAAATACCTGTCCTAAATAGGATAAAGTCAAATTTTTCTCGTGAATGACATGGTATTCTTCTTCTATTGTTTCCAGTATATTCAAACTGTTTTCCAGACAAGTTCTTGATAGACCGTATATGTTGGATTTGGAAGTATTTTTTATAAATGCGGGATAAGTATAAGGCAGAATTAAATTTATCGATGGAAGCAGATTTCTCTCCGGATAACTTCCCCTGTAAAGTGCATCTCCCCCTATGAATGGATAGAGAGAATTTTCGTTAAACCATAATTTTAATCTTGGAATAAAATACACGCTTTCTACAGCCCTGCCCTGCATATCCATGAGATCCTTGCCCCTTCCGGACAGTACTGCAACAATAATTTTTTTAACTTCTACATCTTCTTTTTTAAAAATGGGATCTACAGCTTTTATCCGGTACCCCTTGTGAAGCAAATTGTCCACTAATATTACAGGTCTCTGAAAAGCCTTTATCATTTTTATCTGTGTATTTAAATCCAGGTAATGGGGAAACTCACCTATTATAAATTTTTTCATGTCTGGAAAAAATAATTTTTCTGTATGCAGTGCTTTGGTGACGGTATTTGGTATGATGTACCGCTCCAGTATGTCGCCGTAAGGTACACACATGGCCTCACCTAGTTTTTTGGGCGATAAATTGTAAGTAGGTACTAAATTTTCTTTGCAGATTTTTCTTATGAGACACTGGTATACAAAATTTACGTTAAAAGAGAGTATGAGTTCTCCTGGATATAGTTTAACTACGCTTTCAATTAATTTTTTACGACACTTGTAAATAGCGTTTACAATTTTAGGATTGCTCCTGAATGGTTCTTTTATTATATTTTGAAGGTCAAAGTTTATTATACAGGGTGCATTCATGTTGACTGCGTATATTGGACTGTCATCATCGCAGAAGGGAATCTTTATAAACCCGTATAATTTCAATAGAGGGAAAATATCACTGCCATATATTTCCCTTTTGAAAGCATTTTTGTATACGGCATATTCATAATCTTTGGATACATACAGAGAAAGGGCTTCTGTAAAGAGAATCTGTGCAAGTTTTTCCTTTTTGTATTTGTTTTTGATATAAAGTCCATCTATCGATATAATCCTCCCCGTGCTGTTTTCACGTATATATTGTGATACCCCGGTATTTTTAAATTCATTGTACAGCATAGAGGGACGAATCCAGTGCATAATACAAAAACCCAATATTTCTTTTCTGACAGTATCTTTTAGGAATACGATGCAAAAAGAAGGTTTAGAAGATATTTCCCTGATTTTGTTTATAAAATTGTAGGTGCAGTCGGGTATGCACTGATTTATTCTGTTTAAGACTTCATTGCCGAAATTTTTGAATACTTCCCTGTCGAGCCACAGTGATTTTATAAAATCTTTATCCTGTGATTCCCGCTGATAAAATCCGTTTGCATATATATACTGTTCTGCCATAGGATCCACAAGGGTGGAAATGTCCCTGTTGTTGTCAATAGAATTTCTAATTTGACTGGAACTTATATTTGAATATTTTGAATTTAATCTCAATATGAGCACGCTTCCGTCTATTTTTTTTACAGCCGGTTTTAACAGATCCCTGTCCCTGCCCCTTTCAAATATTATATGAGAAAAAGTGTGAATTGAATTTTGAGTTTTAGGGGACTTGTAACTGGATGCATTCAAAATTACATCGCTTCCCACACACATATAGACCTTTGAATTGGGAAAATTTTTTTTCAGTGTTTTTAAATTTGACTCATTGGATATATTTGTAGGGTACATATCGGGGTAAAGATATATGTTTAATTCACTGGCTGTAGACATGGTGACCAAGTTTCGTCTCAGAAGGTTCGGCAAAGTTTTTTTGGACCAGGAAAATTCGTCTATAGACAGGTATACTTCAAAGCCCAGGTCGCGTATATATTTTGCTATTTCCTTGTGACTTAGTGAAAAAGGATCAAATGTTCCGGGGAAAAAAGCTACCTTTTGAGGGAATGGTATGTCTATATTACCGTAGAAAAAAGTATAGTCCGATATAAACCTGTATATGTGATTTAAACTTGCTGATCTAGTTAAAAACAGTAATTCTTGATTCTCGTTATCTGTGATCAGTGTCAATATTTTCTTTGCTGTACGCTTGAATATGAATTCTTTTTTAGTCAAATCCATGTAGTCAGTGTCAAAGATCTCCCTTCCTATAACGCTGAATGCAGATTGTTTAACTTGAAGATTGTAATCTCCCAGACCATTTAACAGTATCCCGAGCATTTTATCCAGTCTTTTGAGATAATTGGTTTCGGATTCTTCAAATCGATCTTTGTAAATCCAGTAATGGGATATAATAGTTCCTACAGTTTTAAATGTAAGGGATTTTAAATTTGAATTTGAAGTTTTGACTTTATAAATTGAATCGTCTATGAATTCATCCAGTTCTTTTGGCTGGAGCCATAAAGCAGCCTGCCCCGTATATCTTGGAATATATTCGGTAAATCTGTTTCCCTCTATTTCAAGGGCCCTTAAAAGTTCTACCGCAACTTCGTTTCTTTCAGATAATGAAAGATAGGGCATAATTTTTAGTATAGCAGCACCTGCAGTATTTCTGACAATTTCCACAGCACTTACTTTTAGTAGGTTGCAAAAATGTATAGCTGTATGTAGACCCATGGACTGCGGATTGTCGAGTGCATGGTATAGAAGAAGTTCCACCTGGTTCTTTTTCCTTATCCAGTTTGTAGCAGTTTTTAAATTGCTTAAAAATATATCCGTTACTATTTTATTGGTTAGATTACAATAATATTTAAATGTGTTTGTGACGTCATTGTTTAAATTTAATTTTTTATTTATCTTGAATATGAGAAAGTTCTCGGCAGTAATCCTGCTCTTTGCAGTTATCAAGTTAAAGTGTTTTTTCATTTTTTCCATAAAATTACGGCTTTTCATAAGATCACCCGAAAATACCAAGACTGCTTCCAGAGCTTCCATCCTTATAGTGCTGTTTCTCTTTTTTGTTTTGGAGAATATATAGTTGAATAAAATTTCTTTGTTTTCACTGGAAAGATGTTTCCAGGGAATATATTTGCAGGTCTCAAGTAAAAACACTTCACAGGCTGAATTTTTATATTTTTCCTCGCTGTAAAATGTCATGAGCACATCAATGTATTTTGGTATGAGTGATTTTCTGCAATTTTTGAAAAGAGAGTTTATCATTATGCTTATGCTGTATCCTATATTGAATTTATGTTCGGAGATCACTTTATAGCTGGGCGACAGCATGATCTCCATATATTTTTTAAGAAGGCTTGTTCCGGACGTGATTGGAGGAAGTATTTTTACGTCTTCAGGCAGTTCCTTCCTGTAATCCTCGTCGAAAGTGGCTATTAGTGTTCCCATCAGTTCTGCACAGTGTCTTCTTATATCATCTTCGGGATGAATTAGATTTTCATATAAAAATTTTAGCGTCTGAAGTTTTTGTTTTTGAGTGAGGTAAGTTGAGTATTCTTGAAATATTCTTATATATTCGCGAAAGATTTTCCAGTCGTTTTCACTTCTTGCCATTTCAAGTATGGTATCCAGAGAGTATTCGTCTCTCAGCTGATACATGAGGTTTATGTTATGGCTTATTGATAGATATTTTAAGTTCTGTACTATGCTGTTTCCCTGGAGAAGGGTATAATTTTTATGTTTTGTTTTTACGGGAGGGAAACTTTGTTTCGGTTCTACATCGATTCCAATATCCAGAAGAAAATTTTCAAAATCCTTTAATTTGGCATAAACTTTTTTGTATCTTCTGCTTTTCTGCTGATTCATGTTTTCCAGCTTGCCCGAAATTATATAGAAAGATTCACTTAGGGAGAACAGTTTCATGTAATTTCGTCCGTTTTTGAGTTCATTTTTTATTCTGAAATCGGAATATATGAGAATTAAAGATTCCAGAGAAAGATTTTCCAATTCCAAATCCCATACGGAATGATTTATGGCCACATTTCTTATGTAATTTATTCCGCACCTTTTGAACCATTGATCTGTATAGTAGTAATGCAAATGGGGAACTTTTTTGGATTCTGCACATTTACATCCGTATTTTCCGAGATCATGTCCGGCGGCGGCACCGGATACCCTTCCGAGATCCACAGGGATACCTGTGCTTTTTAACTGCCTTGCTATATAAAGGGATAGATAGTGTACGCCGCATATGTGTTCTAAGGTAGTGAAACCTGTCAGCTCGCCATTTATTTTCATCATTTCATAGGTATATTGCGATAGAAAAGCTTTTATAAATTTTCTATACTCTTCAGGATGTTCCAGTTCCGATTCTTCTTTTAAAGTTAAAAATTGCAGTGGATAACGACTTTCCCAGGTGCCGTCGCCAGAGTTTTTTTGTATGCTGCATATTGTATTGAATATGGCCAGATATAATTCACAAGGAGCGGTCAGCTGTGGTATCATTTTTACAGTTACATTTTCAGGAAAATTTTTTTTCAGAGTATATTGGTATAAATATAAAAGCCAGTTGTCAGGTGATTTGTGACCTGAAAGTGAATCCATCATGAACTGACATAGTGCCAGTGTGCTTTTGGCTGAAAAATCTTTGCTTGACAGCTGGTTTTTGAAAGCGTCCTTAAATTTAGGACCTTTTATGCTTTTGTATATCATATGTTTATTCATATTATATTTTTTGATCCATTTTGCACTTGTGATTTTTTTTAATATTTTATTGTAGTTTTCCGTGTAGGATATGGGATTCATAATTACCTCCAAATATACTATTTACAGAAATTATATACTTTTCACAAACTTTTTTCAAAAGAAAGTTTTTTGTGACAGATGTCTTGATAGATATTTATGGTATAATCAATAATATAAATATAAAAATGTCCGCGAATAGAGGTTATCATATGAGAAAATTCAAGTTTAGAATCTGGGACAATGAAGATAAGTGCTTTTATATGAATAGCAATCCTTATCCAGAAAATATGACGGGGGACAGGGAGAGATTTATAACTACGGAATTTACAGGACTTCAAGATAAAAGAGGGAAGGATATCTATGAAGGGGATATCATAGGAATAAACCGGGAGGAGAGTTCTTTAAAGCTTCCAGTAAAATTTGGAAGATATTCCTTCGACAAATTGATAGGTGAGTGTGGGGAAATCAGTGAAGCTACAGAGTTGTATGGTTTTTACGTGGAAAATGAATATCTGTATATTCAGATGCTCAATAGGAATGTAGAAGTTCTGGGGAATATATTTCAGGACAAAAATTTTTTAAAACAATAAAATTAAAAGGGAGTTGTTGCATATTTATGCAGCAACTCTCTGCATTTTAGAGATATTTTTTCTCCTCTTGAAGAAAAATATCTGTGGTTTTATTGTCATGATTGCACATGACAATGTTTTTTAAGTCTATATCGTCTCTTTTTAGGAATTCTACTGAAGTTTTGAGAAGTATTTCTGCACATTTTTCTTTTGGAAATCCAAATACGCCAGAACTTATGGCCGGTATTGATATGGAAGTTAGATTATAGGATTCCGCCAGGGTGAGCACACTTGTTACGGCTTTTCTTAATTTGTTTTCTTCATTTCCCTCTCCCATTATGGGTCCTACAGTGTGTATTACAAATTTAGCTTTCAGATTATGACCGTAAGTTATGACAGCTTTTCCTACGGGCAGAGTACCTATTCTTTTTATGAGTTCGTCGCTGTCTTTTTGTATTTTAACTCCGCCGGCCCGCACTATGGCTAAAGCCGCACCTCCGCCGTGACTTAAAGAACTGTTGGCGGGGTTTACTATTGCATCGCTTTGTTCTTTTGTTATGTCTCCTTTCTTGATTAAAATTTTTCTGTCGCCTATTTTAATCATTATCATTACCCCCTCTTAAAATATTTTAAGGCAATTAATAGTTAATGATGGATAATTGAGGCTGAAATCTTTAAAAAGTATTCATTAACTTTTAACTTTTATAATATAATTACTGGAATTTATATGAAAAAATTTACATATGTTGCCTATTTCATTTAGAGTTGCATCATTTATGGGAATTCCGTTTTTGATCTTGTCGTTGTAGGATTCCACTTCTTTTTCACCATGGGTATATATTCTAACGGCTCCCTTTGCTTTCTTTGAATTCCTAAGTTCGGATAAGTACCTGGAAAGCCTCTTTTCAATGGATTTTTTATCACCGAACATACCATAATCTACAGCACATAAAAAATGACAAGTACCTGAACCACCCTTTCCGTCTAGGTGGACATAATTTCCGGTATCACCTCCGGACAAAATGGCTGTAAATATTTCAACTGCCAGTGCAAAACCGTATCCCTTGTGGCCGCCTGTTAGTTCCTTAGAGCCTCCCAGCGGAAGTAATCCTCCTCCAAGTTTTTTAGGTACATTATATATTATATCATAGGGATCGGTGGTATCTTCTCCATCTTTATTCAGTGCAAGTCCCAGTGGCAGCGGCTCTTTTTTCTTGTTGTAAACTTCAATTTTGCCTCTTGTGACCACGCTGGTAGCCATGTCCATCAGGAAGGGGTATGGTTCGGCCGGTATGGATATGGCAATGGGATTTGTTCCAAGCATAGCTTCTTTTCCGAAAGTTGGAACTGTGACGGCTGGTGAATTTGTCATAGAAATTCCCATGAGTCCTTCTTTCTCGGCCATTTTGGCATAATAACCTGCAATGCCGTAATGATTGGAATTTCTTACAGAGACCATTCCAATTCCCGAAGTCTTGGCCTTTTTTATAGCTATATTCATAGCTTTTTTGCCTATTAATTGTCCCATACCGGCTTTACCATCTATAACTGCCGATATGGGTGTTTCACTTATGATTTGTGGATTGGAATTGACTATTATTAGACCTTGTTTTATTTCATTATAATATTTTATTAATCTCTGAACCCCATGGGATTCAGTTCCATATAAATCCGATAATAAAAGTACATCTGTAATAGTTTTACTATCCTCTCTGTTGAATCCAAATTTTTCAAAGACGATATGGCACAGCTTTTTTAAACCTTCGTATTTAACTTTTGAATAAGTCATTTTTACCTCCTTATAAGTAATTGATATCTGATTATATTTATAATAGTATATTTTGACGATTAGTTCTAGTGTATTTTATGCTATTTTGATCGAGTTGAAATAATTGACACTATCAATTATAATAATGTTGATTATTTATGAAAATTGAAATAATTGATACTATTTGGATACCAATGCTCTGAAAAGAGGTATGTTTCTATGAAGAAAAAGTATAATTATGTGAAAGTTAATCCAGCGGAGAATATGACTATATTTGTATTGGACAAGGTTAACAGAAGTGAACAGCCTGAAATGGCGGACAAATTGATGAATTATAACAGTGTTTGTGGGGAACAGGTGGGTTTTGTTGAAAGTCCTGAGACGGTGGAGGGCAAGAGAAAAAATGTTATCAGGCTTCAGATGATGGGAGGAGAATTCTGTGGTAATGCTGCTAGATCCTTTGCTGCATGTATGGCATTTTTCCATGATTCAAGTGCAAAAAAAATTAAAAAAAGATATTTTATTGATTTTGAAATGTCGGGAGCGGACGGACTGATAAGCTGTGAAGTGAGAAGAACTGAAAGAGAAAATGTTTTTTATTCCAAGGTTCAGCTTCCCATACCCAGAAAAATGGAAAAATGTAAATTCTCAATTGAAAATAAGAACAGGGAAATAGATGCAAAAAAAATTGAGCTTTGTGGAATTACACATTTTATTGTGGATGCAGGTGAAATTGAAAATAATAAAGATTTATTTTCAACAGTAAAGAGATATATGGATGGAGAAAAATATGATGCTTTTGGAATAATGTATTATAATTTACGAGAATGTTTTTTGAAACCTTTGGTTTATGTCAAAGCTACTGACAGTCTGTTGTGGGAAAAAAGCTGCGCATCTGGAACTGCAGCTTTGGCAGTTTCACTTACTGATAATGAAGGCGAACATAATTATGCCGTAAAACAGCCCGGGGGAATATTAGAAGTTTCAACTTTAAGTAAAAATAATGAGATTAAGGATATTACTTTGAGTGGACCAGTAGAGATAGTATCAAAGGGAGTATTTTATTATTGTTTGTAAAGGAAGAAATTTTTAAATCCAATTGTTTGTTTGTGGTTGTAAAATAAAAAAGATGGAAGGTAAAAGCAGTGGATAGAATGTTAAAAATAGGCAGCAGGGATTTTAAAATTGGCAAAAAAACTTATATTATGGGTATATTAAATGTCACACCGGATTCTTTTTCTGATGGGGGAAAGTTTAACAGTATAGAAAAAGCCGTCAAGTACGCCAAGAAAATGGAAGCTGAAGGTGCGGACATAGTAGATGTAGGTGGAGAATCCACAAGACCTGGTCATGTACCGGTAAGCGAAGAAGAAGAAATTGAAAGAGTGATTCCTGTAATAAGTACACTTGTAAAATGTGTAGAAGTGCCCATTTCAGTGGATACATATAAGGGAAAGGTAGCAGAAAAAGCTATAAAGGCTGGTGCATCTTTTATAAATGATATATGGGGATTTAAAAAAGATCCCTATATATCTGAAGTGGCAGCTCATTATAAAGTACCCTGCTGTCTCATGCACAATAGAGATAATAGAAATTATAGGAATTTGATGGAGGATATTCTGAATGATTTAAGAGAAAGCATAAATATAGCTGTAAAGGCTGGAGTAGATTCTAGAAATATAATAGTGGATCCCGGTATAGGGTTTGCAAAAGATTATGAGCAAAATCTGGATGTTATGAATAACTTGGAACAGCTCTCTCAACTTGGGTGTCCAGTGCTGCTGGGAACTTCCAGAAAATCTATGATAGGAAGGGCTTTGAATCTTCCTGTGGGCCAGAGACTGGAAGGTACTATAGCAACAACGGTAATAGGTATAATGAAAAAATGTGATTTTGTGAGGGTTCATGATGTGAAAGAGAATAAAAGGGCAATAATGATGGCAGATGCAATATTTAGAAGATAATTTTGGAAGATATTATAGGAAGGGAGAATATTGGGTATTTACTACCCAATATGTGTTGTTGTTATGGATGATAATAAAATTAAAAAAGCAGTGAAGATGATTTTAGAGGCTATAGGAGAAAATCCTGACAGGGAGGGACTTGCTGAAACTCCGGATAGAATTGCCAGGATGTATGGAGAAATATTTTCCGGACTGGGACAAAGTCCTGAGAAGCATCTAAAAAAGGTGTTTACTGTGGACAGTGATGACATGGTACTGGAAAAAAATATTGTATTCTATTCCATGTGTGAACATCATCTCATGCCTTTTTACGGCAGGGTTCACATAGCATATGTTCCGAGAGGCAAAGTTGTTGGACTTAGTAAATTGGCCAGAACTGTGGAAGTTTTTGCCAGAAGGCTTCAACTCCAGGAGAGGATGACTTATGAGATTGCAGATTCAATAATGAAATATTTGAATCCGAAGGGAGTTATGGTAGTTGTTGAAGCAGAGCATATGTGCATGACTATGAGAGGTATAAAAAAACCGGGCAGTAGGACTGTCACAACTGCTATTAGGGGTATATTTGTGGATAAACGTGAATTTAGAAATGAAGTATATGAAATGATTAAAATGAAATAGGAAGTGTTCTGTTCATGGAGAAAATAAATGCCATTTTAAAAAATAATAGGTTTCGCAGATGTTTAGATGAAATAAATAAATTTGAAGAGAAGAGGGAATTTTGCAGGCATGATATTTCTCATCTTCTGGATGTAGCCAGAATTGCCTATATAATTGTATTGGAAAGAAATATATCTGAAAAGAAAGAAATTGTATATGCTGCAGCCCTTCTACATGACATAGGAAGGGGGCTGCAGTATGAAAAAGGCATATCCCATGAACTGTCAAGTGCGGAATTGGCGGAAGGTATTTTGAAAGAGTGTGGATTTAGTGAAAGAGACAGGAATAAGGTAATAGATATAATACTGAATCATAGAAAAAAAGATAATAATAATTTATTGAATGATATATTTTATTTAAGTGATAAACTTTCGAGGAATTGTTTTATATGCAGAGCTGCAGCTAAGTGTAATTGGCCGGATGAAAAGAAAAATTCCGGCATTGAATATTGAATGATTTTTGCAGGAGTAGAGGGTGCTTTTTATGGATGTAATGTATATAAATGATTTGGAGGTATATGGATATCATGGCGTGAGCCGTGGAGAAAAAGATCTAGGCCAGAAATTTTTGATATCCTTGAAATTATATCTTGACTTGAGTAAGGCCGGGAAAAATGATGATCTCAATGATACTGTAGATTATTCGGCATTGTGTAAAGAAGTAGAAGAGGAGTTTAAAAGAGAGAAGTATAATCTTATTGAGAAGGCAGCGGAAGCCTTATCGCAGTTTATACTGAAAAAATATGACAGGGTAAAACGGGTCAAGGTAAAGGTTAAGAAACCCTGGGCTCCTATAGGTAAATCCCTTAAATGGGCGGCAGTAGAAGTGGACAGGTGCTGGCACAGGGCGTATATTGCAGTTGGCTCGAATATGGGTGACAGGAGAAAAAACATAAAAAGTGCTGTAGATATTTTAGATGAATCAGCTTTTAATAAGGTTGTGAAAGTTTCTAAATTGTATAATACCCAACCTGTGGGATACCTGAATCAGGAAGATTTTTTAAATGGAGCTCTGGAATTGAAAACATTGCTGTCACCGGAGAAACTTATGGATTTTTTGCTGGATGTGGAAAAAAAGCTGAAAAGAGAGAGAAAGATAAAGTGGGGTCCCAGAACTCTGGATCTGGACGTGATTTTATATGACGATTTGGTTACCGAGAATGGGAAAGTGGTTATACCCCATCCGAGGATGCACAAAAGATTGTTTGTGTTAAAACCTCTGTGTGATATTGCACCTTTTGCTGTACATCCTATTTTGAAAAAACGTATAGTAGATCTGACTTTGGAACTGGAAAAAACGGAAAAGTTATAAGGCAATTAGGCCTTTTGAATTTATATTCTTCAGAAGGTTGTTTTTTGCTTATTTTAGAATTTGACGCAGTAATCCTAACCAGGCGTATCAGTGTATGAAATTTAGAGAAAAAAATAGCTTGAGCCATGATATTGTATGATAAATTTGTATAACATATGTATATTGTGAAGAAAAAAGGGGAAAATATGATAGAATATCTACTGTTGTCGTTGATAACGTATGGTACTTAAAAATTTGTATCTAATATGTTTTTTAATTTTTTATTTAAAAAAGATATTGAAATATGTTGACAAGTAAGGCAACAGGTGATATACTATAAAAGCTGTCTCAAAGGGGCAGCGGATGAATCAATTG
>CAIFEX010000039.1 GCA_903789665.1 uncultured Clostridium sp.
TTTTTATGAAGCCAGCCGCCGCAGGGAAATGTTGATACGAGGTTCTGAAAATGATAAAATTTTGCTGCCCGAAGGATTTAGAAGCAATAATCCTGTTTCGGATCGCTTTCGGGTAACTTTTATTCATCATTTTCAGGTTCTCCTGTCAACATCGGCGGAAGTTTATAGTATTATTATATCTAACCCGGGTATTGGCTTTTGAAAGGAGCCTTACTATGCCCAAACACTTAACTTTTGATGATAGATTGCATATTGAACAATATCTCTTGTGGAATTACTCTTTATCTAAAATTGCAAAGATACTTGGATACCATAAGTCAACTATATCCAGAGAAATTCGCAGCAGATCTTTTGCTGATAAAAAGGGCTGTTACGGGCACAGCTATAATGCATGCCTATTAAGATTTGACTGCGACTTAAAAAATATATGCAGAGATACTAGGTGTAAGAAGCGGCTCAGTTCCTGTAAGTTCTGTAAACACTGCAATGAAAATTGTAAGTATTTTAAAGAAGATATTTGTGAAAAACTGAATTTCCATCCATATGTGTGCAACAACTGCAGCCGGAAAAGCAAGTGTACTCTGACAAAGCGCTATTACTCGGCTAAAACAGCCCAAAAAAATTATGAAAAAATTTTGGTGGAATCAAGGCTCGGCATTGAAAATTCAATGGAAGAGATTCTAAGAATAGATAATATTATTACACCTCTAACACACAAAGGCCAGTCAATACACCACATTTGTTTGAACAATAAAAATACTATTATGGTCTCTGAAAAAACTATATACAAGTATATAGGTGAAGGAATATTATCTACGAAAAACATTGATCTACCAAGAAAAATTAGATATAAACCGAGGGTAAAAAAAAGAATGGGTTATAAAGTAGATAAGCACTGCCTGAACAGCAGGAGGTACAGCGATTATGAGAAATTTTTGGACAAAAATAAAGATATAGCTGTAGTTCAAATGGATACTGTAGAAGGCAATCAGAAAATTATTCCCTGTTATATTGACAGATAACGGAAGTGAATTTTCAGATCCTGAAAATATCGAATGCATAAATGGCAAAAAGCTTACAAATGTATTTTATTGTTATCCCTATTCTGCTTACCTCAAGCCGGAAATTGAGAATAATCATGAGCTGATCCGAAAAGTAATTCCAAAAAGTAAGAGTATGGATAATTTAACCCAGAAGGACATAAACATACTTATGTCCAATGTAAATTCCTACAAAAGAAAAAAGCTGAATGACCAGTCACCCTTTGACGCATTCAGCAGCAGATATGGTTTTAAGTTAATCAATGCATTAAACATACATCTAATTGCTTCCAACAACATTAACTTAACACCTGATCTTTTAAAATAATTTAAGAATATAAAGCCAATATCCAGGTAATCAAATAATTATTTTCATGGGTCTAATTTAGTTGTACAAAAAAATTGTCCTATGATTGACCTCTTATTAATCATACCCAAGATTAACTTATTCAAGATTATTTTATCACAAAATTGAGCTTTTTATAGTTGATTTTAAAAATTTAATATATTTTAAATCCTGTATTTTTAACATTTCCATGAAAAGTCTATTTTACTTTTGCAATTCACCAGAAAAAGTGCCTGTATCAATTTTTAGATATAAATATTTATAAACTTTATAGTTGACTTCAACCCTTTTTATATACTTGTCCGTTTCCTTAAACGGTATGTAATAAAGATTTTTCCCGTCCGTGGAATGCTGGGAGTCCTTCAGCCATTTCTGCACATTGCCCCTTCCTCCATTGTAGGCAGCCAAAACGAGTTTTTTATTGCCGTTAAACTCTCTATTCAAATTGTTTAAATACCAGCATCCCATCATAATGTTAAATTCAGGATCATTCAACATACCATAATTAAAATTGCCTATATTCATTTCCCTTGCAGCCCAGCCAGCGGTATCCGGAGTTATCTGCATAAGCCCTACGGCATTTTTACTGGATCTCACATTTGGGTTGAAATTGCTCTCCGTTTTTATAACAGCCATCACAAAATGCGGGTCCAAATTATATTCCTGAGAATATTTCACTACATAATTTGAATATTTTAAAGGAAAATAGTACCTTATAATATTTTTTGAAAATAACACTGCTATTACCACTAGTAAAATTACTACTATTTTACTTATAAATTTCCTCATTAAAGCCCTAAAATAATATTTTAAGGCATTTCACCCCCTACAGCTTCATATTGTCTAAATAAAAGGTTATTTGATCTTGTCGAATATTTTCTCAAGTTGATTTCTGGTTTCATCCAATGTACCCGAATTATCCAATATAAAATCCGCATACTTTTTCTTCTCCTCCAGGGACATCTGTGAGTTTATCCTCTGGATTACCTGTGACTCCGTAAGCTTATCTCTTTTTTTTACCCTCTCTATTTGAACCCTCTCATTTACCCAGACCAGTAAAATCAAATCCAAATTTTTATAAAACTGGTTTTCAACAATAGTAGCTCCATCCACTATACACATGTCTTCACTGCTTTTTTCCAATTTATCCATGTCCCCTAATATATCTTTTTTAATAAACGGAATTATAATACTCTCATACCTTGATCTCATATTTTTATGTGAAAATATATAATTTCCAAATTCTTTCCTTTTAAGTTTTCCTGAATTATCCACGTACTCTTTTCCAAAAACTGATTTTATCCTGTCCATTATGACGGGATATCTTTCAATCACACCTCTGGCTGTATTATCAGCATCTATTATTTTTATTCCCTTTTCCCTAAGAATGTTGGAAACAGTACTTTTACCACTGCCTATTCCTCCTGTAAGGCCTATTCTAATCAAAGCAATCACTCTCTTTTATCATTTATTTAGCCTCATACCAATTATCACCTATGTTTATATCTACTTCCAAAGGTACCTTTAAATCCAGCACGTTTTCCATTTCCTCTTTTACAATATGCTTTACACTTTCAAGTTCCTCCCTGTATACATTCAAGATCAATTCATCATGCACCTGAAGTATAAGTTTGCTCTTTAAGTGATTTTCCTCCAGTTTTCTATATACATTTACCATGGCTATCTTTATAATATCTGCCGCACTTCCCTGAATAGGAGTATTCATGGCAAGCCTTTCCCCCAGAGCTTTCACTATCTTATTTGAAGACTTTATCTCAGGTATATACCTTCTTCTGTTCATAATGGTGGTAACATAAAAATCCTTCCTGGCTTTCTCCACTATATTATCCATGTATAATTTTACATTGGGATATCTTTCAAAATAAGTATCTATATATGATTTTGCCTCTTTTCTCGATATATTCAAATTTTTACCCAGGCTGAAGTCACCTATGCCATATACTATGCCGAAATTCACCGCTTTAGCTCTGCTTCTCTGAGCTGGAGTAACCTTGTCTATGGGAACTTTAAATACCTCCGAAGCGGTTTTGGCATGTATATCATTGTGGTTTATAAATGCATTTATCAAATTTTCATCATCTGCAATATGGGCAAGCACTCTAAGTTCTATCTGTGAATAATCAGCAGAGAGTATAACACAGTTTTCATTATCAGGTACGAATATTTTCCTTATTTCCCTTCCCATTTCATATTTTATGGGTATATTTTGAAGGTTGGGCTCTGTACTTGAAAGCCTCCCCGTAGTAGTCACCGTCTGATTGAAATTGGAATGAATCTTGCTATCTTCCTCTATAACGGATTTAAGGCCTTCAATATAGGTAGAATACAATTTAGCAAGCTGCCTGTAATATATTATATTTTCAATTATAGGATGCCTGCCTTTCAGTTTTCCCAGTACTTCAGCATTGGTGGAGTATCCTGTTTTGGTCTTTTTTATTACAGGAAGATCCAGTTTTTCAAAGAGTATTTTGCCAAGCTGTTTTGTGGAATTTATATTAAATTCCTCCCCGGCAAGGGAGTATATTTCACTTTGCACTCTGTCTATTTCAACTTTGAATTTATTTTCCTGTTCCAAAAGTCTGCTTTTATCGACTTTAAATCCCTCATATTCCATAGATGCAAGTACGGGTATCAGGGGCTGTTCCACTTCATACAAAAGCTTTCCCATATTTTCTTCCTCTATCTTTTGTCTGAGGACAGAATAAACTTTTTCAAACAGTGCCGTTTCCTTCACGAAAAGATTTTTGTCCTCTTCTGAAATATTTACACCTGTACATTCCCTGACAATATTTATGAGTTCATAATTTGACCTGGATGAATCCAAAAGATAAGCTGCTATCTTTATATCGAATTTTATTTTTGAAAGCTTTATGCCCATTCTGTGCAGTATGCTGCAGGGAGATTTCACATCATAACTCACTTTATAAAAATTGGGGTTTTCAAACAGAGATTTCATAAGTTTGACAGTGCTGTCTTTGTCTTCACCATATAATTTACTTGTATCTATTTCAAAATTTTCTTTTCCCAGATTAATGAATACTTTATCTATACGGTTTTTAGAGTATACCATATTACCTATGACTTTAAAATTTATATATATTAAATTATCGCCTATTTTTGAGTTTTCTAAATCAGCCGTAAAATTTTTTAGTTCAATCAAACTATCCACGAGATTGACTTTTACTTCGTCATTCTCTGCCCCAGCTTCCTTCTGCTGCGGTGTCACCACCTTATTCATCAAGGACTTGAACTGAAGTTTTTCAAATAAATTTTTAAGCCCTTCAGCATCGTACTCCTCCCTGGATTCTATGGAATTCAAATCCATATCTATGGGAACATCTGTGACAATAGTGGCAAGCCTTTTACTAAAAGCAGCCTGTTCCATGTACTGTTTCAAATTTTCCTTCAGTTTTTTACCCTTGATATTATCTATATTCTCAAATACATTTTCTATGCTTTTATATTCTTTTATAAGCTTAAAAGCAGTTTTCTCGCCTATGCCCGGTACGCCTGGTATATTATCAGAGCTATCCCCCATAAGTCCCTTCACGTCTATGAATTGCTTGGGGGTGACTCCATATTTCCCTATCATTCTGTCTCTGTCATATACTTCCTTCTGCGTAATTCCCTTTTTGGTAATGACTATTTTCACCTTATCTGTAGCAAGCTGCAGGGCATCCCTGTCCCCGGTGATTATATATACTTCTATGCCCTTATTTTCAGCAAATACAGAAAGCGTTCCCATCAGATCATCTGCCTCAAACCCGTCTATTTCAAAAATGTTTATGGACATCATCTTCAATACCTTTTCCATTATTGGGAACTGTTCAGACAATTCAGGAGGCATTTTTTTCCTTCCAGCTTTATATTCAGTATATCTGTTGTGTCTGAAAGTAGGTGTACTCCTGTCAAAAGTACAAACTATGTAGTTGGGCTTAATTTCTTTCTTCATTTTCAGCAGCATATTCAAAAATCCATAAACTGCATTAGTATGTAATCCCTCTGAGTTGGTTAAGTCCGGCAGCGCATAAAATGCCCTATTCATCAAACTGTGTCCATCTAATATCAGCAGTCTTTCATTATCCATCAAATTTACCTCCAAAATTATTTCCTCAATTATTGACTATTATATAATATCACCCTTATTATAAATTAGAAACAAGATAATGTAAATTTAAAATAACCCTAACTTAAAAGCTAGGATTATTTCAAATCAGTAGTTTATTCCACTTTCTCAATTTGCCGCAAAATAATCTAAAAAAATGATTTTTATAGGATTTTTTCACAATTTCATTGTTTATAATGTCTCTGTTATTTAAATAATCTTCAAAATCATAAATACACATAAAAGATGCCTTTGTACCCGAAATCATATGGGATATATTTTTATCAAAACACAAAAAGTCTTTCTGTGAGGTTTGAGAAATTACATAATCAATTTGCATAATAAATCTCAATCCGGCATAACCTTTCTCGGTATTTCTATCTACACATTCTGAAAGCTTTATTCTTGTACTGTCAAATCCCATTTCCCTATAATAATTTATCATTTCAACTGCATCAAAATACTCCACATGTTCGCTGTATCTACCCAAGTACCTTGATAATTTAAAATACACCGTGAAATCAGTACAAATATAAATTTTTTCTCTTCTGTCAACACCATCTCTAATATATTTATACATATTAATAATTAAATGTCCCAATCCACAATAGTAAAATGAAGAATGACACCCAAAAATATTATTATCAACCATAATCAATTATCCTCTTAAAATAGATTTATTGATTATATATTCTATATAGTATATGAATACTCCTTTTAATATTTATTGAAACTTTGCCAAAACATTTCATCATTTATCTACATTTTGTCCCAAATTACTTTAAAAAAATTCTACATTTTGAAAAAGCGACAGCATTTTAATTCACAACTAAGAATTTGGAAATAAATACAAGAGTATACAGAAAAAATGACATGCACTCCCTGCAATCACAAAAAGGTGCCATATTGCATGATTATAAGGTATCTTATCCATCATATACAAAACCGCCCCTGCAGTGTATATAATTCCACCTGCAACCAAAAGCACTATTCCTGCCGGAGGTAATAATATCAAAAGCCTCTTTATCACAAAAATTATCATCCAGCCCATAAAGATATATAATAAAGTGGATGCCAGTTCATGTTTTCCCACCCAGAATATTTTCATTATTATTCCTAAAACGGCCAATGTCCATACTATGGCAAAAATCACCCAGCCTACGGAACTTCTCAGAACAGTTAAAGTAAAGGGTGTATAAGTACCTGCAATCAACAGATAAATGGAGGCATGATCAAATATTCTAAATATCCTTTTGGCTTTTACATTAGTTATACTGTGATATAATGTAGATCCCAGATATAAAATAAACATGGATGACCCATATATGGTATAGCTTACCACATACCATTCATCTCCTTTTTCAACTGAAAAAACGATTAAGAGTACGAGTGCTGCAATTGAAAGCAGCATACCTATTCCATGAGTTACAGCATTGGCTATTTCCTCTCCTCTGGTGTAAAACTTCAATTGTTCATCCATAAAGCACAGCTCCTTTAATAAGTTAAATATCAATATCATAACATATAGTTCTTAAAACTATATTTAACAATATTATAATATCATAAAGAGCGGCTGCATTCAATATTTATTATTATTTTGTTGTAGTAAATGAAATGTTTTTTTAGTATAATAATATGTAATACAATATTAGCGTTTTATAAAATATCGGAGGTATCAATACATGTTAAAAAGAACTATAACTGCAGAATTAATTAAAAGGTTCAACGAACTTTTGATTAAAATACTGGACAGTAAAAAAAATAAAAACTACAAAGAAGCCCTGGACTTAATTGACAATGCCTTTAAAGATATGTTTAGACTGAGTTTGAAATTTTTCAATTCCTTTTCTGTAGAAAGCTTAATGGACATGGTAAAGGTAAAGGGAACAATAAATACAGAGAAGTGTATAATAATAGCCAAATTATTAGAAGAAGAAGGTAATATCTTAGAAATTCAAGGTGAGCTGGATTATTCATTTTACATAAACCAAAAATCCCTCAGTTTATTTTTAAATGCATATTTGAATAAAAGGGAAAGCTGCGAACTGGAATCCTATTTTTCCGATATAGATCCCCTCATAGAAAAAATATGTCAGTATAAATTGACCTGTGAACTGCAGGATAAAATCATAAAATACTATATAAGATGTCACATATACGACAAAGCTGAAAACACGGTATATGAATTGCTGCAGGAAAATAATTATAATGTCAGATCTTTAAAATATGCCATAAAATTCTACGAAGATCTATTGTCAAAAGACAATGATGAATTATCTGCCGGTAAACTTCCAAGAAATGAAATAATGGACTCCATGTCTTCTCTAAAATCCAAATTACAAAATTCAAGCAGTAAATAAAATCCCGCCGTGCCGTCTCATGAGTTACTTTGAACCCGCTCCCAGCAGGTGGGCATCTCCTTCTTGCTTCTTGTCCCTGAGTAAATCAGGTCTCACTTCCACAAGAAGAGTACAATTCCCTTTTATAAAATGTTCGGTCAAGATCAACTCATTCCGCGTACATGGCAGGAATTTTTCAATTTTTAATATCAACAACAAATAAGATTTTTTCTTGAATTCTTAACATTATTATACTACATTTTTCAAATTTTATCTTTACAAAGCGAGCATTTAATCGTCTTTATTTAAATTTTTTGAACCATTTATACTGATTCCAAGTTCATCAAGCTGGGCTTTATCCACCACATTTGGAGCCTCTGTAAGCGGACAAAATGCATTTTGGTTTTTAGGAAATGCTATAACATCTTTTATATTATCGGTATTTGCCAAAAACATTACCATTCTGTCAAATCCATAAGCCAGTCCGCCATGAGGTGGTGGACCAAATTTAAAGGCATTCAGAAGATAGCCAAATTTTTCCCATGCTTCTTCCTGTTTGATTCCAATTACCTGAAACATTTTCTCCTGCAGCTTGGTGTCATGTATTCTTATACTTCCACCGCCCAGTTCTTCCCCATTCAGTACTATATCATAGGCTTTGGCCCTCACCCTTCCCGGATCACTGTCAAGATATTTTATATCTTCGTCCATAGGCATGGTAAATGGGTGATGTTCCGCCTGGTATCTTTTTTCATCTTCATTATAGGACAAAAGAGGAAATTCCGTTACCCATACAAATTTGAACTCATTGTTGTCCTTCAAAATTCCGGTTTCCTGTGCCATATGAACTCTGAGGGCACCCAGGCTTTCAAGTGCAATTTTATTTTTATCGGCAATGATGAGTATAAGATCTCCCGGTACTGCCTCCATCTTTTTCAATATTTTCTTTGTGTCGTCTTCTGTCAAAAATTTCGATGCGGAAGATCTGACTCCGTCCTCCCTGTATTCTATCCAAACAAGACCTCCTGCACCATAATCTTTTACAAACTGTACCAGTTTATCAATCTGTCTTCTGCTCATGGAAGCAGAATTCTGAACTTTTATAGCTCTTACAGAACCGCCTTTTTCAATAGCATTTTGAAAGACTTTAAATCCAGTACCTTTTACCGCATCAGTTATATCATTTATTTCCATTCCAAACCTCAGGTCCGGTTTGTCGCTTCCGTATCTTTCCATGACAGTCCTATAGGGCATCCTCTTTATAGGAAGCTTTACATCCACTCCGGCAATTTCTTTAAATACCCTCTGAATCAATCTTTCATTTACATCCATCACATCTTCCTGTTCCACAAACGAAAGTTCCATATCCACCTGGGTAAATTCCGGCTGTCTGTTGGCCCTTAAATCCTCGTCCCTGAAACATTTGACTATTTGAAAATACTTGTCAAAACCTGAAACCATCAGAAGCTGCTTGTATAGCTGGGGTGACTGGGGAAGTGCATAAAATTTTCCATTATAATTTCTGCTGGGGACAAGGTAATCTCTGGCACCTTCCGGGGTGCTTTTCCCAAGCATGGGTGTCTCTATCTCGATAAAGCCCTCTTCGTCTAGAAAATCTCTTATAGTCTTTGCTGTCTTATGCCTCAGCAAAAATATTCTCTGCATGTCAGGCCTTCTCAAGTCGAGGTATCTGTACTTCAGTCTTATATTCTCATCCGTATCCAAATTTTCCTTTATATATATGGGTGGTGTTTCGGATTCTGAAAATATTCTTATAAACTCACCCTTTAATTCCACCATTCCCGTGGGAATTCCCCTGTTGGGCGACTCCCTTTTTACAATAACCCCGCTGGCGGCTATGCAGTATTCAGATTTTATATTATCCGATTTTTTAAAGGCCTCATCATCTATCTTTTCCCCAAATACAATCTGAAGTATTCCAGTCCTGTCTCTAAGATCTACAAACACCAGGCCTCCCAAGTTTCTCTTTCTTTGAACCCAGCCCATTACCGTGACCTTTTCACCTATATTGTTTTCTCTGAACTCACCGCACATGTGAGTTCTCTTAAGTCCATTCAATGATTCTCCCATTTACGTCCCGTCATACAAATGATACCTGTTCATCGTGCATGAAAAAGCTAAACTTTTCCTGGTCCAGTACTCACAAGTATATTTACAATGTTGTTTTAATAACGGTTTTTCAACTCCTATTCTACTCATTATTTGACCATTTAAATTTTTAGCGGTTTTTTACAATTTAATCAAATTCAAAATCTTATCCATGTCTTTCAAATCAATTAAAAACTGTTTTCCGTCAGACATTCTTTTGAATTTAGCAGAATCTGATTTCAGTTCATTTTCCCCTATTATAACCGTGAATCTAGCACCTATTTTATTTGCATATTTCATTTCGGATTTTACACTTCTATTCATATGATCACATTCACATCTCAAATTTTTCTCCCTCAACTTATTGGACAGCTTAAGGGCCTCCAGTTCGGCACTGTCTCCCATAGAACCTATATACAGATCTATATAGGGAGGTTTCGGTATTTCTATACCTTTTTCCGCCAATGTGAGAAGTGTTCTCTCTATCCCCATTCCAAAGCCTACAGCAGGCATCTGCGGCCCTCCAACTTCCTCTATAAGATAATCATATCTTCCTCCGCCGCAGACAGTTATATTGTCATCAACTATTTCAAATACGGTTTTGCTGTAATAATCAAGTCCTCTCACTATCAGAGGATTTATTTTATACTTTATTCCAAGGGCTGTCAAGTAATTTTGCAAGCTTTCAAAATGCTCCCTGCACTCATCACACAGATAATCCAATATCACAGGAGCATTTTTTACAATCTCTTTACAGCTTTCCACCTTGCAATCCAGTATTCTCATGGGATTCTTGTGAAATCTGCTCTTGCAAGTATCGCACAGGTCATCATATCTCTCAGACAAAAACTTTTTTAAAGCTTCATTATATCTTTTTCTGCACTTAGGACATCCTATGCTGTTTATATTGAGCTCCAGTCCGCTTACACCAAGCTCTCTGTATACCCTAACAGCCAGACTTATAACCTCCGCATCCAGGGAAGCTTCTTCCGAACCAAAGGCCTCTATGCCAAATTGATGATGTTCTCTAAGTCTTCCCTTCTGAACACTCTCGTATCTCAAAACCGGCGTGAAATAGAATAATTTAGTCGGCTGGACTTCATTATACAAACTGCCTTCTACAAAAGCTCTCACCGCCGGCGATGTGCCTTCAGCCTTAAGGGTCAGGCTTCTTCCGGATTTATCTTCGAATGTATACATTTCTTTTTGAACCACATCTGTAGTCTCTCCTACTCCCCTTTTAAAAAGTTCCGTGTATTCAAACACAGGCGTCCTTATTTCTCTATATCCATAGGAAGCAGCTATATTCTTAAATATATTTTCCAGATAATGCCACTTATAGGCCTCCGCAGGCAGCATATCTTTGGTACCTCTCGGTGCTTGTATAATCATAATACTATATTTCCTCCCCGTTTATCTATTTACTTACAACACATTCAATACAACATATCTAAAAGTTCTATTTTCTTCTGAACCATTTCGTCTACTCTATTTATGTACTCCCTCACGTCCTTTACATTTGCCTGCCTTTCCAATCTATTTTCATCCAAAAATATAATCTTAGTAACTGCATCAGCCCCACAGGCTATTATGGTCTGCCTCTCCTCAATCATCTCAACATTATATATTCCAGAACTGCAAAGCCTTGTATATCCAATATTTTCCCTGTTGCCTACCATATTTCTCTGTCTGTACACATAATAGGGATTCATTCCCAATGTCTCTGCCAATGCGGCTGTTCTCTCAAACATCAAATTCAATTCTTCATCACAGGCAACAGAGTATTTTACGTCATTCATTATATTCTCATAGAGCTTAGATGCCCTTTTTACAGACAAACCATGTACTGTCAAATTGTCCGGAGAAAGCTTTTCTATTTCTTCACAAGTTTTATTCACCTGTTTTATACCTTCTCCTGGAAGACCTACTATTATGTCCATGTTTATATTGTAAAATCCAAATTTCCTTGCCATGTAAAACTTCTCTTTTACATCCTCTACAGAGTGTTTTCTTCCAATGAATTTCAATGTATTTTCGTTCATTGTCTGTGGATTTATGCTTATTCTATTTACTCCATATTTTTTCATGGTCTTCAATTTATTTAACGTTATGCTGTCCGGTCTTCCACATTCTACATCAAATTCCCTTATTTTATGATTGCATACAAAACCATTATATATTTCATTCATTATTTTTTCAAATTTTTCATCGCATACGGATGTGGGAGTACCCCCGCCAAAATAAACACATTCTATGTTTAAATCATGCATTTTTATATAATCTGAAATTTGCCGCACTTCATGCACGAGGCTGCACAGATAATCATCCACAACACCTCTGAATTTTTCAATGGGGTTTGAAGCAAAGGAACAGTAAACACACCTGCTGGGGCAAAATGGCATGCCTATATATACACTTACGCTTCTGCTGTCGGAATTCACTATGTTTTTTTCCGAGTTTGCTATATCGAAACATAATTTTGATTTGTCCTGCCTGCAGCAAAAATGCCTGTGAAAATATTCTGCTATATATTTGCCATTTTTGCCCTCTTCTATCAATTTCAACGCTATCTTACTCGGTCTTATTCCAACCAGAGTTCCCCAGGGCAAATTCTTTTTTATCCTCCGTCCGAAATACAAAAACACTATCTTTTTTATGTTTTCATTTTTTGTCATACCGCTTTGAAATTCCATTTGATGGGTGCTTTCACTGTCTTCTATCCCCATGGCATTCTCATATATTACAATATTAAAATCCCAGCTGTCATCTTCAACAAAAAGTATATGTGTAAAACTATAAAATAAATTTATTATTTCAAACACCTGATACCTATGTTTATTATTATTCAATTTAATTTTAATTTCCATATTAACTTAAAAAGCATTAATTACACAATAAAATGCCAATTAAACTCCTTTCCTAATCAGATAAAAATGGATTATAGATTTTCTCCTTACCTATGGAACTTTTAAGTCCGTGTCCTGGAAGAACCTTTGTGTCATCCGGAAGGGCCATAAGTCTATTTTTCACACTGTCAATGATTGCATTGAAATCTCCTCCCGGAAAATCAGTCCTGCCAACTGAACCCTGAAAAAGTGTGTCTCCGGTAAAAACCAGATCTTTTACAAAAAAACTAACTCCCCCCGGTGTATGCCCCGGTGTAAATATGACCTTCAACTTCATATTGCCAATTTCAAATATCTGGTTATCCTTAAAATAAATATCCGGTTCCTTTGACATAGTGCCGTACATAATCTCTTTTTTCTGCATCATGGCATAATCCGATTTATTTATTCCTATGGGGACATTGTACCTGCTTCTTACCTGTTCTGAGGCACCTGTATGATCTGCATGGCCATGGGTGAGCAATATATATTTGACTTTACATTTGGAATCATCTATTGCATTTATCACATCCTCCAGATCTGCACCAGGATCAATCACCACACATTCCTCAGTATCTTCGTCCGACAATATATAACAATTCGCAGCATATACTCCTACAGTTAATTTTCTTAATTTCACAAAATTTCCCTCCTATATTCATAAATTGATTCTCTGGACAAATTGATTGTGTTTAAAAATTTTTTTCACTATCTATCATAAGAGTCACAGGACCGTCATTTTCTATAGTGACCAGCATATCTGCTCCAAATTTACCAGTTTCTACTTTGCATACTGAATTTTTACATTCATCTATAAACTTTTCATATATAATCCGGGCTTTATCACCCGACAGGGCATTTACAAAACTTGGCCTTCTTCCCCTCCTGCAGTCCCCATATAATGTGAACTGTGAAATCACAAGCAGTTCCCCCTGTACATCCAGCAGAGATCTATTCAGCTTTCCATTTTCATCTTCAAATATCCTTAAATTCAGTATTTTATTTTTCATGTAGGTAACATCCTCATCCGCATCTTTTACAGATATGCCAAGAAATACATTCAATCCTCCGCCTATCTCCCCTATGATCTGTCCATCCACTTCCACTTTAGAGCTCTTTACCCTTTGAACTACGGCTCGCAATAAACACACCCCTCAATCTTAATAATCAATTTTTCGTTCTCTCAACTCCAATGACATTTTTCACCTTTCTCAACTTTTTCATCAAATCCCTGAGTTCATTGATACTTGATATTTTTAATTTCATATTTATGACGGCTATACCATCTTTAATGGGTTTGGCATTTATGGCATAGAGATCGATATTGCTTTCATTTACAGTGTCCATTAACTCTGATAAAAGTTTCTGTCTATCCTCAGCTTCTATTTTAATTTCGGCAATATATTCTCCCTTGGGTCTGCCCCAGCTTACCTCCACTATCTTATTATCCTTGTTTTTTAACAAAAAGTCCACATTTCTGCAGTCCTTTCTGTGAATGGAAACTCCTCTTCCCTTGGTTATATAGCCTATTATAGGATCACCGGGCACCGGATTGCAGCATTTTGCGAACCTAACAAGTACATTGGTTTCACCCTTCACAATCACTCCCGGTGATTTCTTATACCTTTTATGAGGTTTATTCGTAATTTTATCCAACTTATCTTTCAGTTTCTTCCAATCCTCAATGCCCATTTTGGAGGTCTGATTATACATATCTTTCATTTTCAAAACTATGGTAGAAAGATTAACACTTCCAACTCCTACAGAAGCATACAGATCATCTATAGAATTCATATTATATTTCTTCAGTACAGCATTCACTATTTCGCCCTTTGCAATTTCTCCAAAATTACATCCCTGTTTTTTGACCTCTTTTTCCAGAAGTTCTTTACCCTTCAAAGTATTTTCCTCTTTTTTAGCCTTTTTGAACCAGGATCTTATCTTGCTCTTGGCCTGGTTGCTTTTAACTACATTCAGCCAATCAATGCTGGGACCCTTGGGGCTACTGGACACAAGTACTTCCACAATTTCTCCCGTCTTCAGGTGATAATCCAGAGGTACCATCTTTCCATTTACCTTTGCGCCGACACAGCTGTTTCCTATATCCGTATGTATCTTATAGGCAAAATCAATAGGAGTTGCATCATAGGGTAAATTTATAACTTTGCCTTTGGGAGTAAATACAAAAACCTCGTCTGAAAACAGATCTATCTTGAATCTCTCCATAAATTCTTCTGCATCGGAAGTTTCTTTCTGCCATTCCAGCATTTCCCTGAGCCAGGTGAGCTTTTTGTCAATATCGTCCTCGGTTTCAACTCCCTCTTTATATTTCCAGTGAGCTGCTATACCATATTCTGCGGTTTTGTGCATTTCGAAAGTTCTTATCTGTATCTCGAAAGGTTTCCCCTGAGGTCCGATAACCGTGGTATGCAGTGATTGATACATGTTTGGTTTAGGCATGGCAATATAATCTTTGAACCTTCCCGGTATAGGCTTATATATGGTGTGAACTATTCCAAGAGATGCATAGCAGTCCTTTACAGTATCCACTATAATCCTCACGGCAGTTAAATCAAAAATTTGATCTATGGTCTTATTCTTTTTTACCATTTTTCTGTAAATGCTGTAAAAATGCTTTGGTCTGCCTTCAATTTCCGCATCTATGCCGGATTTCTTTAAATTTTCTTTTAATTGTTTTATTATCTGCTGTATATACTTTTCTCTTTCAACCCTTTTTTCAGCAATTTTCCTCACTATAAAATAGTATTCATTTTGATTTATATATCTAAAAGCCAGATCTTCCAGTTCCCATTTAATTTTGGACATTCCCAGTCTATGGGCCAGGGGAGCATATATATCAAAGGTTTCCTTTGCCTTTTCCCTTTGTTTTTCCACCGGCAAATATTTGAGCGTTCTCATATTGTGAAGTCTATCCGCCAATTTTATCAATATAACCCTGATGTCATCTGCCATGGCAAGCAGCATTTTTCTGACATTATCGGCCTGCTGCTCTTCTTTGGTTTTATATTCTATCTTCCCAAGTTTAGTAACACCCTCTACTAAATTTGCCACTTCAGGGCTGAATTCCCTGCTCACATCTTCATGGCTAAAATTGGTATCCTCAATGACATCGTGCAGGAGTCCTGCCACTATGGTACCTGTGTCTAATCCCATTTCCGCCAATATACAGGCTACTTCTACAGGATGCACTATATAGGGCTCTCCCGACTCTCTCTTTTGCCTTTTATGGGCTTTATCGGCAAAATAATATGCTTTTTTAACCATATCTTTATCTACATTATTACAATTTTTATCTATTAATTCTATTAATCGTTCTAACATACCGATACTCCCTAAAATCAATGGCTGGTCTACTAAACCAGCCATTATTTTTTATTAACATTATATTATATACTATCAAAACTTTCAATTTAAAATGAGCAAAGTTTAAATATTGTATTGAACCAGGGAATTGATATCGTAACCTTTCAACTTTTCTCTTCCCTTAAGATCAGTCAATTCTATTACAAATCCTATAGTTACAATTATTCCTCCTGCTTCTTCCACCAATTTAGCAACAGAATGAGTAGTGCCTCCTGTTGCAAGCAAATCGTCAACTATTGCAACTCTTTCTCCCGGTCTTACCGCATCCTTGTGCATTTCCAGTTCATCAGTACCATATTCCAGAGAATAAGTCACTTTTAAAGTATCACAGGGCAATTTTCCCTTTTTCCTGACAGGTACAAAGCCCGCCCCGATATTATAGGCTATTGGTGCTCCAAATAAAAAACCCCTTGCCTCAGGCCCTACTACTATGTCTACATTCTTTTTTTCAAGATAGGACGACATTTTATCTACAGTATATCTAAAAGCATCCTTATCTTTAAGCAATGTAGTTACATCTTTAAAACTAATTCCCTTCTTTGGAAACCCTTCTATCACCCTTATGCTGTTCTTTAGATCCACTTGTACTCCCCCTCAAGATAACTTATTATTATTTTACAATTGATTTTTAACCCCAACTCAAATGACTCCCTCTATTCTATAATTATATATTAAACATTGACAAACATTCAAGTCACAAAAATATAACCTATACAATCTCATATTTTAAATATTTGGCTATCTGTTCTGCCCTATCCATGCTTTCTGTCGTAAACAGTTCCACTATGATACTGGCATTATCTATATATCTTTTATTTTTAATTGAACACGTCATTCTATTGGAAAGTTCATATATGCTTTCCCTGTTCACATTGGAAATTCCATTTATCTTAAGCAGTGCCTTCAATCCATAATTGTCGGTATAATTTATACAATACATACCTTGATTTACCATAATTCTATTTTCACCGCTTATATCTACTCCCTTTGAAATAATCCCAAGTGCCACGAGATCTAGATAATTTCCTATGCATTTCATCTCATAATACATGGATATAGCCTGACACAATTTAAAAGTCACCCCTACGGCAGTCAGATCTTTATAAGGGTACGTACACTGTCTTAGATTTGGATCTACAATAATGGTTTTCGGTAAAATTTCTTCTCCCCTATGATAATCCGTAACTATGACGTCAATTCCCAGATTTTCGCACAGTTCCATTTGAGAAATGGAATTTATTCCACATCCTGTAGTTATTATAAGTTTGGTACCTAAAAATTTTATGTAATTTTCTATTATATCCGAGTTCATGTCAAAATTATCAATTTCATCGGATATAAAATATTCCACATCTGCATTTAGATATTTGAGCACAAGCAGCAGCAAGGATACTGAAGTTATACCATCTAAATCGCAGGTGCCGTAGATCACTATTTTTTCTCTTTCATTTACAGCTCTTATTATTCTTCTTAGAGCTTCCCCCATATTTTTCAAGAGAAAAGGATCTTTCATGCCCAAAAAACCAAAATGCTGCATATTTTCTTTTTGTATCTCCATAATAAAACCTCCAAACTTATCGAAAGCACTTTTATTATAAATGATATTGTCTTCTATTACAAATACAATATAACTAGATTTTCTACAATAAAAAAATCCAGAGTTTCAATATACTCTAGATCTTTTATTTTATCATATAGAACGTAAATATTAAACTGTCATCTATGTAACTTCCAGGGCAAACGCATGAAAAGTAATATTTTATTACTCAAGGAATGTATATCAAAAA
>CAIFEX010000040.1 GCA_903789665.1 uncultured Clostridium sp.
AAGAACTAAATGGAGATTATTCCTTAGAACTAGAGTATCCTGCTAATTCTAAAAAAGCAAAGTACCTAATTGAATGGAATATTATCAAGGCAGAGGGTCAGCTTTTTAGAATATATAAGGCAGAGAAGAACAGTGATGGCAAAAATGTAATTAAGGTATGGGCAAAGCATATCTTCTATGATCTTTCCTATTATTTTATAGAAAATATGAAGGCTGAAAACTGCAGTGTGAAAACAGCTTTGGAGAAGTCTTTGATAGGAGATTTAATAACTATATATACAGTAGATAGTGACATTATAACTGCAAATACAATTGATGTTGAAGAAAAGAATCCTGTAGAAGCCATATTTTCAATAATAAATATATGGGGTTGTGGCGAACTAAAAAGAGATAACTTTGATATTAAAATATTGAAAGCCATAGGAAAAGATGCAGGAGTATTGATTGCACAGGGTAAAAATATAGCAGGTTTGAAATTTAATATAGATACCACAAGTGTTGTAACCAAGCTTTATCCCGTAGGAAAAAATGGTATAAAACTTACTGAAAAATATATTAGTGTTCCCAACTGGAGTAGTGATGCATATCCACCATTTCCTATTATAAAGAAGGTTGAATTTAAAGATGCTAGGGATGAAGTTACTTTAAGAGTACTTGCAAAAGAAGCTGCCAGTGTAATAGGTTTAAGCAGGGTAAATATTGATGTTGATTTTATAGAACTCAGTAAAACAAAAGAATATGAGAAATATAAACATCTTCAAACAGTTAATATAGGAGATTCGGTTATAGTAAGGCATAAAGATTTTAATATTGATGTACAAGTACCTGTAATTAAGATAACGAAGGATATTTTAAATTGTGTAAATATTAAAATTGAACTTGGACAGCCAAAAGACAGCATATTGAATCAGCTTGATATAGCAAATATTAAGACTACATTAGATGAGCTTGGAAACAAAGTAGCAGAATCTTTTAGTTCAATGCTTTATTATGCAAATCCAGCAGCTTTAACTGTGGGAACAGCATCAATTGAGCCAGTATATTTAGGAATAACAGCAGTAGCAGATACAAACTTATCTATGAATTTTACTATGTACTGCACAGCCACCAGTTCATGCACAATAACAATAGAAATTCAATTAGATAATAAGGATATTCCATTTGCACCAAAACAAAAATTACAGCAGGGAGATAATGTTATAGGTATACCTCTTGGAATACCTCAAGTCCAACAAGGGGCACACTATATTGCAGTATTTCTAAAAGTAGATACGGGTACAGTAAATATACCTATGTTCAATCTTCAATGTATGATTGATGGAAGAAATCTTCAAGGTGGCTTAAGTGCAGAGCATCCACACGCAGAATGTTTTGAAAAACAGAAACTTGTAAATATAAATGGATTATATTTGAGTAAGGTAAAGAGTAATTATATAAAAACGGAAATGCAGAGTCCTTTGACTTCAGTCTTAGGTGTTCACAAAACAGCAGATACAGCAGCAATTAGCAGTGGTAAGCAGATGAGTACAAATTATGAGATTTCAATTAAAAAGCTAGGTGAAATTTTATATTTTACTTCACAATATAGATACAAATATTCAATAGATGATAATGTTTTAATTTTAGATGATGATGGGCTTTACTTTAAAACAATTTATGATGGCACAGCAGTTAATGAAAGCATAGATGCAGGAAAGATGTATAGTTTTCAGCTGCTTGACAGCAGTAATTTCGCAAGTATTGAAAAACTGGAGGTGAAGTAATGTGGGAGTGTATAGTACAAATATAATTTCTCCAAAAGGAAGCAGCGGCATGACTTCAGTAAGTTCCCATAATGATGACAGTACAATTAACTTTCCAGACATAGGTTTTGATTTTTTTTATAATGGTGTAAACTGCAGAACTACAATAAATAGCAGCGGTAATTCGTGGGTTGGATTTACTGGTTCAAGTGAGCAGCTTAAAATAAATAGAAGGGATGCAGGAGCAGATAATATTTACTATGCAAAAGAAACAGTGAATGGCAAAGCAACTTTTAGAATAAGATGGGAAGGTCACCAAAGTTACAGCAACTGGGGAACTCTGGATTTAGTGTGGGAGCTTATATTATTTAATGATAATGCCATGGTACTTGTTATTGAAAAGATACCTAATACAGGGACAAATTCTTTTGAAAATCCTACACTAGGAACTACAAGTTTAACACTTGAAAACAACAAATCTTATGCCTTCATTCCACAGCAGGATCAAGGAAAAGCATACACTGTTCAAGAAGGCTCATATGTTCAAACGGATATAAAATATCTTATAGTAGATGGAAATGATATTAAACACTGGGATACCACATCTTCAAGTTATGTTAAAGTTTCAGAATTGCCGCTAACATCAGATAAGTTTAAGACTTATGGTGATGATATATATCACAAAGAAAGAACTGGAATAATAGCTGCTTCTCCAATCTTAAAAATATGGTCACCTTCAGCTGAATTGCCTGCACCAAATGTAACTCAAACAATTAAGCCTAAGCCAACAATAGTAAACATGAATGATGATATTTTATTTAGCGAGGCATATATAAAAGATATTATGAATGCAGTAGTGACACTAGATAACACATGTAGTGGAATTATAGTTTTTATAGTAAGTACAGATAGTGGAGTTTCATGGAAAGCATGGAATGGAAGTTCATGGGCTTTAGTAGATATAACAAATATTGAAGACGTAAAAAGTAAAGGGATGTCTGCTGCAATTCTTCAGGGAATTACTGAAGCACAATGGACGTCACTTGACCTTTCAAATAAAAAGATAAGGTTTGCTTGGTATATGGAAGTTACATCAAGTACAGATGTTTTAAAGTTAAAGCAGATAAGGGTTAACTATAATACAAATTAGGTTATAAAATTCCAATGATTTAATTTACTTAAACTTCATGATATACTAAAATTAGTTATGATGAGCTGTAATTTAATGTGATATATAAAATATATGAAACAACTCAATAAATAGTAATTTGTTGGGAAGTACTAAGTTGCTTATTATTTATAAAATGGTAATGGTAATTTCGTATTGTTTTATGAAAATTCAATTATAGCAATAATGGGCAGTGCGGTATGAAACTATTTACGATTGTTAATCAAAGGATGTGTTATTATGAAGTATATTTATTTAGATCAAAACAAATGGATAGAGTTGGCGAAAGGCCTTAAAGAAAGAAATAATATATATATTTCTCTTTATGAAACTATTGTTAAAAATGTGAAGGATGGTATTTGGGCTTTTCCTTTATCATCAATTCATATTAATGAAGCTATGAAGAGAAGAAATGAAACTTCAAGAAAACAATTATTGAATTTAATGTTTTCTGTTTCTAACGGATATGCAATTTGTGATTATATTACTGCTGATAATATTGAGTTTAATACTTGGATAAATAACAAGATTGTAAGTTATTCTCAGCTAAAAGGCGAAATAATTAAACATGATTGGGCAGCTATTATTGGTTTATCCACAGAGAACGCAGACATTAAATTTAGCAAACATCTTTGTTCATCAGATGAGATGGATAAAATAAAACAAATAATAAAGAAGCATTCTTGTGACAGAGAAATTTTTGATTTAATATGTAATGTTGTTAATGATAATATTAAAGAAGATGAAGCTTTTTACTATAGATGCTATGAAGAAGGAAGAAAAAGCTTTTTATTATGGAAAAATCGAATTAAGGGTTCAGAGGAATATAAAGATAAGTATCTGTATCCAGCTTATCTCATTAATGTCTTTTTTGAAGTTTACAAAGAGAGAATAACAAACCTATCTTCAAGAATGAAAATAAACATTACGGAATTGTTTAGGGAAAACAGCAAAAATAAGACTAAAGCTATCGCTAATTTAGAAGCATTACCAGGTTTTAATGTTTATAACAGATTGATTTTTGAGTTATATAACAATCCAGATAAAAAAGTTCATGAACATGATTTTAATGATCTAGCTTATTTACGAATAGCTATTCCTTATTGCGATATTGTTATTGGTGAAAACTACTGGTGCGATAGAGTGCGACATTATAGTCTTGACAAGAAATATAATACGATTGTAAATACAAAATTATTGAGCTTGATTTCTGGTTAAAATATCAACCTGGGATTATGGGCATACGAAACCGACAAATTTCCAATTTGTAGAGCTGATGTAACATAATTTTAGATTCAGTTCTGTTGTATCTTTCTTGTTATATGACTAAAGTCTGTACCTATAATGGTATGGACTTTTGTTTTCTGAAAAATCCATAGAAGGGAGGCGCATTATGCACTATAAACAAAGTTTGGCTTATAGCAAAGACTTAATAAAAGGAAGCAAAATAGAAGTATTAAAGAAAAAGCCAATAATGCCATTCACAGGTATTGCAACAGTTAAACTCTATGATTCACTTACAGGAAAACAGACCTATGAAGCTAAAAGTGAAAACAGGATATCTGCTGTATTTGGGAATATGGCTTATCTTGATGGATTTTACTACCCTATGCTGGACAATATGCAGGAGAAAATACTAAATGATGTGTATGTAACTTATCCATTTAGAATAATGGTTCTAACTACGGGAGATATAGCAGAAGATCCCTATGATTATTTTACCTGGGGAAGTATTGTAGGTTATGCTGACAGCCTATACCCTTATAGCGGCAGTGATAATTTAAGGGGCAGCGTAAATAGTTCTGAAACAACAAGGTCTATTAGCACGAGGCATTATGTAATAGATTTTCCAACCAATGCTGCCAATGGAACTTTTAAAAGTATATACTGGGCAGGTGGCAATGGAATTGATAGTAGTGCACAAAGTCCTAGAATAAATTCAATGTATACTAAAAAAACATTAGAAGTAGGAAGCAGCGGAAACTATTTATCTGATTACAATTTATGTACGGATGAAACTAATCTTTATGTATTGAAAATCAATTCAACAACTGTATATGTATATGACAAAGTAACTGGAACTAAGAAGGATAATATAACTCTTTCCGCAGCAGCAAAGGCTGTAGCCTATGATGGTACAAACTTCTGGATACTTATAAGTGATGGATCTTTTAAAAAGCTGGATAAAAATTTTGCTGTAGTAGAATCCTATTCAAGGAGTGCTGCTATTCCGGGAGATCTTGTTTCTGGTGTGCATTATTATGATATAGTAGTAAATGAAACTTATGTTTATATAACTTATAATGGGTGTACTGATTCATCCGGTTCAAATTCCAATTATAAGAGTTGCATTGCAAAGTATAATAAAGATGGTACTTTTGCTGATAAAACTCAGATATATGCAGGAAGTTCTGGTGGTATTACTTTAACTAAAATACCAGGTAATAAATTGTGGGCGATAATAAATTATGGAACTTGTCTGCAATTAAATAATGATGCAGCAGTTTATGGCACATCAGATTTTAGCTCTACAGATTATGAAAGTATTATTTGGGATGAGGATACTTCTACTATGTTCACATACAGTGATAGAAGTTATGGAGAATTAAAGCAGCAGTATATTGTTCCGGCTTCAGCACATACTCTTTTACCAGAAGCAATAACCAAAACGCCAACCAATACAATGAAAATTCAATACGATTTTACCTGTGATTATGTATATCCACTGGATATGCCAGCTCACTAGATCTATTAGATATCTTTAATATTAGGATGTCTTTTTTTATTTTTTGAAGAAAAGAAGGTGAAAAATTGGAAGATAAGAACTGTAAAGATTGCGTTCAAATTGAAAATCTAAAAAATAAGATGGAAGATTTAGAAAAAGATTTAAAAGAATCAGAGAAAAAGGTTTATGATACTACTTTAAAACTTCAAGATAGGGTGGGAGCATTAGAAAGGCAGGGGGACAAAAATGAAGAAAGGGTATCTATGATATTTAATATTTTAAATGAAATAAAAGACAGTGTAAAAGTAATAGCAGATAAAATAGATGATTTTGAAAGACATCCGCCAGGCAGTGCACTTATAGAAACTCTAAAAATTGATATGAAAGAGCTGTCTGCTAGGATAAAAGTAGTAGAGGATAAACCGGCCAAGAAATGGGATGACACTACAAAAACAATAATGTTAGTTGTAATTACCCAGATAGCAATATTTATAATATCAAAAATTTTGAAATAGGGAGGTAAAAGCTTGTGTTACCAATAATAAAGAAACTTATTAAATTCAACTTTTCATCCGGGAATGACATTAAATATATTGTTGTTCACGATACTGCAAATACTGATAGAGGTGCAGATGCAGAAGCACACTATAGATATTTTAATGGAGGAGATAGACAGTCATCAGCACATTATTTTGTAGATGATAAAGAAATAATTCAATTAGTTGAAGATTATAATGCTTCATGGCACTGCGGAGATGGTAGAGGAAGATATGGTATAACAAATCACAATTCTATTGGAGTTGAAATTTGTGTAAATTCTGACTGTAACTATGAAAAGGCTGTAAGTAATGCAGTAGATTTAGTAAAGTTCCTTATGCAAAAACACAGCATATCTATTGATAGGGTTGTAAGGCATTATGACGCCAGCAGAAAGATATGTCCGGAAAGCATGAGTCATAACAACTGGGAAAGATGGTGGAACTTCAAAAGTAGACTTTCTTCCAGTGCATCTAGCCAAGTAAAAAATAAAAGTAATTTAACCTATGGAACTGTAACAGCAAGTGTACTTAATGTAAGAAGTGGTGCAGGAACTAATTATAAAGTAATAGGACAGCTTGAAATGGGACAAAGGGTAAGACTTGATGTAAAAGTGGGGAATTGGTGGAGTATATATTTTGGTGACCATGGTGGTTTTGTATGTGCAGATTATATTAAATAGAGGGGAAGGATTAGAGTGGAAAATAACAATCAAACACAGAATGATAATAAAACTGTAAATGACAGCAGTCAAAAACAAAACAGATTCAAAAGTAAAGCAGCATGGGTAGCTGCAGCAGCCCTAATGCTTTTTATTTTGAAGACATATGGACTTTTAGCACCTATAGGATTTACAGAAGAAAGTTATAAGGAATTGACGACACTTATATTTGCAGTACTTACTGCCTTTGGAATTTTTAATGATCCTACTAATAAAGAAAGTCTTTAAGAGGTGGTGTGAATGTTTACTGTTGAAAATAATTCAGTAGAATATCTAGTCAGTAAATCAATACTAAAAGAACTTTTGAAAGAAAAACTTATAACAGAAGATGAGTTTATAAATATAGATATAGAAAATAAAAAATCGTTTAACAAATAAAAACAGAGCTTGGACTATAACAGTTCAAGCTCTTAATTTTTCACTTTTATTATATGTTTGCACAATTTAAATTACTTGCTTTGAGGCTGGAGTAGAGTTAACATATGACACTGATGAAAGAAGGCTTTATATTGAAAAAGGTAATTTCAATTGCAACGAGAAATTCATCATTTCCTGATAATGGACAATTTTTGAGAAAGACAAGAGTATGCGCCTACTGCAGGGTAAGCACTGGAAGTTTAAAACAATCGGAGTCGTTAGAAACACAAGTTTCCTATTATGAAAGCTATATAAAGAATAAAGCTGAATGGGAGTATGCTGGAGTTTTTGCAGACGAAGGAATTTCAGGTACAGGAATGCTTAAAAGGACAGAATTCAATAAAATGATTAGAACTTGTGAATCAGGAAAAATTGATTTGATAATGACAAAGAGTATATCAAGGTTTGCAAGAAATTCAGCAGATTGTCTTAATGTAGTAAGACACCTTAAAAATATTGGCGTGAGTGTGTATTTTGAAAGAGAAAATATAAATACATTAGGTGCAGATAGTGAACTTGTTTTAAGTATTTTGAGTTCTATTGCACAGGATGAATCCAGAAATATTTCAGAAAATATAAAATGGGGTATTCAGAAAAGATTTAGGGAGGGGAAGTTTTATATTACAACTAAGAGATTTCTGGGGTATGACTTAAATAATGAAAAGCAGCTTACTGTAAATAGTGAGGAAGCCAAAATAGTAAAAAGAATTTACAGGGAATATTTAATTGGCAGAAGTTTAAAAGGAATAAAATCTGGACTTGAAAAAGATAATATCAAAACTGTAACAGGAAATAGAGTGTGGAATAAAAGCACAATAGAATATATTCTACAAAATGAAAAATACTGTGGGGATGCAGTACTTCAAAAGACTATAACTGTTGATTATTTAACTGGAAAGAGAAAGAAAAATAAAGGTGAAGCTCCAAAATATGAAGTTAAGGCACATCATGAATCAATAATATCAAAAGAAGATTTCTTAAAGGTTCAGAATATAAGAAAAAGGAAAGCTTTAAAATATGGGAATTTACCTGAAGACAGAGATAAGTATCAGAATAGATATGTTTTTAGCGGGAAAATAATATGCGGAAATTGTGGAGCATTTTTTAATAGAAGAACCTGGAACAGCAAAACAAAGGTAAAGCAGATAGTATGGCAGTGCAGGACATATATTAATGAAGGGAAAAATTCTTGCAGTATGAAAGCAGTTGATGATATTACTTTAAAAGCTGTATTTGCCAGAGTATTTAATAGAATTTATGAAGCTAAAGAAGATTTCTTTAAAAGGTTTGATGATAATATAGGAAAAGTTTTAAAGCAAAATGAAAAATGTGAAGATGTATTAAGAGTAGATAGAGAGATTGAGAACATTAGTGGAAAAATTAAAGAGCTTGTAAGAAAGCAGATAAAAGGTAAATTAGAAGAAAGTACCTTTGACAGAAAGTATAGAGACTTAAAAGACATACTTCAGGAATTTAAAAATAGAAAAAACTTATTAAGTTATGATGATGAAAAGTATAAAAAGCTTTTAGAAAGAAATAAAAGAATTAAAAAGTTTATAGAAGGTAGAGAGGGTACTATTACAGAATTTGATGATGATATATTTGAAAACCTAATAGAAAATATTGTAGTTATAACACCAACCCATCTAGAATTTCACTTTAAGAATGGAATGGTGGTTGAAGAAGAATTTATAAAAAAGAGAGGTATTAAAGGATTGCAGTAAAGGGGGAATTTTATGCCAAAGGTTTCGGTGATACCTGCAAAACAGGTACAGGTGATAAATGGTATTGAAGATAAAAAGAAGAAAAGAGTATGCGCTTACTGCAGGGTAAGTACGGATACTGATGAGCAGCTCACAAGTTATGAAGCTCAGGTAACTTACTATGAAAGCTATATTAGAAGCAAGCCGGAATATGAGTTCGCAGGAATTTTTGCTGATGAAGGTATAACTGGTACAAATACAAAACATAGGACAGAATTTAAAAGAATGATTGATGAGGCACTTGCAGATAAGTTTGATATGATTATTACAAAATCAATTTCAAGATTTGCCCGTAATACGCTAGATTGTCTTAAATATGTAAGGCTTTTAAGGGATAAAGGAATAGGGGTGTATTTTGAAAAAGAAAATATTGATACACTGGATTCAAAAGGAGAAGTTTTGCTTACCATTTTATCTTCCCTTGCACAGGACGAGTCAAGGAACATTTCGGAAAACAGCAGGTGGGGTATAGTTAGAAGATTTCAGCAGGGAAAAGTAAGAGTCAACCATAAAAGATTTTTAGGCTATGATAAAGATGAAAATGGTGAGCTTATTATAAATGAGGAACAGGCTAAGATAGTTAGGCGTATATATAAAGAATATCTTGAAGGAAAAGGTATAAGAGCTATAGGAAAAGACCTTGAAAAAGATAATATTTTGACAGGCGCAGGAGGAAGGAAGTGGCATGATTCAACGATTCAGAAGATATTAAGAAATGAGAAGTATTCTGGAGATGCACTGCTTCAAAAAACTATAACTACAGATTTTCTAACACATAAAAGGGTAAAAAATAAAGGTGAAGTTCAGCAATATTATGTTGAAGATAGCCATCCGGCAATAATACCAAAAGAAATGTTTCAAATGGTTCAGGAAGAAATAAAAAGAAGGGCATCACTTATAGGATATTCAGAGAAAACCAAAAGTAGATATACTAATAAATATGCCTTTTCGGGAAGGATAATATGCGGCAACTGCGGCAGTAAATTCAGAAGAAAAAGATGGGGACCAGGTGAAAAATATAAAAAATATGTGTGGCTTTGTGCCAATCATATTGATAATGGTTTAAAAGCCTGCAGCATGAAAGCTGTATCTGAAGAAAAATTAAAAGCTGCATTTGTAAGGTCTATAAATAAAATTATTGAAAATAAGGAAGCTTTTATTAAAACTATGATGGAAAATATAAATAAGGTATCAGAAAGTAAAGAAGATATAAGTGAACTTAAAATAATAAATGAAAGGCTGGAAGAATTGAAGGAGCAGATGATGAATCTGGTAAGACTAAATGTAAGAAGCAGCTTGGATAACCAGATTTATGATGAGGAATATGAGAGGCTTGAAGAAGAAATAAAACAGTTGAAGGAAAAGAAGTCAGGGTTTGATGATACAGAGTTGATAAAGAAAAAGGGTATTCAAAAAGTGAAAGAAATTGAAAGGATTTTAAGAAGTAGACAAGGGATAATTAATGAATTTGATGATGAGCTTTTTGTGCAGATGGTGGAGAAAGTGAAGGTTATAAGTTTGGTGGAGGTTGAATTTATTTACAAAAGTGGGATTGTTATTAATGAAATAGTATAAATAAGATGGAGTATATAGAAATATAAGTAAATTTGTTATAGAATGTATGTATAATAAAGAAAATTATACATACGGTGTTGAAAGAATGTGGCAAGGGAGTAGAAAAATGACTCATATGAGTGAAGTAAATAGATGCAAGTTAAAACAAAAATTAAATGTATATTGTCCAATAATGAAAGCAGAACTATACGTAAATTCAACATTAATAGAACAAATGGGAGAATTTACTCAATTCATTTTGTATTCATTAGGCAAAGGTTTTAATATTAATGATATTAATAAAACTATTGAATTAGATGAGTATTTAATAAGAGAAGAAGTATTTCATCTTGAAAAATGGGGACTAGTTGAAAATAATAAATGTATCTATATATTAACTGAATTGGGAAAAAGTTATTTTAGAGTTATTGAATTTGTGGAATATATAAATAATTTATCGATTGAAGTGCAAATCAATTGTTTTAATGGAGACATAATGGAAGACGATGGTGTAATTGTTAGTGAAGATTTATGCGATGATAATATTCAAAAACTGAGAGTAGATATAGTTAAAGAATTATATCAAAATAAAAACTGTGGAAATTCTAAGGAGTTTTTTGTAGACAGATTTGAATCTGATATATATGAAAAATTCAATTTATCTGAAGATGAAATAGAAAGTATTAATGTAAGTTTGAATTATCAAAAAGGAAACCTGTATAAGTTACTATACATTGATGAATTGGATACAATCGATATGATTCTTAATAGAGAAGATGGTGAAAGAGAAGGAGCTAATGGAGAAGTCGATATTTCTATAGTAAGGCAAGTAGTTAAACTAAAAATAAGTATAGAAAACCAACAGCTAGAAAAATATAGGTATACATTGGATACATTGAAAAATATTAATATATTTGATAGTGATTTGTTATCTATAAAGGCTAAAAATATTATAGAGATTTGGAAAGAAGAACAAATGTTACAAAATAATCTTGATAATGTGTTCTTTGATACTGCAACTAAACAGTTAATTACTGGGTTTGTGCCCAATAGTAGTAACTTTAAACTATATAAATTGAACATACCAAGATTTTATGATATTAGTGAATTAAATTATATAGAATTAAAAAAAATATTAAATTTAAGTGAAGATTATAAAGTGAATTTTATAGAAGAAACTGCATTAAGTTTTTATAATCATATTAATTCTAAATATTTAAAAAAGGAGATAGAAGATGGCCAATAATGTTGCGTTTAGATTTTTGGGTAAAATGGCAATGGATTGTTCAGATATAGATTATAATGCAACCACTGGAAATATACCAATGCTTGTTATAGATGTAGGAATAAAAGTTCTTGAATTAGCAGAAAGTCTGATAACTTATGGAGAAGAAAAAAAACGTACTAATGAATTAAGAAAACAAGTAAATTATATGAAAAAAACTCTTGACGGAACTGTTGAAATAGAAAAAGAAAAATCTGAAGAAGCGTTATATTTGTTGCAGCAAAAGTTAAATGAAGATTTGAAATTAGAAAAAGTTAAGCTTTCAAATGAAATAGATGATTATAGAAGATTGCTTGAATTAAATACAAATAGATTTAATTATAAATATGAAGAACAAAAAAAGATTAATGAATTAGTAATAACAAATGCACGTAGATACAAAGTAATTTTGAATAAAATTGAAGAGTGTATTAATATTCAAAGTAAAAATGAGAATGAAAAAAATAATATTCAGGGCTTATATGAAGATTTTAGAAAAACTCAAATTTTATATAATAGGTTGATTAAAAGCATTAACTAGGAAGAGGTATTAATATGGATGAAAATATAAAGGCTACTGGTGCCAAAGCTACTAAGAGGGGATCAGGAAAAAAATCTGGAGGTATAAAACCACTTGATTTAATTGAATCAGGTATAAAAATTTTTGACCAAATATCAAATCTTACTAAGACTATTGTTGAGGAAAAAAACAAAACTGAAAGGGCAAGAATTGAAACTGACAGAATAAAAAATGATTCAAATGAAAGATTAAGAACGTTAGAAATGAGCTTGCAGAAAGATATGGCAAATATGAATAAGGAGTTAGAAATATACAGAGAAGATATAAAAGTAAAATTGAAAAATATCGATAAAGAAATAGATAAAAATAGAGGTAATTATGAAACTACGCAATTAAAATTGAAATTAGATCATGAGGTTAACATGAAGTTAATTGACGAACAAGGAAGAGTGCTAGATAAAGTTTTAGATATATATTCTAAATATTATGATGCTATTCTTAGTGGAAACAAAATTCCAATCTCACCAGATTTTATATTTAAGGATATGCAAAACTGCATAGATACATTAAAACAGTCTATTTCCATAATGTCAGGTCAAAATAGAATTATTGATGCTGAATTTATTGAAAAATGAGAGAGGATAAGAGATGTTTGAATTAATTGCAGGTGGCTTAGCTGCATTGGGTGTTGGAGCTGCAGTTATGTCATTTATATTTGATGAATTAACTGAGGAAGAAAAAAGAACTCAAGAAAGAATACTAAATAATTATGATGAATATAAGATAAGAAAGCAAAGAGAATTAAATGATATACTTCTCAGATATAAAATATCTGAGGAAGAATTCTACCAAACACAAAATGAACAAATTGTAGAAGAAAGAATAAAATTTATGGGGAGATACCAAGAAGAGACCCAAAAATTTATTGATAATATTTATTTAAAAATTGAAGAACAGATAGAAAACAAAAGATTGATAGAAATAGAAATTAAGGATGCCATTGATAGAATAAGTAGATTAAATAAAAATCAAAAAAGTATGCTCAGAGCTGATGCAATGATACATCTGAAAAGAGAACTTCAAGAGGCAAGATATAAGGTAAGAGCATATAAGTATTATCTTAACCAATATAAGAAAAGTCTAAAATATATAAATAAGATAGACGATGATTTTGAACTGTTTTCCTTTACACTACCAGAGAAATACCCATATACCGGGAAATTAATGTTTTTCCCTAAAAGTAAACTAATTCAAGGACAAATTACTGAATATATAGAGAGTAATATAAGAATAGCATATTCCTTCAAAGAGGATAATGTTATTGAAGATGTTGATGAAAATTCAATGGTTCCTGTTATGATAACAGAATTTGATTTTAATGACTTTTCATATATATTATCAGCAAGTAAAGGCTATCTAAAGCATATTGCAATCAATCAAACAAGAATTGGTATAGAGGCAAAAGTTGTAGAGCACAGAGAAGATAGAAAGATTATATTGGATTATAAAGGTTTAAAATTAATTTTGAGAAGAAAAAATCTTGAAAATCCAAGAAGAACACCACCATGTGGAGCCACAGTTAGGGTATATCCAATAAATTGGGATTATTCTCTATACTATGATGTAGAAGTAAGTGAAAAATATCAAGATAGTTTAAAAGCATTTCAATTTTCTACATTGCCAATGATATTTTCGGATGAAACTACAAAAGAGTTTATTGACTATATTTCAGAAAATGAAATTGAAAATATGGACAATGAATGGAAAGTTGGACCTTTACATGAAGATTCTATGTCTGGTTTATCTCAGATAAAATTACAGTTAGGTGATCAGTTGATTTTTAGTGCTAGCATTGTAGCTGGAGAAAAAAACTATTTTAAATTTGATAAATTATTAAGCCTTGATGAAAATTTTAAACCAGAAGATATTTTTATTGTTATGGAAGCTACTTTAACAATGGTTAATATATGTGATATTGATAAATTAGAAGAAGATAATTATATAAATATGAATAATCTAGGCATAATGTTATTTAAAGAGTTTAAAATTCAAAAGTCATTGAAAGAAAGTTCAGAAGGTATGTTTTATTTTAATAAATGGGCTGAAATTACTGATAAATTAATTAATTATCTTTATAAAGGACCTAGTGTATTATGCAAAGTAAACAAGCCCAATTTTATAAGATTTGATAAAAGGGCAGAAACACCAGTGTTTGAAATCGAGATTAGTAATAATGATGAAGTAAAGGAATATATTCAAAAAGTATATGATAATTATCAAAAAGAATTTTTTATTGAATTAAAATCTGGAGAATATGCGACAATAGAATTTTCATCAAAAGCGGATAAATTATATGTGTATGGATCAGTGGATGGGGATTTTTCACCGGAAGTGATACCTGTTTATTGTAAAAATTTTTGTTATCCTGAAATTCAACAAAAGATAGCAATAAATGATTTTAGAAGTGGAAGACTTTCTTGTAGTGAACTTCAAGCATATATTCTTAATGGTAAAAATATTCAATCAAAAAAATGTGATGTACATATAGAAAAATTTTATAATAAAAAATTGGAAGCAAATGAAGCACAAAAAGAATCTGTTATTAGAGCATTGGAGCAAGAGAAAATATTTTTAATTCAAGGGCCACCGGGAACGGGAAAAACAACAGTAATTAGAGAAATAATAAGACAGCAACTTAAAATGTATCCATTTTCAAGAATACTTATTGTGTCACAAGCTAATGTAGCAATAGACAATGTACTAAAAAAAGGTTTTGATTCTGATATAACTAAAAGAATGATTAGATGTGGGCATTTAGACAAAATAGATGATGCATTAAATGAAGCGAGTTTTGATCAAAAATATAACAAGTATATAAAAAGTATACTTGATAAAGCAGAAGACGGGTACAATAAAGATATTTTAATTAAATGGAAAAATATTATTAATAAGGGTTCGCAAAAGTATAATGCTAATATAGGAGAATTACTAGTTAAAAATCATCAAATTGTTGGGGCGACTTGTTTAGGATTGATGCAAAGACAAATAGGGCTAGATAGAGTAGAATTTGATTTAGTAATAATAGATGAAGCTGGAAAAGCATTACCAGCAGAAATGCTTATACCATTAATTAGAGCTAAAAAAGTAATTTTAATTGGTGATCATAAGCAACTTCCTCCAGTAATTAATCCAGCATTACTTGATTCTGATAAAATTGAGCTAGATGATAAAGAATATTGTGAAGATGAATTATTCTCAAAAAGTTTATTTAAGAGACTATATGAGGGGTGTCCAGAAACAAATAAATCTATGTTAACAACGCAATATAGAATGCCAGCTGTGATAGGAAAGATGATAAGTGATTGTTTTTATGAAGGTAGATTAAAAAATGGTAAATCTACATATAATCAAAAACCTATATATTATCCCCAAAATTTAAATTTTTTAGATATGTCTAATATAAAAGATTTTCATGAGGATCTAATTAATAAAAAAAGTGTTGTTAATGAATATGAAGCAGAATTAGTTGCTAGTATTGTTAGTAAAATGAAAAATAAGATTTCCACAGATAACAAAATAGCAGTTATATGTCCATATAAAGGACAAAAGAGATTAATAATTAAATTCATAAGAGAAAGTGGATTGAATTTATATAATGATAATATTGCAGTGAATACAATAGATGCATATCAGGGTGATGAGTCAGAAATAGTTATATATTGTACTACAAGATCAAGAAAGCCAACAAAGTATTTTTCGGATTTGGCCAGATTAAATGTTGCCTTTTCAAGGGCTAAGAATGACTTGTTAGTAATTGGATCTTTGGATTATTTTAGAAAGTATGGTAGTGAACATATTTTAAATAAGATAGCAGATTATATAATAGAAAATGGAAATGTAATACCTTATGCTAAAATTAGTAAGGATAATAAAAATAATAAGAAAACACATAAAAGTATCATAAGTGTTAATCATGATCTTGTAGAAAATGAAGTAGCAGTTAATGAAGTTTGTGCTACTAATTTGAATGGAAGAAAGTGTGTGAATTTACAAGATATAAGGATATCAGAGGATTTTTTAAAAACGCCACCCAAGAAAACTAAAGTTGAGAATTTTAAGCAAGAATATTTGAAGTATGGAAAGCTTAGTAATTGTGTAAAAATTGATTTGAATATGGTATTAGTTGATGGATTTGCAAAGTACGTAGCAGCAAAAGAATTGAATATGAAAGAAATAGAGGTTGAGTTCATTAATTAGACTTAAATTGAATTTATAATGTAATACTGTTTCCTTTCCATCTTATATAACATCTTCATGCATGTGGAGACTATAGTGTTGCTTACTAGGATTGAAAGTACGACGTAAGCAGTTTACTGCTGAGATGGCAGTATTTGATATTGGATTACGAGTGTGGAGAGGTAAGGAAGGCTGAATAGGTTTGAATTAAAGGGTTTCTGAGGCTTGAAGTATTTCTGATAAAAGGAAAGTTGCGACGCTTGTGAACATTTGTTTATGTTTGAGACAGCATATTAACTGGCAAATTAAAATTTTATAAAGAGCTAAGTTTTGGGAGGAAGAGATATTCTCTCCGCTTTTGTTCAAAATAAATTTTTCCTACGAAGCTTTCTGCTGAATTCTCCTTTTCGGAAATTGAGGAAACATTTGGCAAAAGCGAAAATTGGTTGCGAACAACTTTTTATAGGGCAAAATAAAAAATAATGGAGGCGCTGTCATGCTGAAATGCTATAATATAGTCAAAGACTTATTACCGAGTTGTGTTGACGGATTTCTCGGCGAAGAAACGACAGCAGAGGTAAAACAGCATTTGAAGGAATGTAACGACTGCCGCTTGGACTATGAAAAGATGAAATCCTTTGTTAATATACTGCTGCCGACAACAATGGATAGAGAGAGGTGGATTTTTTGAAGAAAGTTAGGCGTAAGGCTTGGTGTATAGCTGTCTGCCTTTTTGCCATCGGTGTATTGATTGGCATTGCCGGTATTTATATTGGAGAAACCGATGATGCTCCTGGCGCTGCGCTAATTGGTATCCTGCTGATGATAGGACTGGTGGTGCTTGGCGTAAGAAATATTTACACTGATAGTAGAGGACGAAACTTATAGTAGAGAAAAAGAAGAGGTACTATTTCTTGCAGGATAATATCTCTCTTTGGGTTGAACCTTAACATGAGATGTATTTAAATCCTAATGCCTGGGCATTAGGATTTAAATTATCTAGGGTGAGGGCGTACCTGGATTTGTATAAATCAAATCCAGGTACGCCATTTTTATGTATG
>CAIFEX010000041.1 GCA_903789665.1 uncultured Clostridium sp.
CTGCAGGGGAGGCCCTGTGGGAGAGCAGGTCGCTGCCGGATATATTTATATATATATGGTTCACTAGCTCAGTTGGTAGAGCACATGACTTTTAATCATGTTGTCCGGGGTTCGATTCCCCGGTGAGCCACCAAAGGAAGTATGTTGATATACTTCCTTTTTTATTTGTAAAAAATCTAACATGTAGTAAGAAAAAACATTTTTTATGAGCAAATTCCCAAACCCCATCTGAACCTAAGAATCACTCGATTTTTTAAAATAAATTGTATGCAGAATTGTCTGCCGGCGGAGGTCTTGAAATATTTTTCATCCATAAATTCTATGTCAGATTTTTTAATGTTATCTTCATAGGCATTTACCAGAAAATCACTTTCGATTAATATCTGTAAATCTATTTTGTCAATTTTATTGTAACTGTGGTGACTGTCTATTAAAAAGCATATTCTGTCAACTACATTTTTATCTATATCAATGTCTTTAAGCAATTCTCTGGCTATGGGAGGTCCTTCAATTTCCTGATAGTTTCCCGCTGAACTGTTGTATTTTCTCTCGCTTTCTTTAATTCCTATATCATGCAGTATGGCGGCTATTTCCAATATAAGCAGGTCATTTTTATTTAACTATTCCAGCTCACCTATGGTTTTGCTGAAGCCGTAGACTTTTAGAGCATAATTTATTCTTTTAGCATCATTTCCAAAATAAGTTATCATTTTTTTCATGATATGGCTTGTTATGTTCATGATAATTTCCTCCTTGTGGTTTATATTCTATTGATTTTATTATAATATTTTTATAATGACAATGGTATCAAATTTAAATAACCCTATGATAAAATATTAATGTATTCTTGTTAAGTAAAAATATGGAGGACACCGATATGAAAAATATACTGCTTGTAGAAGATGACAGATCCTTGAACAGAGGAATCAGTTTTAAATTGGACAGAGAAGGCTATGGAGTATTTTCGGCCAGAAGCATAGAAGAAGCAAAAAAAATACTGTATGGAGAAAGTGTCGATCTTATGATCCTTGATGTAGGACTTCCAGATGGAAATGGATTTGATTTTTGCAGTGAAATCAGAAAGAATAGTAATTTGCTCATTATATTTTTAACTGCCTGTGATGAGGAAGTAGATATTGTAACAGGACTTGATCTGGGTGCAGATGATTATATCGCCAAACCTTTCAGCCTCATGGTACTGATGTCGAAAATAAATGCCTTGCTTAGAAGAAACTGTGATAAAGGAGGAAACAGTAAAATCATATCCGGAGATATAGCCTTCTATGTAAATGATATGAAGGTATTGAAAAAGGGGAAAGAATTGTTTCTGAGCAGGAATGAGATAAAGCTTTTGAAATATTTAATGGATAATTCAGGACAAATAATAAGTAAAGATCAGCTTTTGGATAAACTTTATTCTATAGACGGTACCTTTATAGATGAAAATACCATAGCTGTAAATATAAGAAGGCTCAGAGAAAAAGTAGAAGATGATCCTTCAAATCCTCAATATATAAAAAATGTCAGGGGAATAGGATATGTATGGGCAGAGAGCTGTGCAAAAATATGATTGAATATTTAAAAGAAAATCCATTATTTAAAAGAGCGTTTATAACAGTTGTTTCAGGTACCATGCTTATTTCCATGGCTGTCTGCTTTTTGCATTATTATATGATAAACAAGATCTATGTAAATCAGATGAATTCCACAGTACAATTGGTGGGATCTCTTGCAAGATCACATCCAGAAGATGAAGTGGAAATTGTAAAAACCATTCTGCTAAAAAAGTACAATTCTGAGGATTTAAATTATGGTGAGAGCATCATAAAAAAATATGGATATGATGATGAAGTCAAAGCCTGGAACGATGCTGCATTTAATAAAAATGTATATGATATGGCAATTGACGATCTGGTTGTGTTTATACTGGCTCTTGCTGGAGGCATATGTATTTTTAGATACTGCAGTCTGAGGATTATAGAAGAACTTGAGGAAATTTTAAATGTAGTTGATAAAATAATAGACGGCAAATTTTCCATAAAGGCTGATAATGATAAAGAGGGGATTTTATCTAAAATATATTCAGGGCTTTATCAAATGACCAGAATACTTGAGCTGAATATAAATAAGCTGGACAGGGAAAAGGAAAATATAAAGTCCCTTGTTACAGATATATCACATCAGATTAAAACACCTTTGTCCTCCATAAAACTCTTCAACTCCCTTCTAATAGAAGATGAAAATATGAATACAGATGAAAGAAGAGAATTTTTACATACTATAAAAGAAGAGGTGCTAAAGTTAGAATGGCTTACAGGATCTCTTATAAAGCTGTCAAGGCTTGAAGCAGGCATGATCACATTTAAAAAAGAGAAAAAATCCATAAAGGATACAATATATAAATCCATAAAGGGAGTATATTCAAAAGCACTTCATAGAAATATAGAGATAGATGCTGAAGATATTCATGAGTATTTTGTTTTTCATGATCCCAGGTGGACCAAGGAGGCCATAATCAATGTGCTTGAAAATGCTATAAAATACACCGATTCGGGTGGAAAGATCAATATCAGTATGATTGAAACGAATTTTTTTATAAGAATTGATATAGAGGATAATGGAATAGGTATACCAAAGAAAGATTTCAACAAGATTTTCAAAAGATTTTATAGGGGAAATTCCAGGGTGGTTCAGGAATGTGAAGGATCCGGAGTTGGACTGTATCTTACCAGGAGGATACTGGAGCAGCAGGGTGGAAATATCATGGTGGATTCAGAAGTGGGGAAAGGAAGCAGGTTTAGCCTTTTCTTACAGAAGTGTAAGTGAGTTTGAAAGTCATATGTAATATTGCCATGTTATGATCTGTGTATCAAATGTAAAAGAGAGGTAATAACATGAAGGTATTGGAAACGAAGTCTTTAAAGAAATACTACGGTAGAGGTGAAAATTTGGTCAAAGCTGTTGATGATATAAGTTTTACTGTACATGAGGGAGAATTTATTGTAATAGTAGGTACCTCGGGATCGGGAAAAAGTACGCTGCTTCATATGATGGGTGGACTAGACAGGCCTACTTCAGGAAATGTGTATATTGGAGGAAGAGATATATTTTCAATGAAGGAAGACGATCTGGCCATATTCAGAAGGAGGAATATAGGTTTTGTATTTCAGGCTTTCAACCTTGTGCCGGTCTTAAATGTATGGGAAAATGTGACGCTGCCCATAGGTCTTGACAATAAGAAGGTGGATGAAAATTATATAAGAGAACTTATGGAAACTCTAAACATATATGATAAAAGAAATTCACTTCCCAATACACTTTCAGGCGGACAGCAGCAGAGAACCGCCATCTGCAGGGCCCTTGCCAGCAAGCCCTCCATAATGCTTGCGGATGAGCCTACGGGAAATCTTGATTCCAAAACTGCCCAGGAGGTTATGTCGCTGCTTAAAATGTCAGTGGAAAAATACAATCAGACACTTGTAATGATAACTCATGATGAAAAGATAGCCCAGATGGGTGACAGAATAGTTGGAATAGAGGATGGAAAAATAAGGGCAGGTGATATGTAAAATGAACTGTATATCAAATCTGGCCAGAAAAAATTTAAAATTCTCAAAGACTAAAAATATTCTTGTTATAATAACCATAGCACTTGCTACATGTCTCATAACTGCCTCTGGTATAGTGATCTACAGCATTCAAAATATGGTAATAGCTTCCACCGAAGAACAATCCGGAAATTATCATGGAATCTACAAAAATGTGAATGACAGGCAGATTGAAATATTGAAGAACAACATAAAAATTGAAAGTGCAGGAGAATACATTCCATTTGAGAGCGTAAAGAGAAAAAATTCCAATTATCCGGACATATCCTTAATTTACGCAGATTCCAAAGCAGCAGATATGACAAATATTAAACTGGAGAAGGGTAGGCTTCCACAAAAAAGCACTGAAATAGCCCTGGAAAAATGGGTACTTGAAAAATTAGATGTAAAAAGTGCTTTAGGGGAAACCATACATATTGAATATGGAAATACCTCTTCAGCTGCAGACTTTGTACTAAGTGGTATATTGAAGGACAGTACAATGCACAAGCAGCAAAACGTGAGTACAGGGCTGGTGTCAAAAAAATTTGTATATGAAAACTTGCCAAATGTAAAAAAGGACTGCTTTGTAAGGATAAAAAACCATAGAGACGTGGAAAAGAGTATCACTGACGTAGGTCATAGTATTGGGATAAAAGACAAAAATATAATCAAAAACTCCATGTATATAGATGCCTCAGGAGGAGATCCCATGATGCTGGCGGCGTTTGCCGTGATAGCAGTAATTGTTGTTCTGACGACAGTGGTGGTCATATATAATATATTTTATATATCCGTTATTGAAAGGATAAAACAGTTCGGGCTGCTTGCAGCAGTGGGAGCCACCAGGAAACAGATCAGAAAGATAATATTCAGGGAGGGACTTCTGCTGTCTGTGGTAGGAATTCCACTGGGGATTATACTTGCCCACATTGCTGCTTTTATGATTGGATATCTTTTTTCACAGATTTCTAATATAAGAATGAAGTCCTCTCCATACATTGTGATTGTATGTGTATTTATAAGTCTGGCTGCAGTGATCCTCTCTCTTATAAAACCAGGGAGGCTCTCTTCGAAGATATCTCCTGTAGAATCCATGAAATACAGTAGTGTAAAGATAAGTTCCCGTAAAAGTGAGAGGGCTTCCTTAAAAAAGATATCCATAGCTAAAATTGCTCGGCTGAATCTATGGAGAAATAAGAAGCGTACAATCATGACCATGCTTTCTCTGACCATGAGCGGAGTTCTATTTATCACAATGTGCAGTGTTTTAAAAAGCATGAGTATAGACAATCTTGTTAAGCGCGATTTTAAATATGAATTTGCCCTTTCAGTTGAAGATACCTATAGAAGTCCATTGAATAAAAAATTGATTGATGATATAAAAAGCATGGATGGGGTGAAAAATGTCTATGTAAGTAAAAATACATCCAGCATTTTTGTAAATAATGCACGCAGCATTCTATACGGATACGATGATTATATGCTGGATAAGTTAAATAAATATCTTATAAGGGGAAATATATCCAGTCAGAATTTGAAAAACAGAGATGAAGTTCTCATAATAGGCAGAAAAAATGAAGACGGCAGCGTTACCTGCAAATACAAGGTTGGGGACAAAATACCTTTTTCAATCAGGAAAGAGGACAGCAATGGAAATTTGAGAGAGGTCATGAATAAAGAGTTCACCGTAGCAGGTATACTAAGCGGCAATATTGCAGGCTCCGGATTGATTGTGGGAGGATATGAATTTATAACTCATGAAGATGTATTTACAAAAAAAGAATTTAAGGACAGCCTGGCAGATAACAGGGACAACAAGGTCAATGCCATTTATATAGATATAGACAGCAGTAAATTTGAGACCATAAAAAACAGGCTCAAAGCCATAGTAAACAAGAACAACGGCATGTGGTATGATTCAAATACGGACTGGCAGAAGGAATTGGATAATCAGTTTATGGCAATAGAGATAACAGCAATGAGCTTCACGGCAATAATAGCCCTCATAGGAATTTTGAATCTCATAAATACCATGATCACAAGCATACTCACAAGAAAAAGAGAGTATGGAATGCTCCAGGCAGTGGGGCTGTCAAACAAACAGCTGAGACAGATGCTTCAGATAGAGGGCATGTACTATGCTGGTATAAGTTCTTTACTGTCGGTGATTTTTGGAACCGGTCTTGGATACCTCTGCTTTAAACTGTTTAAAAAGGCAGGAGCGGATTATGCAGAGTATGAATTCCCTCTGATACCTATACTTGCAGTTATTGTGGTGTTTATTTTGCTGGAAATACTGATAACCTACCTTATTGAAAGCAGATTAAAAAAGGAATCCATAATTGACAGGATCAGGTACAGTGAATAATGCCATCAAGTGATGCTTAGGCAACTGGTATTGCTAAATTTATTGATTAAGAATAGTAGCCACTATTTGCAGATAGGGCTACTATTTTTTATTGCTTTAATTGGCATTATTTTATATATTTAATATGTTATTGCCTAAAGCTGTTGATATATTGTCTTATATAGATGAGCTAATATGATATAATATCTATAAGTAAAAGTAAGTTTTATGATATAGTAATAAATGGGAAAACAGGAGGATAAAGAGTGGAAAAAAGACCTAAAATTAAAATCCATTATTCGATTTATGAAATAATAATAGAACTTATTAGTATTATAGCGATATTTATCAATATTTATTTATTATTAACTATAAATGAGAAAAAGCAGACTCGTAGATCCATTGAATGTTGTATTTCCTGAATTGATTTCTACGTAATATGAGCCCTCTGCTAAAAGAATCACCAGCATCTTCATCTATTGAGCAATAAATATAAGTTAAAGAAGCCAATAATAGTATTCTATCAATAGCTTTAGAGGATCTAACCTGATATTTATTGATCCCAATATTGTTTTTAGTCTGCCTGAAAAATATCTCTATGGGCCATCTCCTGCTGTAATATTCAAGAATAGTTTGGCTGCTTAATTCAATGTCAGTGCATAAGAATGCACGGATTGCCCCTTCCTTTTCAAAGCTGTTCTTTTGCCAGCATAATAAAACTACTGTGTTATCAATACCCTTCAGGGCACCTTCATAACGATAAACCCAGTATTCAGAGTTGTTTGCTGTAACGGGGCGAACATCACTCTTTTCAATATATTGGGTGAATTGTTTAATTTGAATGCCAAACCCTTCCGGGTAGATAATGCGATTTGTTTTTAGTCCGCCTATAAAGTGATACCCTTTTTTAAAATGAGCATTTATAACTTTCTCATTTGTAAACCATGAATCACAAAGGCCGTAGGCTGCGTCTTTTAGTACTGGAAGACTTTTTGCAATATCACAGACCATTTGTATCTTGCTCTTTTCACCTTTTTTATAACGCTCAATGGAATATGGCAGTACCTTTTTACCACATGAAAGTATAGCAGCAAGCAGTTGATGTCCATATACCTGTTTTCCTTACACCCTGACTTAAGAATTTACCGAAGGTTGTTCTGTGGTAATTTACAAGACTTGACATAACAATATCTGTTATTTTTCCTCTGTAACCTTTTTGTGTAGAACCTTTTATAAATTCTTCAATATGCTTTAACACCGGTTTAGAGAAGTATAAGAAAAATCCAAGCTTAAATAAGTATTGATTTATTGATGATTTTTCTGTTAATATACTTCTATGAGACATATTCTTCACTTCTGTTGTTAAAGTTGTTGTGGTAAATAATTTATACAACAAAAAGTGAGTTTTGTCTCTATTTTTTATGAAATTTTTTTACTGTAAATATATGTTATGAAATCTTCTCATTTATAGTTATAATATTTTTTATAAGCTATACTGGTAAATCAAATACTGGCGTACAAACAAGTATAACGTATAATTTTTCCATTGTCCTGTCAAATGCATTATTGTATTTAATAATTATAAGCCTTATATTAGTAACAAAAAAATTTTTTAAACAATCCTGGACAAGTACAGGGGTGTCAAGACATAATCTGAAAAAATCAATTGGTATTGGCACAATTTCAGGTATTATATTTATAATATTGTCGCTATTTTATATGAACATAAATATCAATAAAGTAATAACTCATTTAAACATTAGCCATTTTTGGGCGTTATTAAACTGTGCTGTAATTGGATTTTCTGAAGAGTTCATGTTTAGGGGATATTTACAAACCCGTTTGATTGCATGGATGGAAAAAAACAAAGGATGGATGGCCGTTTCTATTTTAATGGCTTTAATGCATTTACCTCAAAGAATTTTTATTGGGAAAATGACTTTAACTGAAACTCTTACGAGTATGTTTGGTTTAGTTTTTTTCAGTTTGTTCCTGGGATATATGATGATTAAAACTGAAAATGTCACTGCACCGTCTATATTTCATGCTTTATATGATTGGGGATATACACTGGTTTAGTTTTAAAGTATATAAAAAAGTGGGTATTTTTCTATGCTCGCATACTTAAAATATTGAAATTTTAACTATAACGGCAAAAATAAATATACCTACTAAGATTAGCAATATTCCATCGGATTTTTTATTTTGTTTATAAAAATATATTCCATGCTTTTTATATTATAATAACATAAATGCTAGTTTCTAGCTGTAGCTTTTTTAATATGATATAATATTTATGAGAAAATAAAAGATTTTTAGTTAGCCATCTTCCAGGTTTTATTTCTCACAAAGAGGTCATTGCGGTTAATTGACAGCAGGGGGGTGGCAATATGAGCGATACTACGATTATAGTAATATCTATATCTGTATGTATTACAGCACTATGCTTAACAGCTATGGTGATTGTAGGAACATATCTAAAAGATAAATTAGTAATCAAGGGTAAATCTTCAATTGGTAAGTTAACTGAAAATGAAATTTCTATAACTGCCGAAGATAAAAGCTCAAAAAATTAAAATGCACCCAGTCCAATAAGTGCATTTTTAACTAAAATTTAAAAAACTATTGAAAACCGCAATGGCTTCTTTTAGATATATTATAGCACATTTTCGGAAAAATAAACTGGATTTTGAAATAAATTATTGTAAGTTATAATAATTTATTTTTTATTTGCTTTTGACAACTTATTTTTTAATAACGATTGTCTCTTATGATTATACTATAATTAAATTACCAATATATTTAGCTGGAGGTATAAAATGGAAGATATGGATTTTTTAAAAAAAATTTGTGAAACCAATGCACCGAGTGGGAGAGAAGATTGGCTGTACTCTATCATAGAAGATGGTTTTAAAGAATTTGGGGATATAAACATGAGCAAACTGAATAATATTTATATACATAAAAAAGGAAAAAATTCCAGTAAAATAATGATAATGGCTCATGCAGACGAAGTGTTCTTGATGGTAAGTGAGATTTCAAGAGAAGGATTTCTAAAATTCAAAGCTGTGGGAATAGACCCCAAAAGTCTTGTATCCCAGCAGGTTGTCATTCATGGAAAAGAGAGGATAGATGGAATTGTAGCTTTAAAACCTGCATATGATGATAAAGACAGGAATAAGATCAAAATGGAAAATCTGTATATAGACACCGGATATGATTTTGAAAAATTAGATGATTTAGTGAGTATAGGGGATTATATTACCTTAAAGAGAAATATGATTCAGCTTCTAAATGGAAATGTGTGCGGCAAGGCCGTGGATAATAGGGCAAGTATTGCAGCCATGTATATATGTGCAAAAGAACTCAAAAATGTTACTCCGGATTTGAATATTTGTTTTGTGTGCTCCTGTCAGGAGGAAGTTGGACACAGAGGTGCCGGCATGGCAAGTTATGAAATAAAACCAGATATAGGTGTAGCAGTTGATGTGACCTTTGACGGAGGAATGTTCGGAGATACTGACAGGGAAAACAAATTAGGGCAGGGCCCTGTTATCTGCACAGGACCTAATGTGAACCTCAAGCTTAGGGATAGAATAATAAGGACTGCAGTTGAATATAATATTCCGTATCAGATTGAAGTTGAGCCGGGGAATACTGGGACAGATGCCTGGGACATTCAAACTGCTGTAGGGGGGATACCTACGCTTTTAGTGTCTATTCCAATAAAATACATGCATACATCAGTAGAAGTTGTAAATCTGAAAGATATTAAAAATACAGGAAGACTTTTAGCAAGATTTATTCAGGAATTGAAAGAGAATGAATTGGAGGGATTATTTTGCTTTTAGAAAAACTCTGTAATTCTGCAGGACCATCTGGAAATGAAAATGAAACAAGAAAAATTATAATGAACGAACTGGGAGCATTCACTGAAAATATAGATGTAGATAGAATGGGGAATATCATAGTCTATAAAAATAGCAGCTCTAGTTCCTTAAAAGTAATGGTCGTTTCTCATATGGACGAGTTTAGCCTTATAATAACGGGATATAATGGAGATGGTACTTTAAGATTTTTACCAGTAGGTTATGTGGATAAAAATTCACTGCCTTGTAAGACCGTTAGAATTGGAAATAAAAAAATACCGGGGGTTATAGGAATAAAGCCGATACATCTTCAAAATAGAAGGGAAGTAAATAAAAGTTTATCCTGTGAAAATATGTGTATAGATATAGGTGCTTTTTCTGAAAAGGAATGTAGAAAAATTGTCTCATTAGGAGATCTCGTAGTATTTGATAATAAATTTTCTCAATTTGGAAATGAATTTTTTGAGGGGAAAGCCCTGAATGATAGGATAGGTTGTTCCATACTTGTAGAATTGTTAAAAGAGAATTATAAATGTAATCTTTATGGGGTGTTTAATGTACAGGGACGTATAGGGCAGAGAGGAATATATGCTGCAGCTTATAATATTAAACCGGATGCAGCCATAATTTTAGATACTGTAAATGGCACTGATGAATTCGAAACTCTGGATTGTTCGAGAACAATTAAATTGAAGGAGGGACCTGTAATACCTTTTAAAGGCGGTGAGTCCATATTTGACAGAGGTATTGTGAAATCTATAAGAAATCAAGCAGCTAATATGGATATCCCTTACCAGAAAACCGGGGATACTCAAAAAGAGGGAGAACTTAAGGCAGTTAACCTTGCGGCGGAGAGTTGTAAAATTTCAGCTGTGCTAGTACCCTGCAGGTATATGAATTCCAACATATCCTTATGTAGTAAAGATGACTGTCATAATACGTTCAATCTTTTAAAAAATTATTTGAAAAAATTATAATATGGATTTGATTATAGGGAGGAAAGGTGAGAATTTTGGATAAGCTTTTGATAGAGCTGATTAATTCTTTTGGAATTAGCGGCAAAGAAGATGAAATTAAGCAGGTGATAAAAGATTATCTAAAGGAGATGGATCTGAGTACATATGAGGATGATGCGGGTAATGTAATAGTAAAATTGGGTTCTGGAAAGAGTAAGATCATGCTGTGCTCACATATGGATTCAGTTGGATTTATAGTGAATCATATGGATGACAGTGGAATGATAAAAGTGGATAGTATAGGCAATTTTGATAAAAAGAACATATCTCACAGCTTTGTAAGGTTTGACAATGGCACTTTGGGAAAAATATATGCTTGCTCTAAAGGTGTGTTTATTGACATTGGAATGAAAAACAGGAAAGAGGCACTGGAAAAGGTGAGAGAAGGAGATATAGCATACATTGTAGGGCCTTATTTAAAGGTAGGGGATAATAATGTCATAAGCCCGCTTTTACATAATAAAGTGGGATGTTATATACTTTTGAGACTTATAAGGGAAATTGAAATAAAAGATGGAATTGAGGTTGATTTTGTGTTTACTTCGCAGGGAGAGATTGGGGGAATAGGAGCAAGAGCTGCAGCGAATAGCATAAATCCCGATTATTGTATAGTAGTTGGAACGGAAAAGGCAAGAAGTGTGGAAAGATCGGACACAAATATAGCTGTGGGAGAAGGTCCTGTGCTTAAGATCATGGATAATTCCCTTATAATGCATAGAGATATAAAAGATATGCTGGAAAATGCAGCTCAAGAGGCAAATGTGAAAATTCAATATAGCATAACTACTTCTAAATCTGAAGGAGGATTGGTTCACAAAGAAAGATCCGGTATAAGAACTGGAGAAATTGCAGTACCCTGCAGATATAAATATTCTGCTTCGGAGATGGTGTCTATTGATGATATAGAAGATACTATAAAGGTATTGAAGCAATTGGGAAATTAATATTTAGTGTTTGATTAAAAATTACATGAAAGGCTTAAGTTGTAAAATGAAAAGGTTAAAATGGATTTTAGTAATATTGTGGATGGTGATAATATTTGCTTTTTCTAGTCAGGAAGCGGCTTTATCAAATGGTAAAAGTGAGTTTGTTATACAGATGTTTCAGACACTGGGTCTTGATTTAAATAAAATATTTGGAGATCAGGCTAATTTTGTAGTGAGAAAAATTTCTCATTTTATGGAATACTTTATATTGGGAGTGCTGTTATTCAATGCAGCAAAGGGAAAGTTCAAGTTAAAGAAGTTGAGTTTATTTTTAATTTTAATAGTGTTTTTATATTCCTGTTCGGACGAATTTCATCAATTATTTGTATCTGGGAGAACCAGTCGAATAAGAGATATATTGATAGATACCGCAGGAGGAATTGTGGGATTTTTTCTATGCTATTACATAAGTAATAGAAATGGAAGAAAAAAAGCCTGTCAGAAAACTTAAAAACTACGAGGATTATTTAAGATGTCCTTTAATTTAATCCAATCTGTTTTATACATAGCTTTAAAATTTTCATTTCTGTTGTAAGTTAAAGCAGATGGATGGTACATTGGGAATATGTATTTTTTAAGCTTTTTATTAAAATATATATTTCCATGACACTCTCCTATAGAGCTGAATTTGGTGAATATTTTTAGAGGTGTGTTTCCCAGAGTTATAATTATTTTAGGATTTACCAATCTAATTTCTTCATTTAATATATCACTAAATAATTTTATCTCAGAAATTTTAGGGGTTCTATTACTTACAGTTTCCCTTCCGTTCTTACCTTTCTTTATTTTGATAGGCCTGAAAAAACAGCTGTTTGTTATTCTTACCATTTTCCTTTCTAAATTTATTAGATTCAGATATTTTTCAAAGGTTTTGCCTGCCATGCCAACGAAAGGTTTACCTTGTTCTACTTCTGTTTTTCCAGGGGCTTCCCCTATAAATAATATGTCGCAGGGAATGGGACCGTCTCCCGAAATATATCCTCCTGTAGGAGAACCTTTGTAGTTATTACATATATTTTTGATTTTTTCACTGAGTATCTTTTCTGTATTTTTCATGAAAAACTTCCTTTCTAATTATCTATCGGATTAATTATATTTTCTTACATTTTAACATATATATACTTCTAATTTGTACCCATACATTTGCAAATAAATATACTGATGCTATAATGCTGTTAAATTGTTTAAGAGGTGATTTTGTTGAAAGTTCCATGTATAATGACTCCAGGCCCTACAGAGGTTAGAGAAAATGTGAGATTGGCTAGAAGTGTGAGATGTACAAATCCTGATTTGGATATTAATTTTTATGACTTTTATAGAAAAACCTGTGAAAAAATAGGAGAATTTTTAAAAACCAAAAATCAGGTTAGGATACTGTGTGGTGAAGGAATGCTTGGTTTAGAGGCTGCCTGTGCTTCCCTTACTGAAAAGGGGGATAGGGTGCTTGTAATTGATAATGGGATATTTGGAGAAGGATTTGCAGATTTAATCAGGTTATATGATGGTGATGTAGTATTTTTCAAGGGAAATAGAAGAGAGGGAATAAATTCTGCAGATTTAAAAAAATTTTTGGATAAGGACAATGATTTTAAATATGCGACAGTTGTGCATTGTGATACCCCCTCGGGAGTATTAAATGATCTGTCCAGGATTTGTCCTATGTTAAAGGAAAAAGGTATATTGACATTGGTGGACAGTGTTTCTGCTATGGGTGGTGAAGATCTAGAAGTTGATAATTGGAAGATAGATATAGTTGTAGGCGGATCGCAAAAATGTATTTCTGCACCTCCGGGTCTTTCACTGCTGAGTATTAGTGAGGATGCGTTTTCTATGATGAAAAATAGAAAGAATCCTATAAAATCTTTTTATTGTAATTTATTGATCTGGGAAGACTATTATGAAAAAAAGTGGTTCCCGTATACTCCACCTATAAGTGATATAATTGCGTTGAGAACTGCAGTGGATAATGTTTTAATGGACAGAAATGTTTTGGAGAGGCACAGGAAAATTGGAAAGGGAGTTAGAAAAGCTGTTTTGAATGCCGGGTTGAGTTTATATATAAAAAGTGGATATTCAAATACGGTGAGTGTCATTGAAGTGCCAGATGGTATGGATGAAAAGAAATTGAGGCAGTACATGGTGGATAATTTCAATGTTATGATAGCTGGTTCTTTTGGATATCTGCAGGGTAAGGTGCTTAGGATAGGACATATGGGTGAAAATGCAAGAAAAGGCCGTGTGGCTTATACTTTGTATTCTCTTCAAAAAGCTTTGGAGCATTTTGGGTTTAGATGTAAATGTGATATGGCCCAGTGTTTTTTAAGTGAACAGGTATAGTTTTATAGTGCAACTTTGCCTGGGGTATCGTGATGC
>CAIFEX010000042.1 GCA_903789665.1 uncultured Clostridium sp.
ATCTTATCCACAGTTGTCATCTAGTCATTTCTAAAAAAATGGGGAAACTCTAAACCTTATAATAAAAAAACTGTTGAAGTTGAAATCGATAATAAAAATTTTGCTGCAGTACTTGAACCAGAGCAGTTCAATTGTGAGACTGGGCTTACAGAAGAGAAAATAGTGGAAAAAGCCCTTGATAATCCAATAGATTCTCCAAAATTGGAGAATCTGGTCAAAGGTAAAAACAACATGGTTATAATAAGCAGCGATCATACAAGACCACTCCCGAGTAAAATTACGATGCCCATACTTTTAAGGAGAATAAGAAGGGCAAATTCTGACATTGATATAAAGATTTTAATTGCCACAGGATTTCACAGAGCTACTACGAGACAGGAACTTATAGATAAATTTGGGAGTGAGATAGTTGAAAATGAAAATATAGTGGTGCATGATTCAAGAGACAGAAATAAATTGGTTAAAATAGCCAGCTTTTCTTCTGGATGGGATCTTGAAATAAATAAAGTGGCGGCGGAAACGGAACTTTTAATTGCGGAGGGACTTATAAAATCTCATTTTTTTGCGGGATTTTCAGGAGGAAGAAAGAGCATACTGCCGGGAATATCTTCTGCGAAAACGATTATGTCCAATCATTGTGCTGAATTTATAGCAAGTCCCTATGCCAGAACTGGCAACCTTAGGAATAACCCGGTTCATGAAGATATGCTCAGGGCTGCAGAAAAAGCAAAATTGGCCTTTATATTAAATGTAGTTACAGATAAAAATAGAAAGATAATAAATGCCTTTGCAGGTGACTGCAAATTGGCCCATGAGAGAGGCTGCAAATTTGTTAAAAAACTGTCGGAAGTCAAAAAGGTGGAAGCGGATATAGTTATTTCCACTAACGGGGGATATCCTCTGGATCAGAATATATATCAGTCTGTTAAGGGAATGGTGGCTGCTGAGGCGACTTGCAGAAAGGGTGGTGTGATTATAATGGTAGCTGCCTGCAATGACGGCCATGGCGGACAGGCATTTTATGATAATCTGGCAAATGTAAAGACACCTGAGGAATATTTGAAAAAGGTTTCTAATGTTTCAAGGAGGGATACAACGCCGGATCAGTGGGAATCGCAGATGCTGGCCAGAATATTGAGTGAGCATACTGTAATTTTAGTTACAGATATGTGTGATCCTGAAATTATAGAGAATATCCACATGTTGCATACTTATACCGTGAAAGAGGCCTTGAATAAAGCCTATGATATTTTGGGAAAAGATGCAAAAGTTACCGTTATACCGGATGGTGCAGGTGTAATTGTAGGATAAAGTGCGGTGCTGTCATTTACCTTTGAGAAAATCAAATGGTAGATGACAGCTGCTTTATTGAAGTGATATCTTCTTTTGAAGTATAAAAAATCACTTTACAGAACAGACGTTCCATGATAATATTAAGAAAAGAATGGAAGTGGTATTGTGGATGTTTTTGATAAATTGAGAATTCTCACTGATGCTGCAAAGTATGATGTGTCATGTACTTCCAGTGGAGTTAATAGAAGAGCACAAGCCGGTGGGATAGGAAGTTCCGCTGCCTGTGGAATATGCCACAGTTTTTCGGCGGATGGAAGGTGCATTTCACTTTTAAAAATCTTGATGACGAATGTCTGTGTCTATGATTGCAAATACTGCGTAAACCGCCGTTCAAACGATGTTCCAAGGACTTCCTTTACACCGTGTGAATTGGCCGATCTGACCATGAATTTTTATCGCAGAAATTATATAGAAGGTCTTTTTTTAAGCTCTGGTGTGATCAGAAATCCAGACTATACCTGTGAACTAATGATCAGAGTACTTGAAATTTTAAGAAATGATTATAAATTTTTTGGATACATACATGTGAAAGCTATTCCCGGAGCTGATAGCAGGCTTGTACATCAGCTTGGTATTTTGGGAGACAGAATGAGTGTAAATATTGAGCTTCCATCGCAGAAAAGTCTGAAACTTTTGGCGCCGGATAAGTCAAAACACTCCATTTTAACCCCTATGGGATATATTAGGGACTGCATAAGGCAAAATTCAAAAGATACTGTAAGATATCGTCATGCATCCGGATTTGCACCGGCGGGCCAGAGCACCCAGATGATCATAGGTGCTACTCCTGATACCGATTTCCATATCTTGAACCTGGCCGAAGGTCTTTATAGGAAATATAAACTCAAGAGGGTGTTTTTTTCTGCCTACATACCTGTGTCTGAAAATTCACTGCTCCCCAAAGTGAACACCAGGCCGCCTCTTTTGCGGGAACACCGGCTGTATCAAGCTGATTGGCTTTTAAGACATTATGGATTTAAAGCCGGTGAAATTTTGGATGAAAGACACCAGAGTTTTGATCCGTACATAGATCCTAAATGTAACTGGGCGTTGAATCATAGAGAATACTTCCCTGTAGAAATAAATAGGGCACCTTATGAAAAATTGCTCAGGGTTCCTGGAATTGGCGTGAAAAGTGCAAAAAGAATTGTAGCTGCCAGAAAGGATTTTTTATTGAGCTTTGAATCACTTAAAAAATTGGGAGTTGTACTTAAAAGGGCACAGTACTTTATTTTGTGTTCAGGAAAAATAATGGATGGACTGACTGTGGAGAAGGATTCCGTCATAAGGGCACTTATGTCCAAAAATTCATTAAACAGATATTATAAGGATTTTACCTCTGGGGTAAAATATGAGCAGCTGTCTTTTTTATAAGGAGAGGAATACATATGATTGAAAAATCAAGTCTTATATATGAATATGATGGAAGTTTTGAAGGTATCATGTGCTGTGTATTTGAAAGTTATTATAAGAGAGAAATTCCCATGGATATTATATCTTCTGACAGATTTCAGACTACTTTTTTTCCTGTGAAGGAAATTGAGACTGATTTGAAGAAATCTACCAGAGTAATTAAGTCCATACCTGAAAAAATAGGGAGCTCTGCCCTGGAACTTTTAAAATATGCTTTTTTAACTTGTATGCCCCATAAAGAATTGAACATGCTTATGTTTTTGAGAAAGGGATTTCATTATGGGCCGCCGATTATGTACATGTTTAAAGATGAGCATGTAGATAAAATGCTCAAAGCTGTAAGACATTTAAAAAATGAAAGCCATCTCCTGAAGGGGTTTATAAGATTTTCTATTTTGGGAGGCATCCTTGTATCACAAATCGGGCCTAAAAATTATGTACTTCCACTTATTGCAGGGCATTTTTGCAGAAGATATGCGGGTGAACATTTTCTGATTCATGACAAAACCCACAATATGGCACTTGTATATAGACCCCGCCAGTATGCTGTTGTTCCTATGTGCAATTTTAAAATGGCAGAGCCGGACAGCCGAGAGAAGCATTTCAGAAAATTATGGGAGCTCTTTTATACCACTGTTGAGATCAAAGATAGGAGAAATTTTAAATATAGAAGAAGCAATATGCCCAAGCACTACTGGAAATATATGACTGAATTTCAAAAAGGCAGCTATTTCAAAGACAATGAATGATCTTTGAATGAAAGATTGATGTGGTGCAGCATAGAAATTGCAATATACAAAAGGAGGAGACGGGTATGAACCTTGATTGTGAAAAACTGATTTTGAAAGCCTTTCAGGGGAGAAAAAACGCCTATGCGCCTTACTCGGGCTTTAAGGTGGGTGCAGCTGTATTAACACAAGGTGGAAATATATACACCGGTTGTAATATAGAGAATGCTTCTTATGGAGCTAGTAATTGTGCGGAGAGGACTGCCATATTCAAAGCAGTGTCTGAAGGACATAAAACTCTATATGCAATTGCCATAGTTGGGGCGGAAGATAAATATACATATCCCTGCGGCATCTGCAGGCAGGTGATATCGGAATTTGCCTCACCGCATATGAAAATAATTCTGGCCAAAAATGAAAAGGAGTATATTGTCAAGACACTTGATGAAATTTTTCCTGGAGCTTTTACCAAAAAGAATTTGTTATAAAGTATAATAGTAGAGAAGAGGTGGTTTGTCTTATGAATATTGCTAAATTAATTGATCATACTGCACTTAAACCTGATACTACGAGAGCTCAGATACTTCAGCTTGTAGAGGAAGCTAAAAAATATGGATTTGCCTCTGTCTGTGTAAATCCCAAATGGGTTGGACTTGCAAGCGATGAACTAAACGGCAGCGGAACAGCTGTGTGTACAGTAATAGGTTTTCCTCTGGGGGCAAATACTACCAAGACAAAGGTGTTTGAAACTGTGGATGCCATTGGGAATGGAGCGCGGGAAGTGGATATGGTTATTGATATAGGAGAATTGAAAGATAAAAATGATGTTTATGTGGAAAAGGATATAAGCAGTGTAGTAAAAGCTGCCGGCGGAAAGGCACTGGTAAAGGTAATTATTGAAACCTGCCTTTTAAATCATGAAGAAAAAGTCAGGGCCTGCAGAATAGCCAAAAAATCAGGTGCGGATTTTGTAAAGACTTCAACTGGATTTTCAAAGTCGGGAGCTGCAGTTGAAGATGTAAGTCTGATGCGCAGTGTAGTTGGAGATGATATGGGAGTCAAAGCCGCAGGAGGCATTCATACCAGAAAGGAAGCTGTTTGTATGGTTAAAGCAGGTGCAAGCCGTATTGGAACGAGTTCTGGAGTTTCCATCATGGAAGGTTAGATTTATTGGAGAAAAGAGGTAATTTATAATGAAACCATTTAAGAGGGTGCACATCATAGTCATGGATTCGGTCGGCATTGGTGAATCACCTGATTCCGGAGAATTCGGAGATTTTGGTGTAAACACCCTGAAACATATTGCCGAAAAGAAAAATGGGCTCTGTATGCCCAATATGTCATCCCTGGGTCTTTCCAATATTTACCCGATTAAGGGTGTGAAAGAAGCTGCTGTGCCAAAAGCTTATTTTGGAAAAATGCAGGAAGCTTCCCGTGGAAAAGATACCATGACAGGACATTGGGAGATGATGGGGCTTTATATCGACAAGCCTTTTCATGTTTTTCCCGATGGTTTTCCTAAGGAGCTAATTGATAAAATTGAAAAATTCTCAGGGAGAAAAGTCATAGCTAACAGGCCTGCCAGCGGAACGGAGATTATAAAGGAACTGGGGGAAAGACAGCTTGAAACCGGTGAACTCATTGTATATACCTCAGCGGATTCTGTGCTTCAAATTGCAGCCCATGAGGATGTTATACCACTTGAGGAGCTTTATAGAATATGCAGGTACTGCCGCGACATAACTAGAGATGAACCCTATGCCCTGGGAAGAATCATTGCCAGACCTTTTGTTGGAAAAAGTGCAGATACTTTCAAGAGGACTTCCAACCGCCATGATTATGCTCTGAAACCTTTTGGAAGGACGGTGTTGAATTATTTAAAAGAAGCCGGACTGGACTGCATTTCAATTGGCAAGATTTCGGATATTTTTGACGGTGAGGGTATTACCAGGGCAATAAGAAGCAAAAACAATATGGATGGAATGGATAAATTGGCTGAATTGATGGATGAGAAATTTCACGGCATCAGTTTTATAAATTTGGTTGATTTTGATGCGGTTTATGGCCACCGCAGAAACCCAATAGGTTATGGAGACGCCCTGGAAGCTTTTGATAAAAGGCTGCCGGAAATTTTTCAAAAATTGCAGGAGGATGATTTAATGGTGATCACTGCAGATCACGGAAATGATCCTACTTATAGTGGAACAGACCATACCCGGGAATTTGTACCGCTTCTCGTTTATTCAAAGAGATTTAAAGGCGGGAGGAATCTTGGAATACGCAGGACATTTTCTGATCTGGGCGCCTCAGTTGCAGATAATTTCAAGGTACAGATGCCTGAGTATGGAAAGAGTTTTTTGGATGAATTAAAATAAGGGGTAATGGAAATGAGAATGGTAGATATAATTTCAAAAAAAAGATATGGTGGGCAGCTCAGCAGGGAAGAGATTGATTTCTTTATAAGAGGTTATACTATGGGAACAATTCCGGATTACCAGGCCAGTGCCCTGGCTATGGCTATCTGTTTCCAGGGTATGGACTACAGGGAGATGGCGGATCTGACGATAGCAATGGTAAAATCCGGCGAGACAATTGATCTATCCAGGATAAACGGTGTGAAAGTCGATAAACATTCCACCGGCGGTGTGGGAGACACCACTACTCTTGTGCTTGCCCCCCTGGTTGCGTCTTTGGGTATACCGGTTGCCAAGATGTCCGGCCGCGGATTGGGATATACGGGTGGAACCATTGATAAACTGGAATCCATTGAAGGGTTTCATGCGGAAATCACAGAGAATAAATTTATTCAGCTGGTAAATGACAATAAAATTGCAGTCATGGGCCAAGCCGGAAATCTTACTCCTGCAGATAAAAAATTGTATGCCCTCAGGGATGTAACAGCTACTGTGGAATCCATCCCGCTCATTGCCAGCTCCATAATGAGCAAAAAAATTGCAGCAGGAGCCGATGCAATAGTGTTGGATGTTAAAGCCGGCTCCGGAGCTTTTATGAAGAATGATGAAGATGCGGAAAAACTTGCCCGTGCCATGGTGAGGATAGGAAATAGACTGGGGAGAAACAGCATGGCTGTGATTTCTGACATGTCACAGCCGCTGGGTTTTGCTGTGGGAAATTCCCTTGAAGTAAAAGAAGCCGTTGATACTTTGAAGGGCAAAGGACCTCATGATCTTGAGGAATTGGTTTTAACATTGGGAAGTCATATGGTGCTCCTGGCTGGAAAGGCGGACAATACGGATGAGGCCAGAGAAAAACTTGTTGAATCTATAAAAAGTGGCAGGGCCTTGGAAAAATTCAAGAGCTTCGTTAAAAATCAAGGCGGGGATTCTTCAATTGTGGACAGTCCTGAAAAACTGCCCCAGGCAAAATATAAAATTCCCGTACCTGCTGAAAGGGACGGTGTAGTTTCACATATTTCGGCGGGAGGAATTGGCATCTCTACTATGCTTCTAGGTGCAGGCAGATCTACAAAAGAAGACAGTATAGATCCCTCCGTGGGTGTTGTACTTCGCAAAAAAATAGGTGATAGAGTGAAAAAAGGGGATGAGCTTTTGATGATATACTCCAATTGCCGGGATGTGGATGGTATAGCAGGTAGGATTCGCAGGGATATAAGTATTGACAGCAGTGCTGAAAAACCAGAATTGATACACAAAATCATCACAAAATAAATAAAAAAAGACACAAAAGAGTTTTGCTGATTGATATGACCCCAATAAGTTAGACTTATTGGGGTCATATCAGATTTTGTGTCTTTTTTATTCGTATTAGATAAATAGATTTACATTTGAGTCCTCGGCTCTGCCTAAATAATAGCCAACTCCGCCTACTTTGATGCCGTCTATGAGTTCTTCTTTTTTAATGCCCATGACATCCATAGACATCTGGCAGGCTACTATTTCCGCACCGTCATCTATAGCCGATTTAATCAGGTCTTCGAGGGAATTTATGTTTTTATTTTTCATAACTTTTCTTATCATTTTTGGACCCATTCCCATCATATTCATTTTGGATAATTTTAATTTTTTACTTCCCCTTGGCATCATAAATCCAAACATGGAATCCATAAAGCTTTTCTTTACGGGTACTTTTTTGTTTTTCCTCAGGATATTCAATCCCCAGAAGGTAAAGAACATGGTAACTTTTTTACCCATTGACATAGCTCCATTTGCTATGACAAAAGATGCTATGGCCTTGTCTAAATCACCGCTGAATACAATTATTGTTTTATTATCTTTTACAGTTACAGGTGCATTTTCTACTTCGACTTTAGCACTTTTTTTTTTGATAAGGGCGGTTATATTGCTTTTATCCTTGTTTAGATCAACAAGCTCATTATTTGTCCTCTGGCACCATGCTTTTATATCTTCATAAAAACCAGGATCAGAGGCGATTACTTTGAGGATCTGCCCTTCTTTTAAATCATCCATTGTTTTTTTAACCTGCATGAGAGGTCCTGGGCAGCACAGCCCGCAGGCATCAAGGCTTTTATCATAATTTGATTTATCTAAGGCTATCTCCTCTTCTTTTACAGTGTGTGTATTGGAATCTGAAAGCTTTCTCTGGGGAGTGTTCCTGTTTTTGTCCTGTTTTGGCGGAGAAAAACTTAAGGCAGATATGCTTTTATATCCTCCGGTTATGTTTTTAACCTTGAACCCGTATTGGGAAAGTATTCTTGAGGCAATATACCCCCTGAGCCCGACCTTGCAGTATGCAATGATCTCTTTATTTCTATCCAGCTCGCCTAGCCTTTCTCTTAAATTGTCCACAGGTATGTTTATGGCTCCTTTGAGGTGGCCGCTGTTAAATTCTATACTTGAACGTACGTCCAGAAGAGTGGTGTTTTCCATGTTATAGTTTAGAAATTCCGTTGGGGTAATAGAATCCACTTTACCGGAAAGGACGTTCTCTGCCACAAAACCAGCCATATTCACCGGATCTTTTGCCGAAGAAAATGGAGGTGCATAACATAGCTCAAGTTCAGTCAAATCTGATACTGAACCGCCGAGCCTCATTGTTGCGGCAATTACGTCGATCCTCTTGTCAACTCCGTCGTAGCCTATTGCCTGTGCACCCAGAATTTTACCCTCGCCGTTGAATATAAGTTTTATGGAAAGAGGCAGGGCACCAGGATAATATGATGCATGGGAAACTGGATGGATATATATAACTTTGTAGGGTATATTGAATTTCTTCAAAGTTCTTTCGTTATTTCCAGTACTTGCAGCAGTTAAACCAAAAATTTTGATTATTGCAGAACCCTGGGTTCCTTTATATATTGAATTTAATCCTGCTATATTGTCGGCGGCTATCCTTCCCTGTTTATTTGCAGGTCCGGCAAGCGGTACTGCAGTTTTTTGCTTGTTTATCAAATCCACAACTTCCACTGCATCTCCCACAGCGTAGATATTTTCGATATTTGTCCTCATTTTATTGTCAACTACTATGTGTCCTTTGGTTCCGAGCTTTATTTTGCTGTTTTTTATAAAGTCTGTATTTGGAGTTACCCCAATAGCCAATATGGCCAGATCGGCAGTGAGTTTTGTATTGCTGTTTAAAGTGACTTCAATATTTTGCCCATTGTCCTTGAAAGATTTTACTCCATCATTTAATACCAAATCTATACCGTTTTCTACAAGTTCCTTTTCGGCCATAACTGTCATGTCTGAATCAAAAGGAGCCAAGATGTGTGGAGCTGCTTCAACCACGCTAACTTTGAGTCCTCTTTCCTTGAGGTTCTCTGCCATTTCGATTCCCACATATCCTCCGCCTATTACTACAGCACTGCCCGCATTATTTTTATCTACTGAGGATTTTATATTGTCCGTGTCAGGTATATTTCTCAAGGTAAAAATCCTGCTGCTGTCTATGCCGTCTATTTTTGGCCTTACAGCTTTTGTGCCGGGAGACAGTATAAGGTAGTCATAACTTTCCTCATAAGTCCTGCCGCCCTTTTCTTTTACTTTTACCGTATTTTTGTCCGTATCTACATTTGTGACTTTACTGTTTACTCTTACATCTATATTAAATCTGGCATGCATGCTTTCCGGTGTCTGTACCAGGAGCCTTTGTCTTTCCTTAATTTTTTCGCCTATGTAATAAGGCAGCCCGCAGTTTGCAAAGGATATATAATTGTCCTTCTCAAACATTATTATTCTGGCATTTTCATCCAGCCTTCTAAGTCTTGCGGCCGCAGAAGCTCCTCCTGCCACTCCTCCTACAACTAATATTTTTTTACTCATATAAATCCCTCCTGTTTTTTAGATTTAAATTAAAGTTTAAAATAAAACTTCCATCAATTTAATAACCAAGGGGCTGCATATTCTATAGTTGATTTCGAGTCCGTTTCTCCTGCCTTCTATAATTCTCGCAGCTTTTAATTTTTGTATGTGCTGTGATAGTGTGGATTGGGGTATTTCAAGACAGTGCTGCATATTGCTTACGTTGCATGTTCCTCTTTCCATCAGCCCCCTGACGATGCACAACCTAACAGGATGTGCCAGTACTTTGAGAATTTCAGCTTTTTCATTATATTCTGCAAAATCTTTATCCATAATCTTACCTTTCTAAAATGTATTTATATATCAATATATTTATATATTACAATATAACGATATATTAGTCAATACTTTTTTATCTGCCTTGACATTGTAAAAATAAAATATTATCATTTGATTATTACTGGCAAGCAATGCTGGCAAAAGGGGAAAGGGCGGCAGATTTTATGAAAATACTAAAAAAATTTTTACAGTATTATAGACCTTATAGATTTCTTTTTTACGCAGATATGTTTTGTGCACTTATAGTGTCACTGGTGGATCTTGCATTTCCTTTAATATTGGACTATCTTTCAAAAAATGTTTTTATAAAGGATAAAACAGTAATACTGAATTCCATATTATATGTTGGAATAGCTTTATTGGCACTGTATGTACTTAAATATTTCTGTCAGTACTTTATTGCTTCCTGGGGTCATATTATGGGTGCGAGAATGGAAAATAACATGAGGAGGGATTTATTTTACCACCTTCAGAGAATGTCTTTTTCCTATTATGATGAGAATAATACAGGGCAGATGATGTCAATACTTGTGTCAGATCTGTTTGACATATCTGAACTTGCGCACCACGGACCGGAAAATGTATTTATTTCTGCAGTTAAAATAATAGGTTCCTTTGCAGTACTTATGTTTATAAATTTCAGAATGACACTTATACTTTTGGCGGTAACTGTGATAATGGTGGTGTTCTCGTTTTACGAAAATAAAAAAATGCAGAGAATATTTTTCGATAATAGAAAAAAGATGGGAAATATAAATTCATCTGTTCAGGACAGCCTTCTTGGAATAAGAGTTGTAAAGTCTTTTGCCAATGAAGGAATTGAGAGAAAAAAATTTGATAAAAACAATAATGCCTACCGTATTTCAAGAGAAAAAAGCTATAAGGTAATGGGGAAATTCATAGCTGGAAATACTTTTTTCGAAGGACTTTTGTACGTGGTCATTCTTGTCAGCGGGGCGTTTTTTATAGCAGACGGTTCACTGAAGATACCGGATCTTGCCGTTTATGCCCTTTATATAAATATATTTATAAATCCCATAGACATACTTATAAATTTTGCAGAGCAGTTTCAAAAGGGATTTGCCGGATTTAAAAGATTTATGAGTATTCTGTCTGTAGAACCTGAAATAGTGGATAAAAAGGATGCTGTAACCTTGGAGAATGTAAGAGGTGATATAGAGTATAGAAATGTCTCATTTAGCTATAATTCGGAAAAACAGGTACTGAAAAATATAAATTTGAAGATAGAAGCCGGTAAGAAAATTGCATTTGTGGGACCTTCCGGGGGAGGCAAGACTACAATTTGTTCACTCCTTCCAAGATTTTATGATGTTTCGTCAGGTTCTGTGATGATAGATGGAAAAGATGTGAAAGACGTCACTCTTGAATCGCTGAGAAATTCTATTGGAATAGTCCAGCAGGATGTGTATCTGTTTTCCGGAACATTGAAGGAAAATATAGGGTATGGAAAACCCGAGGCATCTGATGAGAAAATAATAAGGGCAGCAAAGGAGGCCAATATCCATGATTATATAATGAGCTTGGACAATGGTTATGACACTTATGTTGGTGAAAGAGGGGTTAGGCTTTCAGGAGGCCAGAAACAGAGAATTTCAATTGCCAGGGTATTTCTTGAAAATCCCCCCATACTCATACTGGATGAGGCTACATCTGCACTGGATAATGAAAGTGAGAATTTCATACAGAAATCTCTTGAAAAACTGGCCAAAAACAGGACTACTATAGTCATCGCCCACAGACTCAGCACTATAAGAAATGCTGATGAGATAATAGTCATTGATGACGAGGGCATAAAGGAAAGGGGAAGTCACAGTGAGCTTCTCAAAAAAGGCGGTCTTTATGCTTACTATTACAATATGCAGTTTGAAGGGCTTGATGTAAGAGAATAAAAGCTTTTGCACCGCCAAGTTATTCGTGAGGAAGACTCTTTGAAAAAGATTTATGTCAAGGAGAGTACTGTAAGAAAGTTCGTAGATATTTTTGATGCATATAAATTTAAACACTGGAGATTCATCATCTCCAGTGTAAAGTAAATACCAATGTACCAATAGACAAATATTCTGGTTCATATGAAACTTTAAACATTTTAATAACTTAAGTACATTTGATATCCTTATATGAATAGGATGTGTAGAAATTAAATAATTATTCCGGTAATTTTAGAATCAAGGAATAGTGAATGTCAGAGAAATAATTGGACAGGCAAAGAAAGGCTGAAGAAGCACGCTGCAGTCATTTTTATCTTAAATATGGCACCTGGCTTTTAGCCGGATGTCTTTAAAATTTCACAATGTTTGCAAATAGTTAATTAATATGACACTAAGCTGTAATAGAAACCATATATACTTATAAGTGTCCTAAGGAAATAGACCTTAGCGAAAATAAATGTATTTACATATACAGAAAAGAAGTAGTGTAGTGGCAATTACCAAGCAGTGTCTGCGGTTGCAGGGAACGTTAAATTTAAATGCAACCGCCAGTAGATTCTTCATAAAATCGATCTCCCTTAAAATTATACAAAATAAGCACCCCGAGCAATGGGGTGCTTATTTATTTTATACACTTATTTAAGGCTATTTCATAATCAGTATTTCACTGACTCCAATGATTATGTTACAGATATGTGGACTGGAAAGTAATTTTAATTTAAAATAAATTAAGAGTTCTGGATTTTGAAATGGATCTTATCCTTAATATTTTCTTAAACTGTATAAAAATTTAGATAAAAATTCATGATTGTTCACAAATAGTTTATTATTATGAAATTAAGCTGTAACAAATATCTTATATAATAATAATTGTCATAGACAATGACATTTAATAGTCTGCGGCTGTAGGACAGTACAAACGTAGAATGCAGCTATCACATAATTGAATTTCATAGAACTCCTTTATTATTGTTGTGTAGGCACCCGATATCTTATTGGGTGCCTATATTCTATGCTTGCTTCAGAGGTATGCTGTGGTAAATGTTGTTCCTTTGGATAGATGTTTTGCATAGTATGATATTGTGAAAAAATTTTAACTGGAGGTTTTAATGTATCCTTATATGTATCCTAAAATGGGAATTATGCCAATGTGCCGCTATTGTAGAGTTAACAATAAAATGTTTAGAAATGACGCATCTAGTAGTGGAGGAGGCACGTCAACACAGCCTCAACCTATGCCCGACATGGATATGATGGAAAATATAGATTCGAACACTCAGGAGATTGTGAGCATGCTTGAACGCCATCATCCAGATATAATAAACAGGTTGATATGCTGTAACATGTCTATTGATGAGGTTAGGGAATATTTGAGTAAAGTGGTTAGGATGGCGCTTATGCACCATATGATGCACCAGATGTAGAATTCTAAGAATGTGTATCCCTGGGAATTTTGAGAAATTCAATTTATCCTTTGGGATATTTTTATTTTGGGTTTCTTCCTTAGAGTTTCCCCAAAATAAATTATTTCAAATATACCTAGACCTATAATTCTAA
>CAIFEX010000043.1 GCA_903789665.1 uncultured Clostridium sp.
GTATATTGCAGGGAAAGTCTGTAGCTTTTTAACCTACAGTAAATTGACACGATCCTTAACAATAATTGAGTTGATCAAATTCAACTTTTCTAGTATAATGTTCTTTAGTTTTCATAATATAAATCTTTAGGAGACAGACAATTGAAAAAAAATAAAATTTTTATCAGTGCTTATTCAAAACTTCCTAAGGGAATATCAGCTACGGAACTTTACACAAAAACTGCAATGGCCATAATAATTGACAGGAACACAGGAAAAATATATGATGTAGAATGCACACTTGCAACAGAAGTTGCAAAAAGGTACATAAAAAATATATTGACAAATAAAAATATAAATCAAATAGATAGTATACTACAAGAAATTGACGATAATTATTTTGGAAATGCAAAGAAAGCTGTAATGGCGGTATTGACAAACTGTTATAAAAGATATAGGCTAATATGCGGAAGTTTTGATGAAGACAACTAAAAATATAAATTTATGATTTGCCATTTTGTGATGATACAGGGTTTCCACTCTGTATAAAATTGACAAAAGCACGGCATTAATATATGTAAGTATATTGATGCCTTTTTTTGTTGTTCATTTTTATTTTTTAGGTCAAATAACTATATTATCAAGAAAGGATGTTTCAATTGAAATATTTATTCATAGCTTTAGCTGCATTATTATTTAGTGTTATGGAAATCTTGGGTAAATTGGCAGTCGGCTTAAACGCACTACAATTAAACTTTTTAAGGTTTGTACTCGGAGGAATAATACTTCTTTTACCTACTATAAACATCTTAAAAAGAGAAAATATAAAGTTAACTAAAAATGATATAATTTATTTTTTTGGGACAGGCCTGTTGGGAGTTGTAATAAGCATGTCTTTATTTTAGCTGGCAATTAATTTTACAAAGGCATCCACTGTAGCCATACTATTTAGCACAAATCCTATATTCACCATATTATTTGCCTGTTTATTTCTAGGAGAAAAATTAAATAAAAAAACTATAGTATCCATAATATTTAGTTCATTAGGAATACTTTTCATTTTAAATCCCTTTAGAACAAATTCTGATATACTTGGAATAGTACTTTCAATACTATCTGCTGTTACCTTTTCGCTTTATAGTATAGCTGGAAAATTGAGATCCTCAAAATATGGCAGCACGGTTTTAAATTGTATGAGTTTTATAATTGGTTCCGCCATAATGCTCATTCTTATATTCATCTCAAATTTTCCAGTAATTTCAAGTCACATATCTCCTACAGGGAAACTCGGATTCATGATAAATATACCTATACTTAGCGGCATAAACTTGCAGAATATAATTCCACTTATATTACTTGGAGTTTTGGTTACAGGATTCGGTTATATGTTTTATTTTAAGGCAATGGATACCACTTCTGTCACCACAGCTTCCATGGTCTTTTTCATAAAACCTGCCCTGGCACCCATATTTGCACTCTTAATTTTAAATGAAAGCATATCCATAAATACCATAATCGGTATAGCATTGATTTTAATCGGAGCTTATTTTATATTCGTCAAAAAAAATCTGAAGATAAAGTTAAAATCATGAAATTATCGTAAATACCGGCCAACATTTCGATTTGATTCTCAAATCTGGTTTTGTAAGCCTATCTGAAAACCCGCTGCGGCACATATAAGGCACCAGAGAAGCGGGCTTTCAAATCATAAAAAACATCTTATATTTAAAAATTATTTGATTACAATCATATCTTTTCTAACTTTATTCAATATTTCACCTTTTCCTTCATCCAATAATACGATATCCTCCACTCTCATACCAAACTTTCCAGCAATGTATATACCAGGTTCCACACTAAATGCCATTCCATTTTTAAGTATCTGCTTATTACCCTCACTTATATACGGCGCTTCATGATCGGCAGTTCCAATGCCATGCCCTGTTCTATTTATAAAATATTCTCCATAGCCGGCATTTTTTATGACATCTCTGGAAGCACGATCCACATCTCCTGCCTTGATGCCTTCCTTTACAATATTTTCACCCTTTTCATTAGCCTCCAGAACAATACTGTAAACTTTTTTCTGCTCTTCAGTAGGTTCTCCTACAAATACAGTTCTGGATTCATCCGAGCAATATCCATGATATCTGCATCCAAAATCCATTATGATTACATCTCTATCCTGAATAACTCTACCATAGTCATTATAATGCGGTCTGGCGCTATTCGGTCCTGATGCTATAATTGTCTGAAATGACAATCCTTCACCGCCATGTGCTGCCATTAACTCCTCAAGCTTATCTTTAATGTCACCTTCAGTTATTCCAGGTTTTACGAATTTTAGGACATCTTCAAAAGCTTTATCTGCAATACTGGCAGCTTTTCTCAAGTTATCCTTCTCCTCTTCATCTTTTATTACCCTCAGGTTTTCCATTATACTAACTCCATTTATAAACTTCACATCAATTTTATTGGAGACATCAATCATATCTACTGCCCTTATTCCATCATTTACCCCTATTTTTTTACCTTCCAGGCCATATTTTTTATTTGCCTTTAAAATAGCTGGAATAAAGCCTTCTCCATCACCCCATTTAAATATGTCCATGTCCTTTCCCAGTGCTTCCCTTGTTTCTTCATAGTACAATTCAGGTGCTATATAAAAACATCTCTTATCGTTAAATACAAATAATGCTTTAAATCTCTCATCCACCAGAGGATGAAGCCCAGTAAGATATTCCAGATCGGCAGAAGGTCCCACTATAAGCACATCAATCCCGCCATTTTTCATGAGCTCTGTCAATTTATCAATTTTTTTATGCAATAACATTAAAACCCCTCCATTTTTAATTTTTTAAAATATTATGAATTTATATCAATCACCTGTAGATATAACAGATAATTAAATTACCTAATTATTTTATCTTTAACTTCTCTAAATCCCGTCCTTTTTACAAAACTATTCCAAATGGCAAATCCGCTAGATATAACTACCACCGCTCCGCCAATCATTTCTATCTCATAAATTATATTCCCTTTTAAAGTTCCCATTGCAGGAGCTGCCGATAAAACTATACCAATCACTACTACAACCAGCACCATTCGCCCAATTCCAATCGCAGTATTGCTATTTTTTGAAATTTGATATGGTCTCACTTCATTCGGTCTTGTCTTTCTAAGTTTTATATAGGATGAAAAAAGAAGTACATAAGGGAATAAGGCTGTAAGCGATGTCATAGTGACAAGAACATTATATATAGCATCCACAGAAGGCAATAAGTTTATTGCAAGTAAAATTATCGTTACTTATTATAGCCTGAAGATAAACTGCCTTTTCCGGTATATTATGAGAGTTGACTTTTGTATATTTGTCAGGAAAGATACCTTTTAAGACACTTCCAAAAAGCATCTTTATAGGCGAGCTGATATAAAGAACAATCCCTCCAACAACCGATAATGCTATTCCAAGAGCAACAAGTTTTATAAACCAAGTTCCAATTCCAAGATTTTGGGCAACTGTTGCAAGCGCTACCAATATACCCTGTGAGGCCGTTATCTTATCCGTCGGTAAAATAAGTGTAATAGCAACCGAACCTAAGACATAAAGCCCTGCAATAAGGCAAGCTGCAATCAGTATTGCTTTAGGAAAATTTTTTTCAGGTTTGTCCATCTCTGTTACAAAGTTTGCAGTTGTTTCTGCACCAGACAATGCAAACATCACAGTGGAAATAGCTACAAATGAATTTACATTCATTTTTGGGGTAAGATTTTGAACTGTATAGGAAGATGCAGGATGATTGCCAAATATATATACTGAGATAAAACCCATAGCTATCAATAACACTGTAGGTACTACTGAACCCAAAGCCCCGACATTTGTAAATATTTTTCCAAAGGCCATACCCTTTGTACTGATCACTGAAAACAGCCAGAATATTATTATAGAGAATACTAATACAAACATTTTATTATTTGCAAGTTCAGGCTTTCCAACAGCATAAGATACATTTACCATTAAAAATGTCAAAAATGAAGTATACCAGAATATTTTTGCAGTCCAATTCAACCATGAGACCATAAAACCATGCTTTTCACCATATGCTTCCTTTACCCACTCATAAAGTCCGCCATCCCTTGGATATGTTGCCGCAAGCTCGGCACAGATAAGTGCTGATGGAACAAAAAATATAAATACAAAAACTATCCATGTGGGAATAGCTCCTAAACCAAGACCAAAACTTGATGCCGTTGACTTTGCAATCCACCTGATCCCAAAAAGTGCTATTACATTCATAAACACTAGATCCCATAATCCAATTTTTTGTTTCACTCTTATTTTTCCCTCCCTTTAACCACCAATATCAGTTCAACTTGAACAGCGGCGGCAATAAAATAGATATTAATATTTGGCAGATGCCCTCCTTTCCTAGTTTTTCTTAATTTGAAATCCTTTACAAAATCATACATACAACCTCCTTTATCCACAGCACCTACTATTATATAAATAAATATAATTTACTGAATAATGTTTATTTAATTTAATTTCCTAATTTTCAGTATATCATTTCATGAATTTCTTGTAAACATATTTTTTTAATTTTATAAAATTTTTTTCACATATATAAAAAAATAATTGATTTATTATATATTTTTTCATTTATATAAATTTATTATGTACAAAAACCTTTTCATGTAATATACTGTAAGTAGAAGTAATACAAATTTTCATAGCAATGGAGTGACTTAATTTGAATTCAGATATTGGCGAAAAAATAAAAAAACTGAGAACCCAGAAAAACTTGACTTTAAGTGATTTAAGTGAAAAAACCAACTTATCAACAGGATATCTTTCCCAGCTGGAGAGAGGTCTAACAAGTGTAGCCATAGATACACTGGACAACATTGCAAGAGCTTTGGGAGTAACTATGTACTATTTTCTAGATAAACCTAAAAGCAAAAAAAATTTTATCCTGAGAAGCTTTGAAAGAGAAGTACTGGAAATAGAAAACAACCGAATCATACAATTTCAACTGACAAATGACATGGAAAATAATGATATGCTTCCAAGAATTTTTGAAATACTTCCAAGCAGCAATAATGAGGAAATAACTCCATATCCACATATTGGTGAAGAATTTATATATGTACTTGAAGGAGTTCTAACTTTACTAATCAACGATGAGAAATATGAACTATTTCCTGGAGACAGCGCCCATTATAAATCGACCATCAGCCATAATTGGGCAAATAACGCAAACAAAATCGTAAAAATATTGACAGTACACACTCCAAATCTTTTAAAAAAATAACTGTCAACTAGGAGGTGAATCATTTGACATCAGGTATTATATTCAATATACAAAAATATTCCATTCATGATGGTCCGGGTATTCGTACCACAGTTTTTTTCAAAGGATGTCCCCTAAAATGCTGGTGGTGCCATAATCCAGAAAGTCAAAATTTAAAACATGAGATCATGTTCTTTGAAGAACGATGTACAGTTTGCGGCAGATGTATCAAAAAATGTCCAGAAGGAGCAATTAAGATCAATCATGTTTTCCCGGAAATTGATAAATTCAAATGTACTCTCTGTGGAAAATGTACAGATTTTTGTCCAAACAATGCCAGAGAACAAGTTGGGAAAAATATTACATCGGACGAACTCATAGAGGAAATTGCAAAAGACGAGGTTTTTTATGAAGAATCCGGAGGCGGTGCCACTTTCTCAGGAGGAGAACCACTTGCACAAGCGGATTTTTTAGATGATATACTAACAAAGTGCAAAGATAGAGGAATCCATACTGCAGTGGACACCAGCGGTTATGCCCCATGGAAAAGCTTTGAAAGGATAGCAGACAAAGTTGATTTGTTCTTATATGACATCAAGCTTATGGACAATAAAAATCACAAAAAATATATTGGAGTTGAAAATACACTGATAATTGAAAATCTAAAAAAACTTTCAAGCATGGGATGTAATATATATCTTAGAATGCCCATAATAAAAGGCATTAATGACAACAGAGAACATATTGACAATACAATAAAGCTGTTGTCAAATGTAAACGTAGAACAGGTAAACCTGCTTCCATATCACAAGATAGGTATGGATAAATATAGAAGGCTCAGAATGAATTACAAATTATCCGGTATGGAAAAACCATCCAGTGAAGAGATGGAGAAAATAAGCCAACAATTTAAAAGGCATGGAATTAAAATCAAAATAGGAGGTTGATTAATCATGATGACTGAAAGAGTAAAAAAGCTTAGGGAACAGAGTTTAAACGCTGTGCCGAGAATCTCCATGGAAAGAGCTCAAATTGAAAGTGAAGTTTACAAAAAATATGAGGGAAAAGTGTCTGTACCAGTACTTAGAGCACTGGTTTTAAGGGAATTGATGAGTAAAAAGAAACTCTGTATAAATGACGGCGAACTAATAGTTGGAGAAAGAGGAGAAGAACCTGCAGCTACTTATACCTATCCTGAACTCTGCTGTCACACTTTAAAGGACTTTGACATAATGAACAGACGTGAAAAAATATCCTTTAAAGTAACCGATGAGGATAAAAAAATTCAAAGGGATACCATAATCCCCTATTGGGAAAAGAGATCCATGAGACATAAGATCTTAAATAGTATGACTGATGAATGGAAAGACTGTTATGCAGCAGGAATATTTACTGAATTTATGGAACAAAGAGGCCCCGGTCATACCGCAGGTGATGACAAAGTTTTCAAAAAAGGATTCTTGGATTTCAAAAATGACATCAACAAAGCTATGAAAAACCTCAATTTCTTTGAAGATGACGAAGTGCTGGATAAGAAAAATCAACTGGAGGCCATGAGCATAGCTTGTGATGCAATAATGATTTTGGGACAGCGTTATTCCAAGTATGCTGCAGAACTTGCAGAAAAAGAAAAAAATTCCGTAAGGAAACAGGAACTTGTCAAAATTTCAAAGGTATGTCAGCATGTACCTGCCAGTGCACCTAGAACATTCTGGGAAGCTCTGCAGATGTACTGGTTTGTTCACCTATGTGTTATATCCGAATTAAATCCCTGGGATGCATACAACCCCGGAAGACTGGATCAGCATCTGGATCCATTTTATAAAAGAGGTATGAAAGAAGGAACATTGACCAGGGAAAAGGCAAAAGAATTGCTGGAATGTTTCTGGGTAAAATTCAACAATCAGCCGGCTCCTCCAAAAGTAGGCGTAACTTTAAAAGAAAGCGGGACTTACACGGATTTTGCCAATATAAATGTAGGTGGAGTAACAATAGACGGTAAAAACGGTGTAAATGACGTAAGTTATCTCCTGCTTGATGTAATAGACGAGATGAGGCTTCTTCAGCCAAGTTCAAATGTCCAGATAAGTAAAAAAAGTCCTCGCAAATTTGTAAAAAGGGCCTGCGAAATTGCCAGAAAAGGTTGGGGACAGCCATCCATGTTCAATGCAGATGCCGTTACCCAAGAACTTGTAAGGGCAGGAAAATCCATAGAGGATGCCAGATGCGGCGGTACAAGCGGATGTGTCGAAGCAGGGGCCTTCGGTAAAGAAGCCTACATTCTTACAGGATATCTGAATCTTCCCAAGATATTTCAAATAACGCTAAATAACGGTATTGATATAACTACAGGTAAAAAGCTGGGAATAGAAACCGGTGATATAACTACTTTCAAAAACTATGATGAGTTATTCAATGCCTTCAAAAAACAGCTTAAATATTTTGTAGATGTTAAAATCAGGGGCAACAGGGTAATTGAAAAATTATATGCTTCCCTAATGCCTGTACCATTCTTGTCTACGATAATCAGTGACTGCATATTAAATGGCAAAGATTACAATGCGGGCGGAGCAAGGTACAACACCAGTTATATCCAGGGTGTCGGCATAGGAACAATTTCTGACAGTATGATTGCCATAAAATATCAGGTATTCGACAAAAAAAATATAACAATGAGCCAACTCATGGATGCATTAAAAGATAATTTTAAGGGACACGAAGACATATTAAATCTTGTAAAGAATAAAACCCCTAAATACGGCAATGATGATGATTATGCAGATGCCGTAATGAAGCAGATATTCGATGCCTATTACAATGAAGTAAATGGCAGGAAAAATGGACGAGGTGGACTCTACAGGATAGATATGCTTCCAACTACCTGCCATATTTATTTTGGGGCGGTTATGGGTGCCACTCCAAATGGCAGAAAGGCACAGGCTCCAGTTTCAGAAGGTATCTCGCCTGAAAAAGGTGCAGACGCAAAAGGTCCTACAGCCGTAATAAAGTCAGCTTCCAAAATGGATCACCTGAGAACCGGAGGAACTTTGCTGAATCAAAAATTCAATCCAAGTGCATTAGAAGGAGACGTGGGGCTGAACAACCTGGCAAGTCTGGTAAGATCTTATTTTACGCTGGATGGCCATCACATACAATTCAATGTGGTAAGCAGGGAAACACTTCTTGCAGCTCAAAAGCATCCCGATGAATATAAAGATCTAATCGTACGTGTGGCAGGTTACAGCGACTATTTCAACAACCTGGACAAAGTACTTCAGGATGAAATAATTCAGAGAACAGAACAGACTTTTGACGGATGTGCTTGCTAATAAATATGCATTTGTTAAAATAAATTATAAATACATTTATCAAGGAGGAAAATCATGAATAAAATAATAGGTTTTATAGGCTGTGGAAACATGGGGCAGGCAATGATGGGAGGAATAATCAAAGCAGGCCTTGCAGCTCCGGATAACATAATAGTAGGCGATCTAGATGAAAGGAGTCTTAAAAAAGCATCTGAAAATTATGGAGTCAAAATCACCACAGACAATAATGAAGTAGCGAAAAACTCTGACATTTTAATACTGTCCATAAAACCCAATATATATCCAATAGTTATAAAGGGAATAAAGGATCATGTCAGGGAAAATGTCCTGATAGTAACCATAGCTGCAGGAAGAGATATAAAAGGAACTGAAGAAATGTTCGGCAGGAAATTAAAGATCGTAAGGGTCATGCCAAATACACCAGCACTTGTGGGAGAAGGAATGGCTGCAATATGTCCTAATGATAAAGTAACTAAAGAAGAAGCAAAAGAAGTGCTGCACATATTTGAAAGTTTCGGAAAAGGAGAAATAGTAAATGAAAAACTGATGGATGTAGTAACTTCAGTAAGTGGATCTTCACCAGCTTTTGTATATATGTTCATTGAAGCCATGGCAGATGCTTCCGTATTGGACGGTATGCCGAGAGACCAGGCATATAAATTTGCCGCACAGGCAGTACTTGGCTCTGCAAAAATGGTACTTGAAACCGGAAAACACCCTGGTGTCTTAAAAGACATGGTATGCTCCCCCGGCGGAACTACCATCGAAGGTGTAGCAGCTCTTGAAGAAAAGGGCTTCAGGGATGCAGTTATTTCAGCCATAAGAAAGGCAACCCAAAAATCCATTGAATTATCCAAACTTTAAGCCTTGAAAAATCGCTGGCAGGCATCTTACCTGTCAGCATCTTTTTTATTTATATTCTCTCCTCGATCCACCTGTGTATGTCATTTATGACTTCATCCTTTTCAACTTTTTCATTTAGAATTTCATGATAGCATCCAGGGTATATCTTCAGATTTTTATCCTTAGAAGATATATTTTTATAAAGCCATTTTGACGCTTCATTTGTCACTATCCTTGTCTTATACTCCATGGAGTATAAGACAAGGATAGTTGTACTTTTTTACATTATTTTTAATCCAGATTGAACCCTTTACAAAGGCTTCACCCAGAAGTTTGACATTGCTTTCTTTCAGCACAAGAGGATCTTCATCATAAGCCTCTACAACTTCCGGATCTCTGGATATCAGATTTGAAAGGACATTTGGTACCTTTTCAAATGGATTCTTATTTGGCCATATCTACAAATACCTCCAATAATTTTTTTAAGCAAGTTCATATCTTTTTAGCAATACCCATGTATTGTTTTTCCAACTATAAAGCGATATATTATCAAAATACTCATTGAAATCACAAGGGTATTTATTTACATAATTCCATATTTCCCCGAAATTATTCTTTATTTTTTTGGAGACTATAGTACAGTGAAATACTTTGTTCCTTCCCTCGTTTCTTTTGAATTTCATCCAGGATATCTTTTCAAGTTGAAATATAAGGTCATCATGGACTTTTTTTGCTTCAGGAGACATGTTTACGGCCATATAGACCACATCCTGCCTAAACCTGCCATACCCTTTTAGCTCAATAGATGTCCTGTGGCTGCTTGCAGAAAATTTCTCCAGCACATCTTCCACATCTTCAATTCTATCGGTTTCAAAGGGAGCTTTAATTGTAAAATGCGCAGGCAGCTTAGTTCGTCTTTTATTAAATTTATAACATACACTGCTGGTTAGCTTTTCATGAAATTTCAGTGCTGCACCTCCTATTGCGCAGACAATGACGTACCTATCCATTTTTTCACCTCCCACATATCACAAAACTGCTACATATAATTTAACATAATATACAATAAAAAAGAATATTAATAATATATAATATCCATTAAAATCAGGGAGATCTCATGAGGAAAAAATATTTTTATAATTCAAGACATCACAGATCATTTTTAAAACTCAAAATCAGAACAGTAATAATAATTATAGCTGTAATTCTCGCTGCAGCAGGCACATTCAAACTCATACCCCACTTCTTTAGAAGCACTTATATAGTTACAATTGCCAACAAACATACAAAAGTGGAAAATAGCAACAACACATATATGATATATACCCAGTTGGAAAACGGAGAAACAAAAGTATTTAAAAATACAAATAGTTTTTTAGAATTAAAATTCAATTCTGAAGACATATATGGCGGACTTAGAGTCAACAAAAAATATAAAATTACAGCCTATGGCTTTAGGATACCCATATTTTCCTGTTATGAAAATATCGTAAAAGCCAAGGCATTTTCCAATTCCAAATAAATTAATTCTTCTGGGTAAAGCTGATATAATTTACCCATTGATTTCTCATGTCCATGAAATATTCATCGCCGGTTATAGAATAAATCGCTTCCAGTAAATCTATATGTACTTTATGATAATCCAAAGCCGGGTTGGCATCTCTCGAAGTCATGAGATGAACTAGGTCATAACTTGTAAAACCGCCTATGTCATAATAGGGAAGTATTATTTTTAAAGATTTGATTCCCTCATTAAAGTAATAATCCGCCTTGCTGCCGTCAATACTTGACACCTGCCTGGCAAGCTGTGACCAATCATATATTCCAAGTAATGTAAACATGTATCCGTTTAGTGTATAACTCGGTATCGTATTTACATATTCCTCAAAAAATATATCATTTTTGAACTTAGGCTCAAAACTACCCAACGTATCCATGACACCTCCGCTGCTTACAGGTGTTATCAAATAATTAAAGGCCTTATTACCTGCAGTTATGTATTTGGAATCCCCTGTTATCTCATAAGCACGTGAAAAAACGTTCAAAGCTTCTCCCTGTGACATGCTTGAAGTCCAGTCCATACCGAGCGATTCATAGGAATAATAGGGAAATTTGTACCTGAAACTGCCGTCGCTGTCCATGTGATCTACTAGAAAATCCGCACATTTGATAAATTGATTAACTGCAGAAGTATCTCCCTGTAAATATTTAGCATGAAGGTAAAGAGCATACTGGCAAATGGTTACATAATTATATTGTGTACCAAATTCTCTGTATATAACCATAGGAATCCCGTTTTCATCAAAAGTCAGCGAATCAGGCTTATCAGTTGTAAAATGATCATTTGTAGAAAAATTCAGATACTCCTGCATGGCACTGTATTTAATTGGATTGTCAAAATTAAAATTGAGTTTGCTGTACTCTTCCAGGGCATTTTGTACTATCGCCTGGGAACTTTCCTTATAAACATATCTGCTTGCTATGGGATTCTTAGACAATGCCACGTTCCTAAATACGGTGGCGTTGGTTTTAACCTCCACGGGAAGCTGAACCTTCAACTGGAGCAGATAATTATAAATATCCAAAGCCTTATCATAATTACCACCATTATGTATCTTAACGGCAGAGTCCAGTAAATGGGATGCACCTTCATCAAATGCAGATTTCAAGCTGCTGTCATTTGGATACAGAGAAAAACCCAGAGCCAGATTTTTAAATGCAGACAATTCGTCAGATGGCAGCTGCCCGTTATAGGAATTTATAAAATTCTCTGGAGTAATATCATCAGAATCTGCAAATAGCCTGTCTACAAGATAATCCGGAACTACAGATTCACCGCCCACTACTATACGCTCTTTCAAGGTATTTCTATTGTCCCTCACCATCTTCACCTGATTCTCGGACATATTATCGCCGGCCAAAACCAGAGGTGAATTATCTCTGGCAGCCAGAGGAGAAATGGAAAGTGCATCGGGATAATTAATTCCTGCTGCTATATATATTTTATTTGTATTTGAAAGATCATAGAATTTATTCAATATTTGTGCATTTGTCTCATATCTGTCTATACCGCCGAGTCTTTCATAATTTTCAAAACAGGAAGCCACACTATCCGGCATAACAGCTTGTCCTCCAATAATATAAGTTTTCGAAGGTTTTAATGTACTTACATAATTTTTAAGTTCTTCCGGTTCACCGCTGCTTGGGGTCAAAAGCACCGGTTCAGCTTTACCTGCAGCATAAGCGGAAACAGAAAGTGCATCTGCAAATCCCTCTGAAGAGGCCACGAACAATTCGTCTCCCAATTTGTTTTCTTCAACTTTTTTTGCAATTTCAATGGAGGTCTCAATTCTAGTACTTCCACCTAACCTCTCAACATCTATATCCTTCTGCATAAGTTCATCCTTTATCCCGTCGGACATAACACCTGTTCCACCGATTAAAAATACTTTTTTAACACCAAGCTCCTCAAGTTTGTCTTTTATTTGGGCATTTAAAGTGTCCCCAGCGGTGAGAAACAAAGGTGCATTGTACTTGGCACTCAAGGATGTCGAACAGATTGCATCAGGAAAATTTTCACCTGAAACTATAACGGCATATTCAGAATGGCCTGTCCAACCATAGTTTACCACGTCCATATTTGTGGAATATCTATCCACACCATACAATCTATTTGTAATCTGACTTTGGTCTTCAGCATTAACTGCTTTAGACCCGGCAAACATCATAACTATAAAAACCACCAATGTTATTATCGTATTCCTCTTATACAGCATAAACTCCCTCCAATTCAGCTGCCTCTATATCAAAAATAGAAATATAATCCAAAATAATATTATTAATTAAACTTATACACATATATTTATACTACTATATCAATAAAAAAACAACATGGAAGAAACTTAGAGTTTCCCCATTTTTTTAGAAATGACTAGATGACAACTGTGGATAAGATA
>CAIFEX010000044.1 GCA_903789665.1 uncultured Clostridium sp.
TCTTATCCACAGTTGTCATCTAGTCATTTCTAAAAAAATGGGGAAACTCTAATTAAAATTTTTCATTGACATGTGTACATTAAAGGTGTATAATAGTGTGATATAAGGAGGTGATAAAATGAAAGATAAAAAATCAGTATTGATAACACCTGATATCATAGAGGAATGTTTATGTGAGTCCTTGGATACAGTGGAAAATAATTCTCAGTCACATAGAAAAAATAAAAAACATTTAAAGTAAACAGAAATAATTTATTCCCACCAATTTAAGAGTTTATACTCTTGATATCATTTCTTTCTCATCAATGATTTTTTAATTTTTCAAGGGAAAATCCCATGAATTTCCCGCTATTTCTCCTATACCCTAGGAGAATAGGAGAAATAGAAGTATAAGGTTGTAAACACATCTTGTCTATTAAAATATCCATGTTAAAGAAAGCAATTAAAAGTCAAAAAATTTATGAAGCCGGCTTGTAATAATTTCACCAGTTAGGGGAATGAAATTAAAAAAACCAGCTTCATATTTTTATATCCAAATATTTAAGATAAATACCTGTTCAACAACAATTCATATAGTACATTATAGCATATAATATATTATATATCCATAACATTTTCTTTGGAAATATCGATTATTTCGGCATCAGTATGGCTTTCTACAAAATCTACAATACTTTCCATTATAGAATCAGTATGTGATGAATTCCCACATATTCCTACAATGCCTATGACTATTATCTGATATATGTCCCTGTCATCTATTTCCGATACGGATATATTAAACTTATTTTTTAATTTTTGAATTATACTCCTAACAACCATCCTCTTTTCTTTCAGAGAGTGCACCCAAGGTGCTCTCAACTTGATCTTCATGAATAAGATTTTCAAAATTTACCACCATCTTTTTTCAATAATATACATACCTTTCAAATAAATTATAATACAGTATTGATCATTTGCAAAAAATTTAATCCAATTTTAATGTTAATGGGATATACTGAGTTTATATTTCACTGCAAATAAAAAGCAAGGAGATTTTTTTTATGCCCTTATTAGAATTTAAAAACGTATCATACACGAGCGGTGACAAACACATATTGAAAAATTTATCTCTGGCAATTGATCGTGGAGATTTCATATCAATAGTAGGTCCGTCAGGCAGCGGCAAAAGTACTTTCTTCAGATTGTGCTCACAACTTATAAGTCCAACTGAAGGAACTATACTTTATAAAAATATACCTTATAATAAATACGACCCCATAGAGTGGAGGAGAAAAATAGCCTACTGCTTTCAAACCCCTTCCTTTTTCGGAAACACCGTAATGGACAATTTAAAATTTCCCTTTTCCGTAAGAAACAAGAAAGCGGATTTGTCAATTATAAAAAAGCTTTTGAAAGATTTCAAGATGGATACGGAATATTTATCAAGAGCTGTAAACAATCTTTCAGGTGGAGAAAAACAGAGAATTGCACTTATAAGAACTTTGATCACCGGCCCTGAAATTCTTCTTTTAGATGAAGTGACATCAGCTCTTGACGAAAAAAATACCCTCATCGTAGAAAACGTGATAAAATCCCTAAATGGCAGCGGAATTACTATTTTATGGATAACGCACAATTCTCAACAGAGCAGGAAATATGCAAATAAAATTTTATCGATTGAGAATGGAACTTTAAAATCTTTGGAGGTCATAAAATGAATGGAGCTGCAGATATCAGTATTTATTCAATTTTATTTTCCCTATTACTTGTATTAATTGCCCTTGCATTTTCGTATTCACAAAAATTAGATCTTGAAAAAGATATAGTCATAAGCATTGGAAGAGCCGTAATACAATTGATCATTGTGGGATATCTACTGAATTACATATTTGGATTAAAAAATATATTTTTCACTACATTTTTATTGATATTTATGATGATAAATGCTGCGTATAATGCAGCGAAAAGAGGATATAAAATCAAGAACGTATTTTTTGTATCTTTTGTCTCAATAATTCTAGGGACATCAATTACTCTGACAATTCTTGTATTTTGTAAAGTCATAAAATATGAACCCTATCAAGTAATACCTATTGGCGGGATGATTATCAGCAATTCCATGGTGAGCCTGGGATTGAGCTACAAACAGATGAAGCTGGAATTTAAGAATAAAAAAGACGAAGTGGAGACAAAACTGTCATTGGGAGCAGACATTTATCAGTCATCCATGAATATAATAAAAGATTCCATCAAGGTTGGAATGATGCCAACCATCGATTCAGCCAAGACATTGGGAATAGTAGCACTTCCCGGCATGATGACAGGACTTATTCTAGCGGGCACTTCACCCATAAGTGCTGTCAAATATCAGATAATAGTGACTTTCATGATGCTCTCTGCCACCTCTATATCTTCTTTTACAGCATGTTATCTAAGTTATAGAAATTTCTTCAATGACAGGAAACAATTAATCCAAGAATAACTGGCTATCTGTTTTTTCCCATATGGGAATCTGAACCGTGCCAAGATGAATTACTCCGGTTGAATCTGCTCTTTCCACTATTGAAGTTCTTTCTCGGAGCTCTCGGAGCCTGGTTTACTTTAATGCTGTTTTTATTAGAATAATGATTTGGTTGAATTTGGGGGCGTTTTGGAACAAATTTAACTCTGACATTTTTTTTACTTGGAGAAGGACTATAATTGCTGTGAACACTGTTTTTTCTGTTATAGGTACTATTTGACGATTTATAATTGCTTTTGCTGTTCAAATACTTATCGTCCGTCCTGCCATCAATGTTACTGTCAACACTCTTTACATTTTTGGCCGGACTGTAATTCAAACTTCTGCCGGCGCTTTTATCCGGCTCTTTAACTAAATTTTTATTTAAGATAACATTGCCATTTGATTTGATTTTAACATTCAAGTCAGAAGTTTTAATATCTGATTTGAATTTAGAAATATCCAGGTTCTTACCGGATATATTGATAGAAATACTTTTTGCCTTCATGTACTTCCTGTCAATAAGTTTGTCTTTCCGGGATTGATAAAGTATCATTCTCAGCCCATCATTCACGTCAATATTATTTATTTTAATTTGATTCAGTACCTTGCGGCCGTCGTCATTCAATGCTTTTGAAGAAATAATTCTGTTTAAAGAATTTACTTTCAGTTCAATACGTGGATTTATATTCACCAAAACCGTGGCCGAAGGGCTGTAATAAACTCTGGCGGCACCGCAAACAACCAGTGCAAATGCTATACATGCCGCAATCAATATTTTTTTGGCACTGACAGGGAAAAATCTATGTACAGCTTCATTTCCTACAAATTTTTCACCAATATTAGGTTTTTTACCATTGCAGTTTACTCTTATAAATTCACCATAAGGAGTAAGTAAATTAGCATATTTACCATTTGTATCTATTACTATACCTTCTTTTTTACTCATTATTCACACCTGCTTTTATATTTAAATAAGACTTTATGTAAAGAAACTTTTCACTGCTGAATATTATAAATAAAACAATGATATATTTTCTCCACTTATCGATAAATTTTTTGCTAAATCCGGTATATACGCATATTTTCTTAACGGGAAGCCGTCTTTTATTTAATATGTAACTGCTAATTTCACTATTATTACATATCTTCAAAGCAAGTTTTAAAGCATTGTTTCTCGTATCCTTATGTTTTGGACTTTTATTTACCAGGCTGTTGAAATTAATTCTGTATTTCACAAGCTCTTTTTTCAATTCAATAATCTCATATGCCCTATTTTTATTTTCCGTTTCCAATTCAAAGCTATCTATAGAACTGATATTGTCCAATTTTCCACCGTCACACTGATCATCCTCAAAAGTAAGCAAAGGTAAATTCCTATTTTTTCTAAAATAATCAATCAATGCATTTTTGATTATAACTCTTGCATATGCATAGAAATTCCCCTTGTTTTCTGTATATTTATCACAAGCCTTATTAAATGCAATCAAAGCAATACTGAGCTCATCGTCATTTTCCCACTGAAGGTGTTTTTTTGAAATAGAGTAAGTACATTTATATATAAAATTCTTATTTTCACTAATAAATTCATCTTTGTTCTTACAAATCAAGTGATTAATATTCTGCATGAAATCACCTCATGTATTAATTATACGAAAAAAAGCAATAATTTCAGGGGGTAAATTCTAAAAATTATTCCTCAAGCCCGCATTCCTGAGTTTAAATTTTTGAACAGCCATGGCCAAAACATCATAGATTTCATCATACTTAAATATTTTTCCCTGTAAAATCATATTTTTAAATTTTTCTATGGAAACAAACCTCACCTCGCTTACTTCTTCCTTCTGGAGAACTACTTTCGACAAATCAATATTCATATACACAAAATAAATGTCCCAGATAATGTTATCCTGAAATATTCTCATTATAAAATCCATATCTTCTTTCCTGAAACATATTCCCAGTTCCTCCTTTACTTCCCTCATAGAACCCTCCAATGTATCTTCACCGCTTATCATACATCCTGTAGTCAATGTCCATATATTTGGAAGGACCTCCTTATTTTCGGATCTTTTCTGAATCAATATTTCAAGTTTGTCATTTATTATCCAGACCTCAGCTGCCAAATGATACTGTCCGCCGCTTAAGACATCGGTACGTCTTTTTTTTAGACCTGTTTTATGTCCTTTATTGTCGTATATATCCCATAATTCCATTTAAAATCCCCCTATATATATTTTCTTTACAAACTTTTATTATACGTCAACAATTAATTCCTTTGAAGATGGCGCAAAAACGGCGGCTGTTATATACAACCACCGTCGGCATTTAAATTTCCGCATTTGCAGTATCGCTTTTTTTCTCTCTCATAAATACAACAACTGCCGGAATGAGAGATATTACTATAATTGCAATTACCACATAGGAAAAATTATGTTTTATAAAAGGCAAACTCCCGAAGAAGTATCCTCCCCACAAAAACATGGATACCCACAGAAATCCTCCCAGCATATTATGAGTTAGAAATTTAAAATATTTCATCTCGCCAATTCCAGCAACGAAGGGAACAAAAGTCCTTATGACAGGTACAAACCTTCCCAGCACTAGAGCCATAGGGCCATGTTTTTCATAAAACCTGTGAGCTTTATAAATATGTTCTTTATTTACGAATCTTGTATTTTTGCTTTTTAAAATATTATTTCCTATCTTCTTTCCTATGAAATAATTGGCAGTATCACCCAGCACTGCCGCCGCAAAGAATATAATAAACAATGTAAATACCCCGAGGATATTTTCTGCAGCAAGCGCTCCAGCTGTAAATATAATGGAGTCACCCGGCAAAAAAGGCGTTACCACCAGTCCAGTCTCACAAAATATCACTATAAAAATTATAGCATATGTAAATGTGCCATAATTTTGTATAATAATATTCAGATATTTATCGAGATGCAGCATGACATCAATCAAACTAGCTGTAAAATTCATATCTTTTATCTCCTCTTCCTATATACTTTTATAACCTTATTAATACATTATGGTATACAAACAAGGTTAAAATACAGTTAAAAAAGGATTATAATTTAGATAAAATTCCAGGGTCATACATCCATTTTGGAAACCAAGAAATCTGCATCTTTTACACTCAAAATAAAATTTACAATGTTTTCTGCCGCATCCATATTTGCATAAACTCTTTGAAATCTTCTGATTTTATTTAATTCCTGAGAATTATTTGAAATCAAATTACTCACCACATCTTTTATTTTACCTGTACTTTCGCATACTACTCCAAGCTTATGCTTTTCAACAAATTTAGGGTTTTCCTCTTCCTGTCCCGGAAGGGCGCCTGTTATTATCAAAGGTACGTTACAGGCTACAGCTTCCATGATTACATTAGGACTTCCCCTCATAAATACAATATCGGAGTCCCACATTAGATCCTGTATATTTTCCGTAAATCCATACACTTTAACTCTGCCTGCGTATTTCTTACCCAGTGATTTTTCCAGCCTATTCTTAAGTGCCTTATTTCGGCCGGCTACAATTTTCACTGTACAATTAAAATTTTCCAGGAGAATTGCGGCTATTTTTTTCATATTGCCAACTCCCTCTCCCCCGCTCATTATCATGCATTTAAGTAATTTCTTGGAATTACAATCGATGCCTTTTTCAAATCTATAGGTACGGCTGTAAAACCTCGAACGTACTGGAAAGCCCAGAACTTTTATTTTTTTTTCAGGCACGCCGTAACCCATGCATTTATACTTTGCCTCCTGCGTAGGGCTTATTATATAATCCGCTCTTGGATCTGCCCACAATGGCGTTATGCTCACCAAATCCGCAATAAGTGTGACAAAGGGTATTTCAATATGGTATTTTTCAAGAATATTTAGTATGGAGCCGTTAAAATTGGGGTGAAGAGTTAAAATCAAATCCGGCTTCGTCTCTTTTAATAAATTCAAAAATCTGTCTTTTATTTTCAACTCGACAATTTCATTTACAATAGATGGTTTAATAGACGAAATATCCCATATGAGTTCCCATAAATTTTCTGACTTTCTTGTTATGGGCCCATACGCCTTTGCTACATTCAGCAAAGTAGTTCCGCCCAACGAAAATCCATCTACTATATTTACTTTAATATTTCCGTTTTTAGGAAATTTCTCGCATAAAGATTCTGCTATGCTTTTATGCCCATGCCCTGTAAAATTAGATGAAATAACAAGTATATTATTAATCATAACCAGTCCCTCTTATCAGTTAATTATTATAATACAAATATCATCAATATTCTATTTTAGTATATTACACAATTAAATCTAACACAGTATTAAGAATAAGTTAAAATTACATTAAATCTTAATATTAAGATGAAAAATAGATTACAATAAACAAGGAAATAGAAAGAAAAGGAGCTGTGAATTTTATGAATACCAATAATATAAAATCAATTTATACTGTTCTTATTTTTATAATACTGGCGGCTTTTGATAATGTAGTAATAGGATTGTTCCCGCCGCTTTTCTCTTCTATCTCAAAAAGTATGAATGTACATATTTCTTCGCTGGGGATAGTCTCGGCAGTCAATATTCTGATGACATCCTTCTCGTCAATTTTGTGGGGCTATCTCACAGGTAAGTTCAGCAGGAAGTTTCTCGTCATTATAGGCACAGTCATCTGGTCAATTTCAATATTTTTGACATCGCTGTGTACAAACTACCTGCAGCTCCTCATCCTCCAGGTTTTCACCGGTGTGGGGCTTGGCTGCATATCTTCAATAGGATTTAGCGTTTTAACCGACTATATTCCGAATAAATACAGGGGAATGCTGCTGAGCCTCTGGGGCATGTCTCAAGGATTCGGCGGAATAGCAGGGGCGCTGATGGCATCACTTATGGCTCCCTTTACAAGTTGGAGGAAGCCTTTTGAAGTCGTGAGCATTACAGGCTTTTTGCTTATCGTACTGTATTTTTTTATAGAAGAACCTGCTGTAGGTCAATCAGAGCCTGAATTAAAAACACTTATTGAAAAGGGATATACATATAATTACAACATTGAATTCAAGCATCTATACAGTATCGTATCAAAACGAAGCAACATCTTATTGTTCCTGCAGGCGTTTTTTATGAATATTTCCATAGGAACTTTAATATGGCTTCCAACTCTGTATATTTCAAAAATTCAACAGCAGGGTTACAGCTTAAAAGTTTCGATTATCGCAGCCGGGTACCTTTTTGCCATATTTCAGCTGGGAGGTCTGACATCACCACTGTTCGGCCACATGGGCGACATTCTCCAGGGCAGGACCTACAAGGGAAGAGCTGTCCTTACATCTCTATTTATATTCGCTATGATACCATTTTACCTGGCAGTTTTCATGCTTCCGATGAACAATCTCAAGCTGCCGCAAAACAGCGATCCGCTACTTATATTGATATCATTACTAAAGGAGATAGTGGTGAATCCATGGATATTTACAACATTTATCCTATCTTTTCTTGCAAGTGCACTGCAATCCGCCAATACCCCAAACTGGCTTGCCCTGATAACTGACGTAAATCTCCCGGAACAAAGAGGTACCGCCTTCAGTATAGCCAATCTGGCCAACGGTCTCGGAAGAACCATAGGAAATGCAGGTGTTGGAATCATACTGTCCCACATACATGCCGGTGAACCCACAAATTATATAATTACCCTGTCACTGATGCAGATTTTCCTGGTTCCATCCGCTGTCACCTATTTGATAATGACAAAAGACAACATAAAAGATATCAATGACGTTAAAAATACATTGGTAAAACGCACAAGGAAACTGTCCCAATAAACTATATTTTAAACTGCCCCACAATGCCGGTAAGTTTTTCAGCTTCTTTTGCATTCTTATCTGTATTCAAAGCTATGTCCAAATTTTCTTTCTTTATGGAATCCATACTGCTGGATATATTGGAAACTGCATCTGTACACTTATTCACGGATGCAGCTATTTCCTCCACTATGCCGGAGAGATCCTGCTGTGACTTATTTATGCCCTCCATGAGTTCATAAAATTTCTTTATGACAGCTGCCATTTTAGTCCCGTCATTCTGGTATTCCCTGCTCATATCCACTATTTTAACATAGTCTTTCATGACCTTTCCCTCAACAAAGCCAAGTACATCCTGTGAAGAATCCATAAGTATGCCCACTGCTACAATTATATTTTTTATATCATTTTGCATATTGTCCGCCATATCCGAGCACCTATCCGCAAGTTTCTTGACCTCTTTGGCAACCACCATAAAACCGCTCCCATATTTCCCGGCACGGGAAGCTTCAATAAGTGCATTCAATGCAAGTATATTGGTTTTCTCGGAAACTTCTTTCATTTCATCCAGCATTTTCGAAATGTTTTTTACAACCTTTATGGTCTCAAAGGATTTTTTCAGTTTTCCGCTGGAATCCCTATAATATTTTTTTATATTACGGGCTGAATTCTCTATTTCGCCGCCCATGCTCACAGCTTTTTTATTTATATTGTCGGCCAATTTAAGTCCCGAATCAGCTTCATCTACAGTATTTTCTATCTTACGTTTTATGTAAAATATGCTTTTTTCAACCTCTTCAATAGAAGTCATGACTTCCTGCATATTAGACGTTATCTCATTTGATTTATCGGATATGGTTTTAATTTCGCCTTCAGATTCCCTAAATCTGTTATTTACATATTTGCTGGAATTTAGCGCAGCAAATCCTTCATCCTTTGCATATTTTATCATATATTTTATATTTTTCAGTGCTGAATTCAAATCAACCACGGTCTGTCCAAATTCATCCCTGGACTTAATATCCATTTTATATGTAAGATTAAAATTTGAAAGTTCCCTGGCATATTTCCTTATATTCAAGAGAGGTTTTTTGATCTGACTTGCTATTATGATCCCCATTAAAATACCGGCCAGTATAAATATCAAAGTAGCTGCCGCCATCTTGTATTTGAGGGAATTCACAGAGTTCAATATCTCATTTCTGTCAATCACAAGTCCCAGGTACCAATTTACACCGGATAAAGGCGAATAGGCAAGTAGAAGATCATTCCCCTTCTGTCTATAGTAATCGGAGCCGCTTCTGCCCTGCACCATATTTTTTTCTATAGAAGCAAGTTTTTTCAGAGAACTGTCCTTCTGGGAATTCTTTATAGTATTGTCCTTATTCAAAACCAAAGTCAAATTTTTATGTGCAACTTTAGTCCCATCTTTATTTATTATAAAACAGTATCCACTGTTTCCAATTTTCATACTTTGAACAAATTTATTCAATTCAGACGTACTTATGTTTGAAAATAGTACACCTGTTGTCCTTCCGGCATTATTTTTTATAGGAACTGCCACGGATATTATTTCCTCTCCATTTACATTAAAATAGGGCCCGTCAATAGCCGGAGTGCCCTGGACAGCTTTTTTCAAATACCCTGTCCCAAGGTCCATTTTTGTTTTCTCTCCAGTTTGCATGTAGGCCATACCGCTTAAATCCATGGCATACAAACCTGAATACCCAAGCTTGTTCGCCCTTTCCTGTAAAACAGGCACCTGAATTTCTGGATTCATGGATTTTATTTCACTTCTAGCCGCTATCTCCGTCATAGAACGAACTTGCTGCTGCAAAATGGAGCTTAAAAGTTTGGAGGACTCCCGGGCTTTGTCCTGCAGCGAGGAATTTATATTTTTTTCCATGGCAGTATAAAAAGTATAATATGACAGCATTCCAAAAAAACCGCAGATAAATACTACCAGTATTCCAATTTCAAGAATTATTTTCACTACGACGCTGTCCATGCTGATTAAATTACTGTCCACTTTTTTCTTTAAAAGGGAGCTTGTTTTTTTCCTAAAATTATCAAATATACGTAAGAAATTCAAAATTGTTTTTTTCATGACATTTCCTCCAACTTATTTATTTGAATTGATATCACATATAACATAACTGCTGCCCCTGTTCTTCTTGGCTTTTTTCTTGATCTTACTCATGCAGACTCCAATATCGTCAACTCTTTCAAATTTGCTGAAATTTCCATACATACACCCGAGGGCTATGGACGTAAGTGGAAAGATATCCTTATTGCCCTTTCTATCGAAAGATTCGATGTATCCATTTGTTTTATCCTTTTCATTAAAAAAATCAAGCACTTTCCTGTTGAATTTTGAAATTATCTTTTTGCACAAACCGCGCCCCTTATCAATATCATTTTCAAGCACACATACAAAATCGTCCCCACCTATGTGCCCTACAAAACCATTGTACATGGAACATCTGCTTACCTGTTCCTCTATGATTTCCGCAGTAAGCTTCAATACTTTATCCCCGTTTTCAAAGCCGTAAGTATCATTGTATATTTTAAAATTGTTCAAATCTGCGTATATGACAAAAAAATCATTGTGAGAATGTATTACATTGTCGAGAACCTTATTTATAATTTCATTTCCGGGAAGCCCGGTCAATGGATTGAGATTCCTGGCATGTTTCTTTTCAAACTCCAGAGTGTATTCAAGAAGATCCTTTATGGTTACAATTCCATAATACTTGTTGTTTTTTGTAACTATGACATAATCGTATATTTTCTTGTAATCCCTGGCCATTGCAATTTTGGACACCTCGCTTATAGATGTGTTATAGTCCACTATGGTCGGGTTGGCATCCATCACCAAAGACACGGGGCGTTTGAGAAACACCGAAATTCCATACTGCGTGGCAAGCACGTAGTCCAGGTTATGCTGCATCATAAGTCCGAGGGGATAGCCGCCATTTGTAATACAAACTCCCGTTATATTATAGGTATCAAAAAATCTCTTTACATCTTTAGCAGAAGTTACAGAAGGAAAATCAGGGTTTTGCTTTGCTATATCTCCAATGCAGTTTTTTTCAAACTGAAACCTGTTTGTCTTCATTTTATTGTATTTTATTATGGTTGCCCTCACATTCTCAGAAATATCGAGAAAAGTTCCCGAAGGCCTCTGCAGAAAATATCCCTGACCTGAGCAAACTCCCAGTTCTATGAGTTTTGCAAGTTCGTTTTCAGTTTCAATCCCCTCGGCTATGATGTTCATGTTTGTAGATTTCCCCAGCATCACAAATGTTTTTACAAGCTTCTGTTTAAAGCTGTCTTTATCTATATCTTTTATAAAGGAAATATCAATTTTAATATAATGAGGTCTGGTTTCCATAATGGTTTTTAGTCCGGAATAACCTGTACCCATATCATCAATGGCAATTTTATAACCTTGATTTACATAATTGTCAAGTGCTTTTCTAAAATCCTCATAATCTTTATGATTTAATTGTGATAATGTCTTAGTATACCGCATTTGATTATGTCCCAGAT
>CAIFEX010000045.1 GCA_903789665.1 uncultured Clostridium sp.
AATGTCATGTCAGGTTCAGAAGCTTGCTGAATCTGGTTACAATGGCCGGCAAATCCAGGATATACTGCATGTGTCTCACGCGACCGTTAATGATTGTCTGCCCTATCATTTTTTAAAAAAGAATCAAGAGCAACTACCACCGACTAAAGTCAGTGGTAGTTGACAATTATATTAATTAGCCCTTTCTCATGTATTCTTTTGGGGACATGCCGGTGACTTCTTTAAACACTTTATTAAAATATTTCGGATCTTTATAGCCGATTTTTTCACCAATCTGATACATTTTAAAATTAGAAGTCTGCATAATCTTTTTAGCCATATTGATCCTATACTTTTTTAGGTAATCAGAAAAACTTATTCCAACATTCTTGGTAAATAGATGACTTATATATTCTGGGGTAACTTTAAGCTTTTTTGCAATCTCTTTCAACGATACTTTTTCAGCATAGTAATGTGCAATATAATCAATGGTTTTTTTCACCAAAATAGAGTTTGCATAAGTTTGGTCAGGTAAAATAGTATGATAAAGCAAAATTAGCTGGTCTAAACAATCTAACATTTCGTTCTGTGTACAGCTATTTCGAATAGCCTCAAATAATTTTATTTCCTGTACTTTCTCAATTGTATCTACATTAAATTCTCGATAGCACACGAGGATAGAAAGCGCATACTGGGTACAAATATTTCGGAACTCTTTTGGAGGGCAAATCTCATTTGTCAAAAATTTTAGTAGATTACGATTTAATTCCTTCAGCTTTTCTGGCTTCCCTCTTTTAACAATTGACAATGCCTTCATATCGATCTGTCTGATATAATTATTTTCTTTTTTAAAGTTCCACCTAACCTTTGGAATTTTATCGAGTAAAAGGACCTGTTTATTCCCGAGCGATAAACCCCATTCATTAAGCTGTTGAATAGAATTTAGTTTACCGACAAGAGCATCTAGCGAATTGACAGGAAGCAATGATAGTGTACTGTCAGAGAAACCGTTTTGGCGAAGAATGGAAATAAGATTAAAATTTAATGTATGTATCATTTCTTCTTTTCCAATCTTACTATTTACCAGCACTACCATAAAACGGTTTTTCGGAAAAGTCGTTATAATTACAGAATTCTCAAGTTTCTGATTTCTGCTATAAGTCTGGAAACAGATTTGAAGTTTCTTAATGTCATATTCTCTTCTGAAATAGATATTAAGAAGATAAAGATTTTTTGGCACAAGTGTCTTTCCAAGTATCTCAATTGCTTTCCTGGAATTGTTTAATCCTGATAATATAGTTTTTAGCAGCTCATTTTTAGGGATTATCCTTTTTTTAGATTTTGTAGGACTACGTCCTAACTGTTCTATGTTTTCAATAACATGGATTAATTTGTCATATGAAATTGGCTTAAGGAGATATTCGCTGACTCCATATTGAATAGCTTTTTGTGCATATTTAAATTCGGCATATCCGCTCAAGATTACGAATACTGACTGCAAATGCTGTTCTCGTAGTTTTTCAATCATTTCTAAACCGTTCATTTTAGGTAACTCAATATCCACGAAAATTAAATCAGGCTCCTGTTTTAAGGCAAGCTGAAGACCTTCTTCTCCATTACTAGCTTTACCACAAATTTCATGCTGTGGGCACATCCTCTGAATTATTGCAGCAAGTCCTTCTCGGGCATTAAATTCATCCTCAACAATCAGTATTTTCATTGTTCTCCCCCATTATTACACATTATGAAACTAGAGGGATCTTCAGAGTTACTTTCGTACCTTTCTGCTGTTTACTGTCAATATGCATTTGCGCAGCATCTTTGTAATAAATTTTCAATCTTTCTTTAACATTAAACAGCCCGACCTTTTTCTTGCAAGTGACATCAAATAAATGTGCTAATTTTTCTTCTGGTATACCAACACCATTATCCTCAATTTTTATTTGAAGAGATTTCTCGTTCTCTTTTCTAATAGTAATTAATAAGGTTTGCTTATGATCACATTCTTTAAATCCATGCACTATGGCATTTTCGACAATTGGCTGTACAAGCAATTTATAAATTTTATAACTAAGAATATTATCATCTATATTCCAAACTGTTTGAAAACTATAGTTTAAACGAACACTATATAAGTATAGATATTTTTTAAGCCATTCTATCATTTCATATATTGTTACTTGTTCATTTACTCCATGAATACTGTATCGAAGAATATCAGCTAAATTTCCAATCATCTGGCTTATTTTGAAATTCTCATCCCGGATAGCAATCCAGTTTATACAGTCAAGAGTATTATACAAAAAATGTGGATTAATCTGAGCAACAATCGCATTAATTTCCGCTTCCCTTTTCCTATTTGAAATCTCAAAGATGTATTCATTCTGCTGTTTTAGGTTTTCTACTAGACCTTTGATTTTCAACATCATATCGTTAAATTCATTTCCAATAAAAACAAGTTCGTTTTCTCCTTTAAGTCGGAGGTGAGCGTTAAAATCTCCTGATTTTGCCCGCTTTATAGCTTCTATTATTGTCTTTACAGAACCGTAGAACTTATTTGTGAATAAAATAATAAAAAGCGAGCAAAAGATAACAATTAAAAAAGTGACAATTATTGTAAATTTTCTTAATAAATTGATCTCATAGAACATACTTTCTTTATCAACTAAATTTATTACCTTCCAGTTTGCACCAGGTATTGAAACACTATTAACAAGGACCCCATTTTTCAAATCAAACGGAACTGACTGCATAAGAGTAGCAATGCCATGTTCTGTTTGGTCAAATTTTTTGCCAATATAATTTTTATCAGAAAAGGATAAAATTTCATTTTTGCTGTCAACAATAAACGAATATTCTTTTACTGAATTGTTAGTTGCGGTGTCAGACTGGATATTGCAAATATTTTGTAATCTCTGTTCATCGATGCTGAGCAAAATGATTCCCAAATCTTCCCCCGTTTTAATATTCCATACACGAATCCCAACATTATAAAGACAACTTTTTTCATTATTATAATAATGATTTTTTGTGTTGAAAAAAACAACCCGGTTGCTATTGTGTACATTATTATAAATTTTTTCTTTTTCTTCCGAGCTATAGGAATCCCAAATATAATTTGTTGCGCTCATATTCCGTTTGTCATAGAAGACGTCTTGATTTGAGCTGCTAATGTATGTGATCCCAACTATTTCATCTCGTATGTCTGCATAGGAAGCAAGTAAATCTCGCAATTTGATGCCATATGATTCTCGGGTAAAATCATCTCCGTTTTTTACTTTAACTTCATCATCCGTGATGGCATCATCTGCGGCGATTCTATATAAAATTCCTCTATAATACTCCAAATCAGATTCAATACTAATTTGTATGTAGCTCAAATTCTTATTGGTTAAGGAATTGATTTTTTGTTCGATATAACTTTCACTCAAATTGTAAAAGATCATCTGCATGATAATTATTGGAACAATTGAAATTAGAAAGCAGACAGAGAGGAGCTTGAAACGAAGGCTGTGATAAAAGCGATGCAATACCCCATCCCCTTTTTTATTTCTTATCTTATTGTAATGTTTTCAGATCAATAAGTCTACAAAGTCTACAAAATTAACGGAATTTTTTTATATATACATTATTCTGTTTTATTGCAGATATTGCTTCTATAAAAAGGCAGCAGGACTGCTTAGTAACAAGCAATCCTGCATTTGTTAGAGATTTAGTTCTTCTGCCCATGAGAAACATTTAACGTAACATCCACATCGTTGTTAGCAAATACGGGAATTACATTAAGGGGTGCGTCACACGAAATTTTCACTCCACCCTGGAATGATTCTCCTGTTTCCGTATTTTTCCAAACCGGTCCTTCTGGCAGGTATATTTTTCGTTCCCTTGCTCCTGGATACAAAATTGGTGCAACGAGTAGAGACGGCCCAAACATATATTCATCCTCTACTTCCCAGCATTTTGCATCCTTCGGAAAATCGTAAAAGAGTGGTCGGATAACAGGAGTCCCATTTTTGTGTGCTTCCCACATGATTTTGGAGATATAAGGTTTCATTTTCTGACGCAGCAGGATATATTTTTTAAAAATTTTATAGGCTTCTTCCCCATAACTCCAGATTTCGTTTTCAGAACCACTGGGACATAATCCACCTCCTGCATCTCCTAGTGGGGCACTGTGGGGTTCTCGGTCTCCATGAATTCGAAATACAGGACAAAAAGCTCCAAATTGAAACCAGCGAATCATAAGTTCCTGAAAAGCTTTGTCTTGTGGGTTACCACCGTGGAATCCTCCAATATCCGTTGTCCACCATGGGATGCCGGCTAGACCCATGTTGAGGCCGGCACAGAGTTGACAACGCAAAACTTCAAAAGATGAGTAAATGTCACCAGACCAGACTAAAGCACCATAGCGTTGGCTTCCAGCCCAGGCGCAGCGGACAAGATTGATAATATTTTTCTGCCCTTCATTCTGCATTCCATCAAAAAAGGTTTTAGCATACATAAGAGGATAGATATTGCCGACTTGCAAATCACTTCCTGCATTATATCGGTACAAGTCATAATCATATACAGAATACTCCGGTTCGGCCTCGTCAAGCCAGAATATTCTAATGCCTTTCTTATAGTAATTTTGCTTGACTTTTTCCCAAACGAATTTTCGTGCTCCTGAATTTGTCGGATCAAAGAAGACCGTATTTCCCAAATGCTCCATTGTTGTACTGATACCTCGGTCAACTTGGACAAGATAACCGCTGTGAAGCATTGTTTGGTAATTCTCACTATTTTTGTCGACTGTCGGCCAAATAGAAACCATAAGTTCAATGCCCATATTTCGCAGTTCTCGGACCATTTCATCTGGATTCGGCCAGTATTTTGGGTCAAATTTCCATTCTCCTTGTTTGGTCCAGTGAAAAAAGTCAACTACAATGACTGAGAGAGGGATTCCTCGCTTTTTGTATTCACGTGCAATATTGAGCAACTCTTCCTGAGTCTGGTACCGAAGCTTGGATTGCCAGAGTCCCATTGCATATTCCGGCATCATCGGGACAGTACCAGTCACCAATGCATAATTTTCTTCAATTTCTGCTGGTGTATCACCAGCTGTAATCCAATAATCAAGTTGGTTTGTAGAATAAGCAGTCCATTCAGTAATGTTTTTCCCAAACATCACTTTTCCAATCGCAGGATTATTCCATAGAAAGCCATATCCAAGGCTGGAAAGTACAAACGGAACACTTGCCTGTGAGTTTCTCTGTGCAAGTTCAAGCTGGCAGTTTTTTAAATTTAGAAATTTCTGCTGATATTGGCCCATTCCAAACAGTTTTTCATTCGGGTCAGATTCAAACCGAGCGGTAAGACAAAAGTTGTCTCCTATCATCGGTTTTAACTCACGGGAATGAATATTTAGGGCACTACAGGGTTTTGTTGTATTTTCTCGATTGCGGACAAATTCTTCTAACAACAATTTTTTATCTTGATTATAAAAAGTAATTTTACCTTCTGACGTCAGTTGCGCTGTTATTTTTCCGTTTCTAATTACAGCAAAATTCTCATTAACTGAAATATGCGAAGTACTGGTACCTTGGGGTAGTAAAGCCCAGTTTTCATTTCTCATATTGGCAAGCCGGGTTGCACGGATTCTAAGACCATTTTTTCCCCATGGCTCTATCCAAAGTGTTTCATGGTTATAGTTACGCACTAATCTGTTTTCTTCCCTATGAACAAATTTCATTTCATTCATCCCTCCTGCGCTTATCCCTTGACAGCACCGTTAGTAAGACCTGATACAATATATTTTTGTAGAAAAATAAAAATGATCAATACAGGAAGCGTAATAACGGTTCCATATGCCATAATACAATTCCATTGGATACCATATTTACCGATGAAATTGTAAATTCCAGCTGTCATTGAACGCATATTTTCTGAAGTCACAAAAGTCAATGAATATGCAAGATCGCCCCAAGCAAACAAAAAAGAGAAAACTGCACAGGTAATGACACCTGGATAAGATATTGGAAGCATGATCCGCGTAAATGCGGTAAAGGTAGTACATCCGTCAATTTTCGCAGAATCTTCAAGCTCTTTAGGGAGACTCAAAAAATAGGGTCTGAGTATTAAAATTACAAAAGGTATCCCAATTGTCATATCCGAAAGCATCGGGGCAAAATATGTATCAATCATTCCAAGTCTATTGTAAATCAAGTATAAAGGAGTCAACGTAAGCGTTGCAGGCAACATCTGTGTAATTAGAAACAGTAAAATAAAAGTTCTGCTTCCCTTTATCCGGAATCTGGCAAGCCCATAGGATGCTGGAATTGCTAGTACGCAGGATAAAAACATGGCTGATACCGCAATTATTACGCTATTTATGAAAGAGCGATAAATATTTGAACCTGTATTAGCGCTGGCACCCACTTGACTTGTATAAGCATCAAACGTAAAAGTGTGTGGAAAAAAAGTTGGAACCGCAGCAAAAATCTCCGCGTTTGGTTTAAAAGAACTGATAATCATCCAGTAAACAGGAAAAAGCATAATAATCGCTACAATAATGGCTACAACATTTAAAATAATTTTTCGATACGTTCGCTTTTTTTGCATCAGTTCATCACCTCATCCTTGCCTATCAGTTTTATATAAATGATGCCGACAACAAGCAGCATTACAAACAAGATATTTGCTGTCGCTGCACCCTTACTGAAAGAGTATTGGGTGAAGGATAAGCGATAGGCATAAGTTGACAAAACCTCTGTTGCATCAACAGGTCCGCCCCCGGTACCAACCCAAATCAAGTCAAATACCTTAAATGTATAAATGACCCCGAGAATTATTACGGAAAGCATAGAAGCTTTCATTAACGGAAGCGTGATTTTGAAAAAGCGCTGGACTGCATTAGCTCCATCAATTGCCGCTGCTTCATAGTAGGATTCTGGGATATTGCTTAAACCTGTCGTCAACAGGACCATATTAAATGGAATTCCAATCCATATGTTGATCCCAATAACGCTTGGCATTGCTAAATCTGATGATACCAGAAAATCAAGAGGTTTTGGAATTATGTGTAGATATACCAGAATTGTATTAATAACACCCCCGCTAGAACTCAGCATGAATTTAAATAGAAGCGCAGTTACAGTGACTGGTATCATCCAACTTATCAGCAGGACACCGCGCAGAGGTTTTGCAAGCTTAAAATCCTGGTGAAATAATATGGCAAGTAAAAAGCCCAGAATAAATTGAAATATTATGCTTCCAACAGTAAAAACAATTGTATTAATAATGCTTGTTTTTGTTGTTGGAACTTGAAACAAGTCAATATAGTTTTGAAAACCAACGAATTTCTCTGTATGCTGACCCATTGTCATAACATCCATATTATAAAAGCTGAGAACAAAATTATAAATTATTGGAAATCCTACAAGTGCCAGCATGAAAATTAAAGCTGGTAATACAAACGCATATCCAACCCTATTTCCTTTAGATAGTTTCTTTTTGCTCTTTGCCATAAAGAATTTAACACCACCTAATCAAAGTTGGAAAATGCCCATAAGGCACTTTCCAACAGCTGTATTTATTGTTTCAATGCACTATCAATGGAAGTTTGGGCTTCTTTAGCAGCATCAGCTGGAGTTTTCTGGTTTAGCATAACCTCCTGTTCAGCTGTATAAAGGGCCGCAGATACCTTGGGCCAGTTTGCTTCCGGCCCCCTTGGAGATGCATAATCCAGAATATCCACAAATGCTTTCATATATTCGGTATTAATCTTTGTGTCCTTTTCTGCAAGATCTTTACGGCTTGGTATATAACCCATATCGTCAATATAAACCAGCGCGTTGTCACAGCTATATTTCAAGAATTTCCATCCTGCAGCCTCATTATGTCCTTTAATGATTCCAAGATTTTCACCGCCAGTAACAGAAGCATATTGCGCATCTTTCGGAATCTGAGTAGTTCCAAATTTCATATTTGGAGCATCTGCCTGTACCGTTTCAATATTCCAGGGACCATTTAGCATCATTGCTGCTTTACCTGTTGCAAATTGTTTTTCTACATCCGCCTGTGTCCAGTTTATAGATTCCTTGCTGAGATATCCTTTACTGACATAGTTCTGTAACAGCGAAAATGCTTTGATGCCACCAGAACTGTTCACAGCTTTATAAGTCGCACCTGCTGAATAAAGCCATGGAAAGAATTGGAATGATCCTTCATCGTTTTTAATAGCTGAGACAGCGAGACCATAAACACCATTCTTACTGAGTTTTTCACAATCTTTTGTCATTTCATCCCATGTCTTAGGAGCATCTGAAATTCCGGCTGCTTTGAACATGTCTTTATTCCAGAAAAGGCCAAGATCATTGCTCCCGAAGGGAATTCCATAATATTTATCACCAGATTTGCACGTCTCCAATGGGGCTGGATAGAACAAATCGAGTTTGTCTCCATAGTCTTTTTTAAAATTATCTGTGACATCTGCAAGTAAACCCATAGAAATACGGGAAGCGAAATCCGGGTTATCAATTAGGACAAGATCAGGCAGTTTATTAGAAACAAGACCGATCGAAAGTTGTTTATCCATCTCACCTCTTGGTGTAAATACAGATTTTACAGTGATCTCATCCTGTGCAGAATTAAAAGAGTTTACCAGATTTTTTACGCCTCTCTGAGAGTTTGTACCTTCAAAGTAGTCCCAGAGTGTCAGTGTAATTCTTGATTTTGTACCGGATGAACCAGAAGTTCCACCCGTCGATTGGGTCCCAGGTTTTGAATTGTCAGATGAAGAACAACCAACCGTTGCCACTGTTATCATGAGAGCAGCAAGAATTACGGCAAGGGCTTTTCTCTTTTTCATAAATTTCTCCCCCTTTTAATTGTTTTTTAGGCTATTTCATAGTTATTAGTATAATGGACTACATCCATTAAAGCAATATAACAATCATGCAAAAAGTGTATAATAATGCTATAAATTTTAAATTATAAATATACACTAAAACCAAAAATAACAGTTTTAGCTGTGGTAGCCAGATAAAAATTTTGCGTAGGCCTCCAGCCGAAGCAAATAAATTTAGAAAAGTTGTAAACCTCAAAATATGGGTATTATACTATATTAAGTATCGAAGGGAAGTTAGTAAGTATTTATCATTAAAACGTAAGAAAACTGACCTTTCAGCATAGCTGAAATTTCAAGAGTGGGACGTCATCTTCTTCAGGAGAAGTTGCAAGGCTTGATTCAAGTCGGCATACTTTGTTGATAGCACAATCTCCGGTGGGGCTGAGAAGCCCCGGATTCTATCCGGGGAGTATGTCAC
>CAIFEX010000046.1 GCA_903789665.1 uncultured Clostridium sp.
AAGGAAAGTCTTAAACTTATAATTCCGCCTATCTTTACAATTTATTTACTCATGCATTTGCCCTGTCAAATTGTGCTGTTAACTTGTGATACAATTCTTTCAAGGGCCTTATTTAAATTCTCCTTTGAAGTGGCAATATTCATTCTTATATAATTATTAAAACGTTTTCCACCAAACCATTCCCCAAAATCAAAAGCCAGTTTACATTTTTCTTTTATAAAACTTTCCATATCCTTCCCTTTTATATATTTTCCTAAATTAATCCATACCAGATAAGTTCCCTCCAAAGACGATATTTCTACAAGAGGCAATTCTTTTTCTAAAGTTTCTTTTACATACAGGTAATTTTCTCTGATCCGCTTCAGCACTTCTTCTAGCCAGGATCTTCCTTTTTCATAGGCACTTTGGACTGCAATATATCCAAAAGCATTGCCACTTGGAATTCCAATACATTTTACAAAATCGTCAAAATTTTGGCGAATACCGGGATCAGGTATAATAACAAAAGAATTTTTACAAGAGGCAAGATTAAAGGTTTTAGTGGCAGCAGTGAGAGTAACAAGTACAGAATCATAGTTGCCAATGCTTGCAGTGGGGACATGAGAATTTTGTCCTATTATGATATTCTGATGAATTTCATCGGAGATCACTTTCACATTATGTTTTTTACATATATTCATAAGTTTTTCAAGTTCATCTTTTTTCCAAACTCTCCCTACTGGATTATGAGGTGAACAAAGCAAAAACAATTTCACACTATTTTTTATAATTTTATTCTCAAAATCCCTAAAATCAATAGTATATCTTCCTGATCTATTAATTAAATCGCTTTCTATTAATTTTCTTTTATTATTCTCAACTGCATCTAAAAAAGGATAATAAACCGGTGTCAATACAATAACTGCATCATTCCTTTTCGTCAATATCTGAATAAGCCAATTGATAGCAGGAACCACACCAGGAGAGTATCTAATCCAATCTTCATGAACTTTATAATTATGATAAGCTTGTTCCCATTTTATAAATGATTCTTTATATTGCTTGGGTTCTACGTAATAACCAAAAACTCCAAACTTTAAGTATTCATCAAGTTTTTTTAATACACAATCACATACTTTAAAATCCATATCCGCTACCCATAAAGGAAGCAGATCCTCCGATTGAAATACGGTTTTCAATCCATCCCATTTGGAACTATTAGTTTTCCTTCTGTCAACATACTTTAACATTTCAATTCGCCCCCATTTACATTTTTATATAATTTTTTCCAATGAATTCAAATGCTATTATAACATACACAGCTATAATTTTCACCATCAATATATTTTAGAAATAAATAAAAAAAGTAGTAACTTTTCTCTTTATAAAAAGTTACTACTTTTTTAAGCAATTATTATTTTTACTTAATAATTTCTTTCCCACCCATATATGGTCTTAACAATTCGGGAATTACAACACTTCCGTCTGCCTGCTGATAGTTTTCCAAAATAGCTGCAATTGTCCTTCCTACTGCTACTCCGGATCCATTCAACGTGTGAACATACTTAGGCTTATCATTTGGAGTATCCTTGTACTTTATATTAGCACGTCTCGCCTGAAAATCCTCCATATTACTGCAGCTTGATATTTCTACATATCTATTATAGCTTGGCATCCAAACTTCTATATCATATTTAAGTGCCGCCGTAAAGCCCAAGTCTCCCTTACATATTCTAACCACCCTGTAGGGAAGTTTAAGACCCTTGAGTACATCTTCCGCGTCATTAGTCAATTTCTCAAGTTCTTCATAAGATTGCTCAGGTTTTGTAAACTTAACCAATTCCACTTTATTAAACTGATGCTGCCTTATAATTCCCCTAGTATCTCTTCCTGCCGAACCAGCTTCAGCTCTGAAGCATGCACTATATGCAACATGCTTTATAGGTAAATCCTCACCCTTTAGCACTTCATTTTTATAAAAATTAGTTACTGGAACTTCTGCAGTTGGAATCAAGAAGAAATCATTATTCACCACCCTAAAAGCATCTTCTTCAAATTTCGGAAGTTGACCTGTACCTATCATACTGTTTCTGTTTACCATATAGGGAGGAAACAATTCTTCATATCCATGTTTTTCAGTATGGAAATCCAAATAATACGTTATTACAGCTCTCTCAAGTTTTGCACCTAAACCTCTATAAAATGTAAACCTTGATCCTGATACTTTACCTCCCCTTTCAAAATCAAGTATATTTAAATCCGTACCTATATCCCAATGTGCTTTAGGTTTAAAATCAAACTTAGTAGGTTCCGACCACCTTCTAATTTCCACATTATCTTGATCAGTTTTTCCCTCCGGAACTGCAGGGTTTGGTATATTAGGTATCCTAAGCATTAAATACTCTAATTTATCATTTATATCTGATAATTGAGTATCGTAATCCTTTATTTTATTTGACACTTCTTTCATTTCACTCACCAGAGTATCAGCATTTCCGCCGTTTCTCTTTATTTTGGCTATTTCTGACGAATCCTGATTTCTTTTACCTTTCAATGATTCTACTTTGCCTAAAATCTGCCTTCTTTTTTCATCCAAAGATACCACTTTGTCAATATCTGATAAATCAAAATCCTCTCCCCTATTTATAAGTTGTTTTTTTATTTTCTCCGGGTTATTTCTTATTTTTTTTAAATCCAACATAATTATAATCCTCCTAAGTAATATATGTATTTTTATATAAAAAAAAGAACCTTTTTATCCCAAAGGGACGAAAAGATTCCGTGTTGCCACCCTAATTAGCCAATTAAACACAATTGACTCTCTCTAAGACTATAACGGTATCACCGAACTGTTTTTAACAGTATTTCCAAGGTGGATTCACAATATAACAATATCAGTTTTCACCAAACACTGACTCTCTTAAATAATCATAAAGTTACTGGCCTTTTCATCAACTAATTAACTTAATTATATATACATAGACTTATAATGTCAATAATTCTAATATTGAAAGTCATAAAACATATCTATTTATCACTTTTATCAACATTTTTAGTGCAGACTATATCCACTCTAGTATTTAAAATATTACTGCATACTACGTTTCCTATTTTTATAGGGGCTCCAACATGTATTCTACTTAAAACTTTAGAACATTCTATCCATAGGCTTTTATCTATAGGTTTAGAACTCTTCACAGGAACCACATTACAATCAGCTCCCTTTATCCTTACAAGAGTAGTGAATATGTCACTTTTATTATCTATTACCAATTTTGCATATTTTATTCCTCTGTCACACAGATTGCCCTCAACTTCTAAAGCATCTCCATATTTATCAATACTAAGTACACATTTTTTATCACATTTATTACAAATAGCTTCCTTAATCAATTTGTAATTCCCCCATAATTACATTTCATTGAATTCTTTTATTCTACCCTTCACTATATTAGAATTTTTAGAATCCTTCACTATATATATCATATCTTTATTTATTTCCCTGGAAAGAATGGATGCAATATTGCAAAGACACTGAGCGCCTCTGCAATCTCCAAATCCAGCACCAGTTCTTCTCTTTATACCTTCTATAGTACGAGCACCTAGGGGTCTGCGTATGGCATCTATTATCTCACCTTCTGTTACTTTTTCACAATAACATACTACTTTGCCATAGCTTTTATTCAATTTTATAACTTTTTTTCTATCTTCATTGGACAAATCTCTAAATCTATAAAATTCCCTTCGCCTATCCACAAAATCTTTCTTCAAAACACAGTTTAAATTGCTGACTATAGTTTCACATACTATATTTGCAATCACCGGAGTCATTGTAATTTGACCATAATGTTTGCCAATTACCTTGATATAACCCTTATCAATTAAACTATCGTCTATAACTAAAGGATCATTATAAAAATAAGATTTGTAGAATCCTTTAATATCTTCTTCGGATACATTCTTCATAAATTCCTTAATTTCCTGCAGGGCGATTTCATAACTCATCTCTTTATTGTCTTTTATGCCCATTAGCAATTCATTCTGACTGGTAGGCATAATATATATCTTTCGACAATCCCTTTCAACTGTAGAAACTATGTTTCTATAACTTTTTTCGGAATCTTTATCTATAAGAAAATATCTTAAATGGTTTCTATCCTTACTTGCCCTGTCTTCACTATCTACACTATAATTTTCCTTTGGAGTCGTATTTAACACCATATTACATGTAAATTTATTTTTACTAGTCACTACTTTAAACCCCTTGGGTATACTTTGTATATCCAAAACTTCTTCCCCAAGTTTAAAATTAACTCCATTGTCAAATGCAATTTCACCATAAGAAATTGCCAGATCATAAGGGGATATGATACCAGTATTTTTTGAGTAAATAGCTTTCTTAATATTTCCATCTAATCCAGGTTCCACTTTACAAATATCTTCAGGATTCAATAAATGTATGTTTTCCATACCTCTCTTTAAAGCCCTGCAATATATCTCAGTCAGTTTTTCCTCGCCTTCCTTGTCATCAGCAGTAAGCAGGTAGCCTTTCTTCTTAAAAGGAATATTAAATTTAGATGCCAAGCCAGGCATGAGTTTATTTCCCCTAAGTTCCAATCTTGCCAATAACGTATCTTCACATTCTAATCCGTCATAAACTATAGAAGAATTTATAAGTGCTACATCATCAGCTATATCATAATCTCTTTCAATAACCGCTATATTTAAATTATATTTAGAAAGTTCATAGGAAACCGCACATCCAACTATTCCGCCGCCTAATATAATCACATCATAATCCACACTAAATCTTCCTTTCAAAGTAACTAAAACATAATTTTATTTATTTAATGAATCTATTATCTTACCAAGCTCTTTAATATCCTCTCCATATTTTGCCCAATCCCCATTTTTCTGTGAATTTATAGCATCATCATATAGATCCTTTGCTTTCTTTATTTGATCGCTGTCACCAGAAGGTGGTATTTGATTTTTAGAATTATTATCAATATTAGGATTTTCATCAATAGAACCCTGATCATAATTAAACATTTGACTTAAAGCATCATTTATACCTTGAGCCAACAGTATTTTATCTCCATAGGATACTATTACCCTTTTCATTTCCGGTATACTGTCCTTTCCATTAGCTCTTAAATACATAGGTTCTACATACAGCAGTGAATTTTTTATAGGAACTATCATGGTATCCCCAAATTGGACTGTAGATCCATTTTTATTCCAAAGCGACAGCTGCTGGGATATAGTCGTATCCTGATTCAATTTCTGTTTAAACAGATAAGGACTATATACAGTTTTTTCAGGTGGAAATTTATAGAGAATAAGTTTCCCGTAATTATTTCCGTCCATTCTAGCACCAAATAAGGCAACCATATTATCTTTATTTCTCATATTGAAATATTGCAATAATATCATTTCTTCCTTGGAAGCACCTGTGGGTTTCATGACCACATAGGGTGATTCAATTGAATTTTTTTCTCCGCTAACCTCTCTTTGATTTTTAGCTACTTCCCACACATCTTCACCACTATAAAACACTCCCGGGTTTGTTACATGATATTTTCCAAGTATACTGCACTGAATATTAAACATATCTTTCGGATATTTAAAGTGTCTCACTATGTCTGCCGGCAATTCATTCACATCTTTAAATAACCCGGGAAATATTTTTGCATAGCTTTTAATTATAGGATCATTCTTATCCATAATATAAAATTTCACATTTCCATTTTCAGCGTTCATGACAACTTTCACAGAATTTCTTATATAGTTGAGTCCATCCTGGGGCTGCGAAAAAGGATATTCATTTGAAAATGTATATCCATCCAATATCCAATACAATTTACCACCGCTCATAATTATATATGGATCCGATTCATATTTCAAAAAAGGTGCAATTTTATTAACCCTATCCTTTATATTCCTATTTATCAATATTTTACTTTCCTTGGTTATATCCCTAGACAAAAGAAAATTTATATCCTTTTGGTTTATAGCGAACAAAATTCTATTAATTATTCCCAATCTTATTCCTGCAGTACCGTGATAATTATTAGTTGCATTGTCACTTCCCTTTGGATAATCAAACTCATCTAACTTAGTATTCACAACTGCATAATCGTCAGTTTTTTCTCCAAAATATATTCTTGGATCCGCCAGTTTGATATTTGTAGAATTTTGAGGAGGCATATCTTTTACAACAAAATCAGGCTGTCCTTCTGAAGTTACAGAATTGACTTTGTTCATCACAACACCATAACCGTGTGTATATACAAGATGTCTGTTTTGCCATGTGTTGGGTTCTATTGCCTTGGTATTTATTTCCCTTGCCCCTATAAATATCTGATTGAACTTACCATTTATATAATATCTGTCCACATCAATATTATTAAACATATAATAATACCTTATAATCTGAACCTGGTTATAAAATTCAAGAGTTGGATCAAAGGAATTTATTCTTATATTATTTATAGTATCCATATTATTTTGGATATCTTGTGTAGTTAAATCATTCTTTACTTGGAATGGAGTAGTATTTATATTATCAATATTATAGGCTTTTCGGGTATAATCTATATCATACTTTATATATGGCTGTTCCAGAGTTTTTTGATTGGACTTTACAATAAAATTCTGCACCACAAAATATGACACACTCTTAGCTACAACTAAAATTGCTATAGCAGCTATTGAAATCACAATAAATTTAAATTTAGATTTAATTATACTTACAAATATAACTACAGCAGCAACCATGGAAGCCACTGCAATAATCTTATAAAATAATAAGCTTACATGGACATCAGTATAGCTTGCTCCAAATGCCACACCATTTTCACTATATACAAGTCCGACACATTTCAACATGTATCCCATTGATATAAAAATCATTATTAGGGCCGCTAAAACTGCCAGTTGTTTTCCTGCAAATCTGGTAATATCACTACTGAAAATATCCATATTGCCAAATTTTCTTCTGGGACCTCTTGAAGTAAACCGATCTTTTACATTTAATAAGAAATAAGTTAAAAGTGTTACCAAACATAAAAATATCAATAAACTCAAAAATGCATTATAAACGGATCGTATAAGCGGCAGCTTAAATACATAAAAAGAAATATCCAAATGCAAAAGTGGATCTTTCACATTAAAGGGCACAGCATTTGTAAATTGTAAAATCCTGTACCAATAGGTCGCCGCAAAAATATATGAAATTATAAATGAAATAATCAAGTCGACAATTAAAACTATTCTTCTTTCAGTTTTATCTTTATTGCTGTTTACTTCAACGACCTTCCTATATTTTATTATACTTATTCGAAGACTTTTATAATACAGCCATATACCTGCAAAACTTATTATAAATATAGGTACTATAAGCTTACACATGGCAATAATCTTCGTAAAATAAACAGATAAATACCCCACTTCTTTAAACCATTCCACATTTATTACAAAATTTACAATCCTATTTAAAAATATAATACATAAAGCCAGAATAAAAATCAATGTACCCAGTGCAATCTTCTTTTTTTTCACCATAATCACCTCTTTATAAACAATTGTAAAGAAAATATAAATCAAGTAAAATATTAAACATATCAGTCAGAAATTATGTACTTCTTTTCTTTTAATTCATTTATTATTTTTTCTAATGTATCATAATCATCTGCTATTACAGTGTGTAAATGCACACCTCCTGTCAATATCAATAGAGGTTCAGCCTTATATTTATTTATTTTATACAAAAAATTATCTACATCATATAAATTTTTTATCATCAACATCCCCCTTATTTCACCATATACAGGATGTTCTACTATAACATCTTTTATCCTTCCTCCAAATTTAACTATGGTTTTAAGCTCATCTTCCATTTCATTTGCCTTATGGGAAACAGCAATTACTTTTTTAACCGTTTCTCTTTCGATTTTTGGAATCAAGTATCCATCTGGAGTAGCTACTATACTCTTACCTTTAGCTCTTAAAATTGCTATATCCTTAACTATTACCTGTCTGGTAACACCTAGTTTTTCAGCTAAAACATGACCCTTTTGAGGTTTGCTATTTTCTTTAAGGATTTTCATAATACATATTCTTCTATCTATTGAATTCATACTAACCTCCCATTAGTATATTTCAAGACAATAATTTAAATTTACATTAACATTATATCATAAAAATTGGAATAACTTTATAGACTGTATTATTTTCAATTAATTTTATCACAATATCTAAGTATATCAAGATTTAAATTACCTTTTATTCTATTATTATGGTGATTTTCTACCAAGTAAAGCAATTCGTTATTTTTTTCTATGTTTTCTAACAATTCTTTACCCAATTTTGGATGATAATAATACACCTTTATCTTTTTAATATTACAAAATTTTTTCAACCTGCCTTTAGAAATTTTATCTCCTAATACCAGAAGGGACTTATCCAGTATATTTAATTTTGTATATACTTTGCCTACATCATGTAAAAGTGCCGCCTTTAATAATAAACTTACATCTATATTTTTAAATTTATCATTGCAAATTTTCTGAACATCATAAGCTACTTTCACAGAATGTTTTCTTTCCTGTAAAGATAACTTATTGAATAACCTAAATTCATTTTCATTCAAATTAACTTTTATAAAATTTTTATCACTGTCATTGAGTTCAGCAGTAAGTGCCCAATAAAACTGTTTTACTCTGTAAAAAAGTGTCATTTATTTCATCACCCTTAATTAAAAAATAAAAAAACTACATCTTTTAAAAGATGTAGTTCCATCTTGAAACAAAATGGTGGAGATAAAGAGATTCGAACTCTTGACCCTCTGCGTGCAAGGCAGATGCTCTCCCAGCTGAGCTATATCCCCACATGGTGGACCTTCAGGGACTCGAACCCCGGACCTACCGGTTATGAGCCGGTTGCTCTAACCAACTGAGCTAAAGATCCATATATTCATCCGGCAGCGACCTGCTCTGCATTACAAGTTCTTATTATACTGACATTTTTACCGGTTGTCAATACTTTTTGATTTAGAGTTTCCCCATTTTTTTAGAAATGACTAGATGACAACTGTGGATAAGATA
>CAIFEX010000047.1 GCA_903789665.1 uncultured Clostridium sp.
GGTAAGTTTGAATATATTATTTTACCAGAAGGATCTGAAACATTTATCTCATCTACCTGAAATTCTCTGGCAAGAACAGTTAGATAATCATCATTCACCTTATCGTTGTTGTCCTTTATAAAATTTGATAAAGTAATTATCCTGGTTTCTATGGATTCGTTCAATGTCTTTTCAGAATCAAGATCGTTAGCTACCCTGCTGGACATTTGGCTGGACAGCATTATGCTGTCATTTTTCATCTGAGACATAACTTTACTTCTAGCTATTCCTATTGATACGGAAGATATCACTAAAATGGTTATAAATATTATAATTATGGGTACAAATAAGATTTTAAATTTTAAGTTGTTAGTTTTATTTTTGTAGTTTTTCATGCAAATTCAACCTCCTCACCTGTATGTTATCGTACACTTTATAAATTTATTAAATGAATACGTTTATTTTTGGAATACGCTCATAAGAACAATAAATTTTCTTCTGTTAAATGTTATACAAATTAAAATGTTTCAGCTTCAGATGGAGTGGATCTGTCCAAATTCAATGTAGAAACTAGCATAAAAGAAGATGGTTCCATTGATATGGTAGAATTCATAACTTATAATTTTAGCAAAAAATACAATGGAGCTTACAGGGACATATCTACTAGGAATACAGGTGGTATGTACAATGCAAAAGTGTACTATGAGTCCAGAACTGGAGAGGAGATACCTCTTAAAAAGGTAAATAATGCTAAAAATGGGGACAGCAATGTATTTGAAATATTAAAACAGGATGCAGATCTCTATAGGATCAAAATATATTCCCCCTCAAAGGATGAAGAGAAAACTTTCAAAATAACCTATACCATGAAAAACGCTGCCACAAAATACAAGGATACAGGTGAATTTTTCTACGAATATTGGTCCGATTACAATGAAACTGAAATAAACAATCTAAAAATTCACATCAACATCCCCAATATTGCAGAAAATAAAGATATAAAAGCCTATTGCCACACTGTTTCAGGTGGAAATGTATCTGTCAAAAATAGGAGTGTGGACTATAGCTTTCCCCATGTTAATTCAAAAGAAATGGTAGAAACCAGAGTACTTTTTCCGGCAAGTTCAATTCCACTGTCTTCAAAGATAAGAAACGAAAATGCCCTGGACAGAATCCTAAATGAAGAGGCAGATTACAGGGAAAAACAACAGCAGAAAATGGTCCGTGCCCTCATCATAAAAAAGATATTTAATTATACAAGTATGATCTTAGGACTTTTTTTTATCATATCCATGTTCCTTATATGGAAAAAATTCAGAAACAATCCTGAGGATATATACAACATATACTCTCCTCCAGAACTTCCTGAAGAATGTACTCCTGCAGCAGCAGCTTACATGGTAAATAGAGTTGTAAATGGAAGGACAATATATGCTACAATACTTGATTTATGGAGAAGAAGTTACTTGACCATTGAAAAATTAGAACCTGAAAACGGGAAAGATAAAATTGATTTCTCAATTAAAAAAATTAGGAAAGCAGCACAGGAACTTTTAAAACATGAGAGATATTTTATAAACTGGCTATTCGACATACTTGGAAATGGTGAAAGTGTCAATACGTCGTCTATAAAAAAATCGAGTAAAAGTTCTTCTTTTTATCACCATTTTCAAAAATGGTCAAAACTTGTAGTAGAAGAAGTAAAATCAAGAAATTACTGTGATAAAAAAGCCAACAGTACCGGAAAATGGCTAATTATATTTTCCATTGTATCTCTGATTTTCAATGCTTATTTGGGAATATTCAATTTGCTTGTATCCATATTTGTAATGATCTGCGGTATATATTATTGTACTAAAAGAAGTCCTTACGGGCAATCTCAATACAATAAATGGATCAAATTTAAAAACTACATTAAAAATGCAGATTTTACTTATAATACTGGTACAGATTACATAGAATCTTATATTCCCTATGCAGAAGCCCTGAACATGAAGAATAGCACTATGTCAGGAATTATGACCTCATTTCAGAATCCTTCACAAAATATGGGCTGGGTATATTATTACCTTCTCTTTGACAGTATGAATTTGAATAAAAACGAAAATTTCAATTACTATATATACAATTCTTTTGGAACCGGAGCTTCTGGAAGTTCAAGTTCTGTTTCAGGTAGTTCAAGTTCAGGCAGTTCTGGAGGTGGAGGTGCTGGAGGATTTTAATTTCTACAGATTTATTAATATTGGCTACTGTTTTCTCACACAGTCAACCACTTTGTTTATATTATCCTTTCTCGTAAAATCCACTGGCTTGTCATAAATGGCAAGCATACCTTTTTCATCCTCCGTCAATTCCTTTTTCCCTTTTATCTTCCATTTCAGCAGTGTCATAAGTATTTTGTCAAAAGTCTTCAATTTACTATAATCAAAACCGCCTCTCATGTAAAAGAAATGTATATGTTTCTGCTGTTCCAGAGTAAAATTTTTATTTCTTATTTCATCTGTTGTCTCTTTTCTCTCAGGAGATGCACCGGTTGCAAACACAATTATCTTCTTACCCTTGAGTTTATCCAAGTTTTTCAATATAAACTTTATTCCATTGATGCTGACAGCATATAATCCTCCACCATAGATAACAGTATCGTAACCTGTCAGCATACCAACAGTGACTTTTTCAAATTCAAAAATATCAGCGGACAGTTCTTCCGCAAGCCATGCCGCATATTTTTTCGTAAAACCCGTTTTCGACTTGTATATCACCACAATTTTCATTATTTTCACCCCTCAGTATATAAATGCACATATCTAGAAAATATTATTCAATTATACCATAGTGATTTGGACACAAATTGCAGTACCTGTACGGGTTTCATAAAAGTACTTGAATTTGAAAAAACATTCAATAAAAAAAGCATCCAATTCTGGATAGCTAATTTTATTTATATTAGTTTATAATTTTTCAAACAGCTGCAGCCGGCTGCCCATTTATATATCTGAAAACATCTTTATATATTCCGGAGAAAGAGGCTGCACATTGTCAAGTATATCATCTACTATTTCATCGACATTGTCGTCTGTAATTTTTATACCTTCCATATCATCCTTTTCATCCTTAATCATATTTTGTTCTTTAAAGTTCTGCTTTTCATATTCACTGCCCATGCCCTGCAGCTTGCTGACAAACTTGTCATACTGATTCTTGTAAATTTTTCTGTAGCTGTCATGCTCCAGAGATTCCGAGTTATTTATACACCTGTTTGACAAATAAATACTGTTTTCAGAAAACATGAGATTGCCATATACATAAGCTCTAATGCAGGGTTTTCCATCACTCGCAGGTAAATTTAATTTCTTATTTTCCTTCTGATGTATATTGAATTTGTAATCGGATTGTCTTCTCTGCAGATAGCATATGGAATCCAATTGTGCTAATTTTTCACTTACATGCTCGGATACGTCTGACTTAAATTTTTTAATGGTATTTTTTACTGTAATACCCATATTATCTCTCCTTATTAATATTTTTTAATGGTTACACTTACTATTATATCACTTATAGCCTCAATTCTCATAATTAGACCAAATTATAGGTTGTACCAATTTATTTTGGTTGATATTTAAAGTATCAGCTATATATTTTTTATATTAGAATAAAAAGTTTCTCTAAGTAAAAACTATATTGAGGAGGTGTTTTTATGGCAAAATCAAGGTCTGATAAAACCAAGGATACAAAGCAGAAAAAAGGCAAAAATAGACATTCCATGGGTAATAGTGAATTTGAATCAAAAACACATTGGAAAGTTTACAGCAGTGAAAAAGGCTATCAAATCTGCGGAAGGGGTACCCACAATGACCAGTAATTTTTATTTTTAGAAAACAAGGAAAAAATGGGAAATTCCTTTTAGAAAAATCATACGAATCAATTCATGATTTACTTTGATAATAACTTATAAGTGATCTAAATCTATATATACTTTTTCTCCACTTTATGGGAAAATGATAATTTAAGTAAAACAGGTGTTATGATTGTAGTTAAAATTACAACAATTAAAGTTGGAAGAAATATTTCCTCCGTAATTATTCCCTTCTGGAGACCTATGTTGGCGGTGATTATGGCAACTTCTCCCCTTGAAATCATGCCGATTCCAATTTGAACAGATTCACTCCTGCTCATTTTGAGAAGCCTTGCAGCACCGCCGCATCCAACAAGTTTTCCAACTACTGCTATGATAAACATAATTAGGGTGATAAAAAATACATCCATGTTAATTTCCTTTAGGTTTGCTTCAATTCCAATGCTGGCAAAAAATATAAGAGATAAAAATCCCGACGAGATTGACCTCACATTCCTTTCCAGATATTCCCTGTGAAGAGATGATGAAAACATGAGGCCGCATATATATGCACCGGTAATAGAGGCTATACCCAAGACCTCGGCAATATACGCCGCTAACAGGGCTGAAGCTATGGAAAATGTAAGCAGCTCTCTGCCAGGTTTTATATGTTTCTTGAATTTATTCATAAATTTAGGCAGATACACTACTCCAATTATGGCAAAAATGCAAAATAAAATTATTTTTGCAAATACATACACAACTGATAATATTCCTGCAGATCCGGAGGTTTGGGCTGCCGCAAGAACCACGGATATAAGCATAAGTCCCAATATATCGTCTATAACCGCCGCACCGAGAATATTTATACCAGTTCTCGTATTTAACTTTCCAAGTTCTTTAAGGGTTTCTACTGTAATACTCACACTCGTAGCAGTTAGAATAACCCCAACAAATACATTTTCTAAAAAATTATCAAAAAATAGATATGCACTTAAAGTTCCAAGTACAAGTGGAAGCACTATGCCCCCTACTGCAATCACAAGCGAAGAAAATCCCGCCTTTTTAAATTCTTCCACATTGGTTTCAAGACCTGCAAGAAACATAAGCATAATTACTCCAATGTCTGCCAGGAGCTTGATATTATCATCATACTGCACAATATTCAATACAATTGGACCAAGTACAACACCTGCAATCAACTCTCCTAAAACTTCCGGCATCTTAAACTTTCTGCTTATAATACCCCCTGCCTTTGTAAATATAAGAATCAGCACAATATTAAGCAACATCTTTTCCATATACAATTCCTCCTGGACAAAAAAATAGAAAGCCCCTAAAGGAACTTTCCACCCTGAAAGTCATATTCTCTTGAAATCAAATCACTTGATTCAACCGACAGTAAATAGCTCAAATCTATAGACACATTATGCTAATAATTATAACATATCTAAAAATATTATACAATAATTTAACATATATGTATTATGTTATTATGTCTTATCGGCCCATCTCTGTTTTTAAATCTTCTCAATTATAATTTTTTACAGACATCCTCAGCCCATTTTTTAGCTTTTTCTATATTTTTTTCTGTATCATTCTTAAGGAGGTTCTTGAATTCGATTTCGCCTACAAAATCATTTCCTTCAAGTTCGCTTTTCATATTTTCAAAAGTCTTCCCGCTGTTTCCGCCGCTGCAGTTGAATAAAGCTATTTTCTTGCTTTTCAAATTTGTTTTTGCAAAAAAGCTTCTGATGGCAGGAGTAAAATTTCCGGCCCATACCGGGGTTCCAATAAACAGGACGTCATAATCCTCGGCTTTTACATCATAAGGCATAAGTTCCGGTTTTTCCTTAGTTATAGATTTCTTGCCCCCTATAAGATATCTCATTTTGCTTTTGGGATTTATATCTTTTTCTGGCTTTATCTGCAGTATGTCGCCCGACACAGCCTTTGAAACAGCTTCAGCTATTAATTTCGTGTTCCCCTCAAGAGAATAGTATACAACGAGAATTTTATTTTCCATAACAGAATTTACCTCTTTTCCATTTATTAAAAATTCTTTTATCTACATATTATAACAAGTATTTCAAAAAATCCATTTAAATTCAAAAAAAGGCCTTTATATTACAATAAGGTCTCTTTTTAACATTGAATTATGATTTTATTTTTTTAAAAGCACTTTGTCTACTATTCCATAATCTACAGCTTCGTCTGCAGACATGAAATAATCCCTTTCCGTGTCCTTTTCTATCTTTTCAATAGGTTTGCCTGTTCTTTCACTGTATATTCTATTCATTTTTTTCTTAGTTTCCAGCAGCCACCTGGTACGAATTTCTATATCCGTAGCCTGCCCCTGCATTCCTCCATACACCGATGGCTGATGTATCAATATCTCACTGTTGGGAAGTGCATATCTCTTTCCCTTTGTACCTGCTGTCAGTAAGAAAGATGCCATACTGGCGGCCATACCAATGCATATAGTTGACACATCCGGTTTTATATACTGCATTGTATCATACACCGCCATCCCTGCAGTGATGGAACCTCCCGGGCTGTTTATATAAAAACTGATATCTTTATCAGGATCCTCGGACTCAAGATACAATAACTGTGCCACAATGACACTTGCCGCTGCATCTGTCACCTTATCATTCAACATTACTATCCTGTCCTTTAAAAGCCTGGAATATATATCATAGGATCGATCTCCTGAATTTGTATGTTCAACAACAACTGGTACATAACTCATCAAACCACTCCTTTACCATAATTATGCCGCCATAAAAGCAATACCATTGTTCAGATTCTTTCTAAATTTTCCGGGAGGTGTTCCATAAAGCCTTTTAAACGCCTTTGTAAAAGATTCTTGCGAACTAAATTGATATTTCAACGCTATATCCACAATTTTGCTGTCCGTATTTACAAGTTCTTTTGCAGCTTCTTCAAGTCTCCTTTCCCTTATATATTCGGCTACAGATTTCCCTGTAACAGCATGAAAGATTCTATGAAAATGAAACTTCGACATGAATACTCTCCCTGCAATATCCTCAAGCCCTATTTTTTTATCTAAATTATTATTTATATATTCAATAGACTTTCTAACACAGACATTATAATTCATTTAAGATCAGCTCCCTTCTCTTGGGCTTTTCTTTATATTATATATCAACAGCAAATATAAATCCTGTCTTTTTTTGCTCCTATACCATAAAAGTATTGTAAAAGCAGTTCAGCTTTTTCATCATCCTAGTCAAAAAAAGATATTGTGAAGTTTAAGCTCCACAATATCCTTTATTCCTTCCTAATATAATTTTCACTGCTTTAATCCTTACAAAACAACTCGTTAAATTCCTATTTGTCTTGATATTACTTTTAAATAATCTTTATTTCAAATTTTAAGAAGATCACGTATTATATAATTTCTGCAAAAATTTCACGTATATTTCCATCTGGGTCAGCAAATAGTGCTGTTCTTTGATTCCAAGGCATATCTTGTGGTTCATGAATAGAAATTGCTCCTTTGGAGATTAACTTCTTAAATGATTCATCAACATCATTAGGATTTTCACATGGAAAAGCGAGTTCAAAGCCCTGTCCAGATGACTTTTTCCTATATTCGCTACTATACACATACATAACATCTCTCATACAATAGCAAATCTTACTCCATCGTTTTCAAATTCAACATAATTACCAAGGTTCAATTCTAAACTCAAGAACTTGATTGTAGAATTTTTTCATTTTATCTATATCATTTGTCCAAATTGTAATAAGATTAATTTGTGCTTTCATCATATATTTTCCCCTTTTCTTAATTTGACTTGGAATTCATTTACATAAACCACATTTCTTATAGATATCTAAAATTATGGGCTGCTTTCCTGCAATATACGAGTCTATATCTTCTGGATATTTCAAAGCCATTTCTTTTTTTATTGAACTATATCTACACCTATCTTCTTTATGCTGTCTTAAATAATCTCTAAATGTTATATGCCAATGCAATTTCTCATTGTCTTTATCACATACATATAAATGGTGTGCCATTAAATGTAATTTATTTTTATAAGCAAATGTTTCTCTGCCAGATATGCCTAAATTTCCTTCATATATATATCCAATAGACTCTAATGCTTTTTTTACTTCTTCAAAATTTTTGTCAATCACAACATCTATGTCAATGATTGGTTTTGCCGCCAATCCCTCCACAGATGTACTTCCTACATGCTCAATTGAATTTATTTTTCCAGATAAAACTGCTAATAATTCACATTTTATAAGTTCAAATTCATTTTTCCATTCTGGATTATAATCTTCCACTATTACATGTTTAGTTCTCATTAAAGTCTCCTCCAATAAATTTAATATTCATATTACTCAATTTTAATTCGGAATTTATTTATTAAATGAACCAATTTCAATAAGATTGCCCTTAGGATCTGCAATATAACATGTCCTTTGCCCCCAAAGGCTCTGTTATTGGTTCCATCACTGTTTCCGCTCCTTTAGAAATGACATTTTCATATATTAAATCTACATCTTCATGTCTGGGAACACTTAGAGCAATCTCATAATGGCCATTTATACCCTTAGCATAATTGAATCGTTTATTTGTCATCTTTTCAAAATCATTTCTCTGATGCTAGAATAAAAATAGTACAAAATAAATTGAGAAAGTTCCCATTAGAGATT
>CAIFEX010000048.1 GCA_903789665.1 uncultured Clostridium sp.
AAGGTTATTGACAGACTTTGCATAAAGCTTTGAGTCATTTTTACTTTCTATATAGATAAGAAATTCTATAAAATATATACTGTAAAAAAATATCAAGAATTTCATGAAAGATTTAAAAAAGTATATAAAGCAGTTAATGAAACAATGGTGAACCAGGCATTACAATTGCTGGAGTATAAATCGGAAGATAAATATCTTGTAATGGGTATTATTTTTTATTAAAAAACATAAAATTATGTAGTATCTTGGAAAACATGGTATAATATTATTTGTAAATGGTAAATAGGCAATAACGGGGGATATTTAAATGGAAAGTAATTTAATTAACTGGATACTTAATAATTTGGATAATGAAAGACTGATAAATCTTTGTGAAAAATTAAACCCTAGGATACCAGGATTTAGACGTGGAAATTTTAAAAAAGCACCAAGAACTATAATTATAAAAAGTATAATAGGTCAGAAAAATAAAAGGGAACTGTCAATAAGTTTAAAAAGTATTATGGATTTATCTGAGGAAGAAGATGAATTTAAGGGAAAAAATATTGATGAAATTAGACAAAATATTAGTACTTCAGATAGTAAAAAACTTTTAAAACAAATTATCTATTTAGCTGTTTGTGATGTAGAGGAATTTAATAAATTAGCTAGTTCCTTAGTTAGTAAAATAGATGAAAATGGTATCTATACAGCTGCAGCTATACAAAATGATTATGGTGATTTAAATCAGAATTATGATAAATACATAGTTACTGTAAAAAATGAAAATGGGTATTATAATATCTATCCTTTGTATAGAATTGACAAATATAACTTTAGTTTAGTGGATAATGAAAGAGAATATCCTAATTATGGAAGTATAACTATAAACTCTTCTAAAAAGTTTTCTGAAAAAAATTATGAAATGGGCTCATTTTTAATATGTAAGTTCAATAAAAATGACTTGGAGGAAACTAGCAATAAAAGAAAATTTAAAATAAATGGAAATAAGTTAATAGAAAATCATAATATATATAATTTGAATTATGAGAATATATACGAGATTGCAGAATTGATTGAAGATGTAAATGATTTAACTGGCTTTATTTATAAGAATAAAATAATTGATATTAAAAATGAACCTATGGGGAACACGATTTATCTTAAAGATGACAACTATATTTATGGCCCATTTGGATATAAGTCGCATGATATGGGCGGCGGGTATTATATTGATAGATCAAAAAATGACTACATTGTAAATAAATATCCTATAGAGGACAATAAAAAATATTTCAATATTACGGAGATAAGCAATAGATATAGCAGTGATTCATATATTAAAATTGTTTATTTTTATGACATGGATAAATTAGTATGTACAAAAATGGATACTATAACTGATCAGGAATTATTGGAAGTTCTTAGACAGATAATCAAATCAGAAAATATATCCTTTAGTAAAAATGAAATACAAAGCATAAGAAGTCAAATTGGTTCTATAGTCAATAATTCATTGTCTGAGAAAAGAAGATGTAGAATAAAGAACTTGATTAAAAATACTGAAATTACAGAGAATTTTATAGAAAATGATTTGGTAGAAATAATATCCTATCTTTTAGATGATAAAGATTCAGGGGAAAAAATAGTTAATAAAATTCTTGAAAATAATGATATACTGCGGAAATTACAAAAGAGTAAGCTAGTTATTTCTAAACTGGAGGATGCTAAGAAGGAATTAGCTGCTGTACAATCTGAAATAAAGGATTTTAGAAATAAGGATTACAGAATGTTAAATGATAGTATAAAATCCGATACGAAGGAATTGCTTGATAGGAAAAAATTAATTGAGAAAAAAATAGAAGACTTAAGTGAAAAACTGAATTTGTATGGTGATGTTGATAAACTCAGCAAAGAGAAGAAAAAAATATATGCAGAAGTAACTGATGCTAAGAATAGAAGGAATTTTCTTAATGAGGAAGGACGGGAACTTGAAAATAAAACTGAAAAGGTTAAGGAAAGCCTTGAAAGGGAATTTAAAAATATAGCAGATAAATATGCTGATACACCATTTGATGGAATGATTGCTGATGCAATATTGAAATCAGCTGCTGAATGGAATAAAGATTTGAACAGAAAAAACTTTCAAGATGAAATCGTATCTGAAGAGAACATTGGAAAATATCTTAATATTAGATCTTCTGGGGAAAAAGATTTAATAGACTACATATATGGTAGAATTAAAGAAGTTAGAAATTACAGCAGAAATGATATTATAAATATTATGATATGTTTAACACAGGGATTTTTAACAATATTTGCTGGAGAACCTGGTGTTGGAAAAACATCTTTATGCAATATTATTGCCAATTCCCTGGGGTTATATAGAAAAGGGAAAATTTATAATAGATATACAGAAATATCCGTAGAAAAAGGTTGGACTTCCAAAAGAGATTTGATAGGGTATTATAATCCTTTAACAAAAAGCTTTGATAAGAATAATAAATCTCTCTTTAATATATTTAATATTTTGGACTGTGAATATAAAAATAATGTTAATGATTTTCCATATTATATATTGTTGGATGAAGCTAACTTAAGTTCTATGGAATATTATTGGGCAGATTTTATGAATGTTTGTGATATTGATAAAAATAATAGAATAATTAATTTAGGAGAAGATTATATTTTTAATATACCTAAAACTTTAAGATTTTTGGCTACGATAAATTATGATCATACCACAGAAATGTTATCACCACGGCTTATAGATAGGGCGTGGATAATATTACTGGATTCCTCAGGTGAAAATGATACGTTATGTGATGATTCGAATATGAAGGTGACTGATGATATTATAAAATTTGAAGATTTGGAAAAATGTTTTGCATACAAGTCTTCGGAAAATGAGCTTCCAGATCAAGTATATACTACTTTGGATGAGATATATAAGATGTTCACAGATAATAATATATCTATAAGCCCGAGAATTAAAAAAATTATGGACAGATATTTAAAGGTAGGTATTAATCTTTTCGAGGAAACTAATACTGCAGCACAGGAATTTGTTGGACTTGACTATGTTGTAGCTCAGAAATTACTTCCTAAAATTGATGGACAAGGAGAAGAATATGAAAAATTCTTAAAGCAAATAGAAAGCTTTTTTAATAACAATAATATGATCAAATGTCATAATATAGTACAGCATATTATTAATAAAGGCAATAGTAATATGCAATATTATCAGTTTTTTTCATAAAGAAGGTTTATAGGTTATGGAATGTAGATTAATACTTCGACCTAATTATCGCAATAGTTTAAATGATTTAGAAATATCTTTAAATAGAACTCCTAGAAGTAATTTAAAAGCTCTTAGCAAATTTGTGGGGGTGGTCTATAGTGATATGGAATATAATGTTTTTATACTTTTTGAAGAAAAAATAAAAAACATTAAATTGTATATTAATAACAATTTACAAGATTGTGTTTATAATGATGGCAAAATAGTATTTGATAGGAGAGAATATCAAAACAATAGAATATTTATGAATTATTTTGGATGTATAAATTTTTCTATTGATATTGAATCGGATGTTGGAAATTATGAATTCTATTCAGATTATTTAGATGTAGCTGTAAAAAAAGATGTTTCAAGTGATATTGTCAGAAAAATGGTATCTTATATAGCAGAAAATTCTCAGAAGTACCTATTTCAGGATTATTCCAATATTCAGGATTTTTTAGATATAAAAAAGAGCAAGATAAAAAATATGGATACAGAGATTTCCATATTAGAAAATATAATATTTGAATATGAAAATAACTTTAAATACTTTATGACAAATTCGAAATATAAAATCTGTAATAATTATATTGTTGATGATTTTAATAAACTAAAAGAAGTAAAAAAAGAAACTATACAATATATGGTATCCAATCCTCAGTATTTGATGCCGGTAAATTATCTTACGCATATAAAATATAATAAATTGAATTTGCAGCCTAGGAAAGTATTGGTAAATAGAACCAAGCTAGATTATAATATATATGAAAATCAAGTTATTTTAGGCTTTTTGAAATATTTATATAACTATTTAATGAATAAATTAGTAAATATTAAAAGTGAATTTAACGATACTCATGCTTACTCTATCAGACCTAATTATATATCATCGTATAGAGAAATTCATAAGCAATTAAATGCAAATTTATATAATTATATTAGAAAAATACAAATGATAAATAAAAAGGTACAACAAATATATTTTATGTATAGGAAAATTTTGAAATGTAAAGAAGTAACTATAACTAGTTTACCAAGACCTACACATATTTTTATAGAAATTCAACATTATAGGAGAATATATAAGGTTATTGTGGATTGGTTCAAGGGAGGAAATTATAATCTTCAAAGTGAAAGAATGATATTAACATTATCAGAAGTAAATAAAATATATGAATATTATATTCTATTTAAGATTAATAATTATATTTTAGAAAATGGATTTTATTTAATACACTGTAATAAATTTTCCTATAGATTAAATATCAATCAAAAATATAAAAATACGAAATATGAAAATACATTTTTATTTGTAAGAGAAGATTATAGTGTAGTAGTATATTATCAGCCGGTGATATATCTTGAACGTGTTTCATACGATAATAAAATAGGGCTATTTAGGAATAACAATATATCTTTTGGTACAGGTAAATCTGATTATTATACACCTGACTACGTTATAAAAATATCCAAAAATAATTTTTCTAAATTTATTATATTGGATGCGAAGTGGTCGGATATAAAATCAGTTATTAATTATAGCTTTAAAGATATTATTTATAAATATGTTTTTTCTATAAGTCCTATTAATGAGAATAATGAGATTATCAAAGTATGGGCAATTAACGGTAAACAATCTGCAGCTCAAAGTAGTTATATTTATAATTTTTATAACAGTAAATTTAAAGATAGAAATAATGAAATAATGCCGTCGGCGAAAATTTTGACCTTTCACCCTGATATAGATGAAGCCAAACAATATGAACTGCTGAATAACTTATTTTCAGAATTAGGTGATTTTTGCTGATTTAGTTGAGATTTTGCCAGGATTTTATATGGTGGACAGGCAACCCCCGGGGGTCATGAACAAACTGTGAATAAATCCTCCAAACATTCATTTGCTTTTTGAACCAAGCCATAATCCCATCTATCCTTGATATAACAGCAGTTATTAGAAGCCCATCTGAACTAAAAAGAGTCAGGTTGCCACAAATGTTGTGAATAAAGTGTAAATGATTGGACAATCAAGACAAGCGTCCGGCAGTTTTTCAAGCCAAACTGTGAACCACGGTATCCCTTATATAACGGCATTTCTCCGGAAAAACCCTAAATAAAAGATGAAATTTATGTTGAATTGTGGATTACCCTAAAATATTTGATAAAATAAAATTAGAAAATATACGAATCAGTGCATAGGAACTTATGTTCTGGTAAATACTAATAATACAGTTAAATATTATGAGGTGGATTCTATGGTATCTAATTTGGGAAAGACTATAGAAAATATTGTAAAAGAAGGCAAAACGAAAGGTATGAAAGAGGGCAGAAGAGATAGACTTCTTCAAAACCTGAAAAATTACTTTACATCAAGTTTTCCTATACTTCCTGTATGGACAGTATAAGAAAGATAAAAGATGAAAATATTTTAAGCTCCATTTTTGAGGATGCCGCCAGGAGCAATTTCGTTGGAGAGTTTGAAAAAAAGCTGAAGCCAGAGAAAGCTGAATTGATTTTGAATGAAAAAATGAGCAGTTCAGATTTATTTAAAGAACGCTTGATAAAAGGTATAAATAGATACTGCAGCATTTCTCTATACTGCAGTATCTGGAGATGAATTCTGAATTAGAGAAGTTTTCTATTTAATATACCAGACAGGCTGAGGTTCGATATTCTATGGGCTATAGCAGTTTTGTCCGTGGTATACAGGCCTCTTTCCTTCATTCGATTGAAGTATTCTGCCCCGGCAAAAGTGTATCTGTTTTTTCTGCCCTCACTTGTAAGTATTTTGTGATTTGCATAGTCTATTATATCTCCTATGACAGTATCTTTAGGCAGGATCAATGAAGGTATTCCAAGGGTATATCTCACCGCATTGTTCCCTGCGAGAGATCCGGTACATATTGCTTCGGTATGTCCCACAAACAGTCCGCTTTTTTCACCGCCGCAAAATAGATTTTCCACTCCGATTACTTTGAGGTCATTTGAGACAGGGGCCACAGAAAGGTATCTTATGGAATTACCTTTGCCGCCGGAATAGGGATCGATAAATTTTACATTTTCAAGTCCGTGTATCTTTCTGAGCTTATCCAGCGGGTAATAGGAAGTCATGAGTTTTACGTGTCCCGTATCGAGAAGTATTATATTTTCTGCGAATTCCTTCAAAGCATACTGCTGGCATACTTTTGATTTGAGTTTGTCTAGATTTATATCTTCTTTTGGTACCTTGAGTACCACCACTCCTTTTTTCTCCACTTCTTCTACCAGTTTTTTGTCCAGAGTTTCCTTTGCCAGTTTGCAGGAACCGCTGAAGGCTCCATAATTTCCATCTGATCTTTCACCGTGCAGATCCTCCACTCCGGCACAGCTGCTTATACTCACTCTGGGCCCGAAGGATGGACATCTGAGCACACACATACAGCACCCGTGGCCGTATTTTATACAGTTTCCCATAGGACCTGTAGAACCTGTAGTTTCAATAAATACGTCTGCTTCGTCATAATCTCCCTCTGAAGTATAAATGCCTTTTATCTTATTACCGTCCATTTTTACATCCACTACTCTTGACATCAAATTCAGTTTTATATCTTTACTTAAAATATAATTTCTGACAGCGGGTTCAATTTTATTCACGTCATAGAGCCATGCATGGGCATGATTGGGAAAATCCAGATTCTTATGTCTGGTAAGGCTGTCTGTGATATTTATAAGATCTCCTGCTCCGAGAGCTTTTATTTCTTCAGCAGCAGTGTATCTGCCGTTGTTTCTCATTATTCCGCCTACATTTCCAAGGCCGAGTACCATATCCGTTTTTTCATAAACAACTACATCCGCACCTGCCTTTTTGGCAGTCAAAGCTGCAGCAGCTCCGGACCATCCGCAGCCGATTATTATTACCTTCATAAAAATGCCTCCTATATAAATTTTCTATCTTTGAATAAATTTCTCGGATCCATCTGAACTTTGCAGAACTTTTTGATTACATCATTTTTATAATGGTGGGTGCAGCTGGAACATATACCTTCGCCGCAGTTCATTTTGGAATTGTTGCAGCAGGAAAAATTCAGAGAGCTGTCTGCAAGCTGAAGAATGTCATAAGTCAATATATCGGGACCGCCGCAGTGAACCAGATTTATGTTTTCTGCAGTTAAAAGATCATTGAGAATGGTTTTGAATTTATCCGTGAGATTTTCGCCTTCCATCATATTGCAGTAAACTACAGTGGAGCTGTACTTGTCAAGATATTTTTCACTGAAATTTTCATCAAATTCACGGTCAATTATGGAAATAACCTTGTTCCCGTTCGCGTGTAACTTTTTCATGACAGGAATTGAAGGAGCAATTCCTATACCTCTGGCTATGATCAGCGAGGTTCCAGCTTTTGCTTTATATATATTTGAAAGACCCATTATTCCATTTGAAAAAGGTCCCCTCATAAATACCTCATCTTTTTCATTTAATTTAAATAAATTTTTTGTCTTGCTGCCGCTTAATTTCAGGGCAACCTTTAAAGTGGACGTGTCTATATCTGCTTCCATTATTGATATTGGGACATCATAGTAATTTGTATTTTTCACACTTCTTAAGAAGATGAAACTTCCTGGATAAACAAGTTCTCTTGTAAGGTTTTCAGGAGCTTTTAAAGTAAAAATGCACAGATTTTTATCAGAAAGATGTTTTTCTAATATAGTACAAGTGTAGGTTTTTCTTAAAGCTTTAGCCCTATGACCATTTGCTATATATTGATCGTATATACAAACACCGCACCAGTCTTTACACTGGCAAAATTCTTTACCAGAGAGCTGGGAGCAGAGAATGCAATCTGAAGTTTCTGCAAGATGGCATGGACAATATGGGCCGCCAGCGTCTATACAATTCATGAAAATAACCTCCGTCTATAATTATTAAAAATACTATAAAGATGTGTACAGTATTAGATTATTTTGCAGAATAATTTTTGTTACTTAAATTTACACAGCCTCCCGTGGTTGTGAACAGATCCTCCAAGCATTTGGCTGTTTTTCAAGCCAAACTGTGAACTGCGGTATCCCTTATATAACGGCATTTCTCCGGAAAAACCCTAAATGAAAAATGAAATCAGCTTTGAATTGTGGATTATCCTAAAATATTTTGATAAAATAAAGTTAAGAGATATACGAATC
>CAIFEX010000049.1 GCA_903789665.1 uncultured Clostridium sp.
TATCTTATCCACAGTTGTCATCTAGTCATTTCTAAAAAAATGGGGAAACTCTAAACTAGTTATGATATTGACTTTTTATGATAATTATAATATGTTATATCTGTGTGTTTTTTGCTGTTAAGCAAAGTAGAAAGTTGGAGGCGAAAATAAAATTGAGCTTGAATATAGTGCTATTTGAACCTGAAATACCGCAGAATACCGGAAACATCGGAAGGACATGCGTGCTTACAGGTTCTAAACTTCATCTCATAAAGCCCTTGGGATTTAGTTTGGATGAAAAGCATTTAAGAAGGGCTGGAATGGATTATTGGAAATATCTAGATTTAAGTTTGTATGATTCTTATAAGGAACTCAGAGAAAAATATAAAGATAATGCCTTTTATTTTTCTACTACCCACGGCAAAAATTATTATCATCATGCCAAATTCAAGGATGGGGATTTTATAGTATTTGGGAGAGAAAGCTGTGGACTTCCGGATGAAATAAGAAACAACAATCTTGAAAGGTGTATCAGGGTACCGATGATAAAGACAAGCACTCGATCCCTAAATTTGTCCAATACTGTGGCCATAGTTGTCTATGAGGCCTTAAGACAATTAAACTTTCCAAATATGAAATAAAAAAAGATAAAGAATAGAATCCGATTGCTGTGAATTCAAAGGTTTAATACTAAATGCAAATCTTAGTATTAAACCCTTTTTTTATAGGTACTGACAAAAAACTTTTAATAAAGCTTTTATTAATTTTACAACTTCATGATATAATAAAAGTAATAAAGATGATTTCAAATACAATAATTGTGGATGGGGGTGTATAAAAGTGAATATAGATTTTAGCCTTAATTTAACTCAAGAACAAAAATTGGTTATGACTCAGGAAATGCAGTTGTCTGTAAAACTGCTTCAGATGTCAAGTTTTGAACTTCAGGAATATGTAGAAAGGGAAATTCAGGAGAATCCGGTGATTGATGTTAAAGAATCCAATGCAAATGCTAACGATACGGAAGATGACAAATTGGACTATAGGGGAATTATAAAAGATCTTGATTTTAATAATTACAGCCATCACAGTTATGGAAAGAATGATGATGAGGAAGTATCTCCATTTAATTTTATCTCTGAAAAGAAATCCCTGAGGGAATATCTAAAAGATCAAGTAAGAGATCTTAATGAGAGCAATTATATAAAGGCAATATGTTTATATATAATAGAGAATATAGATAATAAAGGATATTTGATACTTGAAGATGAAGAGATAGGGGAGGAACTTAAGATCCCCAAAAATCTGGCGGCGTATTGTGTAAACGTAATACAAAGTCTTGAACCCTCTGGAATAGGGGCGAGGAATTTAGCGGAATGCCTGAAGATACAGATAAGGCAAAGGGGAATAGAAGATAAAAAGATATTTGTAATAGTAGATAGATATCTCGAGATGATAGCAGAGAACAGATATAATGTTATAGCAGATGATCTTGACATAAATGTAAAACAAGCTCAGGAATACGGGGATCTGATAAAGACACTTGATCCTAAGCCTTCTAGGGGATTTTATACTGGTGAAGATGTGAGATATATAGTGCCTGATGCATATATAAAAAAAATTGGCGGCGAATATTATATAATCATGAATGACGATTTAACTCCAAGATTGACTATAAACTCAACGTATAGGAATATAATCAATAGTGGAAATGACAAGAATGCGGTGGATTATGTCAAGGAAAAATTAAACAGTGCAATGTTTTTAATAAAAAGTATACAACATAGGAAGAGCACTATATACAGGGTACTTGAAAAGATATTGGAAATACAGAGAGATTATTTTGATTATGGAGAAAGGTATTTAAAACCCATGACTCTGAGAGAGATAGCAGACAGCATGAATATGCATGAGTCCACTATTAGTAGAGCTATAAGAGACAAGTATATATATACCAGCAAAGGCACGATAAAAATAAAATCCTTATTTACTACAGGTATAACAAGTGGTTTTGGAGGAGAAAACATATCAGTTCTTATTATTAAAAATAAGATTAAAAAAATGATAGATGAGGAAGACAAAAAGAAACCTCTGTCAGATCAAAAAATATGTGATTTGATAAATGGTCACGGCATAAATATTTCAAGGAGAACTGTGGCAAAATATAGAGAAGAAATGTGTATAAAATCATCCAAAGGGAGAAAAAGATTCTAATTCTCCCTTTAAAAAAATTACAAGGTGTTTTATAATATAAGTGGGACAATTAATGAAATAGTGGGGTAATTTATGACCCGGAGGTGCAATATTGAAGAATATACTTGAATTTCAACAGAAAATAGTACCTGAATTGATGGAGCTGTTAAAGAAAAGATATGATATTTTAAGGACTATATATTATAATCAGCCCATTGGGAGAAGAGTGTTGGCCAATAGTTTGGGTATGGGAGAGAGAATAGTTAGAACGGAAATAAGGTTTTTAAGAAATCAGGGGTTTATTAAAATAAATACTTCCGGGATGACGGTTACCAGAGAAGGCGAAAAGATTGTCGATGGACTTAAAAATTTCATACATGAATTAAAAGGATTGTCTGAAATTGAAAAATATATAAAAGATAATCTTAAATTGAGGGATATTGTAATAGTTCCGGGAGATTGCGATAAAGATGAAACTGTAAAAAACGATATAGGAAGAAATGCTGCAAATTATTTTAAAAATATAGCCGAGGATGATGACATAATTGCACTTACAGGTGGTTCTACTGTGAAATCGGTAATTGACAGTATTTCTGAAGCGCCCAATTTTAAGAATATATTGGTGGTTCCGGCCAGGGGCGGCATAGGAAGGAATATGGAAACTCAGGCCAATACTTTGGCTGCAAGACTGGCAAACAAGGTTGGAGGTACTTATAAGCTGCTCCATGTACCTGATAATTTAAGTGAAGAGGCAATAAAAACTATTGTAAAGGAAAAAGATGTAAAAGATATAGTAAAAAATATATACAGTGCAGATGTACTTATATATGGGATAGGCAGAGCCTGTAAAATGGCCCAGAGAAGGGAAATGCCCCAGGATAAGATAGATGAAATACAATCGGAGGGTGCAGTTGGAGAGGCTTTTGGATATTATTTTGACAAACAGGGGAAAATAATATACTCTACTCCAAGTATAGGAATCAAAAATGAGAGGATAGGGAAAATTAAGACACTGATAGCTGTGGCAGGAGGAAGCAGCAAGGGGGAGGCAATACTGTCCGTTGAGAGAAATAATCACAATAGCATTTTGATTACCGACGAAGGAGCTGCCAGACAAATCATGAAATTTATAAAGTGATCTTTGAATTTGAAATAAATCAGCTGCTAAAAATTAATATTAATTATAGATATTTAATTATTATAGGAGGAATTATGAATGGTCAAAGTTGGAATTAATGGTTTTGGAAGAATAGGGAGAAATGTATTCAAGGCATTGGTTAAGCACTATTCAGGTGAATTGGAAGTTGTAGGCATCAACGATTTGACCAGTGCAAAGACACTGGCGCACCTTCTGAAATACGATTCATTGTACGGGAGATTTGATGGGACTGTAGAAGCAAAGGAAAATTCAATAGTTGTAAATGGAAATGAAATAAAGATATTTGCAGAGAGGGATCCTAAAAATATAGATTGGAATTTACTGGGGGCTGAAATAGTTATAGAGTCAACTGGACTGTTTACCGACGCTGTAAAAGCCAGGGTTCATCTTGGCGGAACGGTTAAGAAAGTTTTAATATCAGCACCTGCCAAAAATGAGGATATCACAATAGTCATGGGAGTTAATGAAGAAAAATACGATCCTGCCAAACACAATATAATTTCAAATGCTTCCTGCACTACGAATTGTTTGGCACCTTTTGCAAAAGTTGTGGATAGGGAATTTAAGATAGTAAAGGGATTGATGACTACAGTTCATTCCTATACAGGAGATCAGAGATTGCTTGATGCTCCTCATAGGGATTTGAGAAGGGCGAGAGCTGCTTGTGAATCCATGATCCCGACAACTACGGGTGCAGCAAAGGCCGTTGCACTTGTGCTTCCTCAATTGAAGGGGAAGTTAAATGGATTTGCACTTAGAGTACCTACACCTACGGTATCCTGTACGGATTTAGTGGCAGAGGTATCCAGAGATGTTACGGTCGAAGAGATAAATGGCGCATTTAAAAAAGCTTCAGAAACTGATATGAAGGGAATACTGGGTTACAGCGAGGAACCTCTTGTATCTGTTGACTACAGGGGAGATGAAAGATCTTCCATAGTAGATGGTTTGTCTACAATGGTTATAGGCGGGAACATGGTGAAAGTGATTTCCTGGTATGACAATGAATTTGGATACTCGAATAGACTGGCGGATTTAACTAAATATGTAGCTGATAGATTATAATTGTTATTGGGCCTGGTTTTGTAGCTTTGACTATGAGGCCGGGCTTATTTGCTATGTACTTGATGTTGAATATAAGGTAGAATCTTAATGAAGGGAGTTGATCAAATAATGGCTTTTAATAAGAAGACAATAGAGGATATAGATGTAAGCGGGAAGAAGGTGCTGGTAAGGTGTGATTTCAATGTCCCATTAAAGGATGGACATATAACCGATGAAAACAGGTTGATTGGGGCTCTTCCAACTATAAAATATTTAATACAAAACAATGCAAGGGTTATACTTTGTTCTCATCTTGGAAAACCCAAAGGGGAGCCCAAACCTGAATTATCACTGGAGCCAGTTGCAGAGAGACTTTCAGAAATGCTTAAAAGAAAAGTTGTATTTGCTGCAGATGACAACGTAGTTGGAGAAAATGCAAAGCGGGCCGTTCGCAATATGAAGGATGGAGACGTGATATTGCTGCAGAACACACGATATAGAATAGAAGAGACAAAAAATGAGGACAGTTTTTCCAAAGAATTGGCATCTCTTGCTGAAATCTTTGTAAATGATGCTTTTGGAACGGCCCACAGGGCCCACTGCTCTACAGTTGGAGTTACCAAATTTTTAAGTACGGCTGTGTGCGGCTATTTGATTCAGAAAGAGATCAAGTTTTTGGGAAATGCAGTTGAGAACCCCAAGAGACCTTTTGTGGCCATATTGGGAGGTGCTAAAATTTCAGACAAGATAAATGTAATAAATAATTTATTAGAAAAAGTAGATGTACTGATAATAGGGGGAGGTATGAGCTATACCTTTTCTAAAGCCCAGGGCCATATTGTCGGGAACTCCATGGTTGAGGAAGATAAAATAAAATATGCAAAAGAGATGATAGACGAAGCAAAATCTAGAAATGTAAAATTACTTTTGCCTCTGGATAACGTAGTGGCGGATAAATTTGACGCAAATGCAAAACCTATTGTGACAGAAACGGAAGATATAGGAGACGGATACATGGGACTGGATATCGGGCCCAAAACGTGCAAATTATATGAAAGCACAATAGCTGGCGCCAAAACAATAGTGTGGAATGGCCCCATGGGTGTATTTGAATTCAAGAATTTTGCAGGGGGAACATTTGCTATAGCTAAAGCCATGTCAGAATCAAATGCCGCCACAATTATAGGCGGAGGAGATAGTGCGGCAGCTGTTAACCAATTTGGATTTGGAAACAAAATGACACATATTTCCACAGGCGGTGGAGCTTCTCTTGAATTTTTGGGAGGTAAGAAACTGCCAGGTATAGAAGCGCTTAATGACAAATAGCAATTGAGATCTTAAAAAATAGGGGGTTTGATGTAAATGAGAAAACCGATAATAGCAGGCAACTGGAAAATGAATAAAACTTTGGATGAGGCACTGAAACTGGTAGAGGAATTAAAGCCTCTTGTAAAGGATGCAAAATGTGATGTGGTAATATGTCCTCCCTACATCTGTCTAAACGAAATAGTTGGGAAAGTGCGTGGAACCAACATAAAGGTTGGAGCACAGAATATGTATTATGAAGAAAGCGGAGCTTATACTGGTGAAGTGTCTCCACAGATGCTTGAATCCATTGGGATAGATTATGTTATAATTGGACATAGTGAAAGAAGGCGATATTTTGCTGAAACAGATGAAGCTGTCAACAAAAAAGTCAAAAAGGCCTTTGAGCATAATATAATTCCGATAATTTGCTGTGGGGAAACACTGGAAGAGAGAGAATCAAATGTGACCCGGGAAATTTTGGGAAGACAGATAAAGCTGGACCTTGCAGATCTTAAAGATGAAGAAGTTGAAAAATTAGTGGTTGCTTATGAACCCATATGGGCTATAGGTACGGGTAAAACGGCTACGGATAAACAGGCAAATGAAACTATAGGTTATATAAGAAGTGTAATTGCTTCGATGTATGGGGAGAAAACTGCAGAAAAGACTAGAATTCAATACGGCGGTTCAGTAAAACCAGCTACAATAAAAGCTCAAATGAACCAGCCTGAAATAGATGGAGCATTGGTTGGAGGGGCAAGTTTGAGACCGGCCGATTTTTCGGCAATAGTAAATTATGAAAAAAACTGAGGCGATAATTTCCCTTTGGCTTTAATATCTTTTGAAATTTTTGGAGGTAAAAATGAAAAAAAATCCAGTAATGCTTATGATATTAGATGGTTTTGGAATTTCTGAAAAGAAGGAGGGGAATGCAGTTAAAGCGGCATATAAACCTAATTTTGACAGATGTATCAGTCAATATCCCCATGCTGAATTGTCAGCAAGCGGATCGAGTGTGGGACTGCCTGAAGGTCAGATGGGCAATTCAGAGGTTGGGCATATGAATATAGGTGCTGGAAGAATAGTATATCAAGATTTATCCAGAATTACAGAATCCATAGAAGATGGGAGCTTTTTTAGAAACAGGGCTTTAAATAAAGCTATGGACAATGTTATTAAAAATAATTCAGATCTCCACCTTCTTGGTCTTGTGTCGCCGGGAGGAGTACATTCTCATATGGATCACCTGAAGGGGCTTTTACGGTTTGCCAAAGAGAAAGGTATTCACAGGGTATATATTCATGCTTTTACAGACGGGAGAGATGTTCCCCCTTCTTCGGCTGTTAGTTATATAAAGAACATAAATCAATATATTGATAATATTGGAGTTGGTAAAATAGCTACGGTATCAGGAAGATATTATGCCATGGATAGAGATAAAAGGTGGGAGAGAGTAAAACTTGCATACAATGCACTGGTGTATGGCAAAGGTAATAAAGCGAGAAGTGCGCTGGAAGCTGTGGAAAATTCCTATGAAAATGGCAGAACAGATGAATTTATAGTACCTACCGTTATTGAAACAAAGGGAGTGCCTGCAGCTACTATAAAAAATGGAGATTCCGTAATATTCTTCAACTTTAGGCCTGACAGGGCGAGGCAGCTTACGAGGGCAGTAGTTGATGATAACTTCCAGGAATTTAAAAGGGATAAGCTTGATTTGGAGTTTGTGACCATGACACAATATGATTCCACAATAAATAATGTGGATATAGCTTTTCCAAATAAATATTATAAAAATACTCTAGGAGAATACGTCAGCAAAATGGGTAAAAATCAATTGAGAATAGCTGAAACGGAAAAGTATGCACATGTGACTTTCTTTTTTAACGGAGGTATTGAAACGCGGAATAAAAATGAAGACAGGGTGCTTGTACCCTCACCTAAAGTTGCCACTTATGATTTAAAACCCGAGATGAGTGCCAGGGAAGTTACATCTCAACTGTTGAGTAGATTGGATATGGATAAATATGATATGATAGTATTGAATTTTGCAAATCCGGATATGGTAGGGCATACAGGAGTCTTTAAGGCTGCTAAGGCTGCTGTAGAAGTGGTAGATGAATGCTTGGGTAAAATTGTAAAAAAGGTACTGGAGAAAGACGGAGCTGTCTTTATAACTGCAGATCATGGCAATTCTGAACAGATGATAGACTATCCTACACATAAACCTATGACGGCCCACACTACTAATAAGGTACCATTTATATACGTGTCAAAAAATGCGAGACCCTTGAGGGAAAATGGTATTTTGGCTGATATTGCACCTACAATGCTTGAAGTTATGGGACTTGACAAACCTGAGGAAATGACAGGTCAAAGTCTTATCCTAAAGTAATATATTTTAAAATTTAAGTGCATGAAATAAAATAGGTAATTGCGAAACTCACTGATAAAAATGAATTGATGATGGGAAGAAGTTT
>CAIFEX010000050.1 GCA_903789665.1 uncultured Clostridium sp.
GACTGTAAATCTGTTGTCAGTGACTTCGATGGTTCGAATCCATCTTCCTCCACCACAAGAGCACTGAAAAGTGTTTTTTATTTTGTGAATATTGTAAGCTTACCGTAAAAAACTCTTATCCAGAGAGGTGGAGGGAAAAAGGCCCAATGAAACCCGGCAACCAGGGAAAATTTTTAAATTTACCAAGGTGCCAATTCCTGCAACGTGATTTGCAAGATAAGAGAGCTGTTAATTATTTAACCTCTTCTTATTGGAAGAGGCTTTTATTTTTACATGATGTGGAGGTATTGAAAGTGAGAAAGTTATTTACATCTGAATCAGTTACAGAAGGACATCCGGATAAAATGTGTGATCAGATTTCAGACGCTATTCTAGATGCCATATTGGAGAAGGATCCTTATGGTAGGGTAGCATGTGAAACTGCCACTACTACAGGAATGATATTAGTTATAGGAGAAATATCAACTAATTGTTATGTTGATATTCCTAAAATAGTAAGGAAGACCGTAAAGGAAATAGGATATACCAGAGCTAAATATGGATTTGATTGTGATACCTGTTCTGTAATGACTTCTATAGATGAGCAGTCATCAGATATAGCTTTGGGAGTTGACAAATCCCTGGAGGCTAAAAGTGGACAGATGGAGGAAATAGATGACATAGGAGCGGGAGATCAGGGTATGATGTTTGGATTTGCAACTAATGAAACTCCTGAATACATGCCTATGCCCATATGTTTGGCCCACAAATTGGCAAAGAGGCTGGCACAGGTTAGAAAGGACGGTACATTGAAATATTTGAGACCGGACGGCAAGACCCAAGTAACCATAGAATATGAAGATGATAAACCGATTAGGGTTGACAATATAGTGGTATCTGCCCAGCATGATGAACGGGAAGCTAAAGAGCAGATTGAAAAAGATATAATTGAAAATGTCATAAGACCAGTTGTACCATCCAAATTTTTGGATAAAGATACTAAATATCTTATAAATCCTACAGGAAGGTTTGTGGTTGGAGGCCCCCAGGGAGATTCGGGACTCACAGGGAGAAAGATAATAGTGGATACATATGGCGGATATGGAAGACACGGCGGCGGTGCATTTTCAGGAAAAGATCCGACTAAAGTAGATAGATCCGCTGCTTATGCTGCAAGATGGGTGGCAAAGAATTTGGTAGCTGCAGGCGTGGCGGATAAATTAGAAATACAACTTGCCTATGCTATAGGGGTGGCAAAACCAGTGTCCATAAATGTGGATACCTTTGGTACAGGAAAATTGCCAGCAAAGAAAATAGTTGATATAGTGAAGAGGGTATTTGATTTGAGACCTGCTGCTATAATAAAAGATTTGAATTTAAGAAGACCCATATACAGGCAGGTTGCAGCCTATGGACATTTTGGCAGGACGGATATAGATTTGCCTTGGGAGAAATTAGATAAGGTTGACGAAATAAGAAAATATATTTAGATATAAAGGGAAGTGCCTTGAAATTATTTTTAAAAATAGTTTTACAGCACTTCTTTTTTAAAGTTAAATTGATGTGTTATAATTGTATTCAGAGATATAGAATTTGATAGTTATTTAATTGGGAGAGATTCTATGCAGGATTTACAGGGAATTATAGAGGATATAATATTTCAAAATAAGGATAATGGATATGTAGTTGCTAAAATGAAAGAAGAAGAAAATACGGTAACTATAGTAGGATGCATACCCTATATTGTTGAAGGACAGAATCTGAAAGTCCTGGGAGAATGGGTACAGCATCCCCATTTTGGACGCCAGTTTAAAGTTCAGGTTTGTGAGGAAATAACACCTAACACCGTTACTGGTATAGAGAGATATCTGGCATCTGGAGTTATATCCGGCATAGGACCTGTTACTGCCAGAAAAATAGTAAAGAAATTTGGAGAGAATACTCTTCATGTACTGGATGATGACATAAATAGATTAAGGGAAATTGAGGGCATAGGAGAGAAAAAAATAGCTTTAATATCAAAATCATATTCTAAGCAAAATGAAATACGAAATATAATGATTTTTTTACAAACTTATGGTGTAACTCCAAATCAATGTGTGAAAATACACAAAAAATTTGGAGGCGATTCTGTGCGTAAGGTAAAAGAAAATCCCTATATACTTACAGAAGAAATTGCCGGAATAGGCTTTAAAACAGCTGACAGAATAGCTAGCAGCCTTGGAATAGAAAAAAATTCTGATTTCAGGATACAGAGTGGAATAAGGTATGTGGTAAATAAATTTTGTAGCTTGGGAAATACCTATATGCCTATAGGCAGGCTTATGGAAAAAGGTAAAGATGTACTTGGTGTGACTGAAAAGGAACTTGAAAAGAATTTGTATGAAAATTCTATAAACGGAAAAATAAAACTGGAACAGTGCGGTGGTGAACTCTGTGTATTTCCAATGACATATTATTATTGTGAATTAAGTGTGACTAAAAAAATTTTGACTTTAGCTTTTGCAAATTATAAGGATATAAACTTTGATGTAGATAGAGAAATTGAAAAATTTGAAAAAATAAATTGCATTGAATTTGCGCCTTCTCAGAAGGAAGCCATTGAGGGAGCTGTAAAAAATGGTGTAGAGATAATAACTGGCGGACCTGGTACGGGCAAAACCACAATTATAAATTGTATAATTCAACTATTTGAAAAGGCAAATTATAAAGTCCTTATGGGAGCACCTACCGGTAGGGCGGCGAAGAGAATGTCAGAGGCCACTGAGAGGGAGGCAAAGACCATACATAGATTACTTGATATGGGAGTGGAAAGCGATGAAAAAGCTATGTTTTTCTCCAGAAGTGAAGAGTCACCTCTCCAATGTGATGTTGTGATTGTAGATGAGGCTTCCATGATAGATATAATGCTCATGAATAGCCTGTTGAAGGCCATTTCAGTTGGAACAAGGCTTATAATAGTGGGAGATGCGCAGCAGCTTCCTTCAGTGGGACCGGGAAATGTACTAAGGGATTTTATAGACAGCGGCTGCATAAAAGTAGTTAAGTTGAAAGAAATATTTAGACAATCGAAAGAAAGTATGATTATAGTAAATGCCCATAGAATAAATTCTGGGAAAATGCCAATTTTGAATAAGAAATTCAAGGATTTTTATTTTATAAAGTGCAGGGAACCTCTGGCTATAATGAATACGATAATAGACTTAATTAACAGAAGACTGCCCAATTTCAATAAAGACTGGAATAAAATGCATAATATTCAAATATTGTCTCCCATGAGAAAAGGTATTTTAGGTGTGTCAAATCTAAATGTAAAATTACAGAAGGTGCTAAACCCGGGATCTTCTGAAAAGAAGGAAAAAAGGAATGGAGCCGCTGTATTTAGAACAGGTGACAAGGTAATGCAGATAAAAAATGATTATTCTTTAAAATGGACTGGAATTTCAGAACAAAATTCAGAGGAAGGTATGGGAATTTTCAATGGCGATTTTGGATATGTTGAGGATATAGACAATGATAAAAATACATTGACTGTTATTTTTGATGAGGATAAAAAAGTCATATATGACAGCATGCATCTGGATGAATTGGAATTGTCCTATGCAATAACTATACATAAAAGTCAAGGCAGTGAATTCCCAGTAATTATTCTTCCAATGTTCATGGGTTCGCCTTTGCTTATGAACAGAAACCTCTTGTATACTGCTGTAACCAGGGCGAAGCAGATGGTTGTACTGGTAGGAGATCTGAATGCTTTAAAATTTATGATAAATAATAATAGAAGTTTTGAAAGATATTCCCTATTAAAACATCGAATAATGGATATAATGGAGAGTGAAACAAATGTTACCTTGGAATGAGATGAACTTTACCAATAAAATAAAGGATACGGCAGGTGAAATAATAAAGTGGAATAACTCCGGTGGACAAATCTTAAATGTTATTTCTCCTCCATATAATTCTACAAGGATCTTTATGGACATTATCAATGCATATACAAGGCAAAATAAAGATGTGCTCTATGTTACAGAAGAAGAACCCAGCAACGTTGACATAATAAACAATATAAAAAAATATACGGATTTTAAGGGCTATACCTATGTAAAAGATGGAAAAAATAATGCAAACTGTCTATTTAAAGTATGTAACTTCTGCAATGCACTTAAATTAAGGGAAAAATTTCAATTGATAATATATGATGATATAAATAGCTTCCCATTGCATGGTAAATATGAGGTAATTGACTTGATCCACAGGCTTATGTGCGGACATGGTAAAGCAATTGTATATTCCATAGAAAATATATCCGGGAATGGTGAGGAATTGTTTTTCCCTCTTGCGGAGGGGGGGCCTATAGTGGAGCCTAGAACTGTACTTACCAGATTTGACATGAATAGAGACATTCCGTTCGTGGTATATGACTATTTAAAATGGTCATTGAGTAAAAATGCAGGAGTTGTAATATACGTTCCAGATAAATTGAAGATAACAAATGTTTATTCGTATATATACAATTATTGCAGAAATTTATGTAAAAATATTGTTTGTTCTATTAATAGAGAGGAATTTTATCCAATGAAGAATTCAATACTGATAACAGATAGTTTTGATGAAGTTATATCCTGTGGAAAAAATTCAAATGTGATGGTGTATTTTGCAGACAATACGAGTTTTGATTATAAAAAATTTGTCTATCTGTGTGGGAACGTAAAGAGAGGTGGAGAAAATTCAAAGGGAGAGGTTATAATGGTGGCCAATTTGAAGACGGAAGATATGCGGAAGGCCAAGGATATAACCAGCAACTTTAATAGAGAAGCATGGGACATGGATTTGTTGAAAATTTAAGCTTTTTATGGGATTGCATATTGGAACTGATATATTGTGGAGATGAAAAATGTATTCTCTGTAAAAGTGATTTGTATAATGATAGATATATATGTAAATCATGTAAAAATAATATAAAAATCTGTAAAGACAGTTTCAAAATTGGAAAAGGTTGTCACCAATTTAAATGCTACAGCAGCTCATACTATTCGGGATCCATGATGGAGCTTATAATAAAATTGAAATACAAAAGCTCTTTTAGATCGGGAAATGTCATAGCCTCCTATATGAAAGACACCATACATAGCAACGATATATCCTTTGATGTATTGACCTATGTTCCTATGACGAAAAAGTCATTTAAAAAAAGAGGGTATAATCAAAGTGAATATTTAGCAAAAACCCTCGGAAAATATTTTAGAAAACCTGTTGTGAGTTGCCTGACTAAAATCAAAGATACCAAGGATCAAATAGGATTGAATGAGAAGGAACGGTGGAATAACATTGAGGGAAGCTTTAAGGTGTTTGATAACCATTTCATCAATGACAAAAGTGTTTTATTGGTGGATGATGTTATAACAACTGGTGCCACTGTTTTTTATTGCAGTCTTGAACTTTTGAAAAGTGGAGCAAAAAAAGTTGACATATTGACTGGCGCAAAAAGTAGAGTATAATTTTAATAGTCAGGCTAGGTTTGTGGCTGAAAGTCGATGCCAGCCGCAGGCAAAACGATCCACGTAAATTAAATAAAATATTTGATGAGCATGGTGCGGCTTAGAAGTAAGTCCTGCCGTTAGATATGCGAGAGGGTTAGTAATGAGAGGTTAAGTCCGGGTAGTGAAAATTCCAGCAGGCGAGTGTGGGGTCAAAGGCCAGGTCAGCTAGCCTGACAATTGTACTGATAGTACGGCACAGCAGCATTTTATATGTTGCTGTGCTTTCTTTATTATTCAATAAGTTGGTTGTAAGTGGTAAAATAATATTATTGAAGTTTACAACTTGTAAGAAGGGTGTCTTGATTTTGGTTATACAAATTATATTTACCATGTTCTTAGTGGGCATGGTGCTTGGATTCGTAGGGGCAGGTGGTTCAGGATTTATAATATCCATACTTACCGTAATATTTGGATTTCCCATACACACAGCTCTTGGTACAGCTCTTGCCGCAATGATATTCTCTTCGATATCGGGCACTGTAAGCCATTACAGAGAAAATAATATACTATTAAAAGTGGGAATTACAACAGGTATATTTGGAGCAGCTGGTGCCTGGATAAGTTCCAACTGCTCTATTTTTATATCGCCTGATGATCTGAAATGGATGACTTCTGGCATGCTTTATCTATCAGCACTCATATTATGGCTTAGAATGGCTATTGTTTCGAGGCGGGGGGAAAGCATGAATTACGACAATATTCCAGAAGGTACTAAATTTTGGGTCTACTGTGCTGGAATAGGTTTTATATGTGGTGCAATATCCGGCATATTCGGAATAGGTTCGGCTTCCTTCATACAGATAGGACTCTTGTTTATAATGGGTATGTCTGTGAGGAAATCTGCCGGTACAACAATGCTTATAATAATACCTATAGCCCTTGCAGGAGGAGCTGGGTACTATCGCCTTGGGTACCTCAACATAAAGCTTTTACTTGAGGTAGTTGCAGGAACCATGATAGGTTCCTACATAGGAGCAAAATTTACAAAACGGCTTCCGGAACCTATCCTGAAGTTTGCAATGGTAATGGTTCCTGTAGCAGCAGGTACAATACTTCTATTTTAGTATTAAAGCTAAATATGAATGGACTTTTTCTTTTTGTGTATTTGTAGTGCTTTCAATTACCGGAGTATTGAATTTAGATGTCAAAGTTAATATAGACAAACCTGAAAAAGAAAATAACAAGTAACTTTTGGAAGAAGTTACTTGTTTGTATATAAGTTCTTTCTCGTATAACATGATTTTGTGAATTTACAATTTCTCTGTAATTTCTCACCTACATACCTTATCATTATATTATAGTTAAAGCAAAAAATATACTCATTTATGGTATTTTTATTAATTTAATACTTTTCATGTAAAATAATGTGTCTATTTAGCACAGGCACAGTAAATTTTATCCTTTAGTATTTACTTAAGGTGATATTTTACCCAATATAATTTTACATATAAATTACAATAGTTAAATAGGATATAAAAAATCCAGGGCTTAAATTTAAATCCCTGGAAAAAATATAGAAATTTAATATGGGGTACCAATTTAAACCACTGGAGATTCATCATCTCCAGTGTAAAGTAAATACCAATGTACCGGGAATAAACATTTCAATTCATATAAATCTTAATATTTTGAGCACATTGATATCTTTATATAAATAGAATGTGCAAAAATCAATTTATTATTCTGGTAATTTAAGGAAAATAATTTAGGGATGGTCTTAGTGTAAAATTACTGTAGGGTTATTTAAGATGAGAAATGGAAAAAGAGACT
>CAIFEX010000051.1:0-6480 GCA_903789665.1 uncultured Clostridium sp.
CTGCTCCCTTATCACGGCCCATACTTGTCCAGCTTTTCGTCCGCACCCCCCTATCTCATTTTACAATCGGCGAAAAATTGTTTTACAATGAAATTTATCACAGTATCTATTAAGTATGGATTGGTGTGTTTCGTCATCCAGTCTGCAACCTAATAGTTTATAATCTGATTCCCAGTATCGCTTAAAATCGACTGCAATCTCATTTACCGACTTCGGGGGATTGCAACGCTGATTCCATTCAAGTACCAGCTTCAAGGCGTTATTGTAGTTATATCCCTTCATCTGAAGGTATTTTGTAATCCGGCCTAAACAGAAATTACGCTCCCCTTGCTGAACACCTTCAGCCAACATCTTTTCAATACAAAAATATCCAGATACTGCATTATACTCTTTTGGTGGAAGCTGCTGCACTTCCTTGACCTTTTCAGATTGTTTCGCAAAACTGATAATTCTTTCCAGCTTATTAAGCGTATATGGCTTGAATTGTGAATTTCCATAGTTATTGCAAATGATATTTACCGGCTTTGCATCATGCTTCAGATTCAGGCTTGTCGGCAGTCTCATAAGCTGCGTTGGCAGGACGGCTTTAGGATCAGCACCAAGCACCTTTGCCAAGTTCTTGTTGATCTGTGTCGCTCTTTTAATGTCTATCGTCTTCTGTGTACAGATATAGAAGTGATAGCCGTTTCCTGAGTCAACAACAGCATGATAAAATAGGAAGGGTAGAATCCGCTTGATATGTGCTGTAAAGTCCTGAACGCCATTGAACTGCGGATAGTCCTTCTTATCGAAGTCAAGAAATAACACCTTGCGGCTCATCATATGCTCTGCTGTTTCGTGTTGGCCTTTAGTGGTACAGAGTCCGATGTATAAGTTATAATTGAATTTATACTTTTTGATTATGTCTTCCAGTTCGGCAACGCTCTTAATATACCAAGTTTTGATTAATGGAGTATCATGTTCCCTTTGTTTTATTGCTTTTATGCGGACATACTCATCCGCTTTAAGTTTAAAATCGTCCTTTACTGGATCAAAGTCCAAAATTAATTTTAGAAAATTAGTTAGGTTTTGTGTTATCCTCATTCTTGTTTAAAATCACTCTTCCTTTTCTGTTATCATTCTTCATATAATCGTCCTTTCAATGTTATGAATATTTCTTTTGTGCAATTTGACGAAAGTGCTTTCGGTGTTCGGTTCGGTGCTGAAAATTATTCCTATGTGTGAGAAGCATCAACTATGTGGTTGCTGGCGAGTAAAATCGAGATCAATAATGTAATGTACCGCCCCTATAGATTCATGTAGTTACTGCTATAATCTTTTGAGTACCTACAAACTATATTTCTCAATATTGCATTTATGTAGTTACTTTAATAATCTTATAAGTACCTACACACCCCATTGTTCTTTTAGCTTGTTGAGGAATTGCATTGCTTTTCCATTATCATGCGCTATATCAGGATGATAATTTTTAGCTAATGTCCTGTAAAATTGTTTGAGATATGTTTTTTCTTCATCTGAATAACTGGTTGAGTTACCAAACCGTCTTGCGTATTCATCATTAACCCACTTTGAAGTATTTTCCCATTCTTGCTCTTGTCGCTCTTCTTCCGCTTTTTTCTTTGTTTCTTTCTCAGCTTTTTTCTTTTTAAGTTCATCCAATAATGATTGATTATGGATAGTATTGAACAAATCATAAATCTGCTCAAACTTATCTATGTTTTCATCGCCATACTCAAGACGAAAAAACTCTTTTCGATGCTGCCAAAGGTCAACATTATAGGAATATTGCTTTTGCTTTCTGTATTCGCTACTGCTGTACCAGCATTTTGAAGCTTCAGGTTCAATTTTATCTATTGCTTTGTTGATCTCTTTGTGCAACGCTTTAAGCTGTTTTTGTGTTGGTTTGAATTTATCCTTTATCCGCTGCACATTGTAATCCGTCCAAAGGTCTTGACGCTCACATATAAATTCATACCAAAAGATTGTGCCCAAACATAATTGAAGCTGTTTGACTTTACCGTTTTCACGATAGGATTTTTTTATGACAAATTTGAAGGAAATATTCGGACGCTCAAACTTCTCATCCGTATATTTCCAGCTATAATAGGTTGTAGTTCCTATCTTTTTTGTATAAGTAACTACGCCTTTGGGGTATCCATACTGTTTTGATCGGCCTTGAATTTTCTGTACTGATAGATACATCCTTGCGATTCATTCCCTCTTTCTTCAATTATAGGCTTCCCCAAGGGCGGCAGCATAGGCCACCGCTCTGTTGGGAAGCGTATGGATTACTACTGATTGTTTTTATAATCCATGTACATTTTCAAAACTTCTGCACCTGTCGTGCCATGCCTATTTGCTATTTTCCAAAGCTTATCTTGAAGGACTGGCAATCCTTTATCAAACGGCACATTAGCAAGTTGTGCCGCAAGTTCCTTATCCATTTCTTTGATCTCATTGAGTATTACAAGATTTTTATCCATAAATTTTTTCCTCCGTTTATTTTTGTTAAATGATTTATAAATGCACTCATATCAGTTACACTATATTTGTAAATATTTTATGTGCGTTGTATAAGTGCATATGAACATGGTTATAATGGCAATTGAGATTAGTAGATTTTGCTGTACTGTAATACAGTGAGGTCTACTATTTCTTTTGTCGCAAAATAAGGCAATGGACTCACTTCTTTCTGTATATAATGGTATATGGTAATCGCCGTTTATGGCGCAGACCTGCTTGTTTATGCCGCAAAACCTGTCATTCCACCTACCACTATCTTGACTGGATAATCCTTGACGGTATAGTCATCAAGTAAAATACATGCTGTTTTTGAGCCGTCAGGCATTGCCCAAATTGCCTGATAGGTTTTGCCCTCAATGGATTCCTTCAGCAAATGCAGACCTTCAAACTGCATATACTGTTCTTTTGGCAAATCGTGATACAACGACAACATAACATCATAGCGGATTTCTTTCATTTTAGCTTTGTTCATGTTCAAGCATCCTCCCTTACAGGGAAAGCATTGTTGAATGCCTCATAAGCTGCTTTGATTTCAGGAACACTCAAAAGAAATTTTAACGTATCGTTTAAATCCTCGACCTGATAAAAAGAGTAGCGTCCGTCTTTATCGGAATGCTTGTCACGCCATTCTTTTTCATCCATAAGCCTATCGCGCAATTCTTCCCAATAATAGACTGCATTGCCATCACATTCACAAACTTTGTAAGAATCATATCCAATAATGCTATGCAATTCACTTTCTTTTTCACGCTGTACTTCTTCGTCAATTTCCTCTTGTGTGCGGACAGGTGGAATGATATTAATCGCTACTTGTATACCACCATCCTCACAAAAAAGTTGCTCAAAATCAATGTAAAGAGAAATGAATGGTTTTTCCTCATCATAATCATCACACCAAATTTCATCTTCCCATTCTGATAAGTCGGCAGATTCGTTCGTATGTGAAACAAGATCATAACAGTTTTTCAGATCATCAAGTTTTAGTTTAAGAGGAATCTGGATTAAATCTCCTTCATTGATCATATGGTCTAAATCCAAGGTTGATTTGTCCAGCTTGATTTCATCACTGACAACACATTCTTTGCCGAAAAGGTTCAAAAACTTGTCATAGAATTTCATAATAATAGACTTCCTTTCAGTTTATACAACCCGAATTTTAACGTGTGGACGAACGAGGGACAACTCGATGGCTTTTGGAAAAGTAATATGGATGGGATTTCCCAACGCTCCTTGGCCTTGCTGGAATTTGAGGTTCCAATGCTTCTTGCAAATCCATTGTGATTTTGGTTTCATCTGAATAACCAGACATTTCAGTAATCGAATCTACAATGTCGCTGAAATAAATCAACTTATCAAGCCCCCTTCCGATCAAGTCCAAGCACAGCCAAAGCAACCTCAATGCCTCCAGATAGTCCTGTTAGAAACAGATCACTATCTCCGTGTTGTGCGTGGATTTCGGCTCTGTACTCGTCCATACGTTTGTAGAGCCACTCTACGGCCTTGTTATCTACTGACTGCTGTTCCGATGTCATGCGGCTGGCCTTCCTTCCTATTAATATTAGGCTTGTGAAATTTTCAAAGTTCAGATGTTGGAATTTCTTTACTGTCTACAATTTTATTATAGCATAGATTCTACGATTGTCAATAGTACAGATAATATTTTTACTTATTACTATTTTACTACAAATCTGTATTTATAGTAATGTTGTAATGTTGTAATATATAAATTGTATGTTGACATTTATATTCCTTTGTATTACAATTATATTAAAATGAGTGTAGAGGTGTATATATTTATGATTACTAATAAAATTGGCCTTACTAGATCGTTGCGGTTACTAATAAAAAACAAAAGAAATGAGAAAAAAATCACTGGTGCCGAATTATCTAATGTAATAAACCAAAAAGCAAGCTATATTTCCGCTTTAGAAAACGGCAGAATAAAAAGTTTATCATCTGAAAATTTAATAACATTAATTAAGTTTTTATTCGATTGTGATAGCATGGAAGCACAAGCTATTATAGAAAAAAATCTACAAAGCAGTAATAAAATTGATACGGTTTTAAAAAAAGAACTGGGTTTAGATTCAAAAAATAGTATTTCAAATTTGAAAAGTCCGAATAAAATTGAAACATATGATACTATTGAAGACCCCACCGCCCAAATAACGTTAGATGAATTAGTAGATAATATAAAATCAGGATTTGAAATTGTATATAAAAAAAGACCGGATTTTACCATATCGACTTTAAAACGATTTGTTCTTTCATTGCATTATGATATAGCTTTCATGATGGTTATTCTACGTACTCCCTATTTTGTGCTTGAAGGATTAGACCACGATGAACGTCAAAAATTTTTGAATGAATTATCAGACATTTTTAAAAAATATGCACTTCTATCAAAAGCACATATGGATGAGCAGAAAACAGATGAGACACCTGAAACGAACGATGATGAAGAGGCTCAGGTCTTTAATACTGATCCTACGAACCCTAAAAATATTAAACTTAAATCTACAGAAAGCAATATATCAAACAATGATGCTTCTTCCCCTGAATCCAATTCGGGCTCTGATACTGGCTTACAGCACGAGGATAACAAGGATCGGTAGTAAATAATATTAAACTTAATTGCACAACAAAAAGAGCAGCCTACCGTCTACTGGCGATAAGCTGCTTAATGCTATTTAAGATTACTTCGATATAGTTTAGCTTAATTTAGTCAATAAGGAATTATCGCTTTTCAACAATTTATAGAACTTCCAAAGATTTAATACATTATTCTTTTCAGCAACGCTTATGGTATGATCGCGAAACCCCTGACCACTAAATCGAATTTTATTATTAGTCGATTTAGAAATATCATTAATTAAATCAGTCAAGTCCGTAGCATAAGAAACTAATCCTGTTAAGGAACCATCAGAATCATCTGCCATAACATACCATTCAGCTATACCGTTACCAGTTAAAACTTGAGTTTTTCTATCTGAAAAATCAACTTTATATTCATGCCGTTTATTGTCACAAGCAAAAACAATATCATCCATAAAAATCCAATCATCTTGATTAAAACCTGTATATAGAAAATAATATATAGAGCTATCTGCAACTGTGATTCTGGGTTCAATATTTATAGTGCGGCTAAGGTTATGATATTTTGTCTCATAACCTTTTGGAACTATGTCATATTTTTTTTCAATTTCATCATAATTTATAGTTAATTGACTTTTTAGCTGATTAAACAAATTTGCATTATACGTTTTCATTTCATTGTTCTTAATACTTGTAACGCGAGACGAAAGATTTGAGTTATATTCGTACTTTTGATTATCGTTCAGCAAGTTCAATGCATCATCAAATTTATCTTGCTTTACTAAAGAATTAGCTTTTTGTAATATTTGATTACTGTATTTTTGTTTTAGTGTGTCAATTACTTTATCAAGTTTGTTATCCTGCCCAATGCTACTTTCAATAGTGGTTATATTATCTATTTGCTTCTTTATTTCTTCGTTATCGGTAAGCTTGGAAGCTTTATTTACTATATCTGATATGTACTTATTTTTCGATGATGCTAGTTGTTCTGTAGCATCCTTATAATTACTGTCTTCTTTAATCACTTTACTAAATTGTTCTATAGCACTTTCATAATCACCCGCTTTCTCAGCATCAATTCCCTTTTGGAAAGCAGATTTAGAATCATTAAGTGCATTTGTATTCGTAATAATCGATTCCAGCTCTGAACTGGCAAGGCCGGTTTGATTAAAGTTATTTAATTTGTTTAAAGCAGATTCATAATCAGTTTTACCTGATTTGAATTGCTCATATATACTTTTTGCATCATTAATTAATTTTTTTCGTATTATATTTTCCTTATCAGTATTTCCCTTAATTTTGTTATTATAGATTTCCATTGCTTGTGCTGAATTATTGGAGTTTAAGGATGACATAAATTGT
>CAIFEX010000051.1:6490-6818 GCA_903789665.1 uncultured Clostridium sp.
GGGTCTAAATGAGCCTATAGAAAATATCAGACGGTTATATTTGATAAACTTCCACACAAAGAGGTGGGTCGGTAGTGAAAATCAGAGAATAGTAGACGACCGGGTACAACTCCGGAAAAGGAGAAAGCTATCACAGAAGCACTTAAGTATTTTAAGATGATATGATAAAAAGAGGCATTCTTTTATAGAGTGCCTCTAATTTTTTGCGTCAAATTATTTATGGATATATGAAAGCTTTTCTAATAATCTTCATCAAATCTTTATTTTTTCTTTGTGGTAAATTGCAATAACAAGTTGGACACCCTCCGCTAGGCAGTAGCCTGGTAGA
>CAIFEX010000052.1:0-850 GCA_903789665.1 uncultured Clostridium sp.
GACGTAAATAAAATTAAACAGATTAAAGAATTGGTTATTCAAAGTAACTTACCTGATAAAGATAAAAAAGAAGAGTTACTTTGGGTTGATGCATGGCTAGAGGTACTGAAGGGACCTAAAGATACACCTAACACTGAATTAAGAGAAAAAGTAAAGGATAAAATTTTTAATCTTCCGAATTTTAATAAGAGTAATGTAGCTTTGTTTTGTAATTTTATGCAATTTTATGACTTAGATAGCAATAAAATTATTGGCAGAAGAATAGTTGAACAATATATAAATAGTAAAGATATTAAAATGCAAATTGCCCTTATAGCAATAATTGTAAATATTATTGTATTTTCACTTAAAGAAAAGAGAGAAAATGAAGTTTCTTTCTTTATAGAAAGCGCAGAAAAGATAAAAACTAGACCAGAATTAGTATTTTATAAAATAGCACTATACTTTTTTGAAAATATTGTAAATTACCATCTAACTAAAAATGAAAAATATTATCAGAGAAGTGTGGCTGCTAAAGATCTATTAATCAACATAGATATGACACAATATGGTAAAGTATTGGAAAAATTGCTTATTACATATAAATAATTTTTTGTTTTATCATTAAAATTTATATTTGTATTTTTAGTCGTATTTGAAATTAAAATTCAAATACGACTTTTTTAATGTTGCCACTTTTTAGTCATATACACTAGGTACATAAAATCTATTAAGAAAGGGAAAGGTGAGGAAAATGTTTGATGGCACCATTAAAATTCCTGTGTAATTATTAGTAAATAATAAATTAAAAGCTAAATATGATTCATTTTTATTTCATTGTAATTAAACAGATTGTATAACCAGATTTATT
>CAIFEX010000052.1:860-2948 GCA_903789665.1 uncultured Clostridium sp.
GCCAATTGTAATTGTACAGAGACATTAGATTGTATTTATTTAGATAATGAAAGGTAATAATTATTATGAGCAAAAATAAAAGAAAAAATGTCGTAGAATTGACTATTAAGCCTGAGAAAGACGCAGAAGTGGAAATTGATGTTAATGCAGCATTGGAAGATTTGGGCTTAACTACTGAAAGAACTGATGATGCAACATTATTAAATAAATTAGGAGCTTCAATTGGGTATAATAGTTGTTCTTACAATAAGCCAACACAAGGTAGAGGATAAGGTAGAAATGGAGGAGAAATCCTCTTTTTTTATTAAAATCAGAGGTAAAGACCATGAGTGTATTGGGACAAAGAAAAGCTAATATAAGTTATGAACAGTTAAGTAGATTAAACAGTAATTCGAATTCTCTAATTGAACTAAAGAATCTAATTAAGCAAGATTTAGGCATATATTTTACTTTAAAATATTATTATTCCTCTTTATATAAAGCCTGTTTTATTGATAAAAGCGAGTCTGCCAAAAGAAGTATTGAAAACTTATTAATAAGATGTGGTACACGTGCAACTTGGCTTCAAGGATTGTCTATAAATTATGATAAGAATGTAAGAGAAACTCGATTAGTATTTCTTTTAAATCCAGCATGTAATAAAGCTATTGGTAATATGTTGGTACTCATGGAAGAAGAAGATTCTAACATAAAGCTGTCATTGAATACTTTGTATCAAAAAGAAGGATCGATATTTACTTGGTTGAATTCTCTTCCTGACGGAAGCGTGGAATATATTCATATTGATGAGAATTCTTATTTAGGAAAGATAATTCAATTACTATCGGTAAATAATATAGATCTAAAAGTATTCAATACTGTATTAAATGATTATAAAGTCTCATCTAAGAAGAAAAGAATTTGTTTAAGATACTTATTAGAAAAAAACATTATCTTTACGGAAGATAATGTTTTATCAAATAGTGTATTAAATCAGCTATCTCGTTATAAAAATTCTAATCTTAAATCTTATTTGTATGCAATCAATACCGAATTAAATACATTGAATTCCAAAAATGATCTCAATTTATTCCTTAAAATTATAAAAAAGTTACGGAAAGTAACAAAAGTAAAATATCCTTTAGTTATTAAAGAGAAGACTAATATATTAACTAAAGAAAATTTCAATCCTCCGAAACACTTGTTAACTCTGTTTAAGAACATGGCGGTCCTTTCGAAAGATTATCAATTTGGCAGAGCTTATAGACAGTATTTTGCAAATGAATACGGATATTTCCATCCTATCTCAATTAAAGAAGCCTTACGAATCAATCAGCCAGAGATATTAAATAAAATTGTTAATGAATATAAGCAGAATGATAGTTTGATGATAAAAACACTTAGTAATTGGTCTAATAAATGGATCAAATTGTTGAGTAAAAATTTGAGCAATAATCAAATTAGATTAACGACACAAGAAATAATATCTTTTTCTGAAATATTAGAAACTGCTATTGACCATAACCCATATAAAAATGAATATGAATTTCTTTATTCAAAAGCTGATAAAGAATACCCATTTAAATATGTACTACCTATAATGGCATTTTTGCCAAAAAGTGAGAGTTTTACTGGAACGTCTATGTCTTATAATGCAAACGTATATCCTGAAATTGGCATTATTAATACTAATAATAATCAAGTTAAAATAAACCAATATGTGGAAGATAATTCTAAATTAAAAATTGAAGACATATATATTGAGTTACGTACAGACGGATTACAATTTGTTGATAAATTGGAAAAAAGAATCAATTTAACATGGAATACATTGCTTGAGACTAAAGTTGATGGTGAATCATTATTTGTAAATAACTTAAAGCAACTAATAAATTATATAAATAATAAACCGATTAACTGTATTCCTCCTTGTTATGACTTATTATTTCATATACCTAGGATTATATATAAAAATATATGCTTGTCTCCTGAAATATGGAATTTAGATAACGAAGATGATATTAATATCGTTAAAACAATTAATAAAGAAGTTGGAATTGCAGAAGGAGGGAATATTTTTCCTATCTTAACTAAAAGGAATAATTGGGA
>CAIFEX010000052.1:2958-5178 GCA_903789665.1 uncultured Clostridium sp.
GCCTATGTATACACAACATATAATGTCTATAACAATTGGAAAAGAAAAAGGAGATACGGGAAAAGTCGTTTCCCAAAAATTTGAAATTCATAATCATTTAAAAATCAATTTTAAAACTTATACTGTTTTACTACCTAATCTTGATTATAAATATTATATTCAGAAATTAGCTAGACTAATGCAAGATGAAGAAAGATGGTTTTTTATTAGATACTGGGATAATGATTTTCCTAGTCTTCGTATAAGAACTATTCCATCAAAAAAATTTGAAAATAAATTAATGATGTGGTGTAGATACTATAAATGTACTTTTATTAAAAAGAATTTTGTCCCGGAATTTCATCGTTATGGAAATAATCATTTATTAGATTTAGTATTACAACAATTTAGTATTGAATCCAATTTATGTGGACAGCTTATGAAGAAGTATAATTCTACACAAGGAAGAGTTATTGTTGAAAGTTGGTTTGCTCGGAGCTGGAAAGAAAGTTCTAATGTTGTGTTAAAAGAATTGTATTCAGATTTTTCAACTAAAGATATCTCTGTTGATGTTCCTAATTTGTCTACTGTTCCTAAAGATGCATATCAATCATTAACTTCAATATTCAGCTTAGCCAATAAACAAATGAATATAGATCAACAGAAATATTTGTATTTTAGCTTAGTACATATGGCACAAAATAGATTTTATGGTAGTTCAGAAAAAGATGAGTACATATCACATGCAATGATTAAAAAAATGATTAATAGGGGAGGGTTATAGATGGAAAATAAATATCAAGTTGATTTACTTGTTTCTAACTCACATTATATATCAGCTGCCGAAAAAGCATGGTTAATAGAAATGAGAAAAAGAAATCCTGATTCCTATATTTGTAAAACAAAAGAAGATAATCAAAAGTTAATTCAGGTTTTCAATGTATCAAATATCATTTCAAATAATAAATTAAAAACAAAAATAAGTGTTGATTTAGCAAAACAATATTTTCAAAATGATGATCAATATCAACTATATGTATTTCTTGAACAATTTTTTGATGATTATTTCTTTGATAACTATTTTAAGGACAATAATCTAATTAAGTTTATTAATGTTGTTGATGAATTACTGTCTTATATACCTAAAGAAATAATTCAGAATGAAATTATTAATGATGGATACAGGTGTCAGTCTTCGCATTATCATGCTTTTATTTCAAAATTGGATAAAACTGTTAAAGATAAAGTTAACATTCGATTTTCTAAGTTAGAGGAGAAAATTGATTGTTCAGAGTTTTGTTCATTTAATAAGAATGAAAATCTAAAGCAGTTTGTAAATGAAGTTGTGCAAATAGTTCAAAAGCTTGTTTTAGAAAAAAAGATAGATTTTTATTCTCCACATACTAGGCAAGAATACTTAATTATTGATCGATTTGCTTCTCCAGAACATCGTGAGACACAGTGGTTGACGATGAATATCAAGTGTATTTTCAATATTCAGTACCGATAATTACAGCACGTTGGATAATTAATATTATTTACGAAAAAATGATACTAATGGATTTTACAGTATTGGAAAAATTCTTTATGAATTATTGTCTGACTAAACGTCATGAAAAGTAAGATCATAATTAATGAGGGAAAATTATGAATAATAAATATAAAATCATTCCTGGAGTTGGAATAATTGGCGCTAATAATAATTATTATATTAGAACAGTAGATTCTAATTATAAGCTGCCCAATAATCAACAATTATTAAAAGAACTTAGAAAAATTTTACAAGGTATAGCTGAGGGAGAAAATATTAATGCTCCGACATTTATTATTCAATATTTGTTGAAGATTAAAGCAATCACAAATAATCAAAATGAAAATTTAAATCTACCTATTTTCTTTTCTGATTGTACGAATCTAGGAAAAAAGTTGAATAAAAGGTATAAATTTATTAAGAAAGAGTCTAATTCTAAAGTCTATATTTATTACATTAATGATTATGGTAGATTGTTAATTTCAAAACAAAAAATAGATTTGTCTTCTGCTATAACTGATATTGAATTATCTAAAGAAATGATAGCGTATTGTGAACAGTTTATTTTAAAGAATTTACATAAGTTAGAAGAAATTTCAATAAACCAAGCTCTTATAATAAATGTTTTAGATTATTTACATCATTCTGAAATTATAAATGTTTCAGATGCTTTTAGTTTTTAAAGCTATATTTGATATTAGGTAAAAAAT
>CAIFEX010000053.1 GCA_903789665.1 uncultured Clostridium sp.
AGGATTACTTAGAATTTTCCCATTTTAATTTGTGCTTTTTCTTGACATAGTACCATAGGATACCTAGTAAGGAATTGAAACATAACAAAACAAGTCAATTTTCAAGGGGATAATTTAGTTTTAGGATACCTAGTAAGGAATTGAAACTAGAGAGATCAGAACGTGGTAATGTGATATTAATTGGTTTTAGGATACCTAGTAAGGAATTGAAACTCTTCCATATGTGTGTAATACAAATCAATGGTCCCACGTTTTAGGATACCTAGTAAGGAATTGAAACAATATTTTGAAATACTTGTCTTGAAGTCTCTTTTGGTTTTAGGATACCTAGTAAGGAATTGAAACCCGCATCTAAATTTTCATTTATGTTTGTTATGTCTCGTTTTAGGATACCTAGTAAGGAATTGAAACTTTCATATAAGGGAAATAATGTAACTCTATAACAATGTTTTAGGATACCTAGTAAGGAATTGAAACCCGCATCTAAATTTTCATTTATGTTTGTTATGTCTCGTTTTAGGATACCTAGTAAGGAATTGAAACTCTGAAGGGCAGCATTGTCCCCCATGGTGAGGGTGGAGTTTTAGGATACCTAGTAAGGAATTGAAACAAAGTTTGGGCGGTCTTGTGACATTTGTGGCACCCGTTTTAGGATACCTAGTAAGGAATTGAAACTATATAATGAATCATCAAGGGGCACAGGGATTATCTGTTTTAGGATACCTAGTAAGGAATTGAAACTATACGCATTGTGGTATAAGTCATACATTTCTTTGTCAGTTTTAGGATACCTAGTAAGGAATTGAAATTGGAGTTAAGGCGGACACAACCCTTGCGGGCGGTATGTTTTAGGATACCTAGTAAGGAATTGAAACTAGCTTTGTAATATTTATATTCCATATGTGTGTAATAGTTTTAGGATACCTTAAGGAATTGAAATTCTATATCGCTGTTATTTCTCACTTCGATTTTATCTGATTTTAGAATATCTATAAAGAATTGAGAGCTATTTTATGGACAAGTGGAATATGGCCTGTAAGCTGATCTTATATTGCCTATAGGGAATTGGAATTTATGGTAGCAAGTATATGATACTAATTTCCATATTAACTTGAAAACTAACATAACTAAACTAATCTATTTATATAAGATTTTCACTATCAATCTCTCTCATTGAAAGAATTAACGATAGTTTCAGGCTCACATCAAAACATTCCTTATTTAATTTATCTGATCACTTATTACTTTATTGTGTATTTCTATAAGCTTATCGAAATTATTTTTACATATTTCATTATTAATACTTTTTAAATTGTCATTTACATTCATTGTTGGGAATGTGCTGTACAGATCTCTCTGTACTTTTTATTTTTTCAATTTTCAATATATATTTTAATGGTTTTTTCCAGATACACTGCAAATTATACAACAAAGGTGGCTTTTAGTTCATAATAAAAGAATTCTACTTTTTAGTTTAGGATATTTTTCTCTTGTGTGAATTTTGATAGAACAAAACTTGGTGATAATAGGGTAGTTTAGCGGATTCAAAAATATGCAAGAATATTAAGGCAATAATATATTATAAAAACTGACACTTACTTTTTAGTAGGTGCTTTTATTTTGAAATTTTATCTAAATATAGGAATTCAAGATGCTGTGATGCTAATATGAACTGATACGAAAAGTTTATTTGCCGCTTATGTGATGTAAACAACCGCTTGTAGAAAACCGATATACAAAAGGGATCGTTCTATATATACTATAATTGCAAAGAAAAAGGGAAGTGAAATGATGCAGGTTGAAATAAGGATCGATAAATCTTGCAAGGAGTCTAAAATTATAATTTTAACTAACAGGATTACGGATGAAGTAGATGAGTTGATTAAAAAACTTTCGGATACACGTCCACAGACTATAGCAGGTTTTAGGGACGGTACTCTGAAAATACTTGCTCATGACAACATTGTCCGCATTTTTGCGGCAAATCGAAAAATATATGCACAAACGGAAAAAAGTGAATACTTGCTTCGACTGAGGCTTTATGAACTTGAAGAAAGGCTTGATAAAAATACCTTTGTGAGGATATCAAAATCGGAAATTATAAATTTAAGGAAGGTTGAAAATATGGATTTGAATTTCAGCGGTACAATCTGTGTGAAATTATGCGGTAATATTACAACGTTTGTTTCCCGGCGTTATGTTTCCAAAATTAAAAAAGTATTAGGAATTTGAGGTGATTTATATGAAAAACAAGGCTATTGTGAGGGGATTTTTAGGGTTTCCCATTGGAGTTTTCATCAGTTATACCATAACAATTGTAATATCTTTAGTTCTGGCACAGGGTTATTATTCACCTGCCTCCCCCGAACTGGTGTCACAGTGCGGGAGCCAGATAAATGCAGTTGTCCTGCAGTTTATCCTGTCAGGTTTATTAGGTGCCGTTTTGGGGGCAGGTTCTGTAATATGGGAAAATGATGATTGGAGCTTTCCCAAGCAGTCTATTATACATTTTGTCATAACTTCTCTTACAATGTTACCGATTGCTTACTTTTCACATTGGATGGAGCACACGTTTGCCGGTATTGCAGGTTATTTTATCATATTTCTGGCAATATATATTGCAATATGGATAACACTATATGGTGTATGGAAACACAGTATCAAACAGATTAATGACAAATTGAAGAATGGATAATTTAATAATATCCAAAATAACGTAAGTAAAATTATAAATAAAATATTCTAAAAAGTATTGACTAATTGACAACTTATGCTATAATAATAATTAATTGATAGAGATTATTAATAGATTATAAATCTTATTATATAAATGGAGGTATTGATTATGAAAAATGAAAAGAATTTGAAAGCTCAGGAAAGATTATACGAGGATGTTATAGATAAAAAAGTTATATTTGCAGCGGAGGACGACGATGTAGCATTAAATTGTGATGGTGAACCGTGCAACTTCTCTTATAATAGAGATTTACTTGACAATTAGTACAATAAAATAAAACACTCCTATAATACTAAGCATAAATTTCTGGGGCAGCTGAAAAAGCTGCCCGTTTTTTTATATTCAATAAAAAATTGCAGCAAAAAGGAAATGCCGTTCAAACTATATTCTAAAAATAGCTTGGCAGCATTTCCTTCTATATTAAGTAGTTAAATATCGATCTTACGACTACATTTCCTTGTCCAATTTTTTTATCATATTTTCAATCTCAGGTATGATGTAGTCATCTGTTTTTTTCACAATTTGACCATTCTTGACTACCATGTAAGGACTGCCCAAATAATTTAAATTTTCAATGGGGTCTCCATCTACTACAATAAAATCTGCATATTTTCCGGATTCCAGGGTACCGACTTCTTTGTCTATGCCTAGTATTTCAGAATTGGATTTAGTTGCATGCATTATAGCTTGTCTATTTGTAGTTCCTCCATATCTGACATGGAGTTTTAATTCCTTCCATGTACCGTAGTGAGTTACATAAGGCATGGCGGCATCTGTACCAAGTGCTGTCCTGATTCCATTTTTGAGGGCCGTTTTAAAACCTGAGCTCATACGTTTTTCTATTATTTTACCGTTGGCAAATTGTATGTCAGTCAGTTTAGTGTATTTTGTACTGAGTCCTAATATATAATATATAGTGAGAAAAGTGGGTGTAAGAGAACTGTATCCTCTTAAAGATCTAGGGTTGTGTTTAAATAGGGAAATTACCTCATCGTCCATTTCAGCACCATGCTCTATGGTGTCCACTCCAGCTCTGAGAGCTTCCTTCAATCCCTTAGTACTTTGGCAGTGGCTTGCTACTAGATAGCCTGCCCTATGTGCCTCATCGCATATTGCTGCAATCTCATCATAGGTCATTTGAGCTCTTCCAGCTTCGCCTATTTTTTTAGAATCGGTGACTCCTCCGGTATTGGCTATTTTTATTAGATCGGTGCCATTGTATATGTGTTCTCTAACTTTTTTTCTCCCTTCCCAGGGTGAGTCTATGGCTTGGGATATAAATTTATACCCATGACCTCCCGTTATGCATATCATAGGACCTGCGCACAGCATTGTCGGCCCAACTTCCGGGCTGTTTTTTATTTCATTTTTTACTTCTATGTCGTAATAAAAGGGATCCCCGACGCTTCGAAAAGTGGTTACTCCTGCATGAAGTGCCGCCATTGCATTTTTTTTCATGGTTTCCTTGATCAGGTGTTTTCCAAGTGAAGACTTCATGTATTCCAAATTTTCATCTGGAGTTCTTTTTAATTGTTCTGGTGAAGTTGGGCTTCCATCACCAAAAAGGTGTGCGTGGGCATTTATAAGCCCTGGAAGTACATATTTGTCTTTTAAGTCCACAATTTTGCAATTATTTGGAATGCTCACTTCATCTTTATTCCCCACAAATTTTATTTTCCCCTTTCCATCAGCAGTTTCCACCAGTATTGTACCTTTTCTTACAGTATCTTTATCTTTTTCAAATTTTCCATCGATAATATTACAGTTAATAAAAGCACGAATATTGTTTCGTTTGTTCATAATAATAGCCCCTTTTTCATTTCTCTTTTTTGATTTACAAGTATAAATATTATTATAAATATTATATTATAAAGAGAAGATTTGTTTATGTGCTATTTTAACACATTGTATTGTAAAAGTTAATAGTAGATTGCTGTGAAATTTTAAGGCTATTTTAAGGATCAAAATATAATATAACAATATACCAACGCTTCTTAAATAAAAAAGTATTAATTACATTAGTGTCTGTGGCTGCAGGGCACTGTAAACTTAAATGCAGCCTCCATTAAATTATCTTTATTGTTTTTTAAAGTGGACATCCTATTTGGGGATGTCTGTTTTATTTTTGTGTGGGAAGTATTGTTTTGCAGAAAAGAAATAAATAAATTGAAGAAATATAGAAGTATTTGAGTTCCTGTGATAAAATTAACCTGTAAGTGGTAATACCATTATACCAATACCCTGTTTTTTTGGTGCTAATAAATATATTGTTTTAATATGGGATATATTAAATTATAAAATAGAGAGGAAGATCTATTTATGCCAATAGTCAAATTACCTTATAATTAGAGTTTCCCCAAAATAAATTATTTCAAATATACCTAGACCTATAATTCTA
>CAIFEX010000054.1 GCA_903789665.1 uncultured Clostridium sp.
CCATGGATCTTTATTTTATTCAGATGTCCAACTTCATTTTACAATCGGCGAATTGAAAAAAGTTAGTAGTGTGTATATAATATTATTAACAATGTTGTTGATATTGTTATTGATAAGGAGAGGACAACATGAGTGATGTTAATGAGCTACTAGAACAAGCTATTAAGGAAACTGAAAACTTGAATGAAGGTGAAGTCTTTCTTGTTAAAGATCTGTTCAAGGGTTATGTATGGAATAGAATACCCAGAAAGGATCGACTTCTGCTTGGGACTTTATTTTTAAACTACGTAAATAAAATGGAAGGTAATATAAAGGCAATTGAAAAAACTTCATCTAACCAGCAGAGGTATCAGAAGGTTTGAGGATATAGCAAAACTATTATGGAGAGTAATAAAGAACTATAAATTAAATTAGTATAAAATATCTATTTCTAAAATAAGGAATAGGATGAGATGATCACAATGTTAATTCCGATGGATGGGTGATATTATGGAAAAAGAAATACAAATTTTAGTTGTAGAAGATGATAATGATATTAATAAATTATTATGTAATATTATAAGAAAGAGTGGATATACGGCACAATCTGCATATTCAGGAACTGAAGCAATGCTGTATATAAAGAAACGAGAGTGGGATATGGTGCTTCTTGATTTAATGCTACCAGGAATTACAGGAGAAGAAGCTCTTTTGAGGATAAGAGAGCATAGTTCAGTACCTGTGATTATTATTTCAGCTAAAGGTGAAGCTCAAACTAAGGTAAACAGTTTAAGAACAGGAGCGGATGATTATATTACGAAACCTTTTGATATTGAAGAAGTTTCAGCGCGGATTGATTCTTTATTAAGACGATATAAACAAGTAAAAAGCCGAGGACAAAACCAAGTGTTAAAACATAAAGATATTTGCCTTGATTTAGAGTCAAAAATAGTGACAGTTAAAGGAAGTGAAGTTGTATTAACCGCTCGCGAATATGAAATACTGTTGCTTTTGATACAATCTCCCAACAAAGTTTTCACTAAGGCTAATATATTTCAGAGCATCTGGAATGATGATTTTCTAGGAGATGATAATACAGTTAGTGTTCATATTAGCCATATAAGAAATAAGTTGGCGAAGATTAATCCCGAGGAAGAATATATTGAAACTATCTGGGGTATGGGATACAGACTAAAAAATTAAGATTTTTTTAATATTTTCTTTAAGTTCTCTTATGGATCCGCTTTTATACTATTACTATCATATAAGGGAGGTAGGAGAATCGTATGAATCAATATGTACTAAGAACTAATAATCTTTATAAAAAATACAAAGAAGATTATGTCCTTGATGATGTAAATATTGAAATTAAGAAAGGTGAAATTTACGGATTTATTGGACAAAATGGTGCAGGTAAAACAACGTTACTTAGAATCGTTACAGGTCTTGCATTTCCAACTAAGGGAGATATAGAATTATTTGGAAAAAGCAGAGAAAAGGATTTAATGCAATCTATCAAGAGAATAGGGGCAGTCATTGAAAGTCCTGCCTTATTTCCTAATATGACAGCCTATGAGAATCTAGAACTGCATCGCTTACAAAAAGGTATACCAAATAAAAAGTCTATTGAGAAAACTTTGGAACTTGTTGGATTACAAAACACAGGAAGAAAAAAGGTGGTCAATTTTTCATTAGGGATGAAGCAACGACTGGGCATTGCTATTGCGCTCTTAAGTGACCCAGAATTTTTAATTCTTGATGAACCTACAAATGGATTAGATCCAATGGGAATTGTTGAACTTCGTGAGCTTATAAAAAGGCTAAATCGAGAAAAAGAAATGACAGTTTTAATATCTAGCCATATATTAAGTGAACTGAACCAGCTTGCTACAAGATATGGTATAATTCATAAAGGAAAATTGTTGGAACAGATTACAGCATCAGAGCTGAATAAAAAATGCAGACAGTATTTACGTATTAAAGTAGATAATCCTAGTAAAGCTGCTACTGTGATAGAAACTGAACTGGATACAACAGATTTTGAGGTTATGCCAGATGGAACCATAAAGTTATATAGTTATTTTAATGATATACAGAAAGTATCAATGGCCATAACTAAAAACAGACTTATTATTGAGCAATTTTCACAAATGGGAGACGACTTGGAAGGTTATTTTACAAAACTTGTGGGAGGTGTAAATAATGATTAATCTAATAAAAGCTGAATTATTTAAGTTAAAAAGAAATCATACATTTTGGGTTTTGATTGGAGTAGTAGCTTTCGTTTATGCATTGGCTAACTATCTAGTTATAATAGATTGGTGGCAAATGAATAATACAGTTTTTTTAAATGTAGGGTTAAAAGAATATAATGCTATGGAAATGATGAAATTGCCATTAGTTTTTAATTTAATTATAAGTACTTTTGCTGGTTTTTTTATAAATGCAGATTATGCTACAGGTACTGTTAAAAATCAAGTTTTAAGTGGAAATAAAAGAAGGCATATTTATTTGGCAAAGTTAATCGTTTTTTCTTTAGGTTCAATAGTTACTGCTGTTATGTTACCAGTAATTACAGCCATATCTGAAACTCTTTTATTGGGATATAGTGAGATCTATACTAGTGTTACAGTTGTATATTTATTGAGAGCCTTCAGTTTATATACTTTTATTATAATAGCTTATTCATCGATTGTAATGCTTATTGCTTCCTTAGCTAAGGAGAGCGGAAAGACTATTATTATCACAGTTATGGGAACGATTATCTTATATATAATTGAAATGGGATTTGTTCCTAAGTATGAAATAGTTAGAATCATATATCAAAATTCTATATTTTATCAGATTTATGAAGCCTTTCGTCCTGTTATTACATTCAATGAAATTGGAAAAAATCTATTAATCTCTGTATCAACATTCATTATTATGGCCTATTGTGGAACTATGATATTTAGAAGATTAGAAATCAAATAATTAGTGAAAGTGAGGGGGAAAAGTGATTTATCTAGTAATTATTTCAAGTATATTAGCTTTCATTTTTCTTTCTCACTTGTTATTTATAAAAAAAGAACTAAAGAATATATTAAATCAACTGAAAAATTATAATATAAGAAAAACTGAAAAGAAAATAGATATAACATTGTTAGATAAAGATATAGAAAAGATGACAATTGAAATCAATAATTTGATTGATCTGCATGCTCTGTCTAATATTGAGAAAAAATCTGCTGAAAGGGAGTTGAAACAGGCTATTGCAAACATATCCCATGATTTAAGAACGCCGCTAACATCTATTTTGGGGTATATTCAATTAATAGAAAAACCTGAAGTGACAGATGAAGAAAGAAAGGAATATCTTGCAATTGCTAAAGATAGAGCAAAGAGGTTGCAAATATTACTAAATGATTTTTTCGAGCTTTCCGTTATTGAATCCGTTGATCATAGTTTAAAATTTGAAAAATTAGGGTTGAATAGTATTGTTGAGGAAATTGCAATTAATTTATATGACCAGTTTAATGAACAACAAATAGTTCCAAGCATTAAGATTCCTCAAGAACAAATGAATATTATCGGTGATGAGTCAGCTATAAAAAGAGTTATAGAAAACCTTGTTATAAATGCTATAAGGTATTCAGATGGGAATGTATCTATAACACTTGAAAAAAATAACACAAAAATAAATTTAACAATAAGTAATGATGTAAAAGATATAACAGAAAAAGATGTTGAATTATTTTTTAACAGGTTTTATACAGCAGATCAAACTCGATCAGGAAAAGGTACAGGACTAGGGTTATCTATTGCAAAAGCCTTGATGGATAAAATGAATGGAAAGCTTTCTGCTGAATTAAAAGATAGTTGGTTATATGTGAAGTGTAGCTGGATACTGACAGAATAAAAGATCTTTGATGTAATATGGTCGGCTGGGATCATCTAAAACATCGGTGTCTCAGTGGAGTAAATATTTGAAAGATAATGTTTATATTCTGTTTCTGAATTCTGGCTAACTGATACAAGACCAGAGAGATTGCAAAATTTTTGTTATGAATTGTGAAATCACGATTGATATGTTCCCGTCTACCGATAGCCCCAAAAACGCAGTGGATATGTTTCCGAGAACGGATACGCTCAAATGACATTCATTCTGTCCTCTCGACCCATGTCGAGACGGTCTGCTTGATGTCAAGGGTCGAAGGAAAATAGGCGCGAAAGCCCAGTAATACAGCGGTTTTCAGGCAATCGAGCAAATTTGGCATCGGCCAGTACCGCTGACGGCGGATGTGCGGACCATGCGCGGCGGAATCTTTTGGTACTGGCCCGACGGGTCCTGGTACCGCCTCGTTGCCGGATCTGGTACCGGAAGGAATATCTAAAAAGTGGAGCAGCTCCGTGCAGGCTGTTCCACTTTATTGGCTCATGATTTCACTGACGGGATTGTGCTTCTCTTTGTTTCTCCAGTTCTGCCTGAATATCAAGTTCCCGCATTGATCTTCCTTCGATTCCAAAGTCGTACGCACTGGATCCCAGTCTGTTCACAATGGCATCAGCCAGGCTGGGAGACAAGGCCTGAAGCTTCTCATACATGCCTTTCTTCGTAAGCTGAGAACATATGATGAAGGAGCGATGGTCCTGCTTCGTTCTTTCGCTGAACAATTGAAACAGGAATTCTGCTTCCTCCAGAGATATGCTGGTAAGCAGGAAATCATCAAGGATGATCAGATTGATGTTTGACAGTTTCTTACGAAATTTGAGGTACTTATCTTTATCTTTAGCTTAATTAGCGACTTGGTGATTTTCTTGAGCACTGTACCTGATGAGGTAC
>CAIFEX010000055.1 GCA_903789665.1 uncultured Clostridium sp.
TGCAGAAGCGTCTTGGCTCAGCACGTGACCCCGGAAAATCCTGTTTATGAAAGAATCACATAAATCCGTGGTTTACTATTATGAACATAAGCAGCGGAGATAAAATGTCGGATTTAATTCTTTTAATTATTATATCCTTTGTAATTATATTCCTTGCTAAGGTGATTGAAGGCAGAGGATTCGGAATATTGAACTTTATTACAGTTTTTTGGTCTGTTCAGATAATTGCCTCCTACGCCGGGACAGTAGGAACATATGAATGGAGATTGGGTGGTGTTACATGGATATACATCACGTTAGGATTCTTTTTGCTAGGCTGGTATTTTGGCAAGAGTATTATCAATAAATCATCGCATCTCACAGTAACTGAATCGACCGTTGAGATTTCCGATAGTAGCTGGAAAATCCTTTTTGTTATTATTGTTTTAGGTTTAATAAAGTGGGGATATGAAATTGCCTTAAATGGATTTAGACTTTCGGATTTCTTTGATATAAATTCTCTTGCTGAGATGAATAATTCCTTTGCTGTTTCTCGATATAGTGGTGGGTCGGCAGTAAATGCGATTACCCAGATTCTTAATATTGCGGTTTATGGTTCGACGATAATAGGAGGATTTGCTTATAATTTTGCAACGTCAAGGCGACAAAAAAGATTGTCTATTTTTTCCTTATTGCCGGCTTTTTTAATTACTATTTCTGTTAATACCAAAGCTACTATGATAGGGGCAGCTTTACTGTATTTAACAGGATATTTTATTTCGTACTATACACTTCACAAAAGAGGAGTATCAGTTAGTATAAAAGGAATACTTTACATTCTTGTCATTTTATTTGCTTTTCTTGCGTTTATGATTTTTTCTATGATGCTTAGGATTGGTCAGTTAAATGCGAGAACGTTTTCTATAGTAATGAGAAAATTAGTAATTTACATGTTTGGAAACATACAGTCATTCGATGTTTGGGTTTCAAATTATGCAAATTCACTTGATTACACCAATGGTGGTATGACCTTCTTGGGTATTTCTAGTAGTTTGGGAATTCTTAATAGAGTTCAGGGGGTATATACGAGCTTAATGGGAACATCAAGCAATGTTTACACGGCATTCAGAGGAATTATTACTGATTTTGGAATAGTCGGGGGAATAATTGCATTAACCGTAATTGCAGTATTTAGCGGAGCCTCTGAAGAGTATAATCGGCTAAAAAATGGCATTTCCGTCATATCTATTACTATTCTTTCATGTACATTCTTCTTTATGACATATGGATTTATTATTTCTCCATGGACATATATGTCTTACATTCTTGCTATAGTTTTATTTATTATATGGCTTATCTTTACAAAGAATAGAAGTTCTGTGTTTGTAAAGGACAGAGAAGTTGAGTTGGCCCAAGTTGAGGAAAGGTGATAAATGATTTCGGTTGCGTTTGCTTTTATTTCGATTTTTGTATTGCTCCTTTTGGTAAAGAGGATCGGAAGAACATTTGCCAATGCCGCATTATTACTTATCTTGATTTGGTCGATATACATTTTGGCATCCATGTTAGGGGCAAATGGACTTTATAAGTGGAACTATGCTGGCGTTATATGGCTTATTTTTATGCTGTATCTTTATTCCATCTTTTATTTTCTTGGAAATAGATATGTGATTAAGGGATTTACAAATAGGGACTTATATATTGATGCCGATCATTCTGAATTTCGCATTTCAAAAACTGCGTGGAGCATGTTGTACATCTTGGTATTCTTGGCATTTGCAAAATGGGCATATGAATTAAAGATTAATGGCTTTCATCTTGCAGAGATCAATAATATTAATGCTTTGGCTTCTATGAATCACGAATTAGCAGTTGCAAGGTATTCAGGAGATTCACAGGGCAATACGGTTCTTCAGTTGCTTAATGTAGCAACATATGCGGCTCCCGCTTGCGGTGGTTTCTCATTAAACTTTGCTATTCATAAAACCCAGAGATGGATATCCCTTATTTCTCTTATTCCTATTTTGCTTGTGACGCTTACGAACAATACAAAAGCAGGACTGATAGGGGGGTACGCTCTTCATAATATGTTATCTTGTGGGATATTATTACAAGTGGAGGGATTGGATGCATGTGAGAATAAAGACGGTGATATCGGTAGTTATTCTTGTAGTAGCTGTCTTTTTCGTTTTGATTTTTTCAATGATGTTGAGAATAGGAGAGGTTAACTCTTCAACCTTATCTGTTGTTCTTGAAAAGTTTGTGGTCTATGCTTTTGGAGATGTACAATCTTTTGACACATGGATATCAGCTTATTATAAACCAAGCGAAGGCATATCTCTAGGTGCACAAACTTTTTTGGGAATTTCTAATCTTATGGGAGTTGCCATCAAGACGCAGGGTGTATACACTTCACTACCTGGAACAGCAAGTAATGTATATACAGCTTTTAGAGGAGTTGTTTCGGATTTTGGAATAATTGGAGGAATTGCTTTTACATCTATACTTGCTTTTTTTATTGGGGCATCGATAAAGACAATACGAGACTCAGTAATGCCACGATTCTCAATATTTTTTGTAGTCCAGGGGATTTTCTTTTTTATATTTGGAATGTTTGTTTCGCCTTGGACGTACTTGTCATATATTTTGGCAGTATTTGTTTTTTACTTTTATTTACTTATTGGATTAAGAAGAAAAATTCTGGTTTATTAGGAGCATATGAATTGTGAATTCTAGAAAGATTGGGCGTGCAGTCAGCAGCGTGGTTGTCTTTACTCTTATTGCTAAATTACTTGGCTTTTTTAGAGAGGTTCTGCTTAGTTATTTTTTCGGCGCGTCAGGAATATCAGACGCATATCTTATTTCTCAGAATATACCAGGAACCATATTTCAGTTTGTTGGGACTGGTTTGACCACATGCTTTATTCCTGTATTCTTTCGAGTTCATAATAAAGAAGGGAAAGAAAAGGCTGATATTTTTACTAATACATTGATTTCAATAGTGCTTTTCTTTTCGACTGCGGTTATTGCCCTCATTTGGGCTTTCACACCACAAGTTGTAAAAGTTTTCGCTTCAGGATTCTCTGGTAATACCCTATGGTATGCAGTGTGGTTCACTAGAATTGGTGTATTAAGTCTTTATTTCTCAACGATTATTTATATTTATAATAGTTACCTTCAGGCCAATAAGATATTTGGTCCAACTGCATTTGCAGCAATCCCAAATAGTCTTTGCATTATGGCATCAATTGCATTGGGTGCTAAGCTTAACATCTGGCTGTTGCCTGTTGGAAGCTGTTTGGCAGTTGGTGTTCAGATGCTTTTTCTTGTTATTCCGGTTCATAAACTGAAATTTAGACTTAGATTAAATTTGAACTGGAAAGATAAATACGTCAAACAATTCTTTGAACTTATTGTTCCTGTCATTCTTGGCGTTTCAGTGAATCAGGTAAATACTCTTGTCGACAGGACTGTAGCCTCTCAGGTGGCTGTTGGAGGAATCTCAGCTCTTACTTATGCCAATAGTTTAATAATGTTTGTACAAGGTGGACTTGTTGATCCTATTAACACAGTTTTTTATCCGCAAATAACAGAATCTGTTGCCTCAAACGATAATGCTGGAGCACGAAGAGCAGTAGAGAAAGTATTAAACTATGTTTTGACATTGTTGATCCCAATTACTGCGGGATTCATCGTTTTCCGGCATTTAATTACGGATTCTTTATTTGGTCGAGGCGCTTTTGACACAACTGCGTCTGCTATGACATCTGAAGCATTATGCTTCTATGCAGTCGGTATTTGTTTTATAGGTATTCGGGAAATGCTTTCACGTTTTTATTATGCGCATTCGAATACACGAATTCCGATGCGGAATTCTATTATTGGCGTCGTGATAAACATTACCATGAATCTTTTACTTTCAAGATTTTGGGGAATTGCTGGTTTGGCGATAGCAACAAGTATTTCCGCAGCGGTTACCGCCATACTGTTATGGGGAGAATGTGATAAGCATTTACATTGTGGAAGTATTATTATTTCCATTAAGGATTTGTTGAAAACGACATTTTCTGCAGCAGTGGCCATTGTTGCTGCATATTTTGTTATCCAGCATTTAAACCTTGCTAATTTGCTAGAACTGATTATAGCAGTCCTAATTTCTGTTCTGGTTTACTGCGTTATGGGATTTGCTATAAGGATTGAGCTGTTTGTTGTCGCTAAAGAAATTTTGAAGGACAGGCTTAAGAAAAGATAATCTTCGGCGGACGTTTCGGTGAGTACAAGTACTACGACATGGATAAGACGATCGAAGTGGCATTGGAGAAGAGCCGGGAAATGATTGAAAGGCGACGAGAATATCAATAAACGATAGAAGCAGTATTACTTCTCTGGTATAATTGATTTGTCAACAAATAATTAGAAGACATGGCGACAGGCATCGCTGAGGCATCGTAAAAGCGACGTTAAAAAATAATATCAGAAAAATTACAAAAATGTGCTGTTCGCTGTAGCGGTGGGCTGACGTGCTTTGAAACTTAAATACAGCACCGACCTCCACATGACAAAGAAGGCCAGTGCTGTACAGCTAACAAAATGGCAGTATCTCCTCTGCAACGTAGCCATACGAGGATGCCGGTGGCAGCTGGTGTCTGAAAGACACTTGTGATGGTGACGTGTCAAACTGCATCGGTGAGTTAACGATACGTAAGCGCCTTTTAAAACAGTGGATTGTACCTGTACCTTGAAAACTTCATAATCA
>CAIFEX010000056.1 GCA_903789665.1 uncultured Clostridium sp.
CTTGACCAAAGTGGAAAAAGGGAAACGTATTTACTGTGCAATTTTGAGAGGACAGAATGAAAAGGTAATTTACTTATTTTTTAAGAGTAGGTGTTACCTTTTTAAGGTTTAAATTGACACTTTAATTGTAATAGAACATAATATGTAATTATGATGATTATATAGCTATGAAGAGAAAAGTAAGTTAACTTATATTATTAAAGAGAGTCCTGGATGGTGTGAATGGATAATAAGAAGTTTTCTGAAAATGCACTTGGAGTTTAAGAATTGATATTGTAGGTTTTTACGTTACCATACGTTATAATGGAGAGTATAACTGACTTACTTGTCAAAGTCAAAGTACTTGATAAGATATAAATTGTGAGATTTATATGAATTTGGGTGGATACCACGGAAGCTTTCGTCCCTACTGAGGGAGGAAGCTTTTTTTTATTATAAAAAATAAAGGAGTGTTGCCATTGTGCCGGAGAAGCAGTTTGAACAAAGATTAAAACAAATATTTGAATATTTTCATCAAAGGCCAGAGTTATCTTATGAAGAATATAATACTACCAGTAAATTGGCTGAACTTCTTAGAAATATTGGTGTAGATATACTTGATTTACCGCTTAAAACAGGAGTTGTGGGTGAAATTAAAGGTGAAAAGGGGAAGCCCATAATTGCTATAAGGTCAGATATAGATGCTTTGCCAATTGATGAAGAAACAAATTTAATTTATAAATCTAAGAATCCAGGTAGAATGCATGCCTGCGGGCATGATTTTCATATGACTAGTATACTTGGAGCTGCATACTTGCTTAAAAAAGATCAAAGTAAGCTTAATGGGACTGTCAGAATTTTATTTCAACCTGCAGAAGAATCCAGTCATGGGGCGGAAGAAATTCTTAAAACGGATGCACTTGATGGTGTTGAAGCTGTATTTGGATTACACAGTGCACCTGATCTGGATGTAGGTGTACTTGGAACTAATGTAGGTCCTTTAACTGCTGCTGTAGATAGATTTGAAATTGAAGTCATAGGGAGGGGTACACATGCTGCTCATCCTGAAATTGGTATAGATCCTATAATTATTGTTTCTAATATAATCACTGCACTACAGACGATTATAAGTAGAAATTTATGTCCTTCCAACTCTGCAGTTTTGAGTGTTACTCATGTAGAAAGTGGACATACTTGGAATGTTATACCTGAGAGAGCGTATATAGAGGGTACAGTAAGGACTCTTGATGAGCAGGATAGAATTTTGGTGCCTAAAAAAATGAGGAAAATTTCGCAGGAAATTGCGGCTTCCTATGGGGGAAAGATTAATTTTATATGGCATGAAGGACCTCCGGCAACTAATAATGACAAGAAATTAACTGAAATGGCAATTAAAATGGCTCAAAATATAGGATATAAAGTTAGAATTATTCAACCCAAGCTTGGTGGAGAAGATTTTGCATATTATCAGGAAAAGTTGCCGGGTGCTTTTGTTAATATAGGTGTTGGAAAAGGAGAATCTCTCCATAGCCCTAAATTTAAGATTGATGAATCTGCCCTTTTAAAGAGTTCTCTGTATTTCAAAAATTTAGCAGAAAAAGCTTTAATTACAATAGATAAGAATTAAAGATCCTATTATTGGAGGAGGTTCCTTAAATGATTGTTTTGAAAGATGTGTACAAAACATTTGAACAAAATGGAGAAAGAATTGAAGCCTTAAAGGGAGTAAATATAAAAGTTGATAAAGGTGATATATATGGAGTCATAGGATTTAGCGGAGCAGGAAAGAGTACACTTTTAAGAACAGTTAATTTTCTTGAAAAACCTACATCAGGTACTGTAATAGTAAATGGGAAAAACATGAAAAAACTTAATAAGAAACAACTTATAGATACTAGAAAACAAATAGGAATGATATTTCAGCACTTTAATCTTTTAAATTCAAAAACTATATTTGATAATATAGCTATTCCTTTAGTATTGAATCATTTGCCAAAGGATGAAATATCAAAACGGGTATATGAACTCCTCAATTTTGTTAACTTAGAAAGCAAGGCTAAAAGTTATCCAGATGAATTGTCTGGAGGGCAAAAACAGAGAGTCAGTATAGCAAGATCTCTTGCTACAAATCCGAATATACTTTTGTGTGATGAAGCTACATCGGCTTTGGATCCTCAAACCACCGAATCAATACTTGAACTTCTTAAAAGGATTAATGAAGAATATGGAGTTACTATTTTACTGATAACTCATCAGATGAATGTAATAAGGAAAATTTGTAATAAAGTTGCTGTTATGGAAAAAGGAAGAATAATTGAAAAGGGTAAGGTTATAGATGTATTTGGAAACCCTAAAAATCAAGTTACAAAGAAATTTCTGGATAGCATTGTCAATGATCAAATACCTGATAGTATACTGAAACTTTTCAAAGATAATATCAAATATAAGGAAAATGCGAAGTTTTTAAGGCTCAAATTTATTGGAGATTCTGTTCTTGTACCTATGATATCCAGAATAACAAAGATGTTTGATGTGGAAGTTAGTGTTTTAAATGCAAGTGTAACAGAACTTCAGAATATACCAATTATAAATATGATAATAGAAATTAGATGTGAGAGTGATTTATTTGAAAAAATCAGTGATTATATCAGAGGACAAAATATTTTTGTTGAGGAGGTGGTATAGATGCAAACTATAAGCATGTCTCAAATTTATACTGCAATATTGCAGACCTTATATATGATTTTTATACCATTGCTCATAGGTTCTATTTTTGGAACAATTTTGGGAATATTGATGGTGGTTACTAGGCCGAAGGGAATATTAGAAAATAAATATGTATATGAAATTTTGAATCCCATTGTAAATATATTTCGTTCTATTCCCTTTATAATTTTAATGGTTGCCATTGTGCCTTTTACCAAACTTATAGTTGGCTCTTCCATAGGCACTGACGCTGCTCTGGTTCCGCTTACAGTTTTTATTATACCTTATATTTCTAGATTAGTTGAAAATTCACTTTTAGAAGTGAGCAGTGGAACTATAGAAGCAGCAGAGGCAATGGGTGCCACACCCTTTCAGATAATATGGCATTTTTTACTTCCAGAAGCAATGGGTTCACTTGTACTTTCTCTTACTACAGCTACTATAGGCCTTATAGGAGCTACTGCTATGGCGGGAACCATAGGTGGTGGAGGAATAGGTGATATAGCTATATCATATGGGTATGAAAGATTTGATACCAAGGTTATGATTATTACAGTAATTCTACTTATAATATTTGTTCAGGTTATACAGACTATAGGTAATATTCTTTCTAGGAAACTTAGAAGAGGCTAGTGTTAAAGGAGGAAAGGTTATGAAAAAGAAAATATTTAGAAACGTTATAACAATGGCAATTATGGTTGTATTTATGGCATTGGGATTGACAGCTTGTGGTTCTGCCAGTAAATCTTCTTCAAGTACAAAAAAGGAAATAAAATTGGGAGTTTCTCCGGGACCTTATAATGATTTATTCAATGCAGGTGTAAAGCCAATTCTTGAAAAAGAAGGCTATAAAGTAAAATTGGTGAATTTTTCGGATCTTCTTCAATCAGAAGTGGCATTAACAGAGGGAAGTTTGGATTTTAATGTAGCTCAGCACAATGCTTATGTGAAGGCATATAATAAGGAAAAGAAAGCAAACCTTGTATCTGTAGTTAAGATTCCAACAGTAAGGGCGGGAATCTTTTCCAATAAGTATAAGTCAATAAATGAAGTTAAACGGGGAGATACGGTATTTATTCCTAAAGATCCGTCAAATGCTGCAAGAGCTTATGCGCTGCTTGAAAAAGCTGGGTGGATTAAGATAAAAGAAGGAGTAACGAAAACTCTTGCAACTCAAAAGGATATAGTTCAGAATAAATATAATTTGAAAATAGTTGAAATGGATTCTTCGCAAATACCGCGTTCTCTTAATGATGCAGATTATGCCGTTCTACCGGGAGCTATTGTATATATGGCTAAAATAGATGCTAATAAATCTCTCTTATCGGAAACATTGGTAGATGATCTGTATATAACTGTTGCGGTAGATGGAAAAAATAAAAATGCAAAATGGGCTCAAGATATAGTAAAAGCATATAAATCACAGGAATTCAAAAACTATTTAAAAACTCATAACTCTAAAGGATATTGGGTTGTTCCAGATGATTTGAAATAAGGAGATTTTTATACTGAAATTATAAACATTACTGGTTATTCTGGGATTCAAGTATGATAAGTGTTTTTTTGGATAAAATCCACTTGAATCTCGGAATCACATTTTATCAAAAATTAGAGTTTCCCCAAAATAAATTATTTCAAATATACCTAGACCTATAATTCTA
>CAIFEX010000057.1 GCA_903789665.1 uncultured Clostridium sp.
TTAGAATTATAGGTCTAGGTATATTTGAAATAATTTATTTTGGGGAAACTCTAAATTTTATATAACTCTTGACCGTGAATAATATTTGTGATAATATAATTTTTGTTACATGCCGAAGTGGTGGAATTGGCAGACGCAACGGACTCAAAATCCGTCGGTAGTGATACCATGCGGGTTCGACTCCCGCCTCCGGCACCATAAGGGTGAATGTAAAAAAGCATTTTGGAAAGAATTCTAAAATGTCTTTTTTTATATATTCCTAAAATATGAAGAAAATAAGTGGGAGTGGAAGACTGTCATGAGTAAAATTTCAGAAGAAATGAAAAGCTTTTTTAACACGCGTGCGGATGTATATGATACTCAGCAAATTATCAATATCGATGGGGGAAAAGAATGTTATTATGAAATAGAAAAGTATGTTCCCGCATATACTAAAACACTATTGGATCTAGGATGTGGTACGGGTTTGGAACTGCATTCAATTTTTAAAAAACTTCCCAAAGTACAGGTCACAGGCGTTGATTTGGCGGATAAAATGCTTAAAAAGCTGGCTGAAAAATATTCAAAATATTCCATCAATCTTATAAATGACAGTTATCTTACCTTTGATATGGGAACTCAAAAATATGATACTGTGATATCCGTCATGTCATTTCACTATTTTACTCATATCCAGAAATTGAAGATTTACGGTAACATTTTCTGATGCCTTAGAGACAACGGTACTTTTATAGAATGCGATTACATGATTGGTTCAGACAATGCCGAATTGGAGACATATTACCTTTCACAAAGAAAAAAATTTGAATCGGATTACAATCCTGGGGGAAATCTCTACCACTGTGACATACCCTTTATGGTAAGTCATGAAATGTCACTTCTGAGGGAATCCGGATTTCAATCTGTTGAAGAGGTGTGGGGTGTTGAAAACAATATTATGATTGTATCAATTAAACAGTAAAAATAAATTTCACTTTTGTATTAATAATGAATAAACTGTGAATAACTTTAATTTTATTTTGACAATATGAGTGTATAATATAACAATAAATTGAAAATTAAGAAATATCAAATAATTCTTTAAATATGATATTCTAGCAATTATGATCTGATATATCTACTTGCATTTGATGTATCATAAGAATTATAATTAACTATAAGATGCAGGGCTTATGAAGATTTTCACTTAGAAAATTTTAAGGAGGTAGTGCAAGTGGAATATCAGTTTCCGCCTATAAGATTTGATAATAGAGGATATATCAGAGATTCGGTATTTTCTATTTTACGCAATGCTATACTTGATGGAAAGCTGGAGCCGGGCCAAAGGTTGGTAGAACGCAGTATTGCAGATCAGTTAAAAATAAGCAGGACTCCAGTACGCGAGGCAATCCGTCAGCTTCAGTATGAAAGATTGGTAACTTATATTCCCCGCAAGGGCGTAGTGGTTTCCGGTTTCAGTAAAAGTGACATTGAGGAAATTCAGCTTATCAGAACTGCATTGGAGGCATTGAGCTGCAGTATTGCAGCAGGAAAGATCAAAGATGAAGAATTAACCTATCTAAATTCAATAGTTGATCAGCTGTCAGCTGAAAGCAAAAAGAAAAGTAGTGGAAAATTAAGTGTCCTAAATAGAAAGTTTCATGAGTGTATCTGGAAATCAGCAGATAGTCCTCATTTATACTATTTTATAAATACACTCTGTGAATACGTTAACAAATTTACCCATCTGACGTATACTAAGCCTGGCAGGATTCAGGAAGTGGTGTCAGAACATAAAGCTATAGTCAGTGCCTTAATGAGGCATGATAGTTCCAGTTCTTATGAAGCTATGAAAAAACATGTGGAGAAATCAGGGCAGATATTTCTTAATATGGCTTACCCGGATAAAAGAGGCTGATGTCTGTGTTGAATTTTACAATGATTATATTTGTTAAATAATAAATTTTCTGAAAATTTATTGAACTTTTTATTTGAGGATGATATAATAAAATCAGAAAATTTATTTATGGAATATAATGTAAAAATACAAGCGCGATATAAAGTGAATAGATGCGATTGATTTAAGATGGGAAAAGTATTTGTATATTAAAATGGTATACCGTATACCATTTTAATATACGGTAATTCTTTATTTAAATAGAGGACAACTTAAATGTATAGTGTACAAAATTAAGTTGTAAGGAATGATGGAACGTAAGGGGTTTCATCATGCAATAATGGTATACCGTATACCATTATTGTTTAAGAGCTTTGTTTATTTTGCAGCTTATTAAAGCTGTGAGGGGGTTAAAAAATGACTGAATTTAATTCCGTTAAATTGAAGGTTAAAGAGGGGCTGATAGAGGATTCCCACAGGGGTATTGTTAGAATCAACAGGGAAAATATGGATCAATTGGGAGCGGATATTGGAGATGTTGTGAATATAAAAGGTGAAAAAAGTACTGCGGCAAAAGTCTATCCGGCATTTAGCGACATTTATGGTCAACCTCTAATTCAGATGGATGGTGTAATCAGACACAATGCTGGTGTAGGTATAAATGGCAAGGTTATAATAAGTAAAGCTGAAGTTAAAATTGCACGTAAAATACTTCTTTCTCCTCTTGAGGATATCTACAATTGGACACAAGAAAATAAGATTGGGATAAAGAATTTGATAAAAGGCATGCCGATGGTCTGTGAGGATGAATTATCCCTGACTCTCTTTGGCAACGGCAGATGCAGTTTTATTGTAAATGGTACGGCACCATCTGGAGTGGTTAAAGTTGATAATGAGACCGATATTGTTTTTGTACAACCTGAGTCTAATGTTGATGGATCGAGAATTACATATGAAGATATAGGGGGGCTGGATGAGCAGGTTCAAAAAATAAGGGAAATTGTAGAGCTGCCTTTGAAGTATCCCGGTGTGTTTAAGAAATTAGGCATTGAACCGCCTAAGGGTGTGCTGCTTTATGGACCGCCGGGTACGGGAAAAACTTTAATTGCAAGGGCAGTTGCTTCTGAAATAAAAGTTTATTTTGCCCATGTGAACGGACCGGAAATAATGAATAAATTTTATGGGGAAAGTGAGGCGAAATTGAGAGAAATATTTAAAGAGGCAAAGAGCCGGGCACCGAGTATAATTTTTTTAGATGAGCTGGATTCCATTGCCCCCAAGAGGGAAGATGTTCATGGTGAAGTTGAAAAAAGAGTTGTGGCCCAGCTTCTTGCACTGATGGATGGTCTTGAAAATCGAGGTCAGGTTATTGTAATCGGTGCCACAAATATACCTGATTCTCTGGATCCTGCACTTAGACGGCCGGGGAGGTTTGACAGGGAAATTGCAATTATGCCGCCCGATAGGGAAGGAAGGCTTAAAATATTACAAATTCATACGAGCTCTATGCTTAGAGTTTCCCCATTTTTTTAGAAATGACTAGATGACAACTGTGGATAAGATA
>CAIFEX010000058.1 GCA_903789665.1 uncultured Clostridium sp.
TTTAACAAGGGAGGGATTTTTATGAGTGGAAAGGCCCTTGGTATTATAGAAACTGTTGGAATGGCTGCAGCCGTGGAAGCTGCAGATAGTTGTGTGAAATCAGCAAATGTAACTCTTATAGGTTATGAACTGACAAGAGGGAGAGGCCTTGTAACAATAAAAATAGAGGGAAATGTAGGAGCTGTCAAAGCTGCAATAAATGCGGCAAAAGTAAGTGCAGGCAAAGTCAATAAAGTTTATTCCAGTGTTGTCATACCAAGGCCTGCAAAAGATTTAGACAGTATCATAAAGTCAAAATATACGGTCGGTCTTGAAAAAGATCGGGAAAATTTAAATTCAGGAGAAGAGAAGAATTCCGACGTAGGGGAAAAACCTGAGGAAAAGAAAAGTCAGGAGGTTGAAATTGAGTATGATGCCGGTGCCGTTTATGACCAGCAGGATGAAAAACCTTCTGAAGATGAAAAAATTCAAGAAGAGAACTCAAAGAAAGACAAAAAGGAAGATAAAGAAGTATGTAATATATGCCATGATCCCAAATGCCCCAGAAGGAAGGGGCAGCCGAGGAACCTGTGCATCCATTACAAGAAGACAAAAGAAATACAGGAGGGTGACAGAGAGTAATGCAGGTCAGTGAAAAATTTGTAGAAGATCTAGTAGCAAATATAGTAAATGAAAGTAAAATTAAGAACAAGGAATTTTCCATACCGGTAGGTATATCAAACAGGCATATTCACGTTACCCAGCAGGATCTGGAGTGTTTGTTCGGCAAAGGGTATGAGCTCACGGTCAGGAAGGAAGTAAAACAGCCGGGCCAGTTTGCCGCAAACGAGACTGTTGCCATTGCAGGTCCCAAAGCATTTTTCCCAAAGGTGAGGATTTTGGGTCCGGTTAGGAAGTACAGCCAGATTGAAATATCCAGAACTGATTCATATAACCTGGGAATAAAGGCCCCGGTCAGGAAATCCAGGGATCTTGGAAATTCTGAAACTCTCACAGTGATAGGTCCCAGGGGAATTCTGGTTTTGAAAAATAAAGTTATATGTGCCAGCAGGCATATCCATATGCTCCCCTACCAGGCCGAATCCTACGGTGTAGAGGACGGAGACATGGTGGATGTGGAAACCAAGGGCCCCAAGGGAATTATATTCAAGAACGTACTTATACGGGTGAGCAACGCGTCCGCACTGGAATTTCACATAGATACGGACGAAGCCAATGCGGCAGAGCTAAAGAGCAGTGACTTGATTAGAATAATAGGTTTGAGCAGGTGATTAAATGGTAAAAAATGTGCTTGATCATGCGAATTCATTTATCGCAGAGGTGGAAAAATCTTTTCAAAATCCACATAAGGTACCTGAGGATCAGGATCTGAAAGTTGGAGTTGACCTTGGAACTTCAAATATCGTAGTAACGGTGCTGGATAAGAACGACAGGCCCGCTGCCGGGAAGCTGTATTCTGCCAGTGTTGTGAGGGACGGAATAGTTGTGGAATATCTGAAGGCGGTAGACATAGTCAGGGATTTGAAGAGGAAACTGGAAAATATCCTGGGGAGGAAGCTCGAGCATGCAGCTGCGGCCATACCACCCGGAATAAGTTCCGGCAATACCAAGGTTATTTCAAATGTAGTGGAGGCTGCCGATTTTACAGTCACAGACATAATAGACGAACCCACTGCGGCTGCGGATGTTTTGAAAATAGATGAAGGTGCGGTAGTGGATGTAGGAGGTGGGACCACCGGGATATCGGTATTGAAAGGCGGAAAAGTGGTACACTGTGCAGACGAACCTACGGGAGGACACCACCTGAGCCTGGTGATAGCCGGTGCACTTGGCATGGATTACGATAAGGCGGAAAAATATAAGATTGAAGAAGAGAACTATGACAGGGTGTTTCCTCTGGTGAGGCCGGTAATTGAAAAAATGGCAGATATAGTACTTAAAAATATCAAAGGTTATGATGTAAATACAATTTACCTGGTGGGCGGCACCTGCTGCTTGAAAAACATAGAGAGCATATTTGAAAAATATACTGATATAAGGACTATCAAACCCTGCAACCCCCTTCTTGTGACACCTGCGGGGATTGCCATGAATGATGCCGGCATATGAGAAGCCTGCACGGGAGATATGTAAGCGAGGTGAACAGATGGATATAGAAAATTTGGTGAGGACCATAGCTGAACGAATTATAGGCATGCTGGACAAAAGGGTGCTTGTGTTTATATCGGGAGGGGCTGTAAATTTAAAAGATATATTTGAAACGCTGGCTTCCATGGATATCCTCAAATATGACATAGTCATGACGAAATCCGCAGAGAAAGTTATTCCCGGAAAATATGTAGACGGCCTGAATGGAAGGTTGATAGACTGTAAGGAGGAGATGACAGGTGCGGTAAGAAGTGATGATCTGGTACTTGTGCCTGTCATGACTAGAAACACCCTGTCTAAATGTGCCCTGGGCATAGAGGATAACCTGGTAACCACAGGTATAGCGGAATCCCTTATGATGAACAAGAAGGTAATTGCAGTATCGGACAGTTTTGATCCTGAAAATCCGAGGAATATGAGCCTGGGACTTAGTAAAAACAAGGCCTATAATAGATTGATATCGGACTACAGAGATAATTTGTGCAGCCTCGGGGTTGATTTTATCCGGGGAGATGAACTGAAAGGGACTTTGGAAAATGAATTTATTCTTTTAAACGGACGCGGCGGCGGTCCGCCCACAGAGAGTAGAAAAGAAGACGGCGTGCCTCCCGCTGCCGGCAGTGATCTGGCCGGTACGGGCAGAATATTATCTCATGTTGTAACTGCAGAGGATATTTTAGCCAATATGGATTCAAGGGAAATTTATATAAAAAGAGACTCGCTTGTAACTCCTCTTGCAAAAGATTATATGGACAATAATAATATAACTGTGAAATATTATTGAACACCTGAAATTGATCCGAACGCTACCATTGCTAATACTCCCAGCTTTTCAAAGTGGGAGATAAGCACTGCTACGCGCCTGGATAAGTTCTTCTAAGGTTAAGGTGGAGAAAACATTTTTTATAAGCAAACTCCACCTGGACCTAAGAATCACTTGATGAGAGGGGGATATACATGTTTTTAGCCAAGGTAGTTGGAAATGTCGTTTCCACACAAAAAAATGAAAAACTTACAGGAAGCAAACTGCTTATAGTCAAGAAAATAGATGAAGATGAAAATATAATAGGCGAGCCTGTTGTTGCCATAGATACAGTTGGTGCTGGAGTCAATGAAATTGTAATTGTAGTTACGGGAAGCGGAGCCAGGAATGCAACCGAAGTGGGAAACAGCATACCTGCGGATACCTCCATTGTTGGAATTGTGGATGAAGTTGAATGGAATAA
>CAIFEX010000059.1 GCA_903789665.1 uncultured Clostridium sp.
TGTTCACTGGTATCCAAAAGAAAACGGTGCCATATAGACCCGGGAAGGTCGGCACGGTCAATTATTCTGTAGACCCGGCGTCGCAGGTACCAAAAAAAGTCGGGACAGTCGGCGAAACCGGTATCAATTATACTAAGGTCCTTATCTTTGGAATCAGTGGTTGCCTGCTGCTTTTTCTGATCTGGTTTCTGGCGTGGAAAACAGGCAAAGATGCGGAATCTCTGAGTAAAAAAAAGTAAAACAATGAGACCGTCATTTAAAAGACGGTCTCGATTACATAGAATGGTAGCCTTGAAGCTCCTAAGATGCTATAATATTCAGAAAGACGGTTTAGTGGCATATTCCCAGGATGGAATCCGGGGCTTCTTGCAGCCCCACCCTCAAAGTTTCAGCTTTTCCCCTTTTGTACCACTAAATATAGTATAGTACCATGTTCCAATATTTACAACTTTTTTGATTTTATCTGTTCCGGCTAAAAGCCTGCGCAACTTTCTGATTGGCTACCGCAGCTAAAGCTGTGGTTTTAATTAAAAAATAAAACGCTTGACACACACATTAGACAGTCAGATGCAAATCTTTTAAAACCGGTTCAGCAGGCAAAGAGATATTCCATTTGAATATGATCATGGTGAAATACACCAATGCGCAGGAAGGAGAAACGCTCCAACCATGGAAAAACTAATAGACATTGGAAGCGGTCTGGTAGCTTCCATGCTTGACTTGTTGCTGAAAGATAAATCGACGAAGAAGAACGTCATTTGGGCGACTGATACCTATGAGGAACTTGGACATGGCTTTTCGGATAAAGAGCAGATAAGCCGCAGCCTCCTCTTGCAGCATGCGGACATCATCAAGCCACGCATCCAGAAATCTCAGGAGGCACAGCAGGAGCGCACACGAAAAAAAGCCGAGGTTTTCACCCCGGCATGGCTATGCAACCTGATGAATAATTATTGCGATGAGGAATGGTTCGGCAGAAAAAACGTATTCAATACAGAGAACGACGACCACACATGGACGGTTGTTGAAGGGCCGATTGAGTTTCCCAAAAGAAAAACTTGGAAACATTATGTGGATTCACGGCGGCTGGAAATCACCTGTGGAGAGGCACCTTATCTTGTATCCCGTTATGATGTGTCAACAGGACAGCTTATCGTACCGCCAGAGCGTCGGATTGGGCAACTCGACCGGAAGCTCCGGATCGTGAATGAAAATGCCGCGGATTACAACGAATGGGTCAAATGGGCAATCCGGGCGTTCGAGGCGTCCTACGGGTACGAGTATCAGGGTGACAATCTCTTGATAGCCCGAATCAATTTGCTTCTTACATTTATTGACTACTATCAGGAACGGTGGGACAAGAACCCTGACGGGAAGCTGCTTCAGACAGTGGCAAATAAAATCGCATGGAACGTCTGGCAGATGGACGGCCTGAAAGACACTGTCCCGCTCGGCAAGCCATACGAGGAATTTCAGCAGATGACACTTTTCGATATATCTTCTGAAATGACCGATGAAGGACCGGAAGCCATACCCTCTAAGATATATGACTGGAGAAGAGATAACTCCATTCGTTTTAATAAGCTAAAGGAGAGGAAAACCATGGGACATAAACTTTTTAATTTTGTGATAGGAAATCCGCCGTATAATGAAGATTTTGAAAACTCTGGCGATAACGGAAATTTTGCAAAGCCTGTATATAACCAGTTTATGGATGCGACTTATGAAATTGCCGATATAGTAGAATTGATTCACCCTGCACGTTTCCTTTTTAATGCTGGCAGTACACCTAAAGCGTGGAATGAGAAAATGCTTAACGACAAGCATTTTAAAGTTCTTCAATATGAGCCAAACAGTACTGCGGTATTCCCTAATACGGATATTAAGGGAGGCGTTGCAATAACATACCATAATTGTAATATTAAATATACTCCAATTGAGATTTTTACATCATTTCATGAACTAAATGACATTCTGAAAAAAGTTAAACCTTTGTCTGACACTTTTATGAATTCTATAATCTCTGGACGAGGAGTATATAGACTGTCAGACAAAGCCCTGGAAGAGCACCCGGAAATTATTGAAATTCAATCTAAGGGACACAAAAGGGACGTAGGTGCTGGAGCCTTTAAGATCCTCGCTAATATTGTATTTTTTAATGATAAACCCTCAGATAATTATGAATATGTGAAATTTTTGGGCCTTGTATCGGGGAAAAGAGTGTATTATTGGGGAAGAAAGGACTATCAGGATGTTCCGGAGAGCTTTTATAAATATAAAGTATTTATACCAAAAGCCAATGGAAGTGGTGCACTCGGTGAAGTACTTTCCACACCGCTAATTGGGGAACCGCTAATTGGGGCAACAGAAACATTTTTATCTATAGGTGCTTTTGATAATTTAGCAGAAGCTGAGCATTGTCTGAAGTATGTTCAAAGTAAATTTGCCAGAGTGATGCTTGGTATATTAAAAATCACGCAGGATAATACAAAAGATAAATGGAAATATGTCCCTCTCCAAGACTTTACTTCAAACTCCGACATCGACTGGTCAAAATCCGTTCATGAAATTGATTTACAGCTATACCGAAAATATGGGCTGGATGAAAAGGAGATTCACTTCATCGAATCGCACGTAAAGGAGATGGCGTGATGGCAGGCATCAAGATCCAAACAGCTTATCCGGTCGTTCCCCAGTGCTATGCGTATACGACGCCGGGAGTGCCTGCGCATAACGGCTGGACAAAGATTGGCTTTACGGAGCGGGATGTGGAAACCCGCATCAAAGA
>CAIFEX010000060.1 GCA_903789665.1 uncultured Clostridium sp.
ATTAATTAGAGTTCCAGACAACTATACCTACCCCCCATAATCAGAATTTTCCCTTCAGCAGCAATACCAAAAACGCAGAAAAGATCAGGAGCAGATATATATCGAAGTTCACAAGCATAAGAAAAGTAGTTTTTGTCATAGTAAGCCTCTACCGGAAGCAGATATCGAAGATGCTTCCAAAAATTCCGTGGATGGCATTCCCGAATTTACTCCCTGCACTTTGTTCCTGCCCCTGTTGCTGCATGTACGCTATATTCCTCTGGCATACAATGTTCTCGTAGAATTTCCGATATTCCGGATGCCTGGGATTCAGCTTTACAGCCTCGCAGTAATTTCGGTAGGCATCTTCCAGCCAACCTCTCTGCTGAAGTAGAAAAGCCTTGAGAAAATGCCATTCAGCGTTTCTGTCTTTCTTTATGGCCTGGTCGAGTATTAACTCGGCATCCCGGCTTTTCTTCTGATTGATTAGCCGTCTTACATTGTCATAGTTCGCATAGGCGTTAAGGCCTGCTGCTGCCTCTTCAGGATGGTCCTGGTTGATAATTACCTGATAAACTCTCGGCTGTCCTGCAGGCTGAGAGGCTGTTTTGTCATGTCTCTCACTGGACTGGGGCGGAACCCCTTCTTTTCTCTGTTTCTTGATTAAATTGAACGCTTCGTTGACCTCTTTCATTTTCTCATCCGCAAGGTCAGCAAGGGGGTTCCCCACATATCGGTCAGGGTGGTATTTTTTCACCATTTTCCGATATGCCGTAAGCACTTCTTCATCAGAAGCATTAGATAATATATTCAAGACTTTATATGGATCTGTCATAACAGTCACCTGGTTTTTATATATCATATATGGAGTTTTAACGTTATTTTAATACCATATATAGTATATCATCTGATTTTGTCGGAATCAAATTATGAGGAATACACGCAGATGACAATCTGGTTATTAAGTAAAGAAAAATGATTGATAGCCAGCCGATTCTTGATTGCTTAGAAATTTTTTACTTGATAGGTTAATAATATCTTGACATTTTTCATAATTTCAGGTATAATAATTTACCTAAGGAGTAAACTAAAATTGAGATGAGGCATCAGAATTGCAAATTGAATACAAAAATCACGAACTTCAAAAAGTGTGTACTATATGCTATGGATTTAGTCCAACCATATCGGCTTATTTTTATAAAGAAAAATTTGAAAATCTACACCGTACAAATTGTGGAAATAGTGAATTACCACTGATTAGATCGATATGTGATTTGCAAAGGAGGATATCACAATGGTGAAAAGTAAAACTTTTATTGCAACGCCTCCAGGTGTAACTATTAAAGAACAACTTGCTGACAGGGAAATGAATCAAAAAGAATTTGCTCAACGGATGGGAATCTCTGAAAAACACATTAGCAGATTAATAAACGGAGAAGTTAAGCTAACTCCCGAGATGGCTGTGCGTCTGGAAATGGTTCTTGGCGTACCAGCTCAATTTTGGAACAATCTTGAGGCTATTTATCAAAATAAACTGGCGAAAGCTAATTCTGAAAATGAAATGGATTCCGATATTGAATTGGCTAAGAAGTTCCCATACAACGAGATGTCTAAAAATGGCTGGGTACCAAAAACATCTAATATTAAAGGACGTGTGATTAATCTTCGCAAATATTTTGAAGTAGTCCAGCTTAGTTATCTGCAAAGGTCGCTCATACCTGAAATTGCTTGCCGGCGTCTGACAATAACCGAAAAAAGTGATTTTGAATTAATCGCATGGGCCCAGAAAGCAAAACTTGAAGCAAGGAAAATTAAAACTAAACCAATTAATATAAAATTACTCAAAAACTCTTTGAATGAAATCCGTGCTATGACCACGATGGATCCAAAAGATTTTTGCCCTAAATTGATTCGCCTTCTTGCAGACTGTGGCATTGCACTCATTTTTCTTCCACACATGAAAGGTTCCTTTTTGCATGGAGCAACGTTTTTCGATAAGAGCAAAATTGTTATCGGTTTGACAGTTCGAGGGAAAGACGCAGACCGATTTTGGTTTAGTTTGTTCCATGAACTTGCTCATATATTATATGGCCATATACGGCAGTCAGAGAGAACAATAGATATAAATGAAAAACGAGCAGATGAATTTGCTAAGAATACATTGATTCCCGCTCGTGAGTATTCGATGTTTATTAAGCACAACAATTTTTCAAAAGAATCAATCATTGACTTTGCGAAACATATTAAAATTGATGTGGGAATTGTGGTTGGGCGACTCCAGAAAGACAATTATATTCAATACAATTGGTTTAACGAGTTAAAAACACATTATTTTATTGCTGGCAACAGTTAAGTGACTATAGGGAACATTATTCTAAAACCAAACCCACAGCTTTAGCTGCGGCAACCGAATAAAAACTTTGCGTGGGCTTTTAGCTTAGTTGAAATTTCGAGGGTAGAGCATTATCCTCTGCGGGAGAAGCCGTAAGACCGGATTTGAGTCGGCAAGCTTTGCTGATCGCACAATCTCCGGTGGGGCTGAGAAGCCCCGGATTCTATCCGGGGAGTATGTCACTGAACTTATCTTCTATAGTCATAAGTCCAATTCCCTCCTAATCAAATTAATTCTATTTTTTGCTTTTCGCTTTGCTAACTCATTAGTTTTCTATATTGTATATGATTAACGTACTCAACCCGCATATTTTACCACTATCAACATAAAAACACAATATTCTCCATC
>CAIFEX010000061.1 GCA_903789665.1 uncultured Clostridium sp.
GGATTACTTAGAATTTTCCCATTTTAATTTGTGCTTTTTCTTGACATAGTACCACTCCCATAAAACATAAACAATACTCCATCTTTTTTCAACATTACATTTGACTCTTTTCCGTCCCAATCAATTTCAAATCCAAGGACATTTTTATAAAATTCAACCATAGTTCTCATATTACTAACAAATATTCCAATACCATCTAATTTCATTTTAATTTTTCTTTCAAGTTATTTTTTCTTTTTCACTTTCAGAGTAGGAAGTTCTTTATAAATCTCCGTAATCAGCTGATATAGAAACTCCTTATTATCAACATCCTCAACCAAAAACATTGGTCTTGCACCATCATAAGGTAACTCCTCGGCTGACTTAACCATCAAACGTTTGCTCGCATGGGTTATTTTAACTAAAAAACGATCATTATATATTCCCCCAAAAACTTTTCCTTGAAAATATAAGATATATTCTCCATCATTCTTCTATAGGAAATATTGTTTAGTATATCTAATTGTCCAATAATAAAATCTAAATATTCTTGACTAGAAGCCATATCTTACTCCCTTTCAATTTACTATTTATGTTTGTGCCAATTATTTTGTTTTATAAATATTTTTGCATATATTTGTGTATAATTGAACTAAACAAGCTCCTATTACTCCTAGTATAAAGTTATTAATTATATTATTTTTTAGTTTAATAATATCGAATCCTATAGTAAAAATTAAAAAGAATATAAGGAATATAATTAAAAAGTTCATTGCTTGAAATAATTTACTACTTTTCATGCATTATCACTCCATTATTCATGATATTTTACTCTTGCATATCAACTACTAATAAAACCATTTTAATTTGTGCTTTTTATTGACATAGTACCAATTTAATTTATCCGAGTATATGAGCAGAGGCATTGAAATCATAGTAAAGAACGTCTTGAAGTCATCTGTAAAAAATCCCAAAGAAACTCAATTTTTAATAAAATATATGCTGTCAGTAACAACCGCAATTTATATTGCAAGGGATGTTATGCAAGGGCCAGCAGTTCCTGCGGAGATAACTTAAAGGACAGTGAAATATCAGAAGAAAGATGGGAACAGCTATTTAATGAAGCAAGGGAACTTGGAATCTTATTTATATTGCTCTTAGGCGGAGAACCCTTAATGAGAAGAAATATTGTTGAAAAGGCTTCTTCTGTTAAAGAAATAGTTTTTCCCATTTTCACAAACGGAACCCTATTTGATGAAGATTATATGAATTTATTTGATAAAAATAGAAATCTGGTGCTAATAGTAAGCATTGAAGGCAATGAATACCAGACTGACTCCAGACGTGGGAAAAACACCTATAATTCAATAATGGCTGCAGTGGATATTTTAAATAAAAGAAAAATTTTATTTGGATGTTCCATAACTGTAACAACTGAAAATATAAAAGCCGTCACAAATAAAGAATTTGTACAGGATCTTTATGATAAAGGAACAAGAGTACTGATATTTGTAGAATATACTCCAGTAATAAAGTCCACCGAAAAGCTTGCACCCACAGACATAGAACGCCTCCTGCTGGAAAGAAGTCTGGAGAAATTAAGGCAATTATTTGAAAACATAGTATTTTTATCATTTCCCGGTGATGAGAAATACATGGGCGGGTGCCTGGCAGCCGGGAGAGGATTTTTTCACATAAATGCCAATGGCAGCGCAGAGCCATGCCCCCTCTCACCCTATTCAGATGTGAATTTAAAAGACTCCAGCCTGAGAGAAGCTTTAAAATCACCATTATTCAAAAAACTCAAAGATAATGAAATATTGCTTGGAGAACATACCGACGGATGTACGTTATTTGGAAAAGAAGATGATGTCAAGAAGTTTTTAAGTACCTGATTGCAGGTACTATATCCTGTAAAATTGGAACTGTGATTTGTCGAATAAATTCTTCCCTCAAGGGATAACGTATTCTAAGTGCTGAAGACACTAAGAATACTGTTAATAAAGTTAAGGTGGAGAAAAGCATTCCTTACAAGCAAACTCCACCTGAGTCTAAAAATCACTTGATGTCAAAATAATCTTTAAGATTGTTTTGTTAAATGGTAATTTTTCCAGCATTTATAACAGTTTAAGCAGCAGCGGGTAGCAAAATTAGGGCAGTGACCAGCAGCCGTATATCCACTGGCAGTTGATTTGGAATCACAGGCTATATTTTTTAGCTATATAGAAAGTAAAAATGACTCAAAGCTTTATGCAAAGTCTGTCAATAACCTT
>CAIFEX010000062.1 GCA_903789665.1 uncultured Clostridium sp.
AAGGAATTAAACGAGAAGGACACTAAGAAACAGGAAGTGAGCGACGGAGTATTTGGCAGCATGGACGAGGCTATAGATGCAGCTTATGAAGCCCAGAAAAAATTTAAAAATTATACTCTGGAACAGCGTGAGAGATTTATAGCTGCCATGAGGAAGGCAACAATGGACAACGCCATGTCACTTGCCAACCTTGCCGTCAAGGAATCTGGAATGGGGAGAGTTGACCATAAGTATTTAAAATTGAAACTTACGGCTGAAAAGACGCCGGGCACGGAAGTACTTAAGCCAGAAGCTATCACAGGTGACAAGGGACTTACTTTAATTGAGCGTGGGGCTTTCGGCGTAATAGGATCCATAACACCGTCCACAAACCCGGTATCAACTGTTGTCTGCAATGCAATATGCATGCTGGCCGGGGGGAACACTGTGGTATTTTCACCTCACCCCGGATCTTTCAAGACATCTGTGACAACCATGAAAATTTTAAACAAAGCCATAAGGGAAGCAGGCGGTCCGGACAATTTGCTTACTGCAGTGTCGAAACCTTCACTTGAAAATACAAACATACTTTTAAAGGACAGAAGAATAAGGATGCTCGTTGCCACAGGTGGCCCCGGAATAGTAAAGATGGTGCTTTCTTCCGGGAAAAAGGCCATAGGTGCGGGTGCAGGAAACCCTCCTGTAGTGGTTGACGAAACTGCAGATATTGAAAAGGCGGCAAAGGACATAATAAATGGATGCAGCTTCGACAACAATTTGCCCTGCATAGCTGAAAAGGAAGCAATAGTCGTAGGAGACGTGTACGAGGATTTAATTGGACATATGAAGGAAAACAGGGCTGTCTACGAAATAAATGATGCCCAGGCTGGGAAACTGGTAGATACGGTTTTGAACAGGGACAGCCAGACGGGAAAATACTCTATAAACAAGGCCTTTGTAGGCAAGAGCGCCAAATATCTGATGGAGAGCATAGGTGAGAGGGTTTCAGATGAAATAGAGTGCCTTATATACAGGGCCAAGAACTCTCATCCATTTGTACAGCTTGAGCTAATGATGCCCATACTTTCCATAGTCAAGGTCAAGGATTTTGATGAAGCTCTGGAGACAGCCGTAGAAGACGAACATGGCAACAGGCATACTGCCATAATGCATTCGAAGAACGTGGATAATCTGACTGCGATGGCAAGGGCAATAGACACAACCATATTTGTGAAAAATGCACCTTCCTATGCAGGAATAGGATTTGGTGGAGAGGGCCCCACCACATTTACCATAGCCGGACCTACAGGTGAGGGACTTACAAATGCAGTTTCATTCACAAGGATTAGAAAATGCACCATGGTGGATTCCTTTAGAATA
>CAIFEX010000063.1 GCA_903789665.1 uncultured Clostridium sp.
GCATACCTGCGGATACCTCCATTGTTGGAATTGTGGATGAAGTTGAATGGAATAAGCACTAGCATGGCATTTAGGTGGTGATTTATATGAAAATATACACTAAGACTGGTGATAAAGGGACTACCAGTTTAGTAGGCGGTGAGAGAACAAACAAATATGATTTGAGAGTATGGGCCTATGGAAGCATAGATGAGGCAAATTCATCAATTGGTCTGGCAAGAGCTTATGTTAAAGATAAAAAACTGAAAGATAAATTGTTAAAGATACAGAAAACTCTCTTTGAGGTTGCAGCAGAACTGGCCTCACTTGGAACCGAAAATTACAAGGATCGAATAAAGGATGAAGATGTTGTATCTCTGGAAAACACTATAGATGAACTTGACAAGATGCGTCCCATACAGAATGGATTTATAGTGCCAGGCGGAACTGTGGAATCTGCCCACCTTGATGTGGCAAGAACGGATGTGAGAAGGGCAGAAAGGTATATATCTGAACTAAAAAACCATTACGAGGTAAGCAGCAATCTGCAGAAATATGTAAACAGGTTATCAGATGCTATTTATGCTGTAGCTAGATATTTTGACTATAAGGATATTTTAAAGAAGGCAAAAGAAAGATTGGCTGAATTTACAGATAATGAGAGAAATCACAACGGCGGCGGTTCTGAAAATGGACTGTTGGTAAAAAAATCTCTCAATAGGGAAATTGCCAGTTATATAACTGAGAAATGTATAGAAAAGTCTAAGGAAATAGGAGTTCCGATGGTGATATGTATTGTGGATTTTGATGGCAATGTCATAGTAATGGAACGAATGGATGATTCTCTGCTGATAAGTTTGAAAGTTGCTTTCAAAAAGGCGCATACAGCTGCAGCACTTAAAAGCCCGACAGGAGATTTATATGATGCTTCGCTGCCAGGAGGGGATTTCTATGGACTTACTCATGATGGAAACGTGCTGACTTTTTCAGGGGGATTTCCTTTAAAGGTAAATGGCAATATTGTGGGAGCTATAGGAGTTAGCGGAGGTACAGTAGATGAAGATACTAATGTTTCAAAATATGGAGTAAAAGTTTTTGAGGAGGTAATAAGAGATGGAATTAAATGGTAGTGATTTATCCCAGATAGTAGAGAGGGTATTAAAGGAATTAAACGAGAAGGACACTAAGAAACAGGAAGTGAGCGACGGAGTATTTG